>CAIKND010000214.1 GCA_903828675.1 uncultured Acidobacteriaceae bacterium
AACACACTGTCATCCGCAAACCGGCTCACCACCTGCGCGACACACTTCGAATACCTCCCCGGCAAACCGCTAAGTTGGCTTTTGCGAAAACGCTATGACCGACACACTCCTAGAGACATGTTTTTGCAGCGGCGGCACGGGTCTGGCTTTTGGGCTTCACAAAGGCGTGAATCGGAGGCTAAGATATGCGCAGCATTGCAATCCCCTGAAGCAGCATTGCGACCCTTGGAGTGTTTGTTGTTTAAGTGACTGCGGCGGAGATTTGAATTTGTGCTCCACCCAAGTTTTGGCTCAGGCTCGCAGTGAATGTGCTCCAAGAGAAGAATGATACGGGAGAATCGGCTATGTCGGAGATTCCTGATGTTAAGACGACCGAGGGCACGCCAAAAGCAGTTACCAGGCGCAGGTTCATCAAGGGGGTCATCGCCAGCGGGGGCATAGTTGCCGCGGCGAATTACAGATTCCTTGCGTCCGCCGTGCACGGCCAGATGTCCTCCGCAGGTGAACGACTGATTACCCTCAACGTGAACGGCATGCAACGGCGCGTGGACGTGATGAAGCAGGAGACCCTGGCCTGGACGCTTCGTTACAAACTCGGACTGACAGGAACCAAGCTAGGTTGCGACCGGGCCGAATGTGGCGCCTGCACCGTGCTTATTGACGACGTGCCGCACTATAGCTGCTCAACGCTTACTCATACCGTGCGCGGCAAGAAGGTGGTCACCATTGAAGGGTTGGCCTCAGCCGACGGCAAACTGCATCCGGTGCAGCAAGCGGTGGTGGACGAACAGGGCTTCCAGTGCGCCTTCTGCATGTCCGGGTTCATTATGTCGGCCGTTGGCTTTCTGAAGAAGAATCCCAATCCCACGCGAGTCGAATTTGCCCATGGCGTCTCGGGCAACCTTTGCCGTTGCCAGGACTATAACAAGATTCTCGACGCCATGATGCGTGGCGCGGAATACATGAGGAGGGCCTGAGCATGTCAGAGAGCGTAACGCCCAAAGTGACCGGCCAGCCCAAGCCATCGGAGCGCAAGTATGGCCCTGGGTACAAGTTGATTGGCAAAGATTACAAGACCAACGACCTGCTTGCGAAGGTGACCGGCAAGGCAAAATATGCAGAGGACTTCCGTGCCGAAGGCATGCTGTTTTGCAGACTGGTGCTGAGCCCGGTGCCGCATGCGCGCATCAAGCGCATCCACATGGACGAGGCGCTGGCGATTCCCGGTGTCAAGGCGATTCTTACTGCGGACGACATTCCCGCCCCCGCCGACAGCCTGAATGATAACGGAACCGTGATCAAGGCTAGTAAATGGGGCGAGCGGGCACTGACCAATGAGCCTCTCTACCAGGGCGATCCGATTCTCGCAGTGGCGGCAGTGGATGAACTGACCGCGGCCGAAGCTATCGAGAAGATCAGGATTGATTTTGAGAAGCTTCCTTTTGTGATTGATCCGCTGGAAAGCCTGCGGCCCGGCGGACCGAATCCACGCGAAGACGGCAATGTCTGGGTAAGGCCGGCGCCGCCTAATCCACCCGTGCCTCAACTTTCAGAACTGAAGTGGACGGAGAAGGACTTTGCCGACTACAACGAAGGCCGCTTGCCGATGGGGCATGCGCCTGACGAGTGGTCCTTTGGCGACGTCGATGCGGGGTTCAGCAAGGCAGCACTGATACTTGACGAGACGTTCGTTACACCGGACGTAAGCCACCAGTGTCTGGAAACCCGCACGGCGATGGCTTACTGGCAGAACGGCAAGCTCTTTCTACATTCAGGAACGCAGAGCACAGCACAGACGCGGCCCGCGATTGCGAAATGGATGAATATCGATGAGAGCAAGGTCGTGTTCATCAGTAAATATACCGGCGGCGGATTTGGGAGCAAGATTACAGGCGGCATCACGATGATCATTCCCGCGATCCTATCGAGGAAGCTGAACGCCCCAGTGATGATGCGGATCAGTCGCGAGGAGGAGCACTTTATTGGGCGTGCGCGGCCCAGCGTTGAAGGGCGAGTTAAGATGGGCTTCGCCAAGGATGGTCGGATTACAGCTGTGGATATGTTCACTGTGTGCAACAGCGGCGCGTATGAAGCGCAGGGCGATGGTGCATCGGCAGCGCGCATTGTTTCGCTGCTGTACCAGCCTCCGGCGATGCGGCAGCGCGCGGTATCGGTGATGACCAACACGCCACCCCGCAGTGCTCAGAGCGCGCCGGGAGGCATGCAGGGCATTGCAATTTTCGAGCCGATTCTGGCCAAGGCCGCGCGCAAACTCGGCGTCGATCAGGTGGCGTTGCGCCGGGTCAACTGTCCCGAGGGGAAGGCGGAGTTTGGTCCACCCGCAAACGGTAAGCGTGGATATACGACTAGTTGCTTTCTGAAAGAGGCACTCGACCGCGGCGCCGAGCAGTTCAAGTGGCAGGAGCGGGTGGCGCGGCAGCCTAAGCGGATTGGCTCGAAGGTGCGAGGCGTTGGCGTCTCGCTCAGTTGTTTTGTGGGGGGAAGTACCGGTTTTGATGGATTGCTGGTAATTACACCACAGGGACGCGTGCAATTCCAATCAGGCATTGGGAACCTGGGCACGGAGTCAGTGATTGATGTTCACCGCGCCGGTGCCGAGGTGCTGGGCGTGCCGTGGGAAATGTGCGACGTGATCTGGGGCGATACGTCAAAGAACTTTCCATACACCTGCGCATCCGGAGGCAGCCAGACAACCCACGCCATGACGCGCGCTGCTCATGCCGTGGCAACGGAATGCAAGCAGAGGCTGAAGGAGATTGCCGCCAAGGCTCTGGGCGGCCAGCCGGATAATTATGAAGTTGCCAACCAGCGCGTCTTCAGGAAGGGCGGCGGCGCGGGGATGAGCTTTGCGCAGGCGGCGCAGCGGGCGATTCAACTAGGCGGCATCTACGACGGCCACCAGGTAAATCCCGATGTAAACAAACTCACCAAAGCTTCAGTAGCGGCGCTGGCGGGGCAGGGACTAGTGGCGGCCGCGAAAGACAAGTACCCCCACGATGGCAACACGTTTTCATACGTCGCTAGTTTCGCAGAGGTCGAAGTCGATATGGAAACGGGCAAATATTACATCGTCGATTTTCTCGCTTATGCCGATGTTGGCACGGTGCTTCATCCGCGGGCGCTGGGTGGTCAGATCCTAGGCCGTTCGACGCTGGGCATTGCCCACGCGATCGGGCAAAAGTGGGTGTTCGACCCTCATTATGGTGTTACCGTTGCAAAGCGCTTCTACCAGAATCGCCCCCCCACGATTCTGGATGTGCCTGTGGACATGCAATGGGAAGCGCTCGACATTCCGGATCCGGAGACGCCGGTGGGTGCCCGTGGCGTGGGAGAACCGCCTGTTGGCGGCGGGTGCGCATCGATCCTCAATGCTCTTTCGGACGCGCTAGGGGATGAGATCTTCCAACGCGCACCGGTGAATGCCGACACAATCCTGACGTCGTTGGAAGCGGGACGTCCGATGCAACATCCCTTGATGGCCCACATCTGATGAAGGTGTGAACGGAGAGAGCTATGGCAGTAATACGAGACGTGATGCCCGCTTTTGATTTGCTTCAGCCGAGTTCGGCCGCTGACGCGCAAAAGCTGCTGGAGAAGCACGGGGAAGATGCCTGGGTGATGGCCGGCGGACTCGACAGCTTCGACTGGCTCAAAGATCGGATCAAGAAGCCGAAGGTGCTGGTTGACCTGAGTGGGATTGACGAACTGAAGGGGATTCGGACGACTGGCGATGGCATCGAAATTGGCGCGATGACTACGCTTACTGAGATTGCCGATCACCCTGTAATCAAAGAAAAGTTTGGAGTGCTGGCTCAGGCTGTGGAATTGGTAGCCTCGCCGCAGATTCGCAATCAAGGTACGCTTGGCGGTAATATATCGCAGGATGCGCGCTGCTGGTACTACCGCGGTGGATGGCCGTGCTATCGCGCAGGCGGCAATATCTGTTATGCAGATACGCCAGTGGGGCGCAATCGCGAACATGCGATTTTCGGTGCGAACCGCTGCGTTGCAGTGCATCCTTCGGACTCCGCTCCGGCGCTGATTGTACTCGATGCAAAGTTTGTGATTCAGGCCGGGAAGGGCGAGCGCATTGTGGATGCGGAGGACTATTTTGTTGGACCTGAGATTGACATCACGCGCCTGAATATTCTTGAGCCGGGCGATCTGCTCACAGCGATTCGCATTCCAGCAACCTGGGCAGGCGCCAAGTTCTATTTTGAAAAGGTGCGCGACCGCAATGTGTGGGATTTCGCGTTGATGAACGTGGCTTCAGCAACGGTTATGTCCGGCGGCAACATCGACAGAATGCGGATTGCGGTTAGCGCAGTGGCTCCCCGCCCGATGCGCTTGAGGGCCGTTGAAGATGTGGTTCGAGGGAAGCCGGCGGATGCGGCCACCGGCGAGATAGCAGGCAAACTCGCGGTGCAGGGCGCTCTTCCATTGCAGTTCAACACATACAAGATTCCGCTGATGAGAAACCTGGTGAAGCGCGCCATCGGCGGCGTGCAGGAGGCAACATGGACTTTATAACCTGGGCAACGAGTCCGTGGGGAAGAGCGGTTCCGATTCATATTGCGTGGTACCTGATTTGGGTTGCGCTGATTGCGGGATTGACCTTCATGATCGTGCACGCGATTTACGTGGGGATGATTGCCGCGCCAAAGAAATTTACCAAGAACGATTCGCCGGAGGCCCTGGCTGCAATCCCCGAGCGTGTACCAAGGCACTCGATGGTGGCGCGCGCTTTTCACTGGGTGATGGCGATCGCGATGTTTGTTTTATTGTTCACGGCTTTTCTTCCCAAGGCGGGCATCAAGTTCAATTGGGTGGCGTACCACTGGATCGCAGGTTTGGTACTTACTGCGTCTATTCTCTTTCACGTCATTCACGCTTCATTCTTCATGGACTTCTGGTCCATCTGGCCGGACAAGATCGACCTTCGCGATGCCAGAAGAAGATTGCTGCGATCCATAGGCAAGGAAGCGCCGCCCCCGGATCGATTTGCGAAGTATCCGCTGGAGAATAAGTTTTATCACGCAGTCATTTTGCTTTCCGGCCTGGCAGTGATCGTGACAGGGTTGTTCATGATGAAGCGCGTGAACACGGCGGGCATCTTCACACGCAATCCGTATTTGTTCGGCGACATGACCTGGGGGATGATGTATGTGCTTCACGGGTTGGCAGGCGTTGGCCTGATCGTATTGATCATGGTACATGTCTATTTTGGAATTCGGCCGGAGAAGCGCGCCATTACCAAGTCGATGGTCTTCGGCTGGATGAGCCGGGATTTCTATCTGGAAGAACACGATCCACAGCGGTGGGCTATTGAAAAGCCATCAACCACACGGGAAGAACGGGGCTAGCCGCAAATGATGCCGACAGTCATTCAGGAAAACTGCAACACGATTGAAGAGTGCTACGAATTCGCACTTTCGTATGCCGCACAAGGATTCCCCAGTGATGAGGGTAGCGAGTCGGGAAAGCAGGTCCGGCGGCAATTAGCTCGGGCGGTAGAAGCGATGCGTAGCCTGGAAGAGTGCTGTGCGTCGACGATAAAGCAAGAACAGTTCGTGCCCGCCGAAAAGTATCAGGCGTTCTTTGCGGTACTGGTACGAGATGCGCAAAGCTCCATCGCCGCCATCGAACTGGTCCTGGCTCAGCCTGTTATCAGTTCCCAATTGGTGGACAACCTGAACGCATCGATGCATTTGCGAGCGCTGCTCACGGATTTGTTTCTGGTCACCGAGATTCTTGAATTGCAGCAGGCAAAGGCGATGGCCTCGAATTGATTGCTTCTGTCTCAGTTGCCCAGTAGGTGGAGCGGATGTACTCTTCTCAGGTTCTCAACCACTTTGAGTATCCACGCAACGCCGGAGTTGTTCCCGATGCGGATGTTTCAGTCCAAGTGGAGAATCCGGCGTGCGGCGATGTACTCCAGTTGACACTGAAGCTTGCGGGCGATCATATCGAAGATATCCGTTTTCTTGCGAAAGGGTGTGTTGCGTCGATGGCCTGCGGTTCGGCATTGACCGAATTGGTAAGGGGACAAACGGTGGAGGGCGCCAGAGAACTGCGGAGGGAAGAGTTGGTTAGGGCCGTGGGCGGCTTGCCTGCGGCTTCCTCCCATGCCGGGCATTTGGCGCTAGATGCCTTGACAGCGGCTCTGGCTCAACTCAACTCGAAGGGCTAATGGGGTTTCGGGACGGCTGGATCTATCAATGCCTTGTATTCTTCCGGCGTATTCACATCACAACTTACAAGGGAATCGGGGACAGAGACGTACTCGATGTATTGTGCATGTGCGCGCCTGATCGCTCTCGCGTTGCTTGTTGAATGGCTTGCGAGGAAGGCCTCAATAAGTTTGCGGCCTGCGAAAAGCGGATGCCCATGCCTACCGTCGTTTTCTGGCACCACTCCCCACTGGCCAACGGAAAGCGCCTGCTCGAATGCGAGGTTCAGCTTCTCCAAACTCGTGGCGCTGAGTGGTGGACAATCCACTAATGTGATTACTGCTGCGTCGCAGTCGCGCGCCAGAACTTCTCGCATTCCAACCAGGAGGGAACTGAATTGGCCCCTTTCAGGAACTGGATTCGATACCAGCGAAACACCGCAAGCCTCAGTCATGGGCGCCAGGGTTTGCGAATTCTTTCCTGCAATAACCACTACCGTTTCAGTTAATCTCCGCAACGCGAAGATTGAGGCGGAGAGAAATGTCTGGGCGGAGGAATGAGTCGCGCCCTTTGCCGCTGGAGGCCAGGGAAGTAGAGCCTTGTCTCGACCCATGCGCGATGACTCACCCGCAGCAAGGATCACACCGCAGAGACTGAGCCTGCTGTTCATAGGTAAACGATAACAGAGAGTACAGGGACGATTAACTCGGCTTTGCGGCGTCATCGCAGCAATCTGCGGTTGCGACCAAGGAGTCCTCATCTGCGGCATCAGCGGAAGTTAACCTGGCCGTTTGAAACCAACTCATGTGCGGTAGAGCGCGTTCTGCATGGCGACGGATGCCAATGATCTCGGCCGTGATAGCAATGGCAATTTCTTCGGGTGTGATTGCGCCAATATCCAGGCCCACCGGGGAGTATACGCGCCCAAACAGCTCGGCATTCAGTCCTTCGCTGGTCAACTCGCGAAAGATGGTGATGGCCTTTCTCCTCGAGCCAACCATCCCAATGTAGAGGGAATTCGTCTGCACTGCCCAGCGCAGAACGCGCATGTCATCCCGGTGGCCGCGCGTGACGATCACGATGTAGGAAGACTCGAGCGGGTTGAGATCAGCCAGTGCCTTGTCGAAATCGGCGGCGATCACATGTCGAGCCTCGGGGAAGCGCTCGCGGTTGGCGTAGGCTTCGCGATCATCCACGACGATGACATCAAACCCGACATTGGCGGCAGCCTTGTATAGTTCGTGCCCTACGTGGCCTCCGCCGAAGATATACAGCAGAGGCTGCGGCAGTATGGGTTCGATGAAGATTTCCAAAGTCCCTCCGCAGACTAAGCCTGTGTCGTATCTCGGATCCTGGTTGAGATCGAATGTCAGGGTGCGTGGTGATTCGCTTGCGATGACCTCTCGCGCCGCCTGCCAAACTTCGGCCTCGACGCAGCCACCGCCAATGGTGCCGGCGATGGTGCCATCATCGCGAACCAGCATCTTGGCGCTTTTGAACGAAGGAATGGAACCGCGCACGTTGACGATGGTGGCCACGGCCGCCTTGTGGCCTTCGCGCCGCAGCTTCACGATCTCTTCGTAGATATCCATTCGTATTGATTATTGGATTAGCAGCATTGTAAGTCAATCCATCCGAAGGCCAGATTCGGTGCCAGGGATACAGGGCACGCTGGACAGCGCCAGATCATTGGGCGGGAGTCGCCTCGACCTGGTGCAGGATGGCCCCGTGCGCATGAAGCTTCTGCTGCAGTTCCTCGATGGGAACATCTTGGACAGCGATTTTCTTACGGCTCGAAATCGAAGCGGCGACGCCGGCAGCCTGGCCGATGATCATGTATTGCGGTTCCATGCGCAGAGACGAATAGGCCGCATGGGTCGCAGAGAAGCAAACGGGAACCAATAGGTTCTCTACTTGCGAGCGCTCTGGGAGGATGGTCCGAAAAGGAATCTCATAGGGCTGGACCGAGACCTGAACGTCACCCTCATTCATAACGGTACCATCCGCGAGAGCGACGCGTTGAATGTTATGTGAATCGCTGTTGTAGGAGCCCATTCCGATGGAATCGGGCTTGGTTCGCGCCGTCTGCAGGTCCGCTTGTCTAACAACGTAGCTTCCAATCATGCGGCGGGATTCGCGGATGTAGAGTTGATTGGGCCAGTGACCGGTATCGGGAAACTCGTCTTTGGGAAGGCCCCAGTCATTGGTCTCTTTCTGCAGGCCGGGAGGAACAGTCGGGTCTGTACTGAGGAAGTAGAAGAAGCTCTTCACATAATTGAGATGATCGTCCCATATGGCCTGTTTATCAGCATAAGAAGCATCCGGGAACTTCCAACTGTGGGCAATATAGTCCGTAGAGACAGGGCCGTTGTTATTGAAGTCTGCTTTGTGATTCGGGATCAAAACGGGGTTGGTTACGTCGCCGAGCTGGGGCGCACGGTGCATGTGCGACTCAAATTCGGAGAGGTAGCGCCTTAACAAAGCAAAGCGTGCGGGATTGTATTGCTCGGGCTTGGGAAAGGGGAGGCGGTCTTCAGGGTCGCGCGTGAGAATGACGCGGAAGTTATATGCCTGAAGCAGTTTGTCTCCGCTGCCGGGTGCGGCAAGCGGTCCGGGAGTGATTTCCGGCAGAAGCTTGTGTTGGCTATCATAGGCCGACATGGGCCATGGAAACCTGTGTCCGGTCGATTGCGCGCGGACGCCGGCGAGATCTTCGCCGTATTGTGATGCTGGCTCGCGACCGAAAGTATAGGTGGCACCTGTCTGCGCCATCAGGTCGCCTTCGTAGCTGCAATCCGCATAGACCTTCGCGTGCGGCAGAGTATGCCGTGATGACTCCGGAGGCGGTGCCGCCATAAACAATGAGATCGGCTTGTGCGCTCACTGCCGGGGATTGCTGGCCGAGGGAGAGTACAGCGTTGCCTGTGAGCAGGGTAACTGAAAGAAATGCCAAGGATAATGATTGCCGGAACATCTCGAAATCATCGCACAGCGACCAGCGACTGACAAGTTACGACGCGTACATCGCGGCTTTGCGCAGGCGAGCATACGAAGGCCGTCTTCTCAAGGTTAGAGTCTGCCGCGCAATACCGGCGAAGTCGGCCAGCGGTAGAGAGCAAGAGTCAGGAAAAGTAATCGGATCCCAAGCGAAATCGCGGCGCTCTCTCAATATGCGAGGAAGCACTTATGGAAGCCTCTCAGCGAGCGGCGATTTTGAATGGACGGCTCGAGCAGGTCCTCTATATTTGCATGCTCAACTCGCGCTTCAGATGCGAAATCGTGCTTCCGCATCTGAACTCGATCAGAGGCTCCAAGGGCAAACACCTGCATCCTGCGGCAGCGGTCAGATGCTGGAATATTTTGTGCAAAGCTCGCGAATCTTTGCAATCATTTTCGGAACTCCGGTTATGGCTGGTTCTCCATGGGGACCGGGCTCGTACTCGAGAGACATATGCCCTTTATGGCCGGCCCGCGCGAAGAGCCTCCAGACGCGATCCATATCGATCGGACTCTGATCGTCAAAGCTTTCGCGGATGTGGGTCACAGTGGCGTAAGGAATGCACGCGGCAATCTGCGCGTAGGCATCCTGAGTCGCACCTGGAATGAAATGAGTTATGTCGAGGTTGATGCCGGCATAGGGCGAATTTACGCGGTGCATGATCTCGAGGCAAACATCCGCGCTCTGCGATACGCCTGCGTGGTCTTCAAGGCCCAACGTAATTCCCTTCGGCGCAGCGTAGTCGCATGCAGTCTTCATGCCCTCGACTACCCAGTTGGTGGCCTGCTGCATACTGACGCCCGATGGCAGAGGGCCGGCAAAAATCCTCAAATGCGAAGCGCCGAGGCGGTCTGTAACATCAATCCAACTCTTGATTTGTTGCAGGACGTCCGCTCGTTTGCCGGCCTCTGCCTGAACCATGCTGGAGCCGCAGGCCGCCCCGGAAAACGTCACCGCATTTTTATACGCAAGATGGCGAAGGTTCTCAAGGTAACCGGGATCAGTGGACTTGAGGTAATACACCGTCATGTCAACAGAGTCTACCTTGAGTTCGACGGCCTTGAGGATGAGATCCTCCATCGTCATTGGCCCGTGGGTAAGCAACTCACGGTAAGAGTAGGCGCAACATCCCACAAGGAGCCGGGCTGTTCTAGGTGAATCCGAGCTGAGCACTGAGGCGGCAGCATAAGAGCGCGAAGCACCGATCTCAAAGCCCGCGCCTGTCAATGCGCCCGCTCCAACAGTCTTTAGAAACTGACGGCGTGCTATAGTATCTTTCATCATTGCTTCCTCGCATTTCAGAAGTGAGTATCTGCTGGCCGAGACTGCGTCAATCAACGAGCGCAACCAGTCTACTCCACGCGGGATGCCTGGGGTAAGAGCGAGACAGGTTAAAGTCAGGGCAAACGCATTTGAAAATTGATCGAACCATAGAAGGTACTTTGAAGCAGCGCGTGTAGGTTCGAAGTTGTTTGTATGACAACTTCGCGGTTTTCGCAGGAGAGTTTGGAGCAGTTTGGGGAGTGTTGGGAGGGTCT
>CAIKND010000215.1 GCA_903828675.1 uncultured Acidobacteriaceae bacterium
CACTCGGTCACCCTCATGCAGTTGCGCTTCACTTCGTTTACTGTGACCAGCTTACGACGGGACTCGCACCCGTAAGAACGCGCCCATGCTGGGCGCACCCAACTAAAAGGGGCAGTCCGCATAGCGGACTGCCCCTTTGGTTTTCGTGGCGCAAAAATTACTCTGCGGTGGCAGTTGCTTCAACGGCCTTAGTTTGCGCGACGGTCCATTCGGCCGCGCCAACCTTGAAGCGGGCGAAGCGGCGGACGGTGATGTTCTCACCCAGCTTGCCGACCTTCTGCGCAATCAGTTCCTTGATGCTCACAGCTTGGTCCTTGATGAAGGGCTGCTCAAGTAGGCAAACCTCTTCGTAGAACTTTGCCATTTTACCGTCCACAATCTTCTCGATCACAGGGGCGGGCTTGCCGGTGGCAGCGGCCTGGGCACGGAAGATCTCCTTTTCCCGCTCCAGGTCTTCCGGAGTCACATCCTCGGGCTTGACGTAGCGTGGATCGGAGGCCGCGATGTGCATCGCGATATCCTTCAGCAGCTCCTGGTAGTCTTCGGTGCGGGCCACAAAGTCGCTTTCGCAGTTCAGCTCGAGCAGCACGCCGATTTTGCCGCCGGCGTGAATGTAGGTGCCAATCGCGCCTTCGTTCGTGGAGCGTGAAGCCTTCTTCTGCGCCGAGGCCATGCCCCGCTTGCGCAGCACTACAAAAGCGTCTTCGATGTTGCCCTTGGTCTCCTGCAAGGCCTTGAGGCAATCGCCCATGGGGGCGCCGGACTTCTCGCGCAGCTCTTTTACGAGCTTGGCATCAATTTTTTCACTCACAGTAGTCTTCTCTCTTTTCATGGCTTCGCGCCAGCGTCATGAGGTTTCATGCCGAAGCGTTTCCGGCATAAGAAAAGCGTGGCACCTGAACCGGGCGGCCACGCTCGTCTCAGATTGCGCATTTGCATGCGCAGGATTGATTAAAGTGCGCCTTCGGCCGCTTCGGCCTCGTCCAGAGCCGCAACCGCGGCAGGCGCCTTGCGAATGCCGCCACCCAGGGCAGCTTCCAGATCCACAATTTCAACCGGTGCGGCTTCTTCCGCCACAGCCGCTGCCGCAACTTCAACCGGCAGGGGCTGTTCCTCGGCAAATGCCTTGTCGCCGACCAGGTTCACGCCCTCGGCCGCCGAGTCGGCAATCTTCGAGGTGAACAGGCGGATGGCGCGCAGAGCGTCGTCGTTGCCGGGGATCACATAGTCGACCACGGTGGGATCACAATTCGTATCAACGACGGCGACTACCGGGATGCCAAGCTTGCGGGCTTCCTTTACGGCGATGGCCTCGTTGTTCGAGTCAACGATGAACAGAGCATCAGGCAGCCGCTTCATATTCTTGATGCCGGCTAGGTTCGCCTGCAGGTGCTTGCGCTCCCGCTCCATCTTGATGACTTCCTTCTTGGTGAGCAGCTCGTAACGGCCGTCCGTAGCCATATCATCTAGTTCCTGAAGGCGCTTCACTGACTTCTGCACAGTCACCCAATTGGTAAGCAGCCCGCCCAGCCAACGCTGGTTGATGTAGGGCATGCCCGCGCGGGTGGCTTCCTCAGCCACTGCATCCTGCGCCTGCCGCTTGGTGCCGACGAAGAGAATCGTCTTGCCCCCCGCGCACAGCTCGGTGACAAACTTGGACGCATCCTTGAAAAGCTTCAGCGTCTTCTGCAAGTCGATGATGTAGATTCCGTTGCGCTCGCCAAAGATGTATTCCTTCATCTTGGGGTTCCAGCGCTTGGTCTGATGCCCGAAGTGAACACCCGCTTCGAGCAGCTCCTTCATTGTGATCGTAGCCAAAGGGACTCCTTCGTAAATTGCATCCGGACTAACCTTCGTCTGGCCCGGATTGAAACCGCTTGCGCGGGGATTTAAAACCGAGTAGTCAGTTGTCAGCGTTCAGTTGTCAGTAGCCTCAAAAACCACGGCACCAACAAGTGAACTCTGACAACTGCCCACTGACGACTATCTCTTGCTGAACTGGAACCGTGCGCGAGCACCCTTCTGACCATACTTCTTGCGCTCTTTTTGACGAGAGTCGCGGGTCATCAGGCCTTCGGCCTTGAGCAGCTTGCGCAGCTCCGGGTTGAACTCGACCAATGCGCGGGCAATACCCAACTTGACGGCATCTGCCTGCGCAGCCACGCCGCCGCTCTTGACGGTGGTGACAACGTCGAAGCTGGACGCCATGTCGGCAACAACCAGAGTGCGCTTGGCGGCCACACGCTGCTGCTCGGTCACGAAGTAAACGTCGAATGCCTTGCCGTTGACCTTCCACTCGCCCGTGCCGGGACGCAGAAAGACGCGCGCGATCGCTGACTTGCGCCGCCCCGTCCCGTAATACTGAACCAGATCTGCCATTCTTTTCCTCTTAGCTCTCAGCTGTCAGCTTTCAGCCTTCAGCGTACTCATGCTTTCGTTCAGTTCCTTGCGCCGCCTTGTACTTTCCGCATCAGCAGGGAAAACTGAAAGCTGATAGCTGAAAGCCGATAGCTGCTTTACTGAATTTCCAAAGCCACAGGCATCTGCGCCTGGTGGGGATGCTTGTCACCGCGATAGACCTTGAGCTTTGTAGCCATCTGGCGGCCCATCTTGCTCTTGGGCAGCATGCCCTTGATGGCTTGCTCCAGAATCAGCTCCGGCTTGCGGTTCAAAAGACGCGTGAAAGACTCCTCGCGCAGTCCACCGGGGAATCCGGTGTACCGGCGATAGAGCTTGCTCTGAGCCTTCAGGCCGGTCAGGCGAACCTTCTCAGCGTTAATGACGATCACGTGATCGCCAACATCGATGTACGGCACGTACTGGGGATTCAGCTTGCCGCTCAACACATCGGCAGCCTTGGTCGCCAGCCGTCCCAGCGTCTTGCCGCTGGCATCGATCACGAAAAACTTGCGGACTATATCCTTGCCGCTCGGAACAAAGGTACCCATCTGACTCCTACCCTCTCAAAAAACCGACGCAAAACGCATATTGCCCACGCTCAAAAGCGCACGGGCCTGATTTCTACCCACTGCCAAACAAATCTGTTCGGGTGAGGACTGCGGGGGCTGGCCCTTCATGGGCTCTGGCTGGGCCGAACAACTGCAACATTCAGCAGCCCGTGGCCTGTGCTGGTTTGCCTCCTTCAGGAGCCTTACCAGCCGAGTCCGGGTGAGCCCGCATCACCCCATCGACGAAGACCAGTCGCTGGGGGCCCCGAGCACACACAGACCCCAGGCGCAACACCGCGCAAGGTCTCCAGAATAACCGAAATGGAGGTAGGAGTCAATGAAAAGGAGAACGAACTGTGCCGCTGACTCAGACAGGCGAAGTGGCGAGACGGAAGAGCCATCCCGGGGAGGGACTGAGGGCTTTCCTCAGGCCGCTTTAAGCTCGCGCCATTCCTGATTCGTATCCATCTCTAGGACAATCCTGGCCTTCTTGTGCTTGCTCTTGATCTCCTCCAAGATCGACTGGAGGATCGTCCCAGCACACTCCGCCAGATTTGGATCTTCAGAGAAGACGCAGTAGGAGAGCCTTGCGAGCTTTTGCGCTTGAATCGAAATTGCCTGTTTCCCGTTCTCAAACCGGGAGAGTGTCTCGGGCGCAACACCCAGGTATGTGGAATACTCAGACGCCTTCTTCCCTAGCCGCTTTCTCAGGAATCTGATTTCCTCTCCCGCCAAATCGAGAGGGGACGTGACGATATCGCGGGCAATAAGCTGCATCAACTGCTTGATCGCCGGTATCTCCGCAACCACGCTTCCGCACTCGCAAACAAAGTACCTGATGCCAACGAGGTACACATAAGGCAGCCCGCTGTCGATGAAGTGAAAAGGCTCATCCGGCGTTGCGAACTTCTCAATGCGGGCTGTCTTGCAATCGTGAATACGATTCATTTCCATCGGGTGACGACCTCGAACGATCGGTTTGTTGTATCGACTGCAATCACGATGACGATTTCGTCACCGTCGATCGATTCGGTGGCTATGCGATATTTCCATTGCCACTCGTCCTTGTTGAACTCTGGCGACCTGTCGAAGGTCCAATCCCGCTCTAGGCCATGGATTACATCATCGACCGAAAGCCCTCTTTCAAGATGGTCGAAGCGGGCGTGGTAGGTTTCCACCGTTCCCAGCTCTGGAGCGTTTCCTAATGTATCCAACACGAGCGCCTTCAAAGCCGGTTCGTCGAGTTGTGGAGGAATATACCCCTTTGTTGACATATTATCAAGTCTCTTCTAGCTGGACAAGGCACGGAAAGCTGGATCGTCAGGAAAAACTTCCCAAATGCGCTGGAGTCAAATCAAGTGGCAAATGGGAAAGTGATGAGCACGAGAGGTCAAAAGCAATTCCCGCGTCACGTGCTTGTGCCCGGACTCGCCGCGTTCAAATCCTTTTTTAGGACCTCCCATTCTGTCTTAAGGATGTCCTGACAGACTGAGACGAATGGCGTGTTGCAAAGATACTTTTCCTCGATTGTCTCCGCGGCAAGAAAGGCGTACATGCAATCCTGGAGCTCCTTGTATCGTATATCGCCTCGATTCATAAGAAGTTCAATCTTTGTCCCTGCTCGATAGAATTCCGTTTGTACTTGTTGATGGAGGTTTGGCGTCACGCCGATCGACTGCAGCGTGGCCATCGATTCTCGTAAATCATTTATCCACGCTTGCCGAAATTCAGCTACTTTTGCGAGTCGTTGGAACTCGATCTGCCTGTTTATGCCTTCGAGCGCGTGTCGGGTCGCTCTGATTGTAGCGCGCGACGACAGCCAACTGCCGAACGCTGCACCAGCAGTCGATACGGCGCCCACCATCAAAGCATAGATAACGGTCTCGGGAATATTCATGACCGGTTCGTTCCTCTCTATGGAAGATAGGCGGAGCATAACACAGCAATAAAGCGGTTGCCCTACCCAACGCGCAATGAACCTGCGCCAAAGGTGGAGCAACCGCTTTTTGTTGAACAGAGACCCGAAAAGCTAACAGCTAAAAGATGCTACTACGCCGCGTTTTCAGCGACTGTGCTTACCCGGAACCGCTTCATCGAGATCGACAGCGTGCGCTCGATCTTGCGAAGATCGCCGCGCTCCGACGGTCCGGCAAAGGTGGAAGCCACTCCATGCGCCGATGCCCGGCCGGTGCGGCCTACGCGGTGAACAAAGTCTTCGGCCACCTTGGGCATATCGAAGTTGATGACATGCGCCACGTTGGCCACATCGATGCCGCGCGCGGCGACGTCGGTGGCTACCAGGACGCGATGACGGCCTTCGGAGAAGCTGCGCAGCGCTGCGTTGCGCTGAGCCTGCGAGCGGTCGCCGTGAATCTGCGTCGCCGACCAGCCTGATTTTGTCAGCCTGCGGGCCACGCGGTCGGCTCCGTGCTTGGTGCGCACAAAGACCAGAAAGCTGCCAGTCTCGGCGCCAAGCAGATGCTCCAGAAGGTCCTGCTTCTTGTCCGGCTCCACTTCAAAGGTGCGCAATTCCACGTTGTCCGCGGGCTTGAGCACTGAGCCGATCTCGATGCGGGCCGGGTTGTTGAGGTACTTGCGTGCAACCTCTTTCACCGGGCCTTCGAGTGTCGCCGAATAGCAAAGCGTCTGGCGCTCGGTCGGCAGCGTGGAGGCGATGCGTGCGATCGGCTGCTGAAAGCCCATGTCGAGCATCCTGTCCACTTCGTCCAGCACCAGGATCTTGACCTGATCCAGCTTGATGAGGCGGCGCTTGATGTAATCCTCAAGGCGTCCGGGGGTGGCCACGATCAACCGCGCGCCGCGGCGAATGGAGTCCAACTGCGACCGCTCGGCCAGCCCGCCGACCACCAGGGCCACGGACTGCATCGAGTTGGAGCGAATCGAGATGAAAGCCTGCTCCACCTGCATGGCAAGCTCGCGCGTGGGCAGGCAGATGAGCGCCTGTGCGCCCCTGGTTTCGTTCTTCTGCATCATCTCCACAATCGGGATGAGGTAGCCGAGCGTCTTGCCGGTTCCGGTCTGGGCGGTGGCCAGCACGTCGCGGCCTTCCAGAGCAGGAGGAATGCAGGCGGCCTGCACCGGTGTGGGGGTTTCAAACTTGTTGGCATTGAGCCGCGCCATCAGGGCCGCGGACAAAGTGAACTGCGAAAACTGGGTAATCAAAATAGGGTACATTCCTGTTGGGCTCCGGGAGCGCCAATTTACGTGGCACCTGCAATCGGAACCGGACATGGAGGCGCGCACACGAAAGCTGCTCAGGCGCGGGCCTGCTTACAAATATGCGTAAGGGAGAACCGAAAGTCGTTCCTAAAGACTGACCGGCGAACATTCAAGGGGAGAACGCTCGAGGTCCGGAGCTGCCACACGCTACTTCATTGCCAGGCGGCACACTGCCGGCCGGCACCACGCTCCCGCTTGCTCCCGGTTGTCAGCGCAGCCATGCCAAATCAAGGAGGCTGAACGCTTTATTCTCGCCGGACCATGAAAAAGTCCGAGGCAGAGTCACCGGGTGGGAGACTCAAGTGGTTACGCTGTAGGGGCTTGGGAAAATCTGTGCAAGGCAGGCTGCCTTCAAAAAGGCAGAACGCCGCTCACGGCCAAATCACTGAGCGCAAGTACAGTGTACCACGGTTGGACTTTAATCTTCGCCGCGCCCTATCCCCGGTCGGCGAGCCTCGCATCCGGCAATCCCAGCCGCCGCTTGATCTCCAGAATCTCCTCAATCTTGTTGTCCGGAATGTAAGAGAGAGGCCTGCCCAGTTGCTGCGCCAGCAGGTAGGTCTTGCAATAGGTCTCGTAGGTCTCCACCAGCCATTCGGCGTGGCTCACCGTGTCGGCCCAGCAGACGATGCCGTGATTCGACAGCAGAATTGTGTTGTGGTCGCGCACAAACGGCCTCACTGTTTCGGCAAAGGCGCGCGTGCCCGGAGTCTCATACGGGGCCACCGCTACCGGCCCAATCGAGGCCTCGACCTCGGAGATGAGGCCGCCCGGCGGTGTGGTGCCGGTCATGGCAAAGGCGCTCGCGGCGGGCGGATGGCAATGAACAACGGCCTGCGCCTGCGGGTTCCCCCTGTAAATCTCCATGTGCAGCAGAATCTCGCTGGTGCGCGGCCGGTCGCCGGCCAGAATGTTGCCCTCCAGGTCGGAAAGGCAGATGTCGGCCGGCTCCATATCGCGCTTGCTCACCATGGTCGGCGTGCACAGCAGGTACTTCTGGCCCAGGCGGACGCTGATGTTGCCGGCGTTGGCGTCGACATACTGACGCTCCCAGAGCTTGCGGCCTACGGCAATGATCTCGGCACGCATCGCGGTGGCCAGCGGAGAACTCGCGGCGGCCAGCGGCGATGAATCGTCGAATCGGTACCCCCGCAGAATCTCGAAAGTGGTCTTGGCCACCTCCATCATCTGCTCGGCCACCGGGGCCCAGGTCTGCACTATCGTCGGTTTTGCGTTCGACATTCGACTCGTCTCCACTGAAAAAATATGCGGGATGAATACGATTCTATCCTGTCCCCGTAGAGGCTCGACACTGCTCCGCGCAGGGCCCGGCCGCCAATCGTAAGGCTGGCCGGGCTCGCCGTCAGCGGATCGCGATCAGTCCCCCGGCACCAGTCTCCGCTGCAACGCTTCCAACGTCTGGCCCTTGGTCTCCGGGTAAACGAACAGCACCACGACGAACTGCACCACGGTCATCACGGCGAAGAACGCAAACGGCGTCTCCGTATGGAAGGAATGGACAACCACCGGAAAAAGGAGCGCGATGGCCGCGTTCATGAACCAGTGGCTGGCAGAGCCCACACCCTGGCCCTTGGAGCGAACCGAGGTCGGAAAGACCTCGCCGATATACACCCAGATGACCGCGCCCTGCGAGACAGAGAAGAAGGCGATGTAGGTCACCAGCAGCCAGATAAGCAATCCAGGATGCGACTGCGAATGGAAGAGCAAGGCTACCCCTGCCAGGCAGGTTGAACAGCCCGCCGCACCGATCAACAGAAGGGTTTTGCGGCCCAGCCTGTCAATCAGCGACATGCCGATCACGCAAAAGGTAAAATTCGTGGCCCCAATTGCGATGGCCTGCTGGTCGCTCGAAATCTGACTGAATCCGGCGGCGGCAAAGATGTTGTTCAGGTAATACAGAATGGCGTTAATGCCGGCCAGTTGATTGAATGCGCCGATCGAAATCGCGAGAAATAGCGGGTAGCGGTACTTCCATTTGAATACGGGCTCGTGAGCTGAGGCATGCTCTTGAACCAGCGCCGAGCGGATGTCGGCGAGTTCAGCTTCGGGGTCCGGCTCACCCATTTGCTTGAGGACGGCCAAAGCCTCGTCAATCCGGTTGCGCGAAGCGGAGAAGCGAGGGCTGCGTGGAATGCCGAACAGCAAGATCAAAAAAGCTACAGCCGGAACGCCGGCGATGCCCACCTGCCAGCGCCACTCGGTCGCGCCCAGGTGCATGGTGCGGATCACGTAGTTCGACGTATAGGCCACCATGATGCCGAAGACGACATTGAGCTGGAAGGCGGCCACCAGCCTGCCGCGCCACTTGGCCGGGGCCAGTTCGGCAATGTACACCGGGCCTAATACCGACGAAGCGCCGATGCCCAATCCGCCGATAAAGCGGAAGACCATGAACGAGGACCAGCCCCAGGCCAGGCCGCAACCCAGAGCCGAGACAATATAGAGAATGGCTGTAAGGCGCAGCGTCTCGCGGCCGCCCAGCCTTTGCCCAATCGTGCCCGCGCCCAGGGCTCCAATCACCGTGCCCACCAGGCCGATGGCTACCGTCAATCCCTTGTCCCAGGCGCTTAAGCCGTAGAGGCGCACCAGGGCATCGATTGCGCCCGCGATGACTACCGTGTCAAATCCAAACAGCAGGCCGCCCAGAGCGCCGGTCAGTGTTGCCTTGGTCAGGTTGAGGTTAGGTCGCATGATCTCCCGTCTCGCAAGTCCGAAACCATCCTACAGACTGCCCCGCCAAGCCACAAAATCGGGTATACCCATGCAATCTGAACAAAACTTCGCCGCGAGTGACCAAAGTCGCTGTGGTCGCTTCCAGAGCGGCCTACGCTGGGTTCATCAGGAGGTTCCATCATGATCAATTCCGCTTCCACACTTCGCTCCATCGCTCTCGAACAGCCCGCCACCATCCGCGTGTTTGAGCACTTCCATCTGGACTACTGCTGCGGCGGCAACCGGCCGTTGTCCGAGGCCTGTAGCGAAATGGGCATCGCTGTCGAGCCTTTACTGGCAGCGCTCGCCGAGGCCACCAGGGAACGAGAACCAGCGGTAAAGGACTTTACCCAGGCCACCCTGACCGAGCTCATCCGGCACATCGTCGCCACGCACCACGCGTATGTGCAGAGCGAGCTGCCCCGGCTGCTTCCCCTGGCAGCGAAGGCGGCGGGCAAGCATGGCCCCACCCACCCTGAGATCGATCTGATCAACCGCAACCTGATCCAGTTGGCCGATGAGTTGACCTTCCATCTCAACAAGGAAGAGCGGATTCTGTTCCCCTATATAGAGGCGATGGAGCAGAGCCGCCAGAACAATGGACCCACTCCCCATGCGTGCTTTGCCAGAGTGCAAAGCCCGGTGCAAGGCATGATGAACGAGCACGAGGCGGCCGGAGCTTTGCTGAGCCAGATGCGCACAGCCACCAGCAACTTTGCCCCACCGGAAGGCGCCTGCCCCACGCTGGCTGGGCTTTACGACGGGCTGGACGCCTTCGAGCGCGACTTGCACCGCCATGTTCACCTGGAAAACAACCTGCTCTTCCCCCGCGCCATCGCGATGGAGAAGGAAGTTCTGGTAGCGCAGTAGAACCAACGGCGGTTTAGGCGAAGAGGGCTGCGGAAATACTCATGCGGGCGGTAGGCCGGGGATTTATCCCCGGCCTACCGCCCGCAAAATGAACGCGGACTTCAGCCCTGGACGTATCCTCCACGCAGATTCCAACCAACCGCCTCCTCACCCCGCAGCCGGCAAATCCCCTTCAATACTTTCCAGAAGAAAATGACCTCGCAAGAGTTTATAATCTGCTGCTCCGAGGGTTTCCGGCCGGCCTTTTCTCAGAAACTCCGGGCGGGGACAGGCAAGCCGCGGCGGCCCAAGAGCCAGCTTCTCTTCCCCGGCAAGGAGATCGAAGATGACCCACCGCAATCATGCAGGCCGTTTGACCGTTTGCCTGGCCCTGTTGTCCTTTGCCTTCCTCCCTGCGTTTGCCCAGACGCCTCCGCAGCCAACGCCAGCCGCACCGGCACTCCAATGGATGACCTACAGCTATCCCGCCGACGGATTCCAGGCATCGTTCCCTTCCGAGCCCGAGATGCAGAAGCGGGATATACCAACCGATGCGGGCTCGTTTAAGCTGCGCTCCTACGTTACGCAGGTTGCGCCTGTGGCGTTATTCATCGGTGTATGCGATTACGGTGCGCAAGCCGAAGGCAAAGACCCTGACGAACTGCTTCAAGGCGCCAAGACCGGAGCGCTCAAGAACTCCGTCTCGCACCTGGTAAGCGAGAGGAAGATCACGTTGGGGATCTATCACGGCGTGGCGTTCGAGTCGGAAAGCGATTCAGCGCACTTTTCCGCGCGTGTCTATATTGTGGGCACCACGCTCTACCAGACGCTGGTGGTTGCGCCAATCGACAGGCCGTTTCCTGATACGGTCCGTTTTCTTGACTCGTTCCAGTTGATTGCGCGCACCAGTAAGTAGGCACGCAGGCAGCGGCAAGACTCATCCGGGTGGTGATCGGGCCTTTTCCCTCAACCCGTTTTGGGACTCCAGAGAGACGCCGATCCGCTTAAACTCCCGTGCAATTACTGCCAGGCATGAGGCACCGCCACACGGTCCCTCATCGTCATTTCCCGCAAAACAGCTCCGTGCCCCATCCTCTTCGTCTTTTCTACGGAAAGGGTGGGAAAGCATGAACTCCTTCTCCACGAAACCAACCACCGCGCTCTCACTGTCATGCTGGCGTCAATACATCTCATTTTCAAATTGCTGAATTTCAATTACTTATATGCAAAATTGACTGCCGATAATTACGCCACATAAGCGCACAATCTCTAAATGGGATACCTCTACTCAAATAACCGTCTACCCACCAAAGGATTTTCCCGGGGCCGTACCCCTCCGTGTGCCCTACCCCCCACCCCCTCCCTCCCTACCCACCCCCCCTCCCTCCTCAAAACTGGGTAGGTTCGCTGCGGCGCATCGGCGTGGACTGGGGGACTCATCTGAAAGCGTAGTGAGCCAACAGCCAGGTCCAGCGAACCCGTCCGTCTACTTAACCCTGTCTTTCCCGCACCCGCGATACACTTGAATTGACCATGTTTGAAAACCTTACAGACAAACTCCAGCGCGCCTTCAAATCCCTCCGCGGCCAGGGCACGCTCACTGAAGAAAACATCGCCGACGCCCTGCGCGAAATCCGCGTAGCCCTGCTTGAGGCCGACGTCAACCTCAACGTCGCCCGCGACCTCATCGAGCAGATCCGCGTCAAGGCTATCGGTACTGAAGTCCTCACCGCCCTTTCGCCCTCCGAGCAGGTCATCAAGATCGTGCGCGACGAACTCATCACCCTGCTCGGCAAAGACACGGCTCGCTTCAAATTCGCCTCCCAGCCGCCGACAGTCATCCTCATGGCAGGCCTGCAGGGCTCCGGCAAAACCACCACCGCCGGCAAACTGGCGGCGTGGCTCAAAAAAGGCGGCCACCGGCCCATGCTGGTCTCGGTCGACGTCTACCGCCCAGCCGCCCGCGAACAGCTCAAAGTCGTCGCCAAGTCCGTCGAGGTCCGCCTGTACGAAGGCGATCAGAAGGGTGAAACTGCCGGTCCCGATCTCGTTGTCCGACTCGCCAAGGAAGCCTTGCGCGAAGCCAAGATCATGGGCTGCGACACCCTGATCGTCGATACCGCCGGCCGCCTCCACATCGACGAAGGTTTGATGGATGAGATGGCGCGGCTCAAGAAGCTTCTCAACCCGTCGGAAATTTTGTTCATCGCCGACGCCATGACCGGCCAGGACGCGGTCAACTCCGCCCAGGACTTCCACACGCGCCTCGGTCTGACCGGCGTCGTTTTGACAAAAATGGACGGCGACGCCCGCGGTGGCGCGGCCCTTTCCATTCGTCACGTCACCGGCCAGCCCATCAAGTTCCTCGGCACTGGCGAAAAGCCGGACGCCTTCGAGCCCTTCCACCCCGACCGGATCGTCAGCCGCATCCTCGGCATGGGCGACATGATGTCGCTCATCGAAAAGGCCGAGTCCACCCTCGACCGCAAAAAGTCGGAGGAGTTCGCCAAGAAGGCACTACTCGGCGACGGCTTCACCCTTGAAGATTTCCGCGACCAGTTGCGCCAGATCAAGAAAATGGGCTCCATGGAGAGCATCCTCAAAATGCTTCCCTCCGTCGGCCCCTTCGCCGGCCTTCAGCAGGCCGCCGGCAACGTCGATGAAAAGCAGTTCACGCGCCTTGAGGCCATCATCAATTCAATGACCCCCATAGAGCGCCGCAACCACGAAATCATCAGTGGCTCCCGCCGCAAGCGCATCGCCAAAGGCTCTGGCACGGAGGTTTCAGACGTAAACAATCTCCTCCGCCAGTACGCCCAGATGGCCAAGATGTTCAAGCAGATGGGCAAAGGCGGCCTGGCCGCGAAGATGATGCGCGGCGGCCTCAGCGGCATGGGCATGGGCCCCAAACAGAAGTTTGGGCGGTAAGGAACGGCCATGGCGCTGACGATTGAGCAGATCAAGACCACTCGCGATGACGAGGCACTCTTCGACCTCCTTTCCGAGGAGTTGAAGCGATTGCTCCCGCCTGAGAAACAGGAAGATCGTGATTGGTATTATGGGGTACTTGATACTCTGCCCCGAGGCCTGCGCGCGATGAACGGGATGTATTTCTTCGACGTCAGTATGGCTATAGACAGCTTGGCTTGGCATTTCGGGAATCAAAATGACGAGCGAGATCTTCGCGAGACTCTCAATGGTCTACGCGAATTAGAGCTGCCAGAAATTGCGGAAATGTTTGAGCAAATGTGGGAGTTCATGAAGCCTCACATGATCGCGCTTCAATCCGGCGATCTTGGTGGCAAGGATTTCACCGATTGGCTTGAAGATGTTGGCGCTGAGGCGTTCGCAGACAAGAAAGACGACTATATTTGGGCGTATTGCGAGAAGTTGGGGAAGTTTGGTCTGCTGTCAACTTGGCCAATCTATGCGCGCAAATACCCCGAGCGCTGCGTTTTCGCAGAGGCGAAGAAATGACCGCACTCCAAGACCAACTCGACGAGATCACCGCCAACACCCGCCACCTCGTGCAGGCTGAGCGTCTGGCCGTCGGTGAACGCGCAGTCTCTGACCTCTTCGCCTCCGGCATTGAAGACCGCATTCTCCCCGTGGGCGACCTCGCGCCAGACTTCGTCCTCAACGACGCCACAGGCCGCCCCGTTCGCAGCCAGGACATGCTGGCTCTCGGCCCGCTGGTCCTCAAGTTCTTTCGCGGCCGGTGGTGCTCCTACTGCGTCACCGAGCTTGAAGCCTGGCGCGACCTCTACGGCACCCTTCGCGAACGCAACGCCCTGATGGTCGCCATCGGCCCGCAGACAGAGCGCCAAAGCGACTTCATGTCTGGCCAGCACGGTCTCCCGTTCCCTGTCCTCTCTGACCGCGCCAACCTGCTCGCCGAAAAATTCGGCCTCGTCTACACTGTCCCCGAGTACATGCGCACCTACTACCAATCCATCCTCGTCAACATTCCCTTCATCAACGGCGAACCAAGCTGGACGCTTCCCATCCCCGCCACCTATGTCATCGCAAAAGACCGCCTCGTCCTCTTCGCCGAGGCGCACGCCGACTTCCGCGTCCGCCCCGAGCCGGAAGAAGCCCTCGCCGCCGCCTTCGTCCACCACGGTCACTAGAAAATGAGCCGTTCATCCCTCGCGCCGAAGCTCTCATCCTGATCGATGCGCAGCGAGTCGAAAGATCTGCTCTCCTCCTTGTGCTTTCGCGCGCGTTCTATCGAATGAAGGACAATTACGAACTCCCTATATGCACTCATGAAGCAAAGCTTCAGCTTTGGCCACAGTAACTCCATTGAGCAAAAACACCTTGCTCCTCGAAAGCTCCCCGCTCATGAGCACCACACGGCTTTTCGGCAATCCAAACATCTCGGCCAGAAACTTCACCAGCGCCGAATTGGCCCGCCCCTCAATGGGCGGAGCCTGCACCGCAATCTTCAACTGCGCCTCTGCTCCCTCGCCATAGACGCCCGTGATCGCCGTTTTCTTCGCTCCCGGTTGTGCGCGAACCGCCAGTGTAACTCCGTCTGCATGAGCGCGCAGCATCAGCCCTGCCCCGCAATTGGCGGCCGCGAGCCAAACAGTGCCGTGCCCACGCGAATCCGGGTCGCGCCCTCTTTGATAGCCAGCGCAAAATCCCCGCTCATCCCCATCGACAGCACGCCGAGGCTCAATTTCGGATGCGCCGACGACCACCGTTCCTGCCAGCCGCGCAAGCTGCGGAAGCAAGCCCTAGTCTCGTCCTCAGCCACATCGAACGGCGCAATGGTCATCAATCCCTGCGTCTCTAAATTCGTTAAATCTTGCAGCCGCTCCAGCAACGCGTCCGCCTCTGATGAATGCGGATCAAGACCCGCCTTCGTCTCCTCCGCGCTCAGCTTCACTTCGATCAGCACCGGCAGTCGCTTGCCGAGCTTGCCCGCAGCTTCATTAAGCCGCTCGGCGAGCCGCACCGAATCCACAGAATCCACCGCATCAAACAACTCTGCCGCTCGCGTCGCCTTGTTCGATTGCAAATGTCCAATCAGATGCGCACGAACTTGTTCGTCTCCGCACGCAGACCGAAAGGCTGCTGCATCCAATGCCTTGCCGCCGAACTCCTGCACCCGGTTCTCGCCAAACAGCCTCAAACCCAGCCCTGCAGCCTCAATCATCGTGACCAGCGGATAGGTCTTCGACACGGCCATCAGTTCCACCTCGCCACGCCCGCGCCCCGCTGCGCGGCAAGCGGCCGCGATCTCCTCTTCCAGCCGTTCCAGATTTTCGGCAAGCGCCGTCATCGTGTCCCCGTTCTCATCCGGCCAGTCCCTGCAACCCGGCCCATCCCATGCGCGTCCAACTTGGTAATGTGGACAATCGTTCTTCTCATCTTCTCCAACATCTTCATGACCTTCGCGTGGTATGGCCATCTGCGCTTCCGGCAGGAGGCGCTCTGGAAGGTCATCCTCGTGAGTTGGAGTATTGCCTTTTTCGAGTACTGCTTCCAGGTCCCGGCCAACCGCTTCGGAGCCGACCGGTTTAACCCTGTGCAACTGAAAATCATTCAGGAAGTCATCACCCTGGTTGTTTTCGGCGTTTTCGTTACTTTCTACTTTGGCCAGCACCTGCGCTGGAACCACGCTGCCGCGGCCCTCTGCCTGGTCGGCGCGGTCTTCTTCGTCTTTCACTCCTGGTAACGAATCCGCAGATTGAGGAGCCGCGCCAACTTACCGCCCGTGCTCCTCAAGGAACTTCTCCGCCTCAAGCGCTGCCATGCAACCTGACCCAGCGGCCGTGATTGCCTGCCGATAACGCCGGTCCTGCACGTCGCCGCACGCAAACACGCCCTGGATTGCAGCGCCGTTGTGCGTTGTAAGCACGTTGCCCGAGGTCTTGATGTAGCCGTCCTCATCGAGGTCCATTTGCCCGGCAAACATGGTTGCATTCGGCTTGTGCCCAATGCCCAAGAACAAACCGCTGATCGCAAGCGTGCTCTCGACGCCTGTTTTTACATCCTTCAGCCTAAGCCCCTTCACGTCCTTGTCTTCGACGCCCAGGACTTCTTCAACGACAGTGTTGGTACGCAACTCGATGTTCGGATGCGCCATGGCGCGTTCGAGCATGATCTTCGATGCCCTGAAGCTCTCGCGGCGGTGCAGCAAGGTAACCTTGCTCGCAAAGCGGGTAAGAAACAGCGCCTCCTCCATTGCCGAGTCGCCTCCGCCCACCACGGCAATTTCCTTGCCGCGGAAGAAGAACCCGTCGCACGTCGCGCAGCTTGAAACTCCGTGGCCAATCAGAGCTTGTTCACTTGGCAGCCCCAGCCATCGCGCGCTCGCACCCGACGCCACAATCAGCGTACGTGTCAAAATCTCACCGGCCGATGTGTGCAGCTTGATAGGCCGGGTCCCAAGCTCAACGGAATTCAGATGTGCCAACTGAAACGTCGCCCCGAACCGCTCGGCTTGCTTCTTCATGTTGTCGATCAGTTCCGGCCCCTGAATTCCTTCCGGCCATCCCGGGAAATTCTCCACCAGCGTCGTGATCGAAAGCTGTCCTCCGGGCTCGTGGCCCTCCAATACCAGCGGGTTCAGTCCAGCCCGGCCCGTATAGATGGCCGCCGTAAGCCCGGCGCAGCCCGAGCCCAGAATTACCGTGTCGCGAATCTCTGTCATAAGGTTTCCTATCCTGATTTTAGATGTTGCCGGTCGCGCCGCCGACTCAGCCTAGTGGCTCGGTCAATAACTTGGACCGCTCCCCAGCAAGCTTCACCACCAATTCTCCAAACAGCGTATTGGCCCACGCGAACCACGACCGCGTGAACTTCCCCGCATCATCCTTATCGAACGCTTCATGCATGAACCCGGTTCCCGCCGTCGTATCTCTCAACCAGCGCAGGCACTGCCGAATTTCCACCTCATCCGCCGTTGTCAATGCCCGGTACATGATTCCCATCGGCCACACCATATTCAATCCAACGTGCGGGCCGCCGATGCCTTCCGCGGCTTTGCCCTTGAAGAAGTAGGGATTCGCTTCGCTCAGCGCAAATTCCCGCGTCCGGCGATACAGAGGATCCGCCATACCGCAGCAACCCAGGTAGGCCATGCTCACCAGTCCCGGCGCATTCGCATCGTCCATCATCAGCGCATTTCCGTACCCGTCCACCTCGTACGCCCAAATCTCTCCATGCCGAGGATGGTGCGTTTTCCCATGCAGTTCCAGCGCCCGCTCGACCTCCGCGGCCAACTCCAACGCTGCCGCCGCCAGTTTCGCATCGCCAGCCACATGCGTCGCCATCTCGGCCAACTGCCGCAGGCTCACCACCGCGAACTTGTTGGCCGGCACAAACAGTGGATAAATGCAGGCATCGTCGGACGGCCTGAACATTGAGAAGATCATCCCCACGGGCCTTGCAGGATTTCCAAATCCGCCCAGCGGCAACGTATCGCTAGGCGCCGCCGACTTGCGTTCGAACGAATACAGCCCCTTGCCTTGCTTGCGTTGCTGGGCGCGAAATGTCCTCACGATCGTCCAGGCCGCTTCTTTCCATTGCCCGTCAAACGGCAGTGTGTCGGCAGTGGCGCGCCAGTACCCATGCGCCAGCCGAATGGTGTAGCACAGCGAATCCACCTCCCACTTCCGCTCTCCCACCCCTGGGTGATATTCCGTCTTGTCGTTGTCCGCCCAACTCAGCGGCGCCACTTTAGCGTCGTGCATGAATGCATTCGCATAGGGGTCCAGCAGGATCATCCTCGCCTGCCGCCTAATCACACCTTCCAGCAGTTCGCGCAACGGCGCGTCATCCTTGGCCAGCGCCAAATAGGGCCACACCTGCGCCGACGAATCCCGCAGCCACATGGCATCGATGTCGCCCGTCACCACATAGGTATCCGGCTTGCTGTCGAAACTGCCCAGCCACACCGTCGTGTCCAGCGTATTCGGGAAGCAGTTCTCAAACAACGTGGCCAAGGCCCGGTCGGAAATCCCTTTCTGCACCCTTGGAATCAGCGCATCGACCGCCGCGCTCGTAAAGTGCCGCGATCCTTTGGCCGGCCTGCCATGCGGCAGCACCGGCTCTTTTGCAGGCGCAGCGCCCATCGCCGCTATACCGCCCCATCCGCCTTGCGCCACCGCTGCCGCGGCCCCCGCGCCCTTCAACCAATCCCGCCTGCTCATTTCAGCCATTCAGTCCACTCCAGTTCTCTCGCGCGTCTGCAAGCCTACCGCTTCATTCTCTATCATGTCGCTTATGGCGAATCTGACACTTATTTACGGACTGCGCTTGCTCCCCGAGGGCGAGGTCACGGAAATCCAGGACGCGACGCTCAAGCTGGCCAACGGCCACCAGGCACACGTTACGATGCACGTCATCGATGGCTCCCGCGAAGAGATAGAGGAACAACTCAAGCGTAGCCTCGATGCATTTTTCGACTTTTATCCGGAACTTTGACCCAACGGACTGCGGTGGGCCTTGCGCCAGTTCTGTAACAGAATTGCGTTCCTGATGCAACGTCCTTGCGATCTTCTATTCCGGCCTTTCCAGCGTCAAGCCGCAAATACGCACCGAGCCCGCGACCGGCGAAAGGGTGAAGCGCACCTTGCCCTCGCTTGCCTGCACCTCTAACTCTGTAGCCGGCGTAACGGCCTGGCTCTTGTCTCCCACTTCCACCTGGACCTGCGCGCCGACCGGCATCTTCAACTTCATTCGATAAACTCCCGGCTGCAGCTTCGTATCCCCTAGCCCACCCACTGCGAGCTTCACCGCAGATGTCACGTCAACACCACTTGAGCAATTTGCGTCACCCGTAAACGCGCGTACTTCTACGCCAAGCTCATCGGTACCCAGCACCTCGACGACATGCTTTGCCGCGTCAAAGTCGAAGCTGTAGTGCCCCACCCCCTGGGCGAGCGGCTCATGCACCGTAGGAGCAAACTCCACCTGAAGCGGCTCCAGCCCTACCGCCTGCCGCTGGGCTTCGAAATAGGGGAGCCAGCGCAAGTTGAGCGTTATCAGGATGCCTTTCTCGCCCTGGCTCGTGGCTCCATGCTTGATCGCCCTCGCATAGGCTTCAATCGCACTTTCCGGCCGGGCTTCGGCAATCGCGCTCCGTGCCGCCGCCGCATCGCCTGCCGCCAACGCAGTTTCCGATCTCTGCAGCGCCGACTGCGCCTCATACACGCCCTGCGCGTAGTGTTCCCAATCCTCGAAGTAGCCAACCCAGTCCAGAGCCTTCGCATCCGCCGCCAATGGCCGCATCTGCTTCAGCAGCGCCATCCTCTTGTTCGCGCCCACCGTCTCATTTTCCGCGTCGAAGAAGTGATTGCGATTAACCAGCTTGTCTGTAGTCTCCTCGCCAAATGCCGGCCCATCATAGATCCAGTTGAGCAGGTAGCGCTTGCCCAGTTCTTCGTTCTTCGCTCCAAACGTGCGCTTCGCCATCGCCGCAGTGGTCACGTCCAGCGTCTCGTTTTCGCTGGCTGTCCACACCTGGTCGGCCACGTTTTTAAAAAACAGATCCAGGGGGCGGGTCGTCCAGTGAATCACTCCGTAGCCGGCCGAGTTGGTCCACCGCAGCATGGATCCAAGCCCGGCGAACGGCGTATAGGACCGCCCCGCGTATTCGCGATCGTCATGCTGCGCCCAAACGATTGGAATTACCGGCCTATGCCTGCCAATCACGCGCAAACTCTCCTGAACCGGATCGCTCCCAAACGCATAGTCGTAATCCAGAGGCATGAGCCCAACGCCGGACGGCATGAAAGCATCCGCCGAAGGCAAATAGGTAAAGCGCCAGCTTCCTGCCGTCATCGTCACGCTGTTGTGGCCCGTCTCGTCCAGGGCCTTGCGAAACGCTCTCGCGATCTTGCCGATGGCAAACATGCTTGGCGCTTCCGGGTCGTTCTTCAGTTGCGGATTCGCCTCCATAGCCTTGTGCCACTCTTCATGCCACGCCGGAGGGAAGTCCGACGGCTGCAGTTCGCGCCACTTGCTGTTCAACCCGCCTCGGAACCACACTGCCAGTTGCGTAATCTCCGGATACAGCTTGATCAGCTGGTCAATCTCAGTTCGGTAGTAGGCATACCCTTCGGGCGTGTCGGGATCGACAAACTGGAAGCGGTTAACCTCAAAGCGCGCCGAGGCGGGCAGCGTGCGGATTACGTTCTGCGGGTTGGCCTGCTCCGTATCTACATCCAGCGCAAACGTAACGCCCATGCCTTTTCCGGCGGCAAACTGGAACACCTTCCGCATGAGCTCCGTGGCCGCTGCCACTGTCTGGTTATCCTCAACAAGGCTTGCGTCCGCGCCAAACACCGGCCCGGTGAAGTATCCGTCCGCGGCCACCATCTTGCGCACATCCACTACATGTTGTGTCCCCCAGTCGCGCCCCTTCTGCGAGTTCGCCAGATAGCCGGTGGGTTTGGTCTGTCCGTTCATGGTGAACGAGTACATCGGGTTATTTCCGTATGCGTGCACCATCATCGTGTTGAAGCGCATGCGCTGGGCCTGTGTGATCCACTCTTTCCACTCACTCAGATTCCAGGTGGAACAGCCGCTCAGGAAGTTATGCCAGTTAAAGATCACGCGCTCGCCTGCAATCGGCGCATCCTCCAACTCCCACCCTGCGAACGAAAAGGCGGCCTGACTCACCGCCGGAGCCGTGCTATAGGACAGATAAAAACCAAACCCGAGCTTCTCCAGCAGGGCATCCACGGCAAACACCGTTGCGCCCGCATTCGCCCCCGCGATCACCGCTACGGGCGCTCCCTGACCACCGAAGATCTTCACCGCATAGCTTTCCGGGCTTGAGATCCTGCCCTTCATCTCCGCCAGGTATTTCTCCGGCAAATCCTGCGACGTCCCGACATAAACCACCGGCCCAGTTCCTGCCTGCGTGCCGGGGCTTCCCACTTCAAACCTTGTCCCCGGATACAACAGGCTCAGGTACGCGACCAGTTCATTGGAAGCCATTCTCTCTGCCGAACCAATGCCTCCCATCGGAATTACCTGGACTTTTGATTGCGCCGCAGTCAGGGTTCCTATCCCCAGACACATCGCCAATGCAAATCGAATAATTCCGAATCTCCGTCCGGTCTTTGAAACCTCGGCGCGCTGGTCTTTCATGGATACAGTCTTCCTTTCCATCCCTTGTTCCGTTTCTGTTGCGATCAGCTCGAATTGTACCGTTCGCAAGGAGCTTCCGTGGGACCAGCCCGCCGCATATGAGCATTCGCTCATGGCAGTCTTAGAATTTTCTGCATTTACCCGCAACTCAATGGTCTCGCAGATGCATATTCTCCAGCGGAGGGATCCGTGTTCGTCCCTGTCTCCGTGCGCCCGCGCGCCGTCACGATTCTTTTGATTGTTCTGGCTTCCACCGTTGCACTAGCAGGTGGTCCTAAATACGTTGCGGGGACGAGCTTCTTCAACCCTGCGGCGCTCGGCCAGCCTGTTCACTGGGCCGGCGGGCTGGTTGAATATTATGTCGATCAGGGACCTCTGAATGCCTCCGTTACCAATCAGCAAGCGACCGCCATGGTCGATGCAGCCGCTGCCCTCTGGTCCGCAGTTCCCACCGCCGCCGTCACTCTCATCGACAAAGGCCCACTCAACGAAGATGTCAGCGGCTCCCATATCCTAGCTAACTCCAGCGGCCAGATTACCCAGCCCTCGGACATAACTCCTGTGGCGACAAATTATCCCCTGGGAGTGATTTACGACTCTGACGGCTCGGTCATTGACGCCATATTCGGCGCGACCACTAGCCAGCCCGATAACTGCCAGGACAATGGAGTCCTGGTCTGGATGGACAATCTCAAACCCGACGCTACCATCGCTCACGCCGTGATCCTGCTCAACGGCCGCTGCGCCACGAATTCCAACCTTTTAGCCATGATGAGCTACGAACTTGAGCGTGCTTTTGGGCGCGTGCTCGGACTCGACTACTCCCAGGTGAACCCTGGGGCCCTTCAGAATGGTGAGCCCGGCGGCACATCAGGATGGCCAGTGATGCAGCCGCTGAGCGGCGTCTGCTCGTCCGCCGGCGGCGAGTGCATTCCCAACCCATCCATCCTGCGCTACGACGACATCGCGGCTCTGAACCGCATTTATCCCATTACCGCGGCCAACCTTGCGGGTTTCCCCGGCAAAAAGCTCACAGGCGCGAACACGGTTTCTATCCAGGGCACCGTCAGCTTCCGTACCGGGACCGGTATGCAAGGCGTCAATGTGGTTGCCCGCCCACTTGACGCGGGCGGCAATCCGCTCTACCAGTACGCCGTTACGGCCGTGTCCGGCGGTTATTTCAGCGGCAACCACGGCAACTTCGTCACGGGCTGGAAAGACTCCAGCGGCGTGCTTTTCATGCAGTGGGGTTCCAATGACCCCGCCATTCAGGGCTACTTCGACCTAAGCGGAATTCCATTGCCTCCTGGCATGGTCGCCGCCAGCTATCAAGTAACATTCGAGCCCATCGATCCCCTATACATCCTTGCTGACTCGGTAGGTCCTTATGGCGATGGTCAGGTTGCGCCTTCCGGCACTCTTCAGGCCATCTCCGTACCCGACCTCTCCGTGGGCAGTTCACAGATAGTCACAGTCGCTGTTTCTGATTCTGCGACAGGCGGCTTTCAGGACGCCATCGGCACCCAGGCTGTTCCCCGCACCATGCCCTTCAGCGGCGAATGGGTAGGACGGCTCAGTCAAGTCGGCCAGAGCGACTGGTTCAGTTTCCCGGTGCGCGGCAACCGCACCTTTACTGTCGTTACGCAAGCTCTCGACGAGAAAGGCATGCCCACCGAATCGAAAGCAATGCCCGCCATCGGCGTCTGGGATGCATTTGACCCTGTGGGAGCGACCGCTGTGGGCGCGGCGCCCGGCATCAACGGCCTGGCTACTGGAGAGACCTGGCTGCGCGTCTCCTCGGGCGCCGACGACATCGTTCGGGTTGGCATTGCCGATCAACGCGGGGATGGCCGTCCTGACTATGCCTACAACGGATGGGTGCTGTACGCGGACACGGTTCAGCCCACTCACCTGCCGGCTTCCGGCGGTCCGATCGTCATTCATGGCATGGGGTTCCGGGTCGCCGATGCGGTACTGGTGGGTGGCCAGCCGGCGGTGGTCACCAGCATTTCCCCCAACGAGATCACAGCCATTGCGCCACCGGCTTCTGCCGGCGTCTCCGGCTCGGTAGAGGTCGAGGTGGACGATCTGCCCACTTTTTACGCAGCGGCCATTCTGTCCGATGGGCTCAGTTACGACTCCGGCACGGGAGATGCTCTCACCCTTCTGACCGCGCCCACCAACACGATTCCGGTGGCTACACCGATTCCTTTCACAGTCACAGCGCTCGCCCCGGACATGTCTCCGGCGGGCGGTGTCACCGTGCTCTATACCGTCACCAGCGGTACGGCCGCGCTCTCCTGCGGCTTGCCGGTTTGCACGGTGAAGACCACGGGCGACGGCCGCGCCACTATGGACGTCCTAGCCACCAACTCCACCTGGTCCATCGTTACCGCTTCGCTCACGAACGGCTCGAGCCTCGAGGCTCACTTCGCCGGCGGTACGCCACCGGTGCTGAGCTCGATCACGCCTCAGCTCTCGCTCGCTGCCGGAGCCACCTTTACCTGGACAGTTCAGGCTCTGGTGCTGTCGAACGGCGTCCCGGCGTCCAACCAATCGGTTGTGTGGCAAACTTCGGCTACCGGCATTGTTTCGCAAGGCTCCACAGCCGCGATTACCAATTCCGCCGGCGTCGCAGCCAGGACTCTCACGGTTGGCCCACTGGCCGAGGGTCAGACGGCCTCAATCAACGCGTGCCTCAACGGCAGCGGCCAGTGTGTCGCCTTTACGGCCTACGGCGCCCGCCCCGCGTATGCCATCCTTGAAGCTGTATCCGGGACGGCGCAGAGCATGGCTGTATCCGCAGTTCCCGCGCCGATTACCCTCCGTCTGCTGGACATGGATGGCGACCCGATGGCCGGCGGTACGGTGGCGATCTATCAAGCGCTTTACGCATGGGCTCCGCACTGCTCTCTGCATACCGTCTGCAAAGCGGGCGCACTTCTTTCCAGCCAGGCCGCCTCCGCGACCTCCGCCCTGGATGGCTCGGTCACCTTCACGCCTGTGACACTTCCGGGCGTTGCAACGAATCTTCAGGCAATCGCCGTTTCCGGCTACACGGCCACCATTCCCATAGCCATCGAGCAGCACCCGTAGACATGTTCAGCGTTTGTCCGTAGATTTCCCAAAATAGAAGCGCGGATTCCGAGGGTATTCGACCCATACGGAATCCGCGCTCGATTCGTTTTCAATTCTCTATCTACTGCCTTAATCGAACACTACGGTTTTGTTTCCATAGCAAAGGATTCGCCGGTCAAGATGCCACCGAACCGCTCGCGACAGGACCATACGCTCGAGATCCCGTCCACGCGCCACCAAGTCCTCTACCTGGTCGCGGTGCGAAATGCGCGCCACATCCTGCTCGATGATCGGCCCGTCGTCCAGGACTTCGGTCACGTAGTGGCTGGTTGCGCCGATCAGCTTTACGCCACGGGCGTGAGCCGCGTGGTAAGGCCGCGCCCCGGTAAACGCAGGCAGAAACGAATGGTGCACGTTGATAACCGCGTCAGGGTAGCGGCCCACAAACCCGGATGAAAGGATTTGCATATAGCGCGCGAGCACCACCAGTTCGACCTCATTCGATTCGAGCAGTTCCACCTGCCGGGCCTCGGCCTCGGCGCGCGTAGTTGCTGTTACAGGCACATGCTCGAACGGAATTCCGTAGAAGGCGGCCAGTCTTTCCACATCCCTGTGATTGGAAATGATTACGGGAATCTCGCACAGCAACTCGCCGGTTCGCCAGCGGTGGAGCAGGTCGGCCATGCAGTGCAGGTACTGGGAACAGAAGAGCGCCACGCGCGGCAGGCGCGCGCTTGCGCTCAGCTTCCAGCGCATTCCCAACTCGGCCGCCAGCGGCGCAAACGCGGCCTTGAACCCATCCAGGTCAAATCGATCCTGGCCGTCGCCGGCCCCATTCAGCGCCCACTCCACTCGCATGAAAAACAGGCCCAGATCGTGGTCCTGGTGCTGGTCGGCATGCAGAATATTGGCGCCTCGTTCATAGAGCAGTGTGGAGACGCGCGCCACCAGACCCTTGCGGTCTGGGCAATCAATCAGAAGTACAGCAGAATCTTTCATCTCCACTCAAGATTACAGCCAAACCCGCTAAGATGATTTCGCCTGTAAAATCGGCAATCAACTTTCACTGTGAGTTGTGATGAAGACTTCGCTCTTGCCCTGGTTGTCAGCCGCGCTTCTTTTCTTTCTCTCACTTGGCGCGGCGGCTCAGCATGCAACATCCTTCCCGTCACGCGCCGAGGTACTGGATCTGATGCACCGCGCAAATGCTTACCAGATTGCGCATCCGGTAATGAAGCCCACAGACCGCAATTGGGAGCGCGGTACGTGGTACACGGGCGTGATGGAGGCGTGGAAGGCCACGCGGGACGAGGCTTTCCTCAATCAGGCGCTTGACTGGGGCAAGCAGAATGAGTGGCAGGCTGGCACAGAGAACCTGGGCGCAAATCGCCTGTTCTGCTCTGAAACGTGGCTGGAACTCTACCTGGCGAAACACGACCCCGCGATGATTGCGCCGACGGAGTTGTCTCTGGCCACGCCTGCGCCCACTTCACCTGCCGGAGCGAAGCGCTGGTATCTCGACGGCGGCAAGCCTTATGTCGACTCGCTCTACGGCGCATCGACGCTGGTTATGCTGACGCGCGCCACCGGCAAACAGGAATACATGAACACCATGCGCGCCTTCTTCGATGACGTGACCGGCGAGCTATGGGACAAGGATTCGGGCCTCTACTACCGCGACCCGACCTACATCGGCAAGCACACGGCGCATGGGAAGAAGATCTTCTGGTCGCGCGGGAACGGCTGGGTCTTCGCCGGCATCGCCCGGATTCTCGAATACCTGCCCAAGACCGATCCTGAACGCCGCAAGTACCTGGCCATCTACCGGCGTATGGCCGCCGAATTGATCGCGCGCCAATCGCCGGACGGATTCTGGCGCGCCAACCTCGACGATCCTGAGGATGTTCCAAATCCCGAGAGCAGCGGGACAGCCTTTTTTTGCTTCGGCCTTGCGTGGGGCATGAATCGTCATCTTCTGGACAAGAGTACGTTTCTGCCGGCTACGAAGAGGGCTTATGCGGCGCTGGCCGCGGCTGTCAGCCCCGAGGGCAAGGTGCAATGGGGACAGCAGGTGGATGCGCGGCCCAATGCGGCGCAGCGTGAAAGCACGCATGAGTATGTGACCGGCGCATTTCTGCTGGCATCAGGCGAGATCTACAAGATGAGCCCCAAGTCGGCTCACAAGAAGCTGTGACGGAAACGGCCTATTCCTGGCGAGGGCCCGCAGGGAGGGGGGTGGGGTGGGAGAGGGTGGGGAGGGGGGTGGGTAGGGACTGAGGAGATTCCTGATCGTCCCGGCGTGTTTATCCGTGGCATGCAGTTCGGCTTCATCTTTTGTTCTCTATTAACATTGTGCGCCAAAGTGAGTTAATTATTCGCACTGAAAATGGACGCTAGATTATTTAGATTAAACAGTTTAAAAACTTGTCCAGTTTTTTCATATCTGGGCGTGGGGACGCCCCAAGCGGGACTGGCGGCGTCCACGCCTCAATCAGCGCAGTGCGGGTCAGGAGACCCGCACGACAGCCGGCTGGAAGCCGGCGCTACTTATTTGCGGATAAGTTCTTAGGTGCGGGGTAGACGGCGATCGTTCATCGCCGGACGTAACGCGCTGTCGCGAGTAAAGCTTTTCAGGATGACAGTTCAACCTGAAGTGGACGGTTGAATTACCGGGGCGCGGGGGTGGATGGGGGCGGGTTGTGGTTGGCCCAGGTTGTGGGGGTGCCGGACATGGTGAGGATGAGGTGGCCTCCGCTGATGATTTCGGAGTGGCGGAGCCATGAGCGGGTGAGGGGTTTGCCGTTGAGGGTGGCGGAGGCTACGTAGATGTTTGCGGGCGTGAGGTTGCGGGCTTCGATGATGAAGTCCTTTCCGGCGAGGTGGAGGGTGGTCTGAGGGTAGGCGGGACTGCCGATGAGATAGACATCCTGCCCGGCGTTGGGGAAGATGCCGATTTGGCCAAACGCGTACCAGGAGGACATGGCGCCGGAGTCGTCGTTGCCGGGAAGCCCGGTGGGACCGGCGTGAAAGCTCCGGGCGATGATGGCGCGGACGTGCTCGGCGGTTTTGTCGGGACGTCCGGCCCAGTTGTAGAGATAAGGAGCAAGGAAGCCTGGCTCGTTGCCGACGTCATAACGGAAGGGCTCGGCGAAGAAGACATCGAGGCGGGCGACAAAGGTTTCAGGACCACCGGATTTTTCAATCAGGGAGGCTACGTCCTGGGGAACGAAGGTGGAATAGGTCCATGAGTTGCCTTCGTAGAAGGTTTGGCCGTCCCAACTACAGGAGTCCATGGTGGTGAAGGGAGCGAGCCAGCTTCCGTCGCGATGGCGGGGGCGGATGAAGCCCTGGAAGCCGCCGGCGGTGAAGGTGGAGTCCCAGAGATTTTTCCAGTTGGCGGAGCGGGCGAGGTACTTTTCGGATTCGGCAGTGCGGCCGAGGCCTTTGGCGAGGAGAGCGATCTCGAAGTCGTTGGCGGCGTACTCCATGTGAACGGAGCCGGGGCGGTCAGAGCCTTCGAGGGAGACGTAGCCGAGGGTGCGCCAGTCGTCGAGTCCGCCGCGCCCCTCCTTGAAATGGTCGGCGGGGGGAACTTCGGCGTCGTGGATTTCAGCTGCTAACGCAGTTGGCCAGTCGATGCCTCTCAGGCCTTTCAAGTAGGCATCGGTAATCATGAATTCGGCGTTGCTGCCGCCCTGGGTGCGTCCGTTGTAGTTGCCGCTGCGGGCATCGGGCAGCGAGCCCTCGTGATGGTAGATATCGACGAGTGAGCGGACAATGTCGGCTTGGCGCTGCGGGGCGATGAGGGTAAGCAGCGGACCGGAGGTGCGGAAGATGTCCCAAATGGCGTAGTAGTCGTCGTAATAAGGCTCGGTGGAGTGCCAGAGGGGATTTTCGCCGGTGCGGTCGGTGGGCATGAGCATGGTGTGGTAGATCGCCGTATAGAAGACCTGGCGCTGTTCAGGGGTTGCGCCTTTGATGTCGATCTTGGCGAGGGCGCGGTTCCACTGGGCGACGGCTGCGGCGCGGGTGGCGGCGAAGTTGAAGGTCGGAATCTCGGCGGCGAGGTTGCGGCGGGCCTGCTGGATGCTGATGAAAGATATACCAATCTTCATGAGGACGGGTTGACCGGCGCGGGTGGGGAAGGTAAGCCAGGCGCCGGAGGGAGTTTTTGCAGGGCCTTGAGCGGACTTGCTACCGGGCTGGAGTTGTCCGTTGAGCCAAGTTCCCCAGGATGTGGCTGGTGCGCTGGTGCGGGCGTAGAAGTAGACGGTGTAGGTGTTGGGCTGCTTGTTCCAGCCGCCGGTGACGGTGGTGGAACCAGCCACCTCAGTGGGCGAGAGGATCTGGACCTGGGAGGCGGAGAGGGACTGGGATTCGCCGTGGGAGGGAGTGGCGAGGAGGCAATGGCTCACGTCGAAGAGGATGTTGGACTGGGGACCGGCGGGATAGCGAAAGCGGTAGAGCGCGGCGCGGCGGGTGGCGGTGATTTCGACGCCGATGCCGGAGCGGGTGAGGGAGACCGAGTAAAGGCCGGCGGAGGCCTGCTCATTGGCGCGAGGGGAGGCGGAGTCCGCTGGGGCGGGAGCGCCGGTGGTGGGCTGGACGAGGATGTTGCCGTACTTGGCTCCGCCTCCGGTTCCGCTGACATGAGTTTGGCTGAATCCGTGGATTTCGCCCTTGTCGTTCCAGCCGGCATTGGGGTCGTTTTCGCCGGAGGGGACCATGTCGGGGCCGGGCTTGATCATGCCGAAGGGAACGACAGGGCCGGGGAAGACGTTGCCGCCACCAGAGACACCGAGAAGCGGGTCAACCGAACTCGCGAACTGGGCATGGAGCACGGGGACGAGAAAGAGGACGGACAGGAAAACAACGGCTAGCCGAATAGGAAATCTCATGGCATTCTCCAGAAGAACGGTGCAGGGGCAATGGACAGCAACCGATTATTGTCGTCGATTGGCGGGCCGGGTGGGAATTGAGGTGAATGCTTTCCCACCCATTCCGCAAAAGGCGCGGAAAGGGAGGGGGCACGGAGCTTTTGTTCGGATTGCGGCGTGGGCGCAGACCTCATACGATCCCACCCTAGCCACAAAAACACCGGCGTGGCGAGGATGGGTACCCGGATTGTTATTGGATTTGGGGCTGGAAGTTGCCTGGCGGAGACGTATTTGCAGGAACTTAGGTAGTTTTAAGGCAAGACCTGTGACCCGAATCACAAGGGGGGGTGAATGGTATCACTGCCTTGACAGGTTCAGGGAGCGCAGACTCGGAATCCAATAGCCATGAACTAAACGGGGCGCGGTGTCGCGTCAGGAGTAACGATGAGCTTTGCAACCGGATTAAAGACCATTGTGGTGGCCACGGACTTGAACGGTCAGTCGGAAGCGGCCCTGGAGTATGCCCGCAAGCTGGCCAAGTACTATGGTGCCCGGATTGTGCTGGCGCATGGGCTTGACCCGCTGGAATATGCCGCTGTGGATGCGGTTCCGGGGCGTGTTTTGAATGGTTTACCAGACGAGGCGCGGGCGGTGGTGGACAAGCTTGCCGGGGATCTTCTGCGGGAGGGAATTCACAGCCACTCGGAGATTCGGCAGGGGGCTGTGGCGCAGATGCTGGTGGATGTAGCCAAGCAGTACGAGGCTGGGCTGATTGTTGTTGGGACCAAAGGACTTGAGGGCGCCGGACCGGTGGTTGTGGGCGCCATTGCCGAGCAGTTGGTACGCCTGGCTCCGTGCGCGGTGCTGGCGGTAGCAGCGGACTGGAACGCGGGGCAGTTCAGACCGACACCGGGCGGGCCGGTGCTGCTGGCGATGGAGCGGAACGAGGCGACGGCGGAAGCGGTGGCCACAGCGTATTCGCTGGCCAAGACATTTGAGCGGCCGCTGCTGGTGGTTCACGCGAGGGGAGAAGCGGAGGCTGCCGCAGTTACGGATCCCTGCGGGAGCGCACTGGAGGAGTTTGGGATTGAAACAGGCGGGGATGTGCCGGTGCGTTGCATGGTAAAGGACGGCACCCCGGAAGATGCTGTGGCAGAGGCAATTGTGGAGAACCATCCCTGCATTCTGGTGGCTGGGGTGAAGCGAGCCAGCGGTACGCCGGGACCGCATGGGACGGTCTTCGGACTGCTCACCTGTTCGCGCGTTCCGGTACTTTGCGTTCCGCCACAAAAGGCAGTTGAAAGACAGGAGCAGCAAGCTGCAGCCCCCGCAGCAGCAAGCTAGCGGAGCTGACAAGCGGCCACCGCAACGCCAATTTTGAATGGAACGGACAGAAGGAAAAGCCAAAATGTCCGATGGGATTGGATTCAACCACAATTCTTGATTCACGGCATTTGAAGCAGCAGGCAGCCAATGAAATATGGTTCATCGCACGTCCGCAGCACGAAAGACGCTCACCAGGGAAAGGCCGGCAGGCGAGTGGCAGGGGCTACTCTCCGCGGGACCGGACACCGGGCAGAGACCAAGGGAGATGTGACCATGCAAGCTGAAGCAAGATCCGGACTATTGGTAGCGGTCGCGGCGCATCCACTGGCGGAGCTGCTGGAATGTCCGCCGGAGGCCGGAAATCTGCTGAACGGCTCGGCCCAGTGCATCGAGTTCGATGCTGGGGAGGTGGTATTTCGCCAGCAGGGAGAATGCAAGGGGCTCTACGTGGTGGTCTCAGGGAGTTTTGTGCGCAAAGCGGAACGGCTGAAGACGCGGCTGACGCTGGGTCCCGCGCGCACCGGGGATCTGGTGGAACTGGCGGCGGCGCTGGGAGATGGGCATCACACGTACACGCTGACGGCGCAGACGCCCGGATCGCTGCTGCTGCTGCCGATTGAGGGTTTGAATCAGGCATTTGAGAGGTATCCGCCGCTTAGGATGCGGTTGTTGGAAGAACTTGCCCGCGAGGTTTCGAGAGCTTATATCTCTTGCTGCCTGAACCGGACTGTCAATCTCCGGCGGCAAGTGAGCGGGACCGAGCCGGCATAGCCGGCAATTGCGGAACGAGGCAATCTCCGTGCCTGGCGGGCATTTCAGGCGTGCAGGGAGATTGAGGGAAAATCCCTGCCTTCCCAAGGATGAATGTGCGCTATACTTCAATCTGAGCTGCAGATCAAGTATGTCCTCAATTCATTCCCATCACCCTCCGGAAGATTGCCTTAATTGCGAGCATCGCCATCTGCGAATGTTCTGCAATCTCACACCCGAGGCGTTGAGGGATTACGACGGCATTGGCATCATGATGAGCCATGCCCGTGGCGCGAAGCTGTTTACAGAAGGCAACGCGGCGCGGAACGTATTCGTGATCTGTTTTGGGCAGGTAAAGATCTCGTCTACGTCGCGCGATGGCAAAACAATGATCCTGAAGATTGCCGGTCCGGGCGACGTGATGGGGCTGAGCGCGGTATTGGCCAATGTTCCGCACGAAGTGACGGCGGAGGCCATTGAGCCCTGCCAGGTGAAGACGGTGCGGAAGCAGGAGTTTGTCGAGTTCCTCGGACGGCACGGAATCGCCTCGATGCATGCGGCGCAATCTCTATCAGGCGAGTACCTCACGGTATTCCACGACGCCAAGCGGCTGGCGCTTTCCGGCTCCGCGGCGGGCCGGCTGGCACGGTTGCTGCTGGACTGGGGACGGTCGACGGCCAATGGCAAGGCAGAGATTCGCTTTACGATGGCTTTAACGCACGAGGAGATCGCCAACATGGCGGGCACTTCGCGCGAGACGGTCACGAGACTGCTGAACCAGTTCCGGCGCGACCAGTGGATCACGATCAAGGGCACCAGCCTTACGATTGTGAAGCCGGACCAGCTGGAGCGGTTGACGGCGTAGTTCCCTTCCCTGTTTTCCAGATCCGGAAGAAGCCTTTTCCATCGGTCATTTCCATTGAAGCATTTTGACTTGGGCTGGCCTGCATGACCCCGCCAGCGGCAGCGGCAGCGCGGCCAGGTCATGGCGCTAGAGCGATGGGCTTGAGAGTATTATTGCGACATACGCCTCGGGATCAAGGCGAGGCGCAGTGCGCAAAGAGAGATCGGCATCGATGGTTCCTCCGCAAAAAACCCGTGATCTAGCCCGCATCCTGGTGGCTCGCGAAGCCAAGGAAAGTGTAACCTCGCTGCATTCCGAACCCGCGACCGTTCGCGCCTACGAGAGGCTGCGCCGGCAACTCGGCGCACCCGTGGGAGCTGACGGCTTTCAGGCGCTCGCTTCACGCGCGCTGGCTCTGGCCAAGTCGCAGTCGCCACGGCTCAACAGGGTGCAGGTAACAACGAATGGAGTCTTGCTGGGTCTAGGCGACATTGAACCGGAGCCGGCCGGAGGCGAGGACGGCGAAGCCGGAATCATTCTGATTGCGCAACTGCTGGGGTTACTTCTTGCCTTTCTTGGCGAGGCAACAACGCTGCGTTTGATCGAAGATTTACGCCTTCAGGTTGACTCGACGACCGAGTTGGCCGCGACGACAAAGGACAAGCTAACCGCAGCGGCCGATGGACCCGCCATGGCTGCGGCATTCGAGGATCTTCTTGTGGAGATTGATCGACTGAGGAGTGTGAGTGCACATATTGAAACCCTGGCGAACCTGCATCCCGGCATGGCAGACGGACTGGTCAGTGTTGCGGGGAACATCCGCAATATTGCAACGGTTTTGGACGTGTTCACGCTGATCAAAAGCAAGGCCGGCGGCCCGCAGAATGATGAGCCAGACCTGCAGACGAATCGCTACATGAATTGAGCTCCCCGTGCGCAACATCCGACGCAGCTTTGGGGATCAGAACACCCACCAACCACCAGGGCGCTTGCGAAAGGACAGACACGCATCCTTTATTCTCTGAAGAAGCGTGTTACAGCAATTGAAATCTGTTCGATTGAACGATAATGAGTTGGACATGACGGCTGCCCCAGGAATGCGAGATTTAGCCCAACGTCTCGTTACCTACGAAGCGGGTGCGGGCGAGACCTCCGCAGTTGCGGAGTCACCGGCGCTTCTCGTCTTTGAGAAGCTGCGCCAGAGTCTTGGTGAATTTGTTGGAGTTGCCGGTTTTCAATCGCTTGCCTCTCGCGCGTTGACGCTGGCCAGGCCGGAGGCCCCCAGTCTTAGCGCGGCTTGGGTTGCAGCAGATGGAACTTTACAGGGCTTGGGCGCGATTGAGACTCAGATTGAAATGGATAAGAATCAGGTCGGCGATGGAGGAATCATTCTCATCGCCCGCCTACTTGGATTGCTTTGTCTCTTCCTTGGCGAAGCTTTAACACTGAGCCTGCTGCGCAATGCGTGGCCGGGTGAAGTTTTTGACGAACGAATTCCGGCACACGGGAGAACCACGTGAGCACTCAAGACAAAGTAAGGATTAAGCAACTACCCACCGGAGTCCCGGGCCTCGACGAAATTGTGGGCGGCGGTCTCCCGGAATTCTCGTTCAACATCATCGCGGGTGCTCCTGGAAGCGGAAAGACGACACTGGCGCACCAGTTCGTGTTTGCCAATGCCACCCCGGAGCGTCCTGCGCTCTATTTCACAGTCTTGGGCGAATCAGCCATCAAGATGCTGCGCTACCAGCAGCAGTACACATTTTTCGATCCGGCGATGCTGCCCGCCTCGATTCGCTTCGTCAACCTGAGCCAGGTAGTTTTGGAAGAGGATCTCGGAGCTGTTTTGGATCAGATTATCAAGGAAGTCGAAAAGGCCAACCCCGCGGTTGTGGTTGTCGACTCCTTCCGCACCATGGTCCGGAGGCCGGAAAGCAGCATGGACCTGCAGTCCTTCATTCAACGGCTGGCCCTGTTTCTGGCCAGTTGGCAAGCTACGACGTTTCTGATCGGTGAATATGCGGAGGAGGAACTACGGGATAATCCCATTTTTACCGTCGCCGATGGCCTGTTCTGGCTGCGCCAAACGGCTGAGCGGAATTCAATTGTGCGGAAGTTACAAATTATTAAGCTGCGCGGTCAGGACTCGGTGCCGGGGCTGCACACATTCCGAATAACCGACGCCGGAATCCAAGCCTTCTCGCGTACTTTTGGGTTGACGGGGCACGTGAAGAATCCCCCCAGCCAGCGACGCCTTTCCTTTGGGATTCCGGAGTTGGACAAGATGCTCGGTGGCGGCGTTCGCGAAGGCGATAGTGTGCTCGTAGCGGGGTCTTCGGGAACCGGGAAATCTGTTCTGGCAACGCAGTTCATTGCTGAAGGCATACGCCAGGGCGAGCCGGGAATTGTTGCGGTTTTTGAAGAGCGCCCGCAGGCGTACGCGGAGCGAGCGGCCAGCCTGGGTTTGGATCTGGAAACGCCGCAGAGAGATGGCAAACTCACAATCCTCTATTTGCGACCACTGGATCTCTCGGTGGATGAGACCATGCACTCGATTCTCGACGCCGTGCAGAAGATTGGCGCCAAGCGTCTGGTGATTGATTCATTGGCGGGCTTTGAGATGGCGCTTTCGCCGGGCTTCCGCGCGGACTTTCGTGAGTCACTCTACCGCATGATCTTCGCGTTGACGGGAATCGGCGTGACGATTCTAAGCACGGTTGAAGTGGATGAGTCTTTCACTGAATTTCCGTTCAGTACTTACTCGATATCTTTCCTCACCGACGACATTGTCCGGCTTCGTTATGTTTCCATCGATGGCCAGCTTCGCAAGATCATGGTGGTGATCAAGATGCGTGGTGGAAATCATGCCAAGGATATCCGCGAGTATGAGATCACGTCCGCCGGCTTTGTGATCCTCGGCAAGCGTCTCACAAATTATCAGGGCCTGATCAGTGGGATCCCGGTCCGTTCGGGCGGACCCGACTCGATGGACTAGCCTTCGCTGGACACGGGAATTGAGCATAAGAGCTAAGGAAGCTCTGATTGAGTCTTATTCCACGCCGAGCATTCGCTCAAGGGGCTAAACAGCGAACGACCGGCGAATGGCAGGTCGATGAGGGAAGGACCATTTGTCTGAGGGATATTCTACTTTTGTCATGTTGACGGCAAGTAGTCCGAAATAGCCATTGGTGCTTCCATTGGAGCCCGTTAAACAGC
>CAIKND010000216.1 GCA_903828675.1 uncultured Acidobacteriaceae bacterium
GAGCTTCGCGGTATTGGGCCCGCTCGCCCTGTTCGGCACCGCCTTCTATCTGGTTCTTGTTCATCGGCCCGCAGTTTCGATCCACGCTTCCTCCCCACACTCGGTCACCCTCATGCAGTTGCGCTTCACTTCGTTTACTGTGACCAGCTTACGACGGGACTCGCACCCGTAAGAACGCGCCCATGCTGGGCGCACACAAATGGAAAGCCTCCGCCGATGACAGGCGGAGGCTGGAACTAAATGGAAAACAATGAACTAAATGGTCGGGACGGGCAGATTCGAACTGCCGACCCCTCGCACCCCAAGCGAGTGCTCTACCAGGCTGAGCCACGTCCCGACACAATGGAGCTGGCTCGGACGAGCCGGCTTTTAGGTCTTGATCAGTTTACACCAGCGCGGCCATGTTCGTTTGAACCGGGACTCGATTCATCGCACAAAAGCCGTGCGAGGCAGATTTGCAGTGTGTTTTCAGTTCAGGTGATTACGGTGGAGATTTGAACCACGACTCTAGTGGGCGGGCGGAACGAAATCCGAGGGCATGGTCGCGCCGGCTCCAAAGAAGAATTGCTCCATCTGCTCGACGAGGAACTGCTGCGCCTGGGGGGTCCACGGCTGCAGACGGTACTCATTGAGCAGCATCTTCTGGTGGTCGACCCACTCAGCCCAAGCTACCTTGGAGACGTTTTTGAAGATCTTCTGACCAAACTCCGAATCGAAGGGCGGCTCTTCCAGACCCTCCATCTCCTTCTTGTTGCGAACGCAAAAAACGGTGTGCGCCATATCGATTTCAGCTCCTTGACTTCATTTTCTATTGTATTGGATTGGGGGCACTGCGAAGATTGTGCTTGACAAGCGCAATGGCCAACGATTTTCTTGTTGTGATTCAGGATAATCGTCTTCCGCGTTTCGTAGTTCTCATGCGCATTGCTGCGGATGGTGGCTCGGGCGCAAAACGGGTGGACTTCGACTCCAGCCCCGAACTCGAAAGGAACAATCATGTCCGAACCAAATCCAACTGGCCTCTCAGATAACGCTGCCGGCGCTATTGCCTACATAACGATCGTTCCGGCAATTGTCTTCCTTGTGATGCCGCCCTATAACGCCAGTTCATACGTGCGGTTTCACGCGTGGCAGTCGATCTTTCTTAACCTGGCAGCGTTTGTCATAAGCGTAGCCTTGAGCTTTGTCCTGGTGTTCAGCGTGGTGTTTGGGGCTTTCTTCTTCATAGCCCTCACCCGGCTGGTCTGGCTTGCCTGGTTCGTGATCTGGCTGGTGTGTGTTCTGAAGGCGATGAATGGGCAACGCTTCAAGCTTCCCGTTATTGGCGCGTTTGCCGAGAAGCAGGCCGGCCAGTAACTAGCTAATCGGCTGCATCAGCCCGGGGACGGTGGCTGCGTGGAAGTTGTTCTCGGCGGTGCAGCACGTTTTTCCGCAACTGTTCCCCTCCTGCTCGCCCTTTGCCGAGCGTGAAGTGTCTTGCCTTATAACCCCGTGCAATGCCAAAGGAGCCCCGTGCCCGAAGAAACCCCACAGACTGGTCTTAGCGACAATGCCGCATCCGGCCTTGCCTACGTCACCTTTATTCCGGCGATCGTCTTTCTGGCGATTCCGCCGTACAACCAAAGCCCGAACGTGCGTTTCCATTCCTGGCAATCGATCTTCCTGGCGATTGCCTGGATTGCGGTCTGGGTTGTTCTTGTGATTTTAGGAATGATCCCGTTCGTTAATCTCATCGATGTAGTTCTGTTCCCATTGGTTGGGCTCGGATTCTTCATCCTATGGATCATCGTGCTAATCAACGCATTTAACGGCAAGCGCTTCAAGCTGCCGATCATTGGCCCTCTTGCCGAAAAGCAGGCTGGAGCCTAAATCACAGCAACGATATGCAAGTGGCGCTGCGGGCCGGAAGGCCTCAGCGCCGCTTGCCTTTTTGCCCAAACTTTTTCCGGGCTTTGAATGAACGCGCCGGTGCGGATGTAGCTTTCTTCTTCTTTGCTTTCGTGGGCAATTTGGGCGTCTTCTTGCCTGTGAGTGCAATGCCTTCCTCGACAATCGAAAACTGAAGCCTGCGCTCCTGCGCAAGGATGCGGTCGAGAATCACCTGGACCCGGTCGCCTGCGCGGAAACAGTGGCCAGTGCGCTCGCCGATGACCTCGTGGGTGTTCTCGCGCCAGGTGTAGCGGTCATTGCGGAGCGAGTCGATGGGCACCAGGCCCTCAACAAAGAGGTCCGTCAGTTCCACAAAGAGGCCGTATTTGGCGGGGTTCAGCACCAGCCCGGCGAACTCTTCACCGACTCGGTCCTGCATGAAGCGGACCTTCTTCCACTCGATGAGTTCGCGCTCTGCCTCTGCGGCGCGGCGCTCGGTCTGGCTGGTTTCCTCGGCGATCTGCGCAAGTTCCGATTCAAGGATGGGAGGCTCGGGAGTAAGATCCCGCCCACTCCCAGGCCGCAAAGTTGAGACCTGGGGCACCCGAGCTTCAAGCAGTCCTTCATTGTGATGGTGCCAGGGAGAGCTGTGCCTGCCCTCAGGAATTTCCCCTTTGGCGATCACGCCGGCGCGGAGCAGCGCCTTGGAAATGCGATGGACAATGAGGTCTGGATAGCGGCGAATGGGCGAGGTGAAGTGCGTATACGTGGGCGCGGCCAGCGCGAAGTGGCCCTCGTTGATCTCGGAGTAGCGGGCCTGGCGAAGCGAACGCAACATGAGGTAGCTGAGAATCCGCTCCTCAGGTTTGCCTTCAATGCGGGCAGCCAGCTTTTGATACATGCGTGGCGTGACGGGGATGTCCTCAGGAACCTCATGAGTGAGCGGATTGCGACCGGTGCGCTGGGCATCGCGCCGGTCGCCGCGGGTGACAATGCGCTTGACCGGCAGAGCGCCGAGTCCGAGCGAGTAGCCGAAGGCCGCGGCCAGTTCCTCGAATTGAACCACGCGCCGGGGTTCGGGCTTTTCATGGATGCGGTAAAGCGAAGGGACGCCGAGGTCTTCAAGCCAGGTGGCGACACATTCGTTGGCTGCCAGCATGAACTCCTCAATGAGGCGGTTGGCCCATGTGCGCTCAGATTTAGTGACGCCTTGCATCTGGCCGCGCTCGTCAAACGCGATGACCGGCTCGGGCAGGTCGAAGTCTATTGAGCCGCGCTCCTCGCGGCGCTTGTTCATGAGGCCGGCGAGATGGCGCATGAGTTCGAAACCGGGGACCAGAGCGTTGTACTTGTCGCGGGTTTCGACGATCCCTTCGTTTGTCTCTCCGGAGATGATGGCGTGGACATCGGTGTAGGTCATGCGTGCGGCGGAGCGAATGACGCCTTCGACGATCTCGTAGCTGAGGATGCGACCCTCTGCGTCGAGCTGCATGATGCAACTGAGGACGAGGCGATCTTCGCCGGGACGGAGGCTGCAAATGTTTGTCGAGAGTTCCTGGGGGAGCATGGGAATGGCGCGGTCAGGAAAGTAGACACTGGTTCCGCGGAGACGGGCTTCAAGGTCGAGATCGGTACCGGGTAGGACATATTCGGCCACGTCTGCGATATGGACCTGCAATTCGTAGCCGCCTGAGGGGCGCTCGGTAACCAGGACAGCATCGTCGAAGTCGCGGGCCGTCTCGCCATCGATGGTGACGACGGGGAGGGAGCGGAAGTCGCGGCGGGACTCGGCTTCAGCGGGGTCGAGATGGGCAACATTGCGGGCTTCGGCCAGCACGTTCTCAGGAAAGATGTGCGGCAACTGGTGCTTGCGGATCATCATTTCGACATCGACGCCAAAGTCGTCAGGCGAGCCCAGCACTTCAATGACCCGGCCAACCGGGGGACGTGTCGGAGTGGGCCAACTGGTGATCTCCACATCGACGACGAGGCCCTCAAGGTTGTCGTATGTCGGGGTGGGGACTACTTTCGAACCAAGAACACGGTGTGGCGTGGCAGCTTCGCTGGCGGAAGGCAGTTCCTGGCCCTCGGGAATAAGGATGGGCTGGGCCATGCGATCGTCAAAGGGGACGACGTTGTGGCCCAGTGACCGGTCAGAACGCGCGTAATGAAAGATGCCGACTACGGTGGGGTTGCGGCGTTCGATGACGCGGACGATGCGGCCCTGACGTCGCCCATCGGCCTTAGGAGGCTCAACTTCAACCAGTACCTGGTCACCCTGCATGGCACCGTTGATCTCGTTGGGAGGAATGAAGATGTCTTCCTCCACCCTACGGACCCCACTGGAAGCCTGGCGGGCGTTGGGGCGGACAAAGCCAAAGCCGTCCCGATGGAGATCGAGGCGGCCCGCGGTGAGGTTTTCGCGCGTGCCACCCGCAGCGGAGAGCGCCCGGGGAATACTCCAATGTTCGCGGTCAAGCTTGGCCAACTGGCCGCGCACTGTGAGGCGAGCCAATTGTTCGAGTAGCAGACGCCGCTCCCTGCCACCTGCCATGCCGAGTTCGCGCACGAGTTGTTTGTATCCGGCCTTGCCACCAGCGGAGCGGGCAATTCGCACCAGAAGTTCACGATCGGTCATAAGTTAAGAGTAGGCCATGGGAGGCTTGACCTGCAGTATGCCTGCAGGACTAAGCATCAAATCCGCTGTTTTAAGAGGAATTTCACTTCTTTCTGGCCGGAGAAGTGTTGTCAGAGATGGCAACCGTGGGCCGTTGACCGGTCGTACTCTCGTATATTTGCGGGGATCGCCTTAGAATAGCGACAGCGCACTCTTTTAGGTGGACCGCGAAGAGAGGGTGTTCTTTTCGTGGCCGTAGGGCGCCGCGAAGGCGCCATGACACGGCTGTTCGCATTCTTCAGATTTTTGGGGCACCCGGCAAAGGCCCTGCCTTGGAATCCCCTAGTCCCTTTCGGACAGAAAAGGAAGTATCTTGAGCGCTATGTGGAAACCTAACCAGACGGAATCGATTGTTCCTGCTTCTACCCCTGAATCCCCCCGAGCGGCGATGCCTACTCCGGTGTTTGAAACTGCCATCCGTACACCTACAGCTACATCGGGCGAGCAGTCGACAATTGGAAAAGGCCTGCTGATCAAGGGTGAAATCAGCGGCACGGAGTCGCTTTACGTCGACGGCAAGGTGGAAGGCAGCATCAACCTTCCAGGTAACCGCGTGACCATTGGCCGCAACGGACAGGTGGCCGCCAGCATCAACGCGCGCGAGATCGTCGTACTGGGCAAGATCCGCGGCAATGTGACGGCAGCGGATCGCGTGGACATACGCGTCGAGGGGTCCCTGAGCGGCGATGTGACCGCAGCACGAATCAGCATCGAGGATGGCGCATTCTTCAAAGGCGGAATCGACATTCGCAAGCCCGAAGGCAAGCAGGGCGGTACCTTGGCCAGCGGGAGCCTGGCAGGAGAGGCACCCAAGCCACTGTTACCCTAGCACCGACTTCCGGTGTGCAGGTGGTTATCCCTGTTCCACCAATCAGGAAGGGGTAACCAGACGGATTCAGCCCCACCCCTGCAATGAATCCCCATTGCAAGGGTGAGCCCTCGCGCTGATCCTGAAGGACAGACCTTCCCTATCGATGCGCGCCTTGGCCGATGGACTCAAGGCACGCCAATGTACTGAAAACAGGTGAAATACATCTCATTCAACGGGCAGTGAGGCAGCCGCGGGGCAGTTTTGGCCCGATCGTCGCAGCGTGGGCAAAGCGCAGTCCGGCTCCTCGCGCACCGAACGTCCACAGTTGGTTAACAGGTAATCTCGACTCCGTTACGAACGATCTATTGAGTTTCCAGTCATTCTGATGTACTCTGAACCCTCTTCGCTTGACGGAATGTGGTAAATTCACACGAGGGTCAAGCAAGAGACCTCAAGGCGGAACGCGAGAAGACTTCTGGCCGCCCGTGAATATGCAGACGGCAGAAGGATATCGCCAGTCGGTAATGATTCAAGCAGGGTCTCGGGAGCTGCCTTGCCAACGGGCCCGAAATTCCCCCAGAAAAGGAAGTGCGCACTGTGTCAGCCATGTTGAAATCCAGCCAGGACGAATACCCCGACCGCAATTCATCCACAGATGGCTCACGCCATTCTATGGGTATCGTAGCTCACGAAACAATGGGCCGCACCGCAGTTTCAACCGCGGAACAGGGCATTATCGCCAAGGGTCTGATTCTGAGGGGCGAGATTACCGGCACGGAGTCGCTTTTTATCGACGGCAGAGTCGAAGGCGGCATCAGCCTGCCCGGCAGCCGTGTCACAGTAGGCCGCAATGGCCAGGTGAACGCCAATATCAGCGCTCGCGAGATTGTGATTATGGGGAAAGTCCAGGGCAATGTTACGGCATCGGACAGCGTTAATATCCGTGCTGAGGGTGGCGTTACCGGAGATGTAACCGCAGCCCGGATAAGCATCGAAGACGGCGCCTTCTTCAAGGGCGGTATCGACATCCGCAAGTCGACAGTGAAACCGACACTCTCAGACTTTGTGGGCCAGACCTCGAAAGAAGCCCTCAATCTTCCCTAGCAGATCGCCGACAAACAGGTGATTCGCCTCACTCCACATACCGTTCGAACGGTATGTGGATTTGTGTTCATTCCGGTTTCAAATTCCTCAAAACCTAAACGCCAGGCCAGAGCACCACAGTTGATACCAGAGCTGCGCACTCTCGTGTCTGTGTCCCAAGTTCGCGCAAGGTAACCATTTTTTCAAGATTATTTATTGCATTATGGGACATTTCCTCGAAATGCGAGCAAGAATGCGCTTATTTATTCGTATTATCAATCGATAACTAAGTATATGTTTACCACGTGAACATTGCGAAAAATGTAGCACTTTAGTGCTATTTGCCATCTTATAAGTACTCAGTTATTAATCACTAAAGTTACCACATAGAGTGACTTTCGGGACCGGTACATTGCTTTAATGACAATCTGCAGAATTCTGTTGGCGATTCGTCTCCTGGGGGCTCGGGCAAATCGCTGTCCGTTGCGTGAGGGGAACAACCAACCTGCCTTACTGTGGCTAGAGCTGCAGGGGCATGGAGAATTTAAATCCGGCGATGGGCTGCCATCCGAAGCCTGATAGGACTTCGGGTGGCACAGTGCACGTGGGCAGGAAGGAATTGCCTTGATCGAAAGCGTCTTCAGTACGGAATTGCAATATTGCCAAGCGCAAGACATATTCTGGGCGCATTCCGGGTCCGCAATCGCTGTTATCGATTTGAATCTAAATAACTTAATTGATGCCAACCCGGCGGTGGAGACGCTAACGGGATATAGGCTCGATGAACTTCTAGGCTTGAGATTCGCCGACCTTATGGCCGAGCGGGAATCTCGCAGGACGAATGAACTCTTGCGACATGCACCGGAGAACCAAGAGGAGTCGCTCGGAATGATGCAAATCGTTCGCAAGGACGGCCGAGAGGTTTCCGTTTCTGCTTTCTTCTCAGCCCGGCTGGAGTGGGAGCGGAGGGGCGCGAGATTTCTTGTTATGCGTGATCTCGAAGCGAAGGATCGAGCTGGTCGGAAGTTCAAGATTGGGACCGGCGTTGCCCGACAGAGGTCCGTGATGGCAAACGACAGCCATAGTCGCTCAAAATGCCCCGCTGAACGAGATTAGGCTCCAGGCGAATGCCGACAGCCAACAAAGGATATGCCCGGTTATGAGAAGCACATCGGAGGGTTTCCCCATCAGCACGTATCGACCTGAGTATGAGCTAGCCATGAAGCAAGTGGACGATGTAGCATGTTTAGCTTGTCCGCTTTGCAGTTCGACGGCGTTGTGTCCATCGAATCGTCAGTGGTTTGAAAGTCGGGTTGACTTCTTCGCCCAGTGCGTCTTCAGGTTTCAATGTCCCATCCGCTGCCGGGGATGCAATCAGCGTTTCTACCGCAGCATCGGATGGTGGTGGAAATTCAGACAGGCTAAGAGGAGGCTGTCGATTTGCGAATATTGACTCCCATGAAGGAAATGGAGAAAGCGCGCAGCGGAGTATTTAATGTGGCAGGCATTGGTGATAATCTCGCAGTAATTGCCAGCACAACCTTAGTAGGTCGTACTTTTATTTCAATCCGAGATTTGTTGTAAACAGGAGATATGAACCATGTGCGCAATGTGGAAACCAACACAGCCTCTATCGATTCCCTTGCAGCCAGCCCCAGAGCCAGTTAGACCAGTACCAGCCGCTCCACCGGCTGAACCTGTCGCCCATACCGTCCGCACCATGAACACGCACGGAGACGCGAGCGAAATTGGCGAGGGCTTGATCTTCAAGGGCGAGATCACCGGCTCGGAGTCACTTTATGTCAACGGCCGGGTTGAGGGAAGCATCAACCTACCCGGGAGCCGCGTGACGATAGGACCCGACGGACAGGTACACGCCCACATGTCCGTCTGCATCAACGCACGCGAAATCGTGGTGATGGGCAGGATTCACGGCAATGTCTCCGCAACCGACCGGGTGGATCTTCGCGCCGAGGGCACCCTGGTGGGTGACGTGAGTGCGGCGCGCATCAGTATTGAAGACGGAGCCTACTTCAAGGGAGGAATCGACCTGCGCAAGGCCGCTGAAAAGCCGGAAGCCCTGGCACGTCCCCAGACGTTCGAGCCGGAGATCAGCGTCACGCCAGAAACTCCCGGGTCGCTTCTTCAGCAGGATCTTTAGCATTTCTCATTCCAGCGCAATGGATTGCGCCGGAATGGGGAGTTATGCCCTGGCAGAAACGATCCGATCAGGGAAGATCTTTCTGTATTGATAACAGGAAACAGACGGCTTAAGCGAGAGCAGGACCAGAGTCACTGTGTCCGGTTCAATGCATGCGAGGTCGCCGCCCCTGAGGGTCGCGTCGACCTGGATGAACTGCTTTCGGGCTATACCAAATCTGGTTTTGCTATAGCCCCAGGCGCTTCATAGCTACCCTGGGTAGTGCTGAGCCGGTTTTTTCCAGGACCACTTTTGTCGTTGTGATCCAAACTGCGATTCCTGCGATCAGCACACTCAGATCCATCCAGCGCGTTTGCCTGAGCAGGGACGCACCATTCAGATGGGCAAACAGTGCGCCCAAAGCCCAAACCGCCATCCAGACCACGACGCCACTGGTAACAGCCGCCAGCAGGCAGCGGCCCAGTTCTGCGTAGTCGAGGCTGGCCAACGAAACCATGTGCCGTTGATGGAGCATGAAGGCAATGGTCAGAGTCTGCAGGGCAATGCCAATGTCGGAAGCGATAGCGAGACCGGTAGCCCCCTGCAAGTGGTAAAGCACTTCGTAGATGGGCAGGGAGACCACGGTAACCATGGTTCCCGCAACTGCCGGCACCATGGTATTCCCGGCGGCGTAAAACGCCCGTGCATAGATGGATTGCGCAGACCAGAGGCAAATGGAGACGGAGAAGATTGCGAAGTAGACAGCGCATAGCCGCGAATCTGCAGAGGAAAAGCGTCCGCCGGTGAAGAACAGATCGATCATCGGCTGACCCAGCACTACCATGCCGGAGGCCACAAGCAATCCCAGTGCGGTAACGCGCGAGACCGAATCCGCAACGCCGGTGGCGAATTCGTAGCGGCGTTTCTGGGTCCACATGCTGGCAAAGAATGGCATGGAAGCTGCGCCTGCGGCCTGCGCGAGCATGGCTGTGGGCGCGGTAAAGAGCTGCTTGGCGTAGCTCATCAGCGACACTGCGCCGCCGACCTTTGAGGCAAAGTGGGCGATGATCCAGTTATCGGCCGTGACCAGCGAGACGCCGGCCATGAGCGGAAGTGACAGGCGCACCCAATCGCGCAGACCCTTGTCGTGCCAGTCGAGAATCACGCGGTAGCGCGCACCGGCCCTGCGTGCAAAAAACCAGTTCATGAGGAACGGTCCGAGAATCGCCCCTGCCAAAGTGCCGACCGCGAGTGAAGAGACGCCGATGCGCTTGACCAGCAAAAGGCCGCCAATAATGGTGCCGAGGCCATAAATGAGCGGAGCAACTGCCTGTACGCTGAACTGCCTGCGCACCATCAGCACCGCGCCGAAGACGCCGCCGGCAAAGAAACACAGCTGAGCAGGCAGCAATATCCGCGTCAGGGTTACGCAGAGCGCCGCCTTCTGGGCATCGAAGCCGTTGAACCACAGGTGGATGTACCAGGGGGCAAAGATCTCGGCCAGCACAATGGCGATGCCAAGGACCAGGTACATGGTGGTGAGAATGACCGAAAGCGACCGCTCGCCCTCCTCTCCCCTGCCCTCTTCGCGAAAGCGGGTGAGGATGGAGACGAAGGTGATGGAGGCTGCGCCACCGACCAGGAAATAGGAGATCATGTCGGGCAGGACGAAGGCGGCGTTAAAGGCATCTGCTTCCACGCCGCGGCCGAAAATCCAAACGATGTACTTGACCCGCACCAGGCCGATGACGCGGGACAGGAAGGTGGACGCCATCAGGACGATGGTCGCGGAGAAGACACTATGGGCGTGCGATGGGCGCAGCAGGCCCAATCCGCGTGCCCAGCGCGACTTCGCAGGCGGTGAAGGTTGAGTTGGGGAGGTTCCTTCCACTGGAGTTGATTCTACCGGGACGGTTCGCCTGACCTGAAAGAATGAGCCAGCAAATGCACCCCTTCCGAGTATTCTGTCGGGAGGAGACTGTGTGTGCGACGGACTATTGGAGTAGGAGTTGCGATCTTGGCGGCAATCGGCGCAAGTGGCGGGGGCCAGACGATTCATGGGCGCGAAGGCATCACGCTGCCCGCGCCCCCGGCCGTTGAGGCTGCACCCGTCACCGACGACTACTTCGGGACCAGGGTTGTCGACAGCTACCGCTGGCTTGAAGATGGGAAAAGCCCCGAGACGCGGGCGTTTATCGATGCCGAGAGCGCGTACACCGGGCGCTATCTGAAGCAGGCACACATACGAGCGCAGGTGGCGGACGATCTGGACGAACTGGAAAATGTGGCGGATATGCGGATTCCCGTCGAGCGCGGGAACAGCTACTTCTTCAGGAAGCGGCTGGCCGGCGAACAGCAGTTTTCAATCTATGTGCGCCACGGCCTGACGGGGAAAGATGAGCGCCTGGTCGATCCGGCGCAACTGAGCAAGGACCCGAACACCTCGGTCTATGTGAACGATGTTTCGCGCGACGGAACGCTGCTGGCCTACGCCGTGCAGTCGGGCGGTGCGGACGAAACCAGCATTCACCTGTTGAATTTGAAGACCGGCAAAACGCTGGAGGATGAATTGCCGGCGGCTCGCTACTTCAGCGTGGGATTTGCGCCGGACGGGGCCAGCATTTACTACGCGCGCAACAGCAAGGAGGGGACACTGCTGTACCAGCACGTGCTGGGCACCCGGACTTCGCGGGATGCGCTGATCTTCGGGCGCGAGTTTCACGGGGAAGCGTTGACGGGAAACGACCTGTTCGGAGCTGGTGTAACGGACGACGGCCGCTACCTGGTGGTGCAGATTGGCCGGGGTGTGCCCGCCAAGCGCGAGGATATTGTCTTTCGCGATCTGACCAAACCGGGATCGCCGTTTGAGGTTCTGGTGTGGGGGCTGGACTCGCGCTTCGAGACGTTTTACGCAAAGGGTGCGTGGTATGTGAAGACCGACTACCAGGCTCCGAACGGACGTATTCTCAAGGCCGACCCGGGGATTCTGCCCGATGTATGGCCGACGATCATTCCTGAAGGGCGGGATGTGATCGACGGCTGGTCGATTGTGGGCGGCAAGATCTACGTGAAGCGGCTGAAGGATGTGAAGACGGAGATCGGGGTCTACGGGCTGGACGGCAAGGCGGCAGGCGCGATTGAATCTGAAGGTATCGGTGCCACCAGCATGGTGAACGGGCGAACTACAGACCGCTACGGATACTTTCTTTTTGAATCGTTCATTGTGCCTTCGACGCTCTACCGGCTGGATACCGTAACCGGGAAGCGCGAGGTGTTTTTCCAGCAGAAGACCCCGTTCGACTCGAGCCAGTACGAGTTGAAGCAGGTATTTTTCAAGTCGAAGGATGGAACGTCTATTCCCATGTTCATTGCCGGGAAAAAGGGCCTGAAACAGGACGGGACGGAGCGGCTGCTGATGACCGGGTACGGGGGCTTTAACTCGAGCGAGACCCCGTATTGGAGCCCGACGATTGCGTGGTGGCTAGAGCAAGGCGGATGGTTTGCACTGCCCAACCTGCGCGGCGGCAGTGAATATGGCGAACACTGGCACGAGCAGGCGATGTTTGAGAAGAAGCAGAATGTGTTTGACGACTGGTTCGCTGCGGCCGAATACCTGATCGCCGGCAAGTACACATCCGCTGAGCACTTCGCGATTGCCGGGCGTTCGAACGGAGGGCTGCTGATGGGCGCGGCGATTACCCAGCGGCCGGAGCTGTTTTCGGCGGTGCTGTGCGGCTATCCTCTGCTCGATATGCTGCGATACCAGAAATTTCTGGTCGGTTCCTACTGGGTGACGGAGTACGGGTCGGCAGAGAACGAAAAGCAGTTTCCGTATTTGCTGAAGTATTCGCCGTATCAGAACGTGAAGTCTGCAACGGCGTATCCGGCGGTGATGTTCTTTACCGGAGACAGCGACACGCGGGTTGACCCGCTTCACGCGCGGAAAATGACGGCGCTGATGCAAGCTGCATCCTCAAGCGGGCGACCGGTGCTGCTGCACTCCAGCCTCGCCGGTGGGCACTCTGGCGGGATGAGCGTGGACCTGCAGATCCAGGATGACGCCGACCAACTGACCTTTCTTTGGACTGAAACGGGGCAACCGGCCACCCACAAGTAAATTTAGACACACAGTAAATGGTACCCAACCTCCGTGTCCTTGCGTAACCTCATGACCGGGCAGCATTTTCCGATAAAGGAGATACCAGACCCATTTAGCCGGTTGGGTGGATGGTCATTGACTGTCTTTAGTCTCAAGTGCGCTGGGGGATGGATTGGTGCGGCCGTTTTAGATCGCATAAGCGGCCAATGCGCATGCAGAGGGACAGCTGTCCCTGACTTCAAATCAGCTGCCGGGGATACCGCGGGGCCCTAAAAGATGCCACAAGCAGAGCTGGAGAAAAGCAAAACCGATTGGCCGCAAGAGGATGCCCGTCTGGCTGAACTAGCCTCGACCGGGATCCTCGACACTGATCCTGAACCGAGCTTTGACGCGATTACTCGGCTGAGCGCCGAGTACTTCCGCGCCGACACGGTGCTGCTGGGGTTTGCGGACGAGAGCCGCGTATGGATCAAGTCCTACTGGGGCGAGGCGGTTCGGGAACTGCCGCGAAGGCATTCGATCTTCGAGATGGTGCTGGCCAAGGATGGCCCGGTAATTATCCCTGACATTTCGAAGCATCCCCTATTCGAGGAAGAGGGTATGACCCTGAGGCGGCTCGACGTGGGCTCCTTTGCCAGCGCACCGGTGCGTTCATCGGACGGCAAGATTCTGGGGGCGTTGACGATCTTCGCCATCGAGCCGCGCCGCAGCATGGCGCTGGATGAATTGCGGATGCTGGAGAGCCTGGCAGACATGGTGGCCAGCCAGCTTGAGCTGCGTAAGTTGCGTAAAAGTTTTCAAGTGCACAGAGTGCGGCCGACACAGGCTGTGAAGACTGTGCCTGGGGAGTGGCCACAGCGGCCGGACCTGCGGCACGCACTTGAGCAGCGGGAATTTGTGCTCTACTACCAGCCGGAGATTGAACTTTCAACGCGGCGGATTGTGGGTGTTGAAGCGCTCATCCGCTGGGAGCATCCTGAGCGGGGGCTGATTCCACCGATGGATTTTATCCCGCAAGCCGAGGAGAGCGGTTTGATTCTACCGATTGGAGATTGGGGACTTGCGGAAGCCTGCCTGCAGATTCAGAAGTGGGGCAAGGAGTCTCCGCGGCATGGGTCGCCGCGGGTTTGCGTAAACCTGTCCGCCCGTCAGTTTTCGCGTGAGGGGCTGGCGGACCATGTAGAAGCACTGCTGCGCCAATTCGGCATTTCCAGCCGACAACTGGGCCTGGAGATGACCGAATCCAGCCTGATTCCCAACATGGGGACGGCTCTGGAAGTTCTCGGCAGTCTGCGACGCTTGGGTGTCTCGTTGCTGATGGACGATTTCGGCACTGGCTACAGCTCTCTGAACCACCTGCATTCATTTCCGTTTGATGTGTTGAAGATTGACCGCTCGTTTGTTGGCCGCATGACCGAAGGCGAACAGCCGTTGCAGATTGTCCGCACCATTATTGAACTGGCGCGGGTGCTGGGCATGGACGTCGTAGCCGAGGGCATAGAAACCTGCGCGCAGTATCGCTTGCTTCGGGATATGGGTTGCCGCTACGGGCAGGGGTTTCTGTTTGCCCGGCCTTTGCCCGCCGATACCATCAGCGAGATGCTGCAACTGCCGGGGCGTCTGCTTCCCGATCCGGAGATATTGGGAGACATGGTGAATTAACTACCCAAGGGGTGTTGGGCTGAACCGGGCGGGGTCCATTTCTGGAACATTCGGAAGCAATTCCTGATCCGGGAATCGATCTGCGTTTTGCATTGGGCTTTACTCAAGGTCAGGGTGTGCGTACGCGCTATGCTCCAAGCCATGCAGCAAGCAGTGCAAACCGCGCCCTCTCTTTCACCAGCCAGGTTTGTGAGTCTACTGGCCGCCCTAACCTCACCCGCGCCGAAGCCGGCGCAGGGCTGGAACGACGACGATCTTGAGGACGACGTGGCGATCTTGAGCTACGAGCGCGCCCTGAACACCCACAGCCGGTATAAGTCATCCGGTGCCACGGACAGGCTGTTCCCGCCCGTTTCAGATCCGGAGCCGTTTCAAAGGCCTGAGGCGCTTTCATCCGCCAAAGGCCTTTGCGCCAAGACGGCAGCCTCGCCGACTGCGCCAGCCTGGATTGAGCCTTCTGAAGTGGAGGCAAGGCCTGACTTCTCCTCTGCGCTGGAGCAGAACCGGAAATGCGCCAGCATCACGATACGGCTGAGCAGCACAGAGTGCATGCAACTGCGTAGGCGCGCGGCTGAAGCCGGACTGACGGTGTCAGCGTATTTGCGCTCCTGCACCTTTGAGGCCGAGGCTCTTCGGACGCAGGTAAAGGAAACTCTGGCGGAGTTGCGAAAGGCCACGGCAGGAGATAAACGGACCGCGCAGATCGAGAGCCGCCAAAGCTGGCTCGGATGGTTGGCGAGGCTCCTTCCCCACTGGAACCCGAACGAGCGCATGGCGCGCGCCTGATTACTCCACTTCCAGCACCAGGCACTTGAGGTATTCGGTCTCGGGCAAATTGAGCACCACCGGATGATCGGGAGAAGCACCTCGACGTTCAAGCAGCCGCACCCGACGCGATGCATCGACGGCAGCCGAAGTTACGCTGGCTTCCAGATCCGCCCAGCTTACGTGATGCGAGCAGGAGCAGGTGACGAGCAGGCCGCCGGGGCGCAACATCTTGAGCGCGCGCAGGTTCAGTTCCTTGTAGCCGCGCAAAGCTCCCTCGACGGCGCGCTGGGACTTGGCGAAGGCGGGTGGATCGAGAACGATGGTGTCGAAGGTCTCGCCGGCATCCGACCAGTCGCGCTGGATCTTGAAGGCATCTGCCTCGACCCAGTCGACCTGAGCTGGAATGGTAGCGCGATTGGCTTCGAGGTTCAGCTCCGCTACTTCAAGCGACGAACGGGAGGCATCGACGCCGGTGACCTGACGGCAGACCTGAGCCAGGTGCAGGGCAAAGCCGCCTTGGTAACAGCAGACGTCGAGAGCGCGCGCAGTGGCGCCCAGCCTCTGTGCCCAGTCACGCGCGGCGGCGTAGTTGGTGCGCTGATCGAGAAAAGCGCCTGTCTTCTGGCCGGAGTTGGCGTCGAAGTGGAAGGCGAGGCCGTTGAGATGGAACTGCGCGACCGCGGACTGCACCGAGGGATCGGCAAGCCATAGCGGCTCGGAGTTGGCGGGGGCAAGCCCCTCCAACTCGCGCATGCGGGGATCGGGCCGCTCCAGGATGGCGGCTGGCGAGAGTTCCTCGCGCAGGACACGCACGCAGGTTTCGCGCACTGCGGCAGAATCGAGCCCCCTTGCGAGCAACTGCAAAATCGCCAGACTGCCGTACTTATCGACGATTACGCCCGGAAGCTCATCGGCCTCGCTGAAGCAGAGGCGGCAGGCGTCATTTCCGCCATCGAGCATAGGTTTGCGCCGGGCAATGGAGCGCCGGAGGCGGGTTGCGAGCACTTCCAGCCAGGCAGCCTCGTCGATGGCCTCGCGCGAGACCATGCGCAGCGCAATCTGCGAAGTGGGGCTGTAGAGGGCAGTACCCAGCAGCAGACCGCGGTGGTCGGCCACCGGCAAAAGGGCCGGAGGCGCATCAGCAGCGCCCTTGGGCAGCGTGATGGCTTCAATATCGGAGGAATAGACCCAGAGGTATCCGGTGCGAAGCCGGTCAGCGGCGCGGCGGTTAATCAGGGCTCCGGGGTTTTCTGGCGCAGCGGTCTTGCGAGCCTGATTTGCAGCCGGCTTGGCGGCGCGGGCCTGTGGAGGCCGGGCAGAGGCCGGTCTTTCCTGCACCCGTTCAAAGGATGTGGCGGGACGGGAAGTTCTAGGCGACGCGGAAGCCGTTTGCGATTTTGAAGTGCGCGGCTTGGCGGCGCGGGCTTGTGGGGGCCGGGTGGAGGGCGCTTTGTCTTGAATCCGCTCATAAGGCGAGGCGGACCGGGAAGCCCTGGGCGGCTTGGAGGTAGTTTGCGGTTTTGAATTGCGTGGCTTGGTCATAGGCTCCCTGGTCTGGTTCATCTTACCAAGTATGAATGACCGCTGGCAGCCGTCGTTTATACGCGTTGAACAGATGCGGCCTATAATGAAGCATGGCGACGGTCCGGCAAACCATACCGGAAGATCTTCCCAGCGCGCTCCCCACGACTGCGGGGGGACCAGCGGTTGAGGTTCGCGCGACGGACATGCACCCTATCGATGAGCGCTTTGAGGCGATGCTTCGCCGTGTACAGACCAACCGCCCTACAGAAGACATCACCCTCATCCGGAAGGCGTGGGATTTCTGCGTCAAGCATCATGCCGGGCAGATGCGCGCCTCCGGGGAGCCGTACATCATTCACCCGCTTGAAGTGGCAGAAGTGCTGGCGGAGATGAAGATGGATGCGACAGCCATAGCAGCGGGGCTGTTGCACGACGCGGTGGAGGACACGCCCGCCACCAATGAAGAAATCGCGTCGGGGTTTGGCGATCAGGTGGCCCACATTGTCGAGGGCGTAACCAAGATCGACAAGATTCAGTTTGCCAATCGCGAAGACCGCCAGGCTGAGAACGTGCGCAAGATGCTGCTCGCCATGGTTTCAGACGTTCGCGTGGTGCTTATCAAGCTAGCTGACCGTTTACACAACATGCGCACCCTTGAGCACCTGAAGCCGGACCGTCAGGAGGCAATCGCACGCGAGACCCAAGACATCTACGCACCGCTGGCCCACAGGCTTGGCATGGGCAAGGTGCGCGGCGAACTTGAAGACCTGGCTTTCCGCTACACGGATCCGGTGAGTTTTGAGAAGGTGTCAGAAGCGGTAGAGGCGCGGCGCATCGAGGGCGAGCAGTTTCTACGCGGCGTAGAAGACACTCTTGTAGAGCAGTTGCGCGAAAACGGCATCGAAGCCCGGGTTGAATGGCGCATCAAGCGGCTTTATTCCATCTTCCAGAAGATCGAGCGCTCCAAAGTTTCCTTTGACCAGGTATACGATCTGCTGGCCGTAAGGGTAATCACGCAGGACGTGGCCGCGTGCTATGCCGTGTTTGGGATGATCCATACGTTGTGGCGGCCGGTTCCGGGCCGAATCAAAGACTTCATCGCCATTCCGCGCGCCAACCGTTACCAGTCGCTGCACACCACCGTGATGGGCGCCAGCGGCCACCAGTTCGAGGTGCAGATTCGCACGGAAGAAATGCACCGTATCGCCGAAGAAGGCATTGCGGCGCACTGGAAGTACAAGGCTGGCGACAGCGTGGTGACGGCACGCGACGAGGAGCGGCTGAACTGGATCAGGCAACTGGTCGAGTGGCAAAAGGAGATGACGGACCCCAACGAATTCCTCTCAAGCCTGAAGATGGACCTGTATCCGGATGAGGTCTACACCTTTACGCCCAAGGGGAAGGTCGTGGTGGTCCCGGCCGACGCTACGCCGGTCGACTTTGCGTACACGATTCACACAGAGGTGGGCCACACGTGCGTGGGCGCGAAGGTAAACAGCCGCATGGTGCCGCTGCGCACCAAGTTGCGCACCGGCGACATTGTTGAGATCGTTACCCAGAAGGATCACAAACCAAGCCGCGACTGGCTGACGTTTGTGAAGAGCCCGCGCGCGCGCAACAAGATCAAGCACTGGCTGAACGAGGACCAGCGGCGCAGGGCCGTCGAGATCGGGCGCAAACTGCTGGAGCGCGAGGCGCGCAAACACAAGGTACCGATGAGCCAGATTGGTGACCAGGACCTAGGCCGGATTGCCAATGAGTACGGGGTGGCCACGGCCGCAGATCTGCTGGCCACAATGGGACAGGGCAAGCATTCGGCACACCAGATTCTGAATAAGCTGGCTCCCGGCTACGCCAACCAACCTGAACCCGAGACCCCTGAAACCAAGCCGGGCACGATCGAGTCGGCGATGTCGGATGCGGTGCGCAAGCTGCACCTCACCGGCTCGGACTCGCTCCAGGTAGAGGGCCAGAACGATCTGCTTGTTTACCGCGCGCGATGTTGCAATCCCATTCGCGGCGAAGAGATTGTGGGCTATGTCACGCGCGGCAAGGGCGTGGCGGTGCATGCGCGCAGTTGTTCCAATGTACAGAACCTGCTTTACGAGAGCGACCGCCGCATCGCCGTCGAGTGGTCCCGTGTTGGCGACCAGACTACCGGACGGGCGCAACGCTACCCTGTCAAGATCACCGTGTTCTGCGATAATCGCGCAGGCATGCTGAAGGAACTGACCGCCGTCATCTCCGACGACAACACCAACATCCGCGGCGTTGAAACCCGCGAGAGCGAGGATGGCGAAGCAGTTGTCGATTTTGTGATCGAAGCCCAAGACGTTCGGCACCTGAACAAGATGGTTCTGGGGTTGCGGCGCGTTGGCGGCGTTCGGGCTGTGCAGCGTACACAGAAGCTATAAGCAAGCTGCCGGCTCCAAACAGCCAACTGGCGTAGCCAAGCTGGCCCTCTCCTTCTATTCCATTCTCCGCTATGCCTGTGCGGCGCACTCAGTTAACTTAATACGCCATCGGTCTGAACTGCTCAGACCCTCAGGCAGTCGTGGTGCAAGGTTGTCTTGGTGTGCAAGATTCTGCGGGTAGGTGCGGAGTCGCGCCGATTACCGCGGTCCGAAGAAGTGGATGGGCATTTCATCGGCCAGTCCATGTACCAAAGGAGGCTGTTTCGATGGTTGGTGAAAGCAGTAGGCAATTTGAGACCGCTAAATTTTTGGCTACCGAGGGCGCGGGACGCAGCATCCTCCACTATGAAGCAAAGCAGATTGTCTTTGCCCAGGGAAGCGCCGCCGACGCCGTGTTCTTTATCCAGAATGGCCGGGCAAAGCTCACCGTCGTCTCCAAAAAGGGAAAAGAAGCGACCGTTACGATGCTCGCCACTGGGGATTTCTTCGGCGAAGAGTCAATGACTGGCGAGGGAGGACTTCGAACGGCCACGGCATCCGCCGTTTCCATCTGCATCGTGCTCAGGATCGAAAAGGAGCAAATGCTGCTCGCCCTGCATGAACAACACATGTTCTCTGACTTCTTCATGAAGTTCATTCTCGTGCGGGGCATCCGGACGCAGGCTGATCTCGTTGATCAGCTCTTTAATTCGAGCGAAAGACGCCTGGCTCGGACGTTGCTGCTTATGGCGGACTTTGGCAAGCCGGGCGAGCCGAACGCGCTGATTCCACCTGTAACTCAGGAGGAGCTAGCGGAAATGATAGGCACAACCCGGTCACGCGTCAGCTTCTTCATGAACCGCTTTAGAAAGCTCGGCTACATCGATTACACCGACCGCATTCGGGTTCACACGTCGTTACTCAACATGGTTCTACACGATTCGCTGCCCGAGGAAAACGCGCAAAGGCCCAAGCTGCTCGACCCTCCACCCAGCCGGGCGCGAACTGCCAGACGAGCCAAACTGGTGTGAGATTTCGTCGCTGCACGATTGGACGCAACCGTACAATAACTCGCCAAGGAGATCTCATGTCGTTTGGACTTTATGCTGCGGGATTCGCAATCTTAATCGGCGGACTGGTTTACGCCGCGCACCTGGTGCACATGCCGATCCATTGGATTATTGCGGGCGCAGTTGTGATGGTAGGCGTCGGGATTTTGTCGGCTGTAAAGGCAACGCGCCAAAAGGACTCCGCCAACTAGGTATTGGACGTTGCGGTTTCCATGGCCGGCCACTGCCTCCGGCGACTCAAGCGCCGTATCGATACAAGCCCCGCGCCTGTTCAAGCATTTCGCTCAGTGAGAGCTAACCGTCCCGGCATGACGGTCCAGATTCCTCGCACTGGCGGTACCATCTTTTCATGACCCAAAAAGCTGAAAGCCGTGATGCCCTCTTGCGCGGCATCCACGTCATCGACGGCGGCCTCGCCTCGGAACTCGAATGCCTGGGCGCGCACATCAACGGACCGCTGTGGTCGGCGCACGTACTCGAAGACGAGCCTGAGAAGTTAGCTGATGTGTATCGCGCCTATATTCAGGCTGGCTCCCAGTGCATCGCCACATGCAGTTACCAGGTCTCCCGGATGGGCTACGCCGAGTTCGGTCTGCCGCCGGAGAGGGCAGATGACGCCCTGCTGCGGTCAGTCGCACTCGCCCGCTCGGCGGTCGCTGAGTTTCCCAACCGCCGGGTGCTGGTGGCCGCTTCGCTCGGGCCCTATGGAGCGGCGCTGCACAACGGCAGCGAATACCACGGCAACTACGTCTGCACGTACTCGGACCTGGTGGAGTTTCACCGCGAACGCATCGCCGTACTCGCGCGCCTCTCTGCTCTCGAGGCTCCTGATCTGCTCGCTTTTGAAACTTTCCCATCGATCGAGGAAGTGCGGGCCGTGGGGGAAGCGCTCGCTCCCTGGCCTGAGTTGTTCGCATGGTTCAGCTTTTCCTGTTGCGACGACAAGCACGTCTCCCACGGCGAACCGCTTTCCGATTGCGCCCGCCAGGTTGCGGCTCTGCCCCAGACCGTGGCCATCGGAGTCAACTGTGTTCCGCCGGGGTGGCTTCCATCGCTCATCGCCGAACTGAGATCCGCTTCCGCCAAGCCTGCGCTGGTTTATCCCAACTCCGGCGAAGGCTGGGACGCCAAAGCCCGCACATGGAGAGGGTCCAGCGATGCCGCCCTGTTTGGCGAGCAAGCCGCGGAATGGTTTGCCGCCGGAGCGCAGATTGTGGGTGGATGCTGCCGGACGCGGCCAGAGCATATTCGGGCGGTGGCGTTGGCGGCAGAGCAGATTCGTGAGGATTCTCGCTAAACCAACTCCAGGATTACCTGCCTCATGCCGCGATAACGCCGGGGCGAAAGGGAGGGCCGCCGGACTCTATACGAGGGAGAGCGCCGCGGTTCCCTTGCGAGGCGGCATGAAGCGGTCCGCGCGCCAGGCAATGGAGAGCTTTTCGCGGCCGAGCAGTTTGCGAATCTGGCCACGCGCGTGGTCAGCCCAGGGACCACGGTTGTCCAGCCGCACATATGCCTGCCAGTGGCGCAGAGCGGAGCGGTGCTGGACCTTACGCTCGTAGGCGAGGGCAAGGTTGTAGTGGGCATCCGCGTAACGGGGAGAGAGTAGAACGGCATGGCGGTAAGCGGCAATCGACTCATCCGGCCGTTCCAGCTCGTCGAGCACGTTGCCGAGATCGAAAAAAGCCAGCACATAGCCTGGGTCGGCAACGGTGGCGCGGCGGTAGAGCTCTTCGGCACGGGCATATTGGCGCAGGTGAAAGTGCAGTGTGCCCAGGTTGATGCTGGCGGGAGCATAGTCCGGGTCGATCTTGAGGATCTCCTCGTAGAGGTCGATGGCCTGCTGCTTTTCGCCCGTCTCTTCGGCGCGTACCGCAGCCAGAAACCTGTCCTGAATGCCTCTGGCGCCGTCTGCAAGGGAGGGGCGCAGCGGAGAGGGCTCCGAGCTGGCAGACGGATGATCGAGCTGGCTATGGCGATCATAGCGCTCAAAGTCGAAGAGCAACTGGCGGCTGACGGGGTCTACCATGGCACCACGGTGGCGGAAGGCGAGGCGGGTCCCGGAGCGCACCAGGCATGCCTCCAGCAGAGGATTCGTCATCCCGGAGACTGCCTTCATGGCCATGATCGAAACCCGGATGGAGGCGGAGGACACATCTTCCTCGCGCAGGATTCGCAGCGTTCGCAACTGACCCAAATCCTGGAATGTGTAGGCCTGCTGCGAAGGAATCAGTCCTGCCCGCTCCCACCCTTGCAACTGGCGGGCACTGATTTGCAAGATTCGCAAGACGTCCTGACGGCTATAGCTGGTCACTCTTGAGCACTCCCACAGGTAGTACGCACTGCCTCGGGTTTTGAACTCCTGTTCTGAACCCGGCATCTGAACACTCTCTCCCGGTTCAGGCGCCGGATGTACTTCTTGGAACAGTCACGGAGGAACCGCTCTTGATGCGATTATGCCAAGAGTATGCGTGGATAAGCAGACCGGAACTACCGCAGCAACAAAAAAAACGTGGATAACTGGTGCTTGATTTGGTACATAATGGCCGACGCGACCGTTTTGCCTGTGAATAAAATCCGGCAGCGAGCTGAACACGCCCGCAAGAACGCTAGAGACGGCAGGCCGCCAATCTCTAGCTGTAGTGCGCCGTTCAGCTCCAACTTACCCTGCGGCAGGTTTCTCGAATCGGTGAGGGACCGAGCATGCCGAGCTCACCTAGCCGAGCACCTCAATGCGAACTTCGCCCTTGACAGCCAAGTGCAGGGTCTCGTCAAAAGTGACCACCATCCGGTCATCGTGTTTGCCCACATGATTCCCGACTGCGCTTTCGCCGCTTCTTACTGAGGCAGTTGCGCCAGTTGCGACAATCTCGCAGGAGCGGCAGGCGAGTGTTCCGGCCAGCACCTTAACGACGAAGACCGTGCTGCCGGGCAGTCTACGGAGGGAATAGGTGCCCCATCCAGTACCCGTGGACCAGAAGCTTTGGAAGTTGTCGTGGGCGACAAGCGGGACAGCGACGACCGCCGCATTGGCTCCCGAGTAGCTGAAGCCGCTGAGGGCGAGCAGGCCCGACCACGCGGCCATGGCGCGTGCATAGTGATGTCCGCACTCGGCCTCGTCCCATGGGTTTCGCTTTTCACCGTCGTAGCGGGAACGGATATTGCGGACGCACTCCAGCCCTTCGTTCACCATGCCCCAGTTCATCATCAGCACTGCGGCGGTGTATTCAAAGCCGGTCATGGTCTCGGCGAAGTAAGGAAAGGGAATCTGCGGACGCTCGGCCTTTCCGTAGTCGCAGATCACCACTGAAGCTTCATTGTTCAAAGCGAAGGTCCGCTGCACGGTGTCGTGGGCCGCGAGGCTGCGCTTGTAGTTGTAGCGGTAGATGGAGCGGAGCGTGGTGCGAATCTTCTCAGGCGAAACCAGGGCTCCCAGGCCGCAAATGTCCGCCAGGTACTGGCCGACGAGTTGATCCACCAGGCATCCGGCACCGACCTGGTATTGCGGAGTCTCAGTATTTTCCGAGCCCATGTCGCTGCGCAGATTGTTGGCGATCTCATCTTTGCGGAATCCGCGGGCCTTTTGTATGTAGAACTCGCCATTGTAGAGATTGGCATCTATCCAATGGCTCCCTTGGTCGAACAGCTTGCGATAAGTCTGCGCGGAGGAGGTATCGCCGGCGGCGCGTGCCATCTCCTCGCAGGCCCGCAAAGCGCCCAGGTAGTAAATGCCGCACATCGGGTTAGGACCGTAGAACTCGACGTCATAGGTGTTGTGCTGCACGCCCTCCATAACGCCATCGCGGTTGGCGTCCCATCCGCCGGGAACCCAAGCAAACTCCAGCGCCTTCTTCATCAAGGGCCAACTGGCGCGCAGCAACGCATCGTCACCGGAGATCTTCCAGTCGAGCCAGGCGTGAAGTATCTGCCCCATCTGGCCGTCGGCGGCGGCGAAGCCTGATCGGGCTTTGCCGTCTGGCAGCATCTGGCGGAAGTGCATTGCGCCGGCATCGTCCATGGAATAGCCAAAGGCGCTTCGCCGCAGCGACCGGGCAAAGGATGGGAAGAGGAACGGCGTCGCAGTTTCGTAGTTCCAAACATGCGTGCAGTTGCCAGAGCAGCAACCCCGCGCGTCGTTGCTGCCCTCAAAGCCATGAAACTCGCCGTCCGCAGTGCGGAAGCAGGTGGTGGTGGCGAGAGTGGAGAGGTTGGCGCTGGCCGCCTCTTTCACAACCGCAGGCAGCGTGCTTTCGCGTAAAGCCTGGGCAAACATGCGGGTACGGGATTCTAGCGACTCAAGATTTGCCGCTGCATAGGCGACCGGTTCCCATGCGTCTTTGAAGCGGACAGAATAGTAATTGCCGATGATGGTCTTGCCTTCTCCCGGCGGCGCGGACCAGCCGCACCAGTCCGGCGTGCGATTGGGGAATCGCCACCCAAGGAGAAACTGAAAGCTGGCGGTCTGGCCGGGCGCGATAGTCCGTTGCAGGCAGAGCACGCCGACGGCGTTATGCGATTCCGGCTGTGCACCCAGATTGCCGGTCTTTGAAAACTGATCCCAGAAGTGCAAAGGCGAGTTCCACCAGCGGCCTGAAGGCCAACCCCGCCAATGGGAGACCTCTGTACCTGGGTTCGGTGTTGCGGCCAGCACTAGTTCTCCCGCCATCGGGTCGTCTGCCGCCAGGCTAGGATTGCTCATTACGAGCCCTGCGAGCTTGTTTCCCACGCGATATTCGTTACGCCGTCCCTCATTGCTTCGTTGTTCCGCGGCCCCGCGATTGTCCTCTTTCGTGTTCACAGGGTTGTCGATGGAGAACGCAATACTGACCTTGGCCGGCGCATGTCCGGGATTGGTGACGCGATAACGCAGAATGGCGACCGGAAGGCCCGAGTCGTCGGGCTCGTGCGGAATGAAGGGCGAGAAGGCGTCGAGAGCAACCTTCACCGGAAGCGTACTGTCTTCGAAATCGATATGGGCCAGCGGGTATTCGCCGGTGAAGGTGGCCGAGGCGAAGCGGCTGAGACCGGGAGCGTTGTTGGAGCCGAGGCCATCCTGCCCCTCATAGGGCGGCTGAATCTGGGCCTCAAGGACGCGCGTCACCGGCTGACCGCTGCCCGCCTGCGCCCAGATGGACGGAAACGCGTAGGACGGAGAGAAGCCCTTGTTGGGGCGGTTGAAGATTTCCCAGTTATGAAGCTGCCCACGACCTCCCAGGCCGATGCTGCCAGCAGTTACACCGCCCAACGGAAAGGAGATCATGCGCAGTTGACGCCCGCTAAACCGACGCGGATAGTCCAGATCGTGGTGTGTACCGTTGCTGTCCTGATTGCCATGTGAATCCTGCGCTGTGGCAGGCGGGGCCCAATGCTTTGCCTGCGTCACGGCACCCACGGCACCCGCCGCCTGCTTCAGAAAATCCCTGCGATCCAGTCCAGGCTTCTCTTTCATCTACGCTCCTTCGTTACCACGGCACCAGTGAATTCAGGCTCTCGTGCATTTAATAGCGCCGGAGCCCTGGCCTGCAAGCTGACAGACGAAAATGGCTTCCCTCAAAGGGAAGCCATTGTGCGCACGAACCGATGGTTGTGTGGAGATGGAAGTGGAGCCGAAAGTCGGACTCGAACCGACGACCTGCTGATTACGAATCCGTTTTAAGGCGTTTTGCGGTTTGTCGCATAGTGTCGCAGAATGTTGAATAACTCCAGTGTTTACAGTACATACAGTCAATCAAGTCTTCGCATTGTGTCGCATTGAGAAGTGCCAAAGTAGAAACGCAACATGCACCAGAACATGCACCAAGAAAGCTCCGCATCACTTGACCGCCAGCCGATTGACCACGCGCTCATAGACGTGGCGTGGTATGCGGATGCTGCGATAGCGGCCCTTATGCAGCGTCTCGGGGCGCTCCACAACCAAGACGCCCGGCTCATGCTCAAACAACCGGACGATGGTTTGCCGGGAGAAGCCCATCAGCCCGGAGACTTCACCCACGGTGTACGCTTGTTTCTCCAATTCTCGCCCTCTGTGGTTTACCCCCATCCTACCCCGAACCAGACACGCCACCGATGCGCCCTGGAGGCTGCGAGCGCCCGGAATGGCTATGCCACGCGGTCCGTTGGTGTGGGCGGGAAGTTGCAACTGGCAAATGCGCCGTAGAAGAATCGGGCCGCACGGTCGTATGCAAGAGCGGCGTTCACCTCATGCCAGTATGACCCAAGGTAAACTTGCTTCCCGTCAACTTTGATGCGGGCGTGGAACATGCCACTTGACCGCACATATACGCCGCCGCGATATTTGCTTGTGAAGCCCTTGCACTTCCCCGCGTTGGCCGCGTTCTCAGACCGCGTGGCCGTTCGTATGTTCCACCTCTGGCAGTTCAAGCCGTTGCGGTCCCCGTGATCCACAAGGACGCGCGGGTCCGAGATGCCTAGCAGGAAGCGGTGAAGGAGCTGTGTTGTCTCCTTGCCATCGCGCCGGACGTGGCGCTGTGCGTAAATCGTATGATTGCGGGGATTGCCCTGCCACGGCCCGGCGGCCATGACGTGCGAGTAGTCCGCATCGTCTACCAGAGCGACTAGGCCCTTTGTCAGTTGGACTTCTTTCATTGTGCCCTCTACTAATGCCGTCCGGCGGCTTAGTTGATTGACACGGCGCGGTTTACGTCCGTTCGCGTCATTCTATGGTTTCCAGTAGCAAATTCCGAGGGATATATGATTTCTGGAATGAAATCTATTGAGCTGTATGGTTAGAAATCACTACTGGTGTGCTCTCCTTGGCACCCCTTTTAAGATTCAGGGTACCCCCACCCTTGCACGTTGCCCGGAGGATCACCACACCCGCCGTCTCCGTTCCGTCGCAATGGCCGCCGCGCTTTGTTTTGACTGCTAATCTGCCGTCCCCAATCCATACCGGACGGGGATATAAATAAACTTGTTTATATCCACGGTGGTGTGGATGAACTAACGGAGTGACTGACCGTCATTATCCTCCTACTATAGGCGTGACGGTCACTTTGCGGCCATCCGTCGCTTTGCCCGCCCGGCGTCGTTTTGACTGCCAGTGAGCGGCCCCAATCCAATACCGTACGGAGAGAATAAAGAATGAAATTCTCTACGGTGGTGTGGATGAAAGAATAAGAGTGACTGACCGTCATCATCCTCTTTCCTATAGCGTGACGGTCATCCCGTCAATCTGGTCCCCGCGCCACGTGCATCCAACCGTGCATACGCTACCCACGTCTTCTTGCGGTCAATGCCCAAGGCCGCCAACTTGGCAATGAGCGCCGGAACGGTCATGGCAGAGTTGGCCGCGATAACCGCACGGGCGGCGGCGTCTTTGCCGTCTGGGGCTGAGCGCGTGCCCATGGTGGTAATGTCTGGCCTCACGGCTTGGTCCCGTGCTGACAGCCGATAGACGGCCCGCGTGGATCTTAACGGCTCCATGTAGAGCACATTGACCAAGAGGTAGTTGGCCTGGTCACATGGCCCGTTCATAAGTCGCTCCGCTTCCTCTGCGGTTGCCGCATCAGGTACATCAACCACCCTAATCACCGGCTGCATACGTTCCGTCGCTTCCATGTTGCCCTCTTTCCTAGCCGCCAATTCGTCGCAATGCTCATTGCGTCGTTTCTCACTGTTTTTGTCCGTTAATCAAATTGCCAAAACCTACCACGTTCACCACCACCAACCAAGAGAATCGACTTGGGGCGGTGGACGGGGGATGGGTGAGGAGTGAGGTATCGGCGTCGTCGCAATCACAATCACAATCTATGGCGCGTCATCAGACAGCGACGGTCTGTTCATCCGTACCCAATCCTTGCCGCGAACGATTCCATGCTCCTTGAGAGTGAGCGACAAATCACGGAGCGACAATCTTGGATTCGCGGCCATGATGGCAAGCGCCTTTGCGTCCTTGCCGTCCTCATTCGTTCTCAATCGCGGCTCACCGTGGAATAGCCATCTCCGGCGCTGAACCCAATTCACGGTACGGCCCACACCCTTGTGACGGAGATAGTCCACGACCTTTGAGAATGACAGATGCGGGTTAGCAGCGATGACAAGCAAGGCATATCCGGGCTTGCCTAGAAAATCCTCAATGTCAATGGTCAGATTGATGACGCGCTCTTCCCGCTTTCCGCGCCAATTCGTCCAAGACAGTGCTTCCGTGGTCTTCATCGATTCAGCTTTCGGACGGTGTGCTCGAAAGCCTTGTGGAATTTGTCCGCGTGCTTCTCCAAGATTTCGTCCACGCCGTCCGCGTCCAAGGCGTGAATCGTAGGCGAGAAGTGCGGGCTTCCGATGTTGTAATGAACGCCGCCACCCATGCCACCATTGCGGGCCAAGTCCCGGAGGCTTCCCATAACGCTCTTGGGGACTACGCCCTCACCCGGCTCCAGCTTGGCCGGTACAATGTCGCCGGTCCCTACGCCGGGCACTGAGTCCGTGCCACCCTGGAAGGCCATGACGCCCGCAAAGGCCGCCGCGCCCATGACCGGGCCAAGGATGATGCCCGCCGGGCCGCCAATGCTCAGCCCGATATTGAAGGCTTTCCGAGCGGCGGCGGCGGCGTCCTTCTCCTTGGTCATGTCTTGGGTCAACATGCTCTTAATGGCGTTCTGAATCATGCCGGAGACAACTTGGTCCCCAAGGCTAGTAATCATCTTGGCAAAGGATTGTTGGCGCATCAGCACGGAGGTGAGGCCGGAAGCTATGGCATCATTGAAGCGCGTGTCAGCGGAGAGCACGCGGGCGTTACGCTCTTCTTCCGCCTTGGACTTGATGGCCGTTATCTCATTTTCGTGGCTTTGAATTAGCTCTTTCTCTTTGTTCTGAATCTCCCGGAGTTTGTTGGCGGCTTCTTTGCTGGTCCGGTCCACGGCGGCGGCTTGATCTGTGAGCGCGTGGAATTTGACTCCATACTCAGCATTGGCGGTGGCTATGGCGTCCCGCAAACGCGCTTGGTCCGATACGCGCCCTGTGCTTTGCCGGAGAGCGGTGGCTTGCTTGTCCGCTTGGATGCCTAGCTCCCCCACCTTCTCCATGTGCCGTGCTTGCTCTTGCCCGGCTTGCTCTTGGAGTTTGGTCTGAGTCTCCGCCATTTGCTCCGTCAACTGGATACGCTGATTGAGCAATTCCCTATAGAAGGCCGTGTCCTGTAGCCCGGCGGCTTCTTCATCCTTGATGGCTTCATTGATGATGGCAAGGCGCTCAGAGGACCCGCGCTGTGTGGCCTCGATCTTCTCCCGCTCCCCTTGCTCCATGGCGGTGAGGTCCTTGGCCGCTCGGGCCACGGACGCCTTGGCTGTCAGCTCCGCCACTCGGGCGTCATGCGCGGCTTCCAGCTCCAAGGCTTTGTCATGGAGTGCCTTCAAGGCGTTGGTGTAGCCCGGAGCCATCCGGTCCAAGGCCGCGATTTGCGCGGTGTTCCCCGCTACCTGGAGGTCATAGTCCCGCTGTGCGAAGTCAAGATCCACGGCAAGCCGCTCTTGAATGGATGCCCGTTTGATGGTGAGATGAGCCTCCGCCAAGGCCCGGTCAGCCGCTATGGCTTGCTGTCCCATGCGGAGCTGACTCTCAGCCGCTTCACGCGCCCCGGCGGCGTGCTCACTTGACCCCGCCTTGGCCGCTGTGAGTTTTGCGTTGGCCCCGTCCGTCTTCTTGATGTCCGCTACTTCCCGCTCACCATCCGCTTGCTTTTGGAGCGCGTCTACTAGGGCTTGCTGTGCGGCTACTTCCTTCTCCGTGACGGTCAAGCTAGCTTTGTGAGCGGCTAGCGTTTGCTCCGCCGCGTGGCTGTCATCCGTTGCGCCCTCACCGCTATTCCGGTTTGCTTGTATGGCGTGCTGTGCCTGGAGAACATCTTGAGCGGTCTTCAGTGTCCCCGTTAGAAGGTTGCTAGCATCTTGCTTCCCGGCGTCTGTGTGGAGTGAGAGCAAGTGCTCATACTTGCTCTTGAGTTCGTCCAAGGCGTGCTTGGCTCCGTCTGACCCGATACCAAAGGTGTACCAATGGCCCTCAAGGCTTTTCATCACCACATCGGCCATCTTGGCTACGTCCTCAAAGCTGTGGACCAGCTCTTCCATGCTTTGCTTGTCAATCAATTCAAGCTGTAGCTTCAAGGCTCCAAGGTGGTCACCCCGTAATTCATCGGAGCGTATTTGGGCCTGGAGAAGTTTGGCGTCAAGCTGATTGAAGGCGTTGTTGACGGCGGTGGCAAACTTGGCTTGGTCCTCCGTGATTTTCAAGCCTTCTTCGTGCATCTTGACTAACTTCTCAATCAGGATGGTGGCACCAACGGCAATGGCTAGGAAAGGGAAGGCCGCCTCCATGGCCGCGCCCACCGGCCCAATGGATGCTAAGAAGCTAGTGACGCCACGCGGAAGGTGGATGCCGAATTCTTCACCCAAAAGGATGACGCCGTGGCGGGCCTCACTCATGCTCCCCGAGACTTCCCGGCCCATCTCCCCGGCTCCGCCTTTGATTTGAGTAAAGGCACCACGGGCGCTCTTGGCCGCGTCACTTAGACCGGATTGGAAGGTAGCCGTCTTGGTCTGAAGGTCTACGCTTAACACCCATACAGGTTGCATAATTCCTCTTTTCAAGCCGAAAAAATCCGGCCCTGATTCCGATGTCCCGCGAAGTCAGAGCCGGGTAGAAGACGCCCACGGAGAAAGCGGGGTACAAACCCCTAGCGGGTCCGTGAGCTGTAGACCTTCCCGCAAAAAATTGGTTGGAATCCCGATAGCCGGACCTACCTCCCCGCAAGTCCGGCTCCCGAGTTGTTCGATAGCCTCAAGGTTAAAAGCGGGCTGCACGGCCCGGTGGGGCACCTTGAAGGACCCGCGAACACGGGCTGTTTGACTCCCCACCACTTGTTAGCTGTGTGAAATAGTGATTGCCTGGATAGCTTCCGAGCGCCGGACGCGACCGTCTACGCGCTTGTATCCGAGCAGAATGGTTTGGCCCGCCGTGGCGAGAGGCTGGTCAAGGATCTTGACGAACGTACCCGCGCCACCACGGTCACCAATGACGTAGCCGTCTTGGAAGGAGCCGAACAGGATAGGCACAACGCCCGCGCTTGTAGCCGTGGGAATTGCTGGCATGGTGGCGCTATAGCTCACGGGAAATCCGTGAAGCATGTCGCGTCCGTTTTCACGTGTCCAAGAAGCCGCGAAAAGGTTGGCTTGACGCTGTGCCTTCCGAATCGCCACGGCGGTTGCACGGCTCATCAGCCACGCCGCATTGGGGAAGTACGACCCTTTGAGCGTGCCAAGAATATCGTCCGTGGCGTTGAGCAAGTAGCTGCCAGTCGTCTCCCAAAGATACGGTGACGCCGTTCCGGTGCCCGTGTTGCCAACTAACCCTTGAGGCTGAGCGGTGCCCGTGCCGGTGACAAAGTAGCCGTCCTCAGCGATGGCAACGGCGTTCAAAAGGTCACGGACGCCAAACTCCTGGAAGAGACCCACATCCTGTAACAGTTCCCAAGAGACGGTATGCGTCAAGCCCATCATCCACGCTGAGAGCGTTATCTGTGCCAGCGTTGGATTGCTCTCTGTGAATGTGTTGGTTGACGCTCCACTTTCGGCCTTGATTCCGGCTGTCCCAAACGTGGACTGACTCGGGAGCTTGATGTCATTGGCCGTGGGAATTGCCCTTGCCAACGAACGGACACCAAGGTCCGGCATTGCCAATGGGATGATGTTCGGGTCCGTGGGAACGGTGGCAGTGAAGCCGCCATTTGCGCCGGTGCCTTCATAAAGCGTAGCGGACACTCCCGGCAAAGATGGCAAAGCGAAGCCGCCAAACAGGCTGTCGAATCCTTCGCTAAGTGCGGAAGACGCTTGCTTGCCGCCCGAGCGGAGAAAAGCAACAAATGCGTTTGTGTAGTCCTCACTCATCGGCGTCTGATTGCGGCTTGCGGGGCTTGCAATGCCGCCGTTCATCAGGAGATTTCCTTCCCGGCTGAAAAACTGAGACAGAGTGTTGACCTTTTCACTCGCTGAAATCTTCGGGGCAAGTGCATTAGCGGCGTTCATTGCCATTTGGAAGTCGTTGTTCTCCGCCGCCGTCATTTCCCGGCCCGCGTCTTCAGCGACCTTGAGAATGCTTTCGGCTTTGCGCGTTGCGTGTTGGTGCTGCTCTCGCATATCAAAAAGTTTCATGGTGAATTCTCCGTTTCATTCGGTTGTGCACATCGCCTCCCCGCAACGTGCAAGCGGTCCCTAGCTCCCGGATTGGGAGCCGTACCCGCGTCAGCCTCCGGCCCTTTTTAGCCGTTGGTGGTTGTACAACTTTCACGGCTCACAGCTCCGCTTTGGAGCCTTGCCGAATCGCCTACCTTCCCGTGTCCGGGTGCAGCGATTACGCCGCCGGGGTGCTTTTTCGACCCGGTAGCAAAACTGTGCGGGCTAGTCCCGCGTATCTGGTAGCCAATGGAGCCGTTCGCACCATCCGATTGAGTCATCCGCCGGAGTGGCTAAGACCGCTGTCAACGTGCCCTCTACCGCCGTCACGGCGGCCTCTACGCGCTCAATGAAGGCTTGGGACAACGCCGTGACTGTGTACTCGCCTAACGGCTCCGCCAACGCGGTACGGGGTACGCCCTGGACAATGCCAATCACTCCGCAAAAGGAAAGGGCACGCTCCGCTATTTCGCGCTTGTGGTCCTCAACTGGGTACGGCGTACCCTTGGTTAGATCAAAGAGTGCAAAGTCCTCCCGCGCCGGATTCCCGAATATCGCAACGGCGTAGCTGGCCGCCGTTGAAAGTTGCTCAAATTTGTCCATTGCTGTCCTCTTTCCCCTAACTCTGTTGGTCCGGGATTGACCCGTTTTCTCTGAGGCGGTTTTCAATCCGGCGTGTGTACGCATGGAGCGCCCGCGTGTTCATCTCGATTCCTCTCGGGTCCTCAACGATCAAAGGCCGGACGTGCCCAAAGACTGACTTTTGCGGGTCCGCGCGGTCCCAAACGAAAACAAGGAACCCGATAGGTAGCTTGTCGGGATGCCGGGTCACTAGAGCAAGGTCAGACGCGCCGCTTTTAACAGGAATGAAAGCTATCTCCGGGACCAAGGCGGACAAATCCGGTTCCGCAAAAATACAGAGGACCATTGCGTCCGCCGGGTCCGCATCGGCATGAGTCATAAGCGCGGTAACCTTGTCCCTCAGCTTGCGGGCCTCCGCTATTCCAGCCAACGCGCTGAGGCGGAGGTCCTTCTTTCTCATGGGAGCGCCCTTCAATGCCCATGCCAGTTGCTTGACGCGGCTACGCTGTCCAATTCCCGCCGCCCATCCCGGATTGGTTCCCGTCTCTACCATGATTGCTCCCGTAAGGCATATTGCCTCACACTTTGTAAGGTACTTTGCCTCACAGAATTTGTCAAGCCGCTCCGATGTATGCCGTATTTGGACGCGCTAGATGGACGTGTTAGATGTACATTTATCTTATTGAGAACAAAGGTGTTGCATTTCTATACAAAGTAGCTCACAATCATTGAAAATCACAGCCGTCAGAGCTGGCATTCCAAATACACCTCCCTTTCCGCGATTGTTGGAAGAAGGTTTCCTTGGTTTATACGCATTTCGCACCGCTCGGCAAGGGCCAATGGGCCGTCACGGGCAAATCAAGTCAAATTGCTGAGGTCACCGTGGGCCGCGCTCACTGTGCCGTCACCCCAACGAATGACCACACCGTCACCCCGGAAGAGCGGGCGGGCGTGTGTGGGCCTTTCTGTATGCACAAGGGAACTGTTCCAAGCCGGAGGGGTGCCAAGACTGCCCCCGGCTGTGCTAACGGCCCGGCGCGGGGCGGTCGTGGGGCCACCCCGCTACGGCCTGGACACACACGGTTGACCGTCTCCCACGCAAATGGACGTAAACCACGTTACGTCAAGGAGATGACCCGCCGGGGTGCATTAGTGTAGGGGCAAGAAGGCTCAGATGCACGGGGACCGCCCGATAATGGGCGGGCCGGGCATCCGGCGCAAACGGACGTAAGTTACGCCGTTTCAATCAACCAACCCCCTTAGCGCCTTAAGTGTAGGGGGAATAACGTGGAATCCAGACTCTTGTACGACCGCAAGGAAGCCGCCCGTCAGCTCTCCGTGTCCGTTCGCTCAATTGACTACATCATCGCGGCCAAGGGCCTGGACACACGCCGCATTGGGCGCAAGGTCTTGGTGACCCGCGCCTCACTGATGCGCTATGCGTCCGGCAATCACTTCGCACTCACAAGCCGTTCGGATGCTGACACGGAAGACTCCGGTGAGAGATGCGCGTAGCGTGCGGCCATCGTGATGGTCTTGTGCCCCGCTAGAACCTGAATCTCCTTGATGCTCACTCCAGCCATAGCAAGCCAACTGCAAAACGTGTGCCGGTTGCTGTGCCACACGTAGCAGGTGATCTTCGCATCCCTCAATGCCCCTTGAAACCACCACCGGGTATCGGAACTAGGGCCGGGACGGGGAAACACCATGTCATCCGGCCCATGCGGAACCTTCTCCCGTTGCGTACTCATGGCGGCCAACGCGACTGAGTTTAGGGGCACGTTTCGTGCTGACCCATTCTTTGTCTTGGTCAGCCGAGCCATTTTCCGTTTGAGGTCTACTTGCCCCCACGTCAAGCTGAATTGCTCTCCCCATCGCATCCCGGTGTAGACGCTCACGACAAACGCCGGGATCTGTTCCGGGTGGCCGCGCTTAATGATCTTGAAGAGCCGGTCATACTCATCCCGCGTGAGGTAGCGGAGCCGGGCGTTTTGCTCCTTCCGCATCCGAACCAGCCGGGCGGGGTTGGATTGCACTTTGTCATTCTCCATTCCGAGCCGATAGGCAAGGGACATATACGAACGGTAGCGGTTGGCCGTTGCGTTGGTCTTGCAATGCTTGGATAGGTACTGGTCAATCTCTTGCGGGGTGATCGAATCGGCCCGGCGGCTACCGAATTCCTCCCGCAAGATTTCATCTCGCGTCACGTAGTCCCGGCTGGTCCGTAGGTGAGTCTTGGCGTGCTCCACGGCCATGGTGGACAGATGCCCAAACGTGACCACGTTACCCGGTACCAGCTCGGGCAACTTGAGTTTGCGCCTACTGTCCGCTTTGCGCTTCTGATAGAGGGCAAGCGCATCGGAGCGCCGTCCCGCCTTCTCCCGGCGTTGCTTGCCGTTGACGTAGTAGTTAATCCACCACACTCCGCTCCCCGGCGGACGCTCGAAAAGCCCTCTTGCCCTCTCCGCTTCCTTCTTCATCTTTCCTCCGTGGTGCCTGTTTATGCTGACTGTGAATATACCACAATCAGATTAAACATGCACCAAGGAGATGCTGGAAGGGGCGGCGGGATGCTCCGGTGCCTGTAGAGAAGCGCAACATGCACCAGAACATGCACCACAAGAAAAATGGCCTCCCGATTCTGATTCTCGGAAGGCCATTAACCTATTCATTTTGTTAGGCTTAAAGTGGAGCCGAAGATCGGAGTCGGACCGACGACCTGCTGATTACGAATCAGCTGCTCTACCAACTGAGCTACTTCGGCTTGCACTTCAGATTGTATCGTTGCAGCGGTGGAAGGTAAAGTTCAGCCGTTATCGATGAGTGCTCTGCGGTGACGGGAGGCGGACCCCGAGCCTGTCCGCACGGCTCGTTCAGCATGCAATCTGAGCCGCTATTGCGCGGGCGGCGGGGTCTCTGGCGGAGATCGGCTGGCGATCATTGCGTTAAGCACTCCCTTTCACCGACCGACTCTGGCGCTCAGCCCGCCGAGCCTGCTTTGGCCTTTGCACTGTGCGCGCTGGTGCAGCTTGCGCTGGCAGCAAAGCGGTTATACTTTTGCCCATGCAGAGCGACCCGTTTCAGGATTGGCAAAAGCTGACTGACGTCTACGGCAAAATGTACGACGATGAACTGCGCGAGCTGGCTGCGGACTCTCAGGATCTAACCGAGATGGCGCAGCAGGTTCTTCGCGATGAGATGAAGAAGCGGGGACTGGGTACGCCGCGCACGGTGGACCTGGCTGTAAACCGGCCACAACCGCCTGCACCACAGGTCGTGGATCCTGGTGCCGACCCCTCGGACCCTGACGATGTGCCGGAGGAAGGCGCTCTTCCTCATGACTACACATGGAAGACGCTGCTTTGCGAGTGCGAGGAGCGGGACGAGGCTTGGCAAATCTCTGAGATGTTGCGGCGGGCTGGGATTGAGAGTTGGATTGAGGGGCCAGGATCGAGATACGCAATGGGCCTGAACAATCCCAGCGTAATGGTTGCCGCCGATCAGCTTGATGAGGCGCGCGTGATTGCCGAGAGTCCGATCCCGCAGGACATCATCGATCTCTCCAAAATGCAGGTTCCGGAGTTTGAGCTGCCTGTGTGTCCAAAGTGTGGCGACGGGAATCCGGTACTTGAAGGCGTTGAGCCGGCAAACAGCTGGCGCTGCGAGGCGTGCGGGAACGAGTGGAGCGACCCTTCCGGCGAGCCGGGCGAAGCGCCTGTGGAAGCAGAACAATAGCCACCGGTAAACGGAAAGAGCCGCCCGGCAACAGGGCAGCTCTTTCCTTAGGGAGAATAGTTCCAACGGAGGCAAAACCATCAGAACTTTCTGGCTGCATAGTAGGAGCGGGGGGAAGCAGTGTCAAGGATAAATCTTGGCAGAAATAAAGTTATTTATTTCAATAACTTAGCAAATGAAGGTTCTGTTAAAGACGGCTTGGGTCTTCGATTTATATTCGCCTTTAGACGCCCGTGATTTACCGTCTTTCAGGGGTGTTTCTTAGGGTTTATGCCCTGTTTTCCACAGGCTTAGGCCCCATTAACCCTTTGGATACGGCCCGTCTTCCGCTGCGATCGTGTCGATCCACTTTTCCCGCAAATCGATGCGGATGAACTCCTCATCGAAGACTGAGGAGGCTGGTTTCCCTCGCGCAATGCGGTACAGGGCCCTGCCGCCGCCGAGGAAGAATCCCAAAAGAAGCGCCGCGCTGCTTCCAATAATCACGATGGCGGCGATGCTCAAGAGGAGTTGGCCGGTCTTAGCGACCTCGGACTCCATGGGCTGGGGGATGGATGTCACATCGGATGAGTAGTGGACGGACTCAAGCAGTTTGTGGCTTTCTTCGGGGGTGGCGTCACCGCTGATCAGGATCACGAGCGGGCCGCTGCGCCGGACTTCCAGGGAGGCCTGATCGGAGTCCACCAGCGGTTTGGGACGGGGTGGCTGGGCCTGGCTGCCGGCCTTGATGTAATCGCGGATGCGGGTTTCCTGGGCGGCGGAAATCTGCGGCGTGGGGTAGTCGATGATGGTGAGCGTGGCGGGGCCGGAGGTTAGGGTGTAGTTGGCGGTAACACTTTCCGCGCCGCGATCGAAGCCGACGACCTCGACCGGCAAGACGCCACCGGACCCTGCATAGCCGAGCGGCCCTACGGCGTAGTGAGCGGTTTGCCCGTCCAGGTGAGGCTGGGGCAGGCTGCCGAGAATGGGCGGCATGAGCGCCCTGCTGCCTGAGGGAACGGGCAACTTTGCGGCAAGCTCGCGCAGCTCAGAGCCGGACATGGGCCCGATGTGTGAGAAGGTGGTATCGACGACCGTGTTGCCTTTCCAGAAGAGGACCCTGTTGTGGTTGGAGGTGGCGCCGGTACCAATATCCTCCTTGGGCCAGCCGTTCTGGCGATAGAAGGTGTAGGCTCCGTAGGCACCGCTGGCGTCTTGAAAACGTATAGCGTGGATGCTGAGTGTCTCACCGTCGCGCTTGTAGCTGTTTGCGGCGCCGCTGATGAATTCATACTCCTTGAGGACCACCGCATTGGCTGGGTCGGCCTGTGCGGGGTCAGTGAGCGCCTTGGGCGGATCGTCAGCTACCCAGCCGGCAAAGGCGTCAGGCAGCAATGCCCTGGGCGAGGGCGGGAGCATGATGGGCGTTGCAGCCTGTGGGGCCGCTTTTGCCGGCGCGGCCTGCGCGGCGGCAGAGGCTGCGCTGACGACAAGCGCCACCGAGCAAACCAAAGATGAAATCCAACGCATCAGTACTCTCCGACTCTTCGTCTTCAGGGCGCTTCGACTTGAAGACGCTCCCTCTCAAGGGTAACGTAGCCACCCCTGCCTAGCCACCCTAGCGACAGCGGCTCGCCGCGCTTGTACGGCGCCGGTGCCCCACCTTCTCTTGGACACTGCGCGGACCGGAAAGGTTCCTGAAGCTAGTTTTCGGAGCCGTTCCAAGGCGTGAGGCGCGGGAACCAGCGAGGCACGTGACGCTTGAAGAGCGGATACTCTTCAGGATGGCGGCGTGTGAGCGTGGGCTCCTCATAGAGGCGGACGACGAGATTGAAGCCTGCGCAAACGAGCGCCCACTCGACAAGCAAGCCCCGGCTCCAGAAGAGTGTGGCCTCGCCGGCGAGGGCCACCATTACGCCGACGTACATCGGGTTGCGGACATAGCGATAGAGGCCGCTGACGACCAGATGCTCCGTAGGCACTGTGGGAATCAGCGTTCCCCGGCCAACGTAGATGAAGCGGCGCACGGATTCGAGAGCCGGCGTGAGACCGGCGATGATCAGCGCGGCGGCAAGGAACCGATGCCCCAGAGGCTGACCGGCGGGAATTCGGAAACGGGTGATCGCGAAGGGAACATAGATGAGCGCGATTCCGGGACCGCCGAAGAGAGTGAAGAGAATGGAGACGATGAGGTTGCGGCGATGTGCGGACATGGCGAAAACCCCGATGGAACTCTAGCAGGTTTTTGCTCTTCCAATGCAGTTGTGAGATTTGAAATTTGAGGCGGTTGCGGCGCGGCAAACGCCGAGAAGTGGCTCAAACCGGGAATGGACGCTCGACAGGCTGAACTTCACGGTCTCAGAGGAAGCAAGGGAGGGGGGGTGGGTAGGAGGGTAGGAGGGGGGTGGGTTACCTGAGATACATCGCGATTCTGGTTTGAATGGCGTCGGTCATGCGGTTCCCCCTCAGCGGGCTGATTTAACTTCTCACTTCAATTGTGCGCCGTTGGAGGGTATTAATCTGCAAACTTTCTTGTGGAGCTGCGGGTGGGTATTCGCGAGGTTTAGCTTGTAGCTGCCCCACCCTTGCGACGGGAAAAAGTCGCAAGGATGGGGCACGGAGCTTGCTTCCCACGCGCAGTTTTCAAAAGCGGTATCCGGAGCACCCGTATTTTCTCGGAACCTGAATTGGGCTACGCGCCTTCTTATTTGGCGGCGAGGTTCAGGGCCTTCTTGGCTTTTTCGAGCTTGTGGATTCCATGCCGTTTGACATGGGCCAAAGCTTCCGCTGCACGTGCAAACTCAAGCGCCTGATGATATATGCCATTCTTGAGGGCCTTGGCGGCGTTCTTGCAGGAGTTTTGATAGATCGCAGTGAGTGGGCCTGGGGCCTTTTCGCTACCCTCCCAGTGCTCGTCCGCCTTTTCTAACAATCCCTTGAATTGCTCCGCAATCGACTTCTGGAGGTCGGTAGAGACACAAACGCTGTCAGGACTATTGTCGGCCAGGGCCGCAAAGCATAGGTGTTCCGATCCCCTCAACAGTTCGGCGGCGTCCTTATTGTTGCCTGCGACCAGTTCCTGCCGGGCGAGCGTTGCCAGTTCGGTTACCACTTTGGCATCCGCGGGCATCAGCGACACCTGAAGGATCTCTACCCGGCCCAGATGCTCGTAGGCACGCCGCAGGTGGTTCGGCTGGTGATGGCCGGCAAGATGCTTGGCTGACTTTTTGGCGACTTTCCGAGCCGATTTTTTGGCTACCCTCTTGACTGACTTTTTGGCGGCCTTTTTGGGAGGAATCATGATGAAATCCTTTCGTTCTTCATTGCTTTGGAAGTGTGTGTAAGGCACTCCCTGCAATTTGGAACCGAGAATCCACTCCCGAATTTCCTATTTGCCGGGCGGGAAGAGGATGAGCGTCAATGTTCCCTGCGCCAAACTCTGTGAATCATCGCGATAAGCAAAGACCCTTGTATGTATCGGTTTGCTCATTTTGAGAATCTGTAGCTGGAGGGCAGGGGCACAGTTTTTCTTGTCGGAACCTGGGGCACCCGTCGTTGCGACAATCGATCCTCAATGCTCCAGGTGGACGAAATCTCTGGGCGCCATGAGGTATTCGAGGTAGCGGGACTTCATTTGCTTGCTGGCCATGATCTGCTTGACGGGCGGCAGCTTCAGAATCACTCCGAGGATTGCGGCCATGGCGCGGTGATTGGCTTGCGCCTGATTGTCGAAGATGAGGTTCTGAAGCTTGCCCCGCTCAATGGCCATGAGCACGGCGCGATGGGCTGTGGTGACCGGAGTGATGACGCGCTGCTTGCGGGCTTTGAGTTTGATGGACGCGTCAGGGCAGGCGCGTGCGCAGACGCCGCATCCCAAACAAAGCGACTCGTCGAGGCGGGCCTTTCTGCGTTTGGGCTTGTGAGGGTCGCAGGCACTCACCAAACCCATGGCTTCTACCGGACAGGCCGCTACGCATTTGCCGCATCCGTTGCAGGAGTTCGCGCTGACTTCCGGCAGAAAGTTGGTGGTGGCTATGGGGTTCAAAACGGCGAAGCGCTTGGCGGCGAGCATGGCCTCGCAGCAGCATCCGCAGCAGTTGCAGATGAAGGCCACCTTGCTTTGCACGTTCTCGCCAAACTGGACGAGATTGTGCTGCATGGCCTGGTCAAGCAGATCCATGCCTTCTTTTGCATCGACCTGGCGGGCGATGCCGTGCTTGATGAGCGACTGGGCCGTGCCGCTGAAAGTCATGCAGATATCCATGGGAGCGTCGCAGGCCTTGTGGAGGTGCTGCATCTTGTGCCGGCAGTAGCAGGAGCCGATGCCCATGTGCGAGGCAGTGCGGATGACCTCGCTGGCTCGTTCGTAATCCATCACGGTGAGCGTGTTGTCTCCGGCAATCGCCTGCTCATTCACAAACGTGCGGCCCAGCTGGGTTTCTCCCCCGGCGAAGAGGTTCTTCACAAAGTCCTCTTCCACGTTGAGGTATTGGTAGTAGAGCTCGGCGAGAAGTTTCTGGTCGTAGGTGTTGCCCATGCGCATCATTGAAAACTCGAAGAACCCGGCCATGGGCGGTGGCAGCACAAAGATCTGCTCGCCGTGGATTTCCATGTCGAGCAGCATCCCTCTGGAGGCGAGGTTCTCGAGAATATTTTGGGACTCGGCGGCGGGCTTCTTCCACACTCTTGCCGCGGCGGCGACGTTGAAGGGCTTGATGGGAAGCAGCGCAACCAGGGCCGCCTCATCGCGTGTAAACAGAACTTCGAGTATGCGAAAGAGAAGCTCGGAAGGCGGGGCGCCCTGCGGAAAAAGGTTGAGCCGGTCTGAAAGGGACTTGTAGCTATTCTTCAGGGTCGCATGGGCCATCGAACGCCTCTTGCCATAAGTGAAGATGGAAGGTCGCGCCCATTATAGCGGCAAAAGGCCGCAGCAAACAGAGCATGGGAGACCTTGCTCTGTTTGCTGCGGCCCTTGAGATGGAGCGGTGACTAAGTGGCTTGCATGGGCGGCGATGGGTAGAGCCGGTCGCCGAGGGCCTGGTAACGGCCGCCGTAGAAGATGAGCGCGAACTCTCGAACTCCGGTGCTCAAGGGGCCTCCAAGGCAGATGCTGGCCAGGAGCGCAAAGCCGAAGGCAAGCACACCGAAGAAGACCTGAAGAAGGATGCCGACAATTGCCGATGCGCCGGTTGAGCCCGCGTAGTTTGAGTGAAGACCGTATTCAAAGGCCGCCGCCGAACCGGCAAGGATGAGGCCCGGAATGAACAGCACAACGAATATTGCCGCCATGGCGACCAACGGCAGCGCCACCCGCAGCAGAGCGTACACCAGAAACTGCCGCTTCTCCGCCATGATGCGTGTCCAGGCCTGATGGAAGGCTTCGCCGGCGGTGGCGTTCTCGATGGCGAAATGGGGGAACATGAAATCGCGCAGGATGAGGCCGGTGATAACACCAACTAACACCAGCAGGAAGATGATGGGGATTAGAGGCAGAACGAGGCCGACGAGGAATCCAATATTGGGATGGCCGCCCGGCGGAATCTGATGAACCAGCCGCCAGAATCCCGCCGCGAAGGGAATCGCGATCAGCACCACCAGCAGTAGGAAGCAAAGCCCGACGATCACGTTTAGCCAGAAGAAGCGTTTTGCCTGGGTGCGATAGAGCCGCCAACCGGGGCGAATCAGCCTGGTGTTGTAGACCAGGCAGTGGAAATAAGCGAACCGCAGGCGCGTAATGAGATAGGCCACGAACATCGACATTACGATTACGAGGGCCACAGCCGCGACGATCGCTGCAATCCACTCTGGCGCGAGGTCGAACGGCGAGTTGATCGCCGGTCCATGCCCGGACGGATGACCGCCGTGATTCGAGGACTGGAAATTGGTTCCGAGCCCTTCGGTGACGATGGCAACCAGGCCGAGTTTCAGAAAAGTTCCCCAGGTGAATGGCCTGAAAAGGAACTCCCTGGTGCGGTGGATGGCAAGCGAAACGGCATCGGGGGCAGAGATGGGAAGCATGGAAGGCCTCTCCGTAGAAGGCACGGCGTAGCAGTGAACTACGCAAGATCTATGCGCGAAGTTCCGCAGAAACGTGAGGCATTGCGTTGAACCAGGTGTCGAAGGCGGCCAGAGAACGTTCGCACACCAGGCGGTGGCGCTCCTTTTTGTCGCGGACTTTTTTACGGAGTTCTTCTTCCAGGGGCTCCAATAAATCGAAGGTGATGTTGGCGGGTTGGAAGTGTTTGGGGTCGGCGTGGGTGATGTAGTGGACCAGGGAGCCGAGGGCGGAGGTGCGGGGAGCGGGGACGGGCTCTTCACCACGGACGATGGCTGCCGCGTAGATGCCGGCGAGCAGGCCGGTGGCGATGGATTCGGTGTAGCCTTCGACACCGGAGAGCTGGCCGGCGAAGAGGATGGTTGGTTGCTGTCCCACCCATTCCGCAAAAGGCGCGGAATGGATGGGGCACGGAGCGAAGAGGGTGGTATCGTCCGAATTCCCAGGTCTCAAAAGCGAGACCTGGGGCACCCGGCTTTTCAAACGCAGACACTCGTCGAGCAAGAGCGGGGCCTGGATATAGGTGTTGCGGTGAATCTGGCCGTAGCGGAGGAAGCGGGCGTTTTCGAGGCCGGGAATGAGGCGGAGGACGTGGGCCTGTGCACCGAATTTGAGATGGTTCTGAAAGCCGACGAGGTTGTAGCTGTCAGCGCGGACGTTTTCCTTGCGGAGTTGGACGACGGCCCAGGGAGTTTTGCCGGTGCGGGGGTCGCGCAGGCCGACGGGCTTCATGGGGCCGAATCGTAGCGTGTCGCGACCGCGGCGGGCAAGGATTTCGATGGGAAGGCAGCCCTCAAAGTAGTCGGCCTTTTCCCATTCTTTGGTTTCGGCGGGCTCGGCAGCGAGCAACGCGTCGAGGAAGCGGTCGAACTCCTCTCGGTCCATGGGGCAGTTGATGTAGTCGGCGGTTCCCTTGTCCCAGCGGGCGGCCATGTAGACGCGGTTCATATCGATGGAGTCGGCTTCAACGATGGGCGAGATGGAGTCGTAAAAAGCCAGATGGCCGGAGCCGGTGAGGCGCTCGATTTCAGCGCCCAAAGCATCAGAGGTGAGGGGGCCGGTGGCGAGAATGGTGAGCGCGTAAGCCGGGTCGGGAGCGAGGCTGGTGACTTCTTCGCGGATGACGCGAATGAGCGGCTGGGCGGCGATGGCCTCGGAGATGACGCGGGAGAACTCGACGCGATCGACGGCGAGGGCATGGCCGGCGGGGACGGCGGTCTGGTCGGCGATGCGCAGCAGGGCGGAACCGGCGCGGCGCATCTCCTGCTTGAGGAGCCAGGGGGCGGTGTTGGGGGATTCGCTCTTGAGGGAGTTGGAGCAGACCAGTTCGCCGAAATCGGTGGTCTGGTGGGCCGGGGTGAGGCGGGGCTTGCCGTCAACCACGACGCGCATTTCGTAGAGATCCACCTGGCAGCCGAGGCGGGCTGCGGTAAGTGCTGCCTCCGGGCCGGCAAGTCCGCCGCCGATGATGCGGACCACCTGCGGTGGGGCAGCCGCCTTCGGCTCGGAGTGCGCGGTGGCGTGCTGATGGGCGTGTTGGGTCATTGGGCGATCTCCACTGCGGCGAGGCGCTGGAGGGCATCCCCGGAGACGCGTACATTGCGCCACTCGTCAAGAAACTCGGCGCCCATGGCGCGGTAGAAATCGATGGCTGGGGTATTCCAGTCAAGAACCTCCCACTGGAGGCGCGGGCAGCCCTTCTGGACCGCTACAGCGGCAACCTGCTGGAGCAGTGCCTTGCCGATTCCCAGGCCGCGGAACTCGGGCTGGACAAAGATGTCCTCAAGGTAGATGCCGGGGCATCCTTTCCATGTGGAATAGTTGAAAAAAAAGAGGGCAAAGCCGGCGGGCCGGCCATCCTGCTCGGCCATCAAGCACTGATAAAAGGGATTGGGTCCAAAGCCGTCGTGCAACAGGCCGGCTTCGGTCGCCGTTACAGCGTCCGGTTCGCGCTCGTAGGCGGCCAATGCGCGTATAAAAGTCAAAATCTGGGGTACATCCGCCTCAGTGGCGGTGCGAATCGTCATTGCCATACTTTTATTTTAGAGTGTGATACAGACCACACGCGGGGGCGACTCAACCGCACTAACATGATAGTGTGGACTCGCTAGGCGAGCTTCAGCGCCAGATCCCTGACGACCGGGCGATGGAACTTGTGGACAGGCAAAGTCGTCCACCTGATAAGGCATGGGCGCAATCCCTGGCGCGGACAGGATTGAACTTCCTGCGCCGCCCCCCTTGTGCAGGGTGCTCGATTGGATTTAACTTTGGTTCTGCCAAGAAATTCATTCTGCGGAGTGGGGTCTGAAGCAGTGCAGGCTATTTGACCGCAGAGAAACCGATCCGTGGAGCCTAACGGCGTTCACGGAAGTTGTATGCCGCAAGGCACAGGTTCGCAAGGGCACAGGCGCCGGAAATGCGGCATTGGCCCACTTCGGCGTGAGTTGAAAAATACGATTTATTGAGCCCGCGGGCAGCATCGTTCGCGCCGCTCCAAGGAGAAGAGAATGAAACGCACTATTTCACTTTGGCTGGGCCTGCTGGCCTTCGCCTTCTTGCCCGCGCTTGCGCAAACCCCCGCCGCCACTGCGCCCATGGGTAAAATTCACGGCCACGTGACCAATCCGACCGGTGAACCGCAGGGAGCCGGCACGGTGAGCCTCTCCACCGACGGCGGAACTACGCTGAAGTTCAACTTCCCGGTCGACGCGAAAGGCGACTACAAGGGCGAAGCAACGCCCGGCACCTACATGGTGATTTACCGCGCGCCCGATACACCTCCCGGCAAAATGGTCGACGACATCCGCGCCGTGAAGGTTCTGATTGATCAGGACACGCTGGCGGACATCGATATGTCGCGACAGGAGTTCATTGACAAGATTCCGGCGGAGCAGAAGAAGGCCTTGGAAGACCTGAAGAAGTCCAATGCCGAAGCGATGAAGGCGAACCAGGTGATCAATAGCCTGAATGCAGACCTTCGCGTGGTAAACCAGGACATCAAGGACGCGGAAAACGCGCGTGCAACGGCAACCCAGGAACTGGGCGCAGCAGCGACCAGAGAAACCGTTGAAGCCAAGGCACTGGAAATCCGGACAGCCAAGTACGGCGACATTGAAACCCTGATGCAGAAGGACGCCGCCCTCAAGCCGGACGAGTCCATTCTTTGGACCAATCTGGGCCGGGCACAGGTTGGCCTGAAGAAGTATGACGACGCGGAAGCGACCTACAAGAAGGCGCTTGCACTCGAGTCCGGAGCCAAGAAGCCGAAGCCGGAAGTGATCGGCGTGGCCGAGGCCGGCCTGGGCGAAATTTACGCGCGCACCAACAAGGTTACTGAAGCGAATGCCGCCTTTGACGCGGCAGCCAAGGCCGATCCTTCACGGGCAGCCTTCCATCTTCGCAATGAGGCCGTGATCTTCTTCCAGGAGAAGAACGGACCAGCCCAGGTGGCAGCCGCCGACCAGGCCCTCCTGATCGATCCGAATCAGCCCATCCTCTACTACATCAAGGGCCAGGGGCTTATTCAGAACGCAACCATCGACCCCAAGACCAACCGGATCGTCCTGCCTCAGGACTGCACCGATGCGTACCAGAAGTACCTGGCGCTTGCTCCCACGGGCGTGTATGCCGGTGAGGTCAAGGGCATTCTGGATCAGGCTGGACAGAAGGTCGAGTCCAACTTCAAGGCCCCCAAGCCAGCCAAAAAGTAAGCAGGCTCCGAGGTCTTCTTAGTGAAGGGCGCACCCGGCAGACGGGCGCGCCCTTCGTGTTTTTGGCCTGTCTCTTTCGGCCCTTCCCCGCATGCGGCTCTGCTGAAAAATAAATCGGCCCGTCCTGAAGCTCTACAATCCATTGCATGAGTTCTACTCTGCCCAGTTACGAAGAAGCCGCGGCGCTTGTCGCCGCTTACGCCGCTGAACTGGGTCGATTCCGGCTGTCTGTGGAGCGCATCGAGCTGGGGCGCGCAACCTGCAGAGTGCTGGCCAAGCCTCTCTGCGCCGATCGCGATCAGCCGCCTTTTGCCCGCTCCACGCGCGATGGGTTTGCATGCCGCTCTGTTGAAGCATCGGCTCATGTACCGCTGGCCATTGCGGGGACGACGCGGGCGGGCGACGGCCCGTCCGGACCGCTGCCGCCGGGTGCGGCGTGGGAGATCATGACCGGGGCTCCGGTGCCGGCCGACGCGGATGCCGTGGTGATGCTGGAGCATGTGGAGACAACCGGAGGACAGATCCGGCTTCCTCCGCCGCGGACGATTGCGGAGGGCGAAAACATTGTGGCGCAGGGCGCACAGGCGCGCAAAGGCGATGAACTGCTCCCTGCCGGCACCTCGATCACATTCACGCAGATAGCGTTGGCGGCGGCCTGCGGACATGCGGCCCTTGAGGTTTTTGCGCGGCCGCGCGTAGCCATTCTCACCACCGGCGACGAACTTGTGCCGGTGAAGTCCGTGCCGGCTCCGGGCCAAATTCGCAACTCAAACGGCCCGATGCTGGCCGCGATGGTGGTGGCCGCGGGCGGCGAGCCCTGGATTCTGCCGACCACTGCCGACAATGCCCGGGCTTTGGACACCGCTCTTTCGCAGGCTGCCGAGGCAGACCTGCTGCTGATCACTGGCGGCGTTTCGGCGGGCAAGTTCGACCTGGTGGAGCCGGCCTTGGCGCGCATTGGCGCGCGTTTCCACTTCACCGGAGTGCGCATGCAGCCCGGCAAGCCGCTGGTCTTCGGGGAGCTTACGCGAAACCTCAATCACGACTCGCGGACGACCGGCGCGGCGCGGCCATTGCCGTTCTTTGGATTACCCGGCAACCCTGTGTCTTCGGCTGTAACTTTTCAGCTTTTCGCCGTCCAAGTGCTGGCGGCGCTTGCCGGCAATCCGGACAACGGCCCGCGCTTCGCCTTGGCGCGGCTGGCCCCAAAGACTGAAAAGTGCGGCAAGGCGGGCCTCACGCGCTTTCTGCCCGCGCACTGCACTTTCGGAGCGGCCGGCGAATTGCCGGAGGTGGCGCTGGTTCCCTGGCAGGGGTCGGGCGATCTGGTCGCCATGGCGCGCTCCAACTGCTTCCTGGTGATGCCCGAGGAAGCCTCGCGCCCCAAGGACAACGGCGCGGGCGCGATTGTCCGCATCTTGCTTACTTGAGGAGCGCCATGCCTGAAGACTCGCAGCTTTCACACTTCAATGAAGCCGGCCAGGCCAGCATGGTGGATGTGAGCGCCAAGCAGGCCACGCGACGCACGGCGAAGGCATCGGCGTTTGTGGAGCTATCCGCCGCTGTGCTGGCGGCCTTGCCCTCGAACCCCAAGGGCAACCCGCTGGAGGTGGCGCGCTTCGCCGGCATTCAGGCGGCCAAGCGCACCGCCGATCTGATTCCCATGTGCCATCCGCTGCCGCTGACGCATGTGGACGTGCGGACGGAGGTAGCCGATGGAGGCGTGCGCATCACGGCGACCGCCGCGACAACAGGACCGACAGGCGTGGAGATGGAAGCGCTGACGGCAGCGGCTGTGGCTGCGCTCACGGTTTACGACATGACCAAGGCGCTGGACAAGGCGATTGTGATTCGCAACGTGCAGCTTGAGGCGAAGTCGGGGGGGAAGAGCGGGGATTTTGTGAGAGCGGGCGGCGACAAAAGCCTGGCTTAGTAATGGTGTAATCTCCGAGTTGCCGGTGATACGACAGGAACCACTTTCAACTATGATGTTTCGATGAATCGTGCGTATTGGTTACTGTCGGCCTTATTGTGCGTGAACACATTGGTGACGGCGCAACAGGACTCCCCGGCTTCCGTTGCGATTCAACAAATCGCGGTTCCGTGTCGGTTGGTTGAGGACAGAGCAGTCCAGTCTTTAGAGAAGCACGATTTCCGTACCGGCAGAACGATTGAGGGCGACGATATCATCATTGCTCTAAACAACCGAACGGATGTTTTGACACCATCAGCAAAGCCATTCACGCTCAATCGATCTTCTATTCACAGGTACACACTCCCTCGGTATCTCTCTCCGTTCAAGGTCTATGACGATTTCCGGTTGGAGGGGCGCCTTAGATTGGCCAAGGCCTCTGAAGAGCCTTGCAACGCCTCTCTACACTTTGAATTCAGCGCATTTGAGTGGTCATGGGTCTTCGCTGTGATTGACGATGGCTACCGTTCAAAATTCACCTCGAACGGGAGGCTTGAGCGACTTTACCTCGACTCCATTAGCGATCTCTTCGCAAAGTCCGAGCCGTGAACCCTCGTCTTCTGGCGTGGCCCAGGTCTCGCTCTTGAGACCTGGGATTGCATAATTTCCGAGTTGGCGGTCACTCACCAAAAACCCTTCGGGCTGGACTAAGATGTATCCATTCATGAAATCCACGGTTGGCGAGAATATCTTTGCGATATTGATGTCCGGTATTGCTGCCGCCTTTGCGGCTGTCATGGGATTTGTCTCTGCAATCATCCTCTGCAGCACTTTCCTGCGTGGGGAGGTGACGGAATGGGACCTAATCTTGGCCCCAGTAACTGCTGTGGTATTCTCGGTCTCCGCGTTCGTGTTTGCTTTCAGGAAGATCAGTACGTACGGCGAGAATCCGGACAAGACATGACCAATGTCGTACTGGTTGGGAGAAGAGAAGAGCCAAAGCCGGGTTGGAGACGAGTTGGCGGTCACTTGCCCGGAACACCATCTGCCGACCAACCCGTTGCCGCTATCCGATTGAGAATCTCCGACAGCCTTGCCGATTCAATATCTGAAACATCTACACCGTAGACCTCTAAGATCTTGGCCCACATTTTCTCGTTGGTGTCGTCGGTATGGAAATCCCAGAGGCTAGACTCGTCCGAGATCCAAACCCAGTCTAGATTCAACACTCTTCGGATGAAATCTTCGTTCAGTTCTGGATTCGCAGAAATGAGTTCTTGAGTGGCAAACTCTATTGGTCCATTGACCCCTGGGCGAATCATGGGCTTTCCCTCTAACCTCCTTCTGTCCCTGATTGTTTGAAAGTTGATCTGGAGATTCCGCAAAGCATCTTCTGGCGTTTCACCGCCCCCCGTTACGGCCCAGTTGACGATGTACGCGACAAAGCGATGCTGTTTAAATCGCGCACTGCTGAAGTGTGCGTCAAATTCGTGCTCGCGAATCACAACCGGGTAGTCGCTCAGTTCCCAATCCTTTTTACGGATCGACAGAAATCTCTTCCAGAGTGCGACGATCTGATTTTTGAAGCGGACAGCCTGCGTGGAAGTCATTTGCAACAGTCTATGCCGTGGACTTGCCGTTGATGGCCTGAATTGCCTGAAGAGGCATTCCGGTCGGATCGTCACCTACTCGGAAATTGCACCACAGGCACTGACCAAATACTCTCCCGCAAGCCCCGCAAATGCTCTAGGATTCTTCTTCAGATTGAAGGAGGTTCCATGCCGCGTCGCGCCTTTCTTACTGCCTGTTTTGCACTTGTCGCTTTCGCCGCGGCGGGCGCGCAGTCCATTGCTGTTTACCAGACCACGCCGGATCTGCTGGAAGCCCTGTCGCAGCGGCAGAAGCTGCACTTCTCGGCGAAGGCCGGCCCGGACGCAGTGTTGCCGCTGGTTACCGTAGACGACGCAAAACGCTATCAGGAGATAGACGGATTCGGCGCGTCGCTGACCGATTCTGCCGCGTGGCTCTTCGGGAAAAAACTTAGCGCGGCAAAGACGGATGAGGTGTTCAAGACACTGTTCAGCCGCAAGGACGGGATCGCCGTGAACTTTTTGCGGCAGCCGATTGGGTCGTCCGATCTGGCGGTGACGTTCTACTCCTACGACGACCTCTGCCAGCAAACGGACAAAGCTTGCGCCACGCCCGACGGGGTTGCGGACGCGAAGCTTGAGCACTTCTCGCTGAGCCACGATGAGGAGTACATTCTGCCGCTGCTGAAGAAGGCGCTGGCGATCAATCCCGCGATGCACGTGATGGTGACGCCGTGGAGCCCGCCGGGGTGGATGAAGACGTCGAATTCAATGCTGGGCTCGAATCCGGAGACGAAACAGCCGTCGAGCCTGCGGCCGGAGTTTTACCCGGCTTTTGCGAACTATCTGGTCAAGACGGTTGAAGGCTACCAGGCGGCGGGGGTTCCGGTGTCGGCGCTGAGCGTGGAGAACGAGCCGCTGTATGCGCCGCCCACTTACAGCGGGATGCAGATGCTGGCGACGGAGCAGGCCGCGTTCTTTGGGAATGCGCTGGGCCCGGCGATGGCCGCCGCCGGCCTGAAGACGAAAGTGATGGCCTACGACCATAACTGGGACCGGCCCGATTATCCCGAGACGGTGCTGAAAGACGCGAAGGCGGGCGCGCTGGCCGCGGGAACTGCCTGGCACCACTACGGGGGCGACCCTGCCGTAATGACGAAGATCCACGACGAGTTTCCAGAGAAGGACCAGTGGGTGACGGAGTCGAGCGGCGGCACTTGGCAAAAGGGCAACGTGATGGCGGAGGAGGCCGCCGAGCTGGTGGCCGTGATGCGCAATTGGGCCCGGGGCTATGTGCTGTGGGCGCTGGCCACGGACCAGAACCACGGCCCGCATGTGGGCGGCTGCGACACGTGCAGGGGGCTATTGACGATCGACCTGACCAACCCCGAGAGTCCGAAGGTCAAGAACGAGCTGGACTATTACGTGCTGGGCCATGCCAGCAAGTTCCTGCTGCCGGGCGCCGTGCGGATCGCTTCAGACGAGCCGGCGCAGACGCAGTTGAAAGACGTCGCCTTTCGCAATACGGACGGGACTATCGTTCTGTACGCGGTGAACATGGGGGGCACGAGCCAGAACTTCCGCATCGGCTTTCATGGAAAAGCAGCGGCCACCGTGTTGCCTGCTGGATCGGTGGCCACGTTTGTCTGGAAACCGTGAGGCGTGACGTTGGCGCGGTTGAGTTGGTTGCTTTCCCACCCATCCCGCAAAGAGCGCGGGATGGATGGGGCACCGAGTTCTTGGGAGCAACGAGCGATTTCACACTAACTTACTTGCCCATGGGCGGCATAGCGGGTGGCGTGCCTTCGGGCCGGCGCGGGGCTTCCTTGGGGATGACGTACTCCTCAGGGTGCTGGTGGCCGCGATGGCAGGTGCCGCAGGTTACCGGCAAGCCGTGATGCTCGCCCGCTTCCATCTCATGGTCATGGTCCTTGTCTTTGGGAATCATGCTCACGTAGTTGTTGTTGATGTCCTCAGTCATCTTGAGCATGAGGCGGGCAGTGAGCTTTTCCTGCTTTGAGTCGTCGTCAAACTTGAGGCGCGGGCGGCCGTTGGGGCCGAGGTTGTTGGGGTCCGAAGTGTGGCAGGTGTCGCAATGGACGCCGAGCGAGCCGGCCCAATTCTCCATGATGTCGTGGACCTGCTGCCCGGTGAGAGTTTTGGGCAGGACCTTCAGATTGGTGGGCGCGGGAAAGACGCGCGGCGGCTGGGGGTCACCATGCGGCGATTGGACTGGTGGAGCCTGGGCAACTGTGAAAACGGCGACGGCGAACAGGGCCATCGCGGCAGCAAGTGGGGATAGGGAAGAGACTCTCACGTGCGGGTTTCCTTTTGGAGTGGGATGACTACTGATCTGATGGACGGAATTCTACCGAATAAAGATGCGCTTTCCTATTAAACCTTTTGTCATCTTCGCAGGGCCGGAGACGCAATCGTGTCCTGGGAGGGCGAAGCGCAGGAGCCAATCGACCGCGTGCTTGATGCCGATACGGGGGGTTACCAGCACTTCGTGGACCGGGTAGCCGTCATCGCGCAACTGCAACGGCGAGTCAGGATCGAGCAGGTCGAGGCCATTGTGGACGAGCCGCGAGAGCGCGAGCGCCTGGCAGAGACGGCTGGGCCCGGAGGTAAGCTTGCAGCCATGCTCACCCTGCGCCAGGCCGCGATTCAGCGCCATTTGCGCGAGGCCCGAGTCCCCTGCCAAGGCCAATGGTTCCAGCGCGCGCAGCAGAACACATCCGGCCTGGCCCTCGGGTTCGCAGCAGACGTTCATGCAGAAGTAGCGGCCATAGATTGAGTAGACATACGCGCGCCCGGCGGGGCCAAACAGGACACTGTTGCGCGGGGTGGGTCCGCGATAGGAATGGGCGGCCGGGTCGGGCGGGTCGTTGTGCGGGCCGAGATAGGCTTCGACCTCGACAATGCGCCCGGCCAGCAACCCGGAGGCCGTCGCGTGCACCAGCAGCTTGCCCAGCAGGCGCGGGGCCACCTGGTCCGCGGGAGCCTCAAAGAAGGCGCGGGGAAGCAGGCCGCCCGGGGGCTGCGGCAAGCGGTGTTTCCCGACTACTTGTGGGCCTTTTTCCATTCTCTGAGGATTTCCAGAACCTCTTCCGCGTGCCCCTCGGGCTTGACCTTGGGAAAGATATGCAGCAGAGTTTGATCCGGGCCGATCAGAAAAGTGGTGCGCTCTATGCCCCATACTTTCTTGCCGTACATGTTCTTTTCCTTCATCACCCCAAACTGATTGCAGACTTTCTCGTCTACATCAGCAAGGAGCGTGTAAGGCAGGTCGTACTTGGCGCGGAATTTGGCCTGGGCCTTGGGTGTGTCGCGGGAGATGCCGAGCACCACGGCGCCGGCGGTTTGGAGCTTTTTGAATGTGTCGCGGAAACCACAGGCCTCGATGGTGCAGCCAGGAGTATCCGCTCTAGGGTAAAAGAAGAGTACGACTGGCTTTCCGGCGTAGTCTGACAGGCTCGCGGTCTTGTCCTCGTCGGTCTGGAGAGTGAAGTCGGCTACTTTGTCATTGAGTTCCATGGGGAAATTCCTCGTATGGTGGATGGAGGGCCTTTGGTGGCCATCAGGTTCGATTATTCCCGAGGCGGGCGGCAGCTGTCATTGAGCAAGACGGGTCTTTTACTCATTCGGCCAACGGTGCTGGCTGCCATGGCGGCTCTGGCGGCTCTGGCGACGCTTCAGGCAGGCGCACAATACCCCGGCCAGGTGGCGAAACCCGGCAAGAACACTCCCAGTTTGCGGTCTGTCGCCGTGCTCGAGTGGACCGGCGAACAAAGCCATCCCAAGGCCAGCCGCATGGTGCCGGTAAGCGTATTCGACGGACAGTTATTGCAGGACGGCGGCATCTACCTGGCACGCCCCGCACCGCTGTCTCTGGCCGGCGAGGTGGAGTACGAGCTGAAGGAGAACGGCAAGACGGTAGGGCTGTTCGACATCAAGAACGCCGGGCAGGAGCAGGGCTCGTGGGTGGGATACGGTGCGTTTAAGCCGTTGCCTGTTGCCCGCGCCAAGCCAGGAGCATCCGCGGCGGCTCAGGCTGCGAAAGACCAGCCTTGGGGCGACGATGTGCAGAGCGACCGGCCGGTGCTGCACCGCAAGCCGCACTCAGGCGGCGACACGCCTGCATCGGGTACTGGCAGTTCCAAAACGGACTCGGGCGGACAGGCTCCGGCTACAGATCCGGACCGGCCCACATTGCACAAGAAGACCACGAGCGATAGCAAGAGCGATACCGGCAGCAGCGGGGACACCGGTGCGGCAGACACCGGCTCAGTGCCCGACCCTGACCGGCCCACGCTGCACAAGAAAGCTTCTAGTGAGGATCCGTCGAGCAGTAGCGGATCGCCAGGCGATCCTGACCGGCCGGTACTGAAGAAGGACAAAAAGAAAGTGGAAGATGTTGGCCACGTGGATTCGGTGGCGGATGTAACCGATCCGGACCGGCCAAAGCTCAAGCGCGGCAAGTCGACGGCGGACAGCCTTGCTGTTATTCCGAGCTTGATGGGTATGCCACCAGACATGCAACAGGCCGTGGCCGTCTCCGACGAGAAGAGCGGCCCGGAGCACTTGTGGAGCTTTGCATGGGCCAACGCGGAAGACGAAGGAAAGATGAAGTCGGCCCTGGAGGATATTGCGCGCGATGCTTTGGGGCTGAATCCGCCTCCGCCTCCCGCTGCCCCTAAACGGACGGCAGTGCACACGAAAGCGAGAAAGCCTGTTCCGCCTCCCGCACCGCCGGAGCCCGCGCCGCTTTTGGATGAGCGGTTCAGGGTGTTCGAGCTGGCTTACAGCTCAGGCGCCACGCTGGTGTTGACGGCGCACACCGACGGCCAGGGCGCGCAGGAGAAATTTGTCACGCTCGTCGCTCAGCCGGACCTCTACGGCAACCTGATGGTGCTACTGAAGAGCGTGACCGATGCCGCTCACCTGGACATGACGCCACGCATGCGCCTAGTGGACGCTGTGGACGCAATGGCCGACAACCGCGGCGAACTCCTCTTCGAGCTGCGCGGCTCTACGCAGCGCCAGTTCGCACTGTACCGCGTGCTGCGCGGGCAGGTGGACAAGCTGTTTGCCAGCGGGGCCGGAGAGATTATGGCCGAGGCCAGCAAATAGGGGACTCTACGGCGGAGAGCTTAGAATTGGCTTTTCCGCCGTGGAGTTCACCCATGAAAGCACTGTCTCCGTTCCAAGGCACATTTGTGCGAAGCGCCTTTCTGTCGCTGCTTGCTTTGGCGGCAACGGCTGCCGCGCAAACCGCGCTGCACGTGACGCATGAATATGCCAATGTGGACGCGCAAAGCCTGATCGGCTTGCCTATGGGCGATCACAAAACCATTGTTGACCGTGAGGGCAATCTGAAGTGGTCGCAGTGGAGCCTGGCGCGCAAGGGCAAGGACGTGCCCATCGGATTCAGCGCGCAGATGGACGGGGCCTTGGGCATTCAACTCAGCGCGGAAAGTGGCTCACAGCGCGAAGCCTTCCACGCCACCACGCAGAATCTGGACGAAGGCCGCTATCCATTTGTGGTCACGCATCTGACGCAAGGGCAACTCGCCGCCGAAGAAACTGCTTTCGCCGCGACAGACCACGGGATTCCGCTGGATGTGGTTTGGGTGGTCGTCAAGAACTCCGGAGACAGTGCCGCAGATGTGGAACTGCGTCTCAGCGGCAAGCAGCGCAATTTGCCAGCCCATGCCAGCCAGGCTCATCTCGATACGCACGACGGTTATCTACTCGCCACCCTGACGCCCGAGGACGCCTCTCAAGCAGCGTCGATCCAGGCGCGGGGATTCGAACTCACAGACCTCCGCACCATTGCCGCACATGGGACCGCATCGTTTCTTGTACGGGTGCCTTACGATTACCCGGCAGCGAAAGAGTCCGCGCTGCCTGCCACAAGCGGGCCGGAGCTGCTGGCCGAAGCGCACCAGTCCTGGGATGCGTTCTGGGCCAAGGGTATGCGGATCAAGCTGCCCACGCGCGTAAAGGAACTTGAGGACTTCTACTTATCGTCGCTGGCTTACACGCTCATCCTTACAGAACGGGATGGGGCCGGCGAGCTGTGGGCGCTGGACGGGCCTGGAGTCTATCGCGAGTTCTGGGGGCGCGGCGAATACTTCCAGGGGCGTGCCATTGAAGCGGCGGGTTATCTCGGCATCGGCAAGGAGACCGTGCGCCACACGCTGAGCCTGCAAAAAGACGATGGCGAGTGGGACTGGCCGGTGACCAGCGGCTGGCCGGCATGGGATAACATCGGTGGCAACGCGGGCGCAGTGTGGGACTACTATCTCTATTCACGCGACCGGCAGTGGCTAGCCACAACGTATCTGCACCTTGCGCGCGCGGCGGATTGGGTTGCTTTGCATCGCGAAGAGTCGATGGTTCCCGACGATGCGCCGAAGGCCGTTCAACCGATTCAGCGCCAGATTCCGTGGAAGTGTTCCGACGAAGTCGAGCCTGCGCTGAACCCCGGCGAGAAGCACTCCTGGTACGGCCTGCTCCCCTGGAGCTATGGCGACAGCGGACTGCCCGAGGGCCACCCGTTTCCGCATAACGTGTGGGCTCTCTACACCATCGACCTGGCGGCAAAAGCTGCGGCGGAACTAGGCAGACAGGACGAGGCTACGCGCTACCGGGCTGCCTATGCTGCTTACAAAGACGCAATACTCACCTCCATGCAGCGGGCCATTGCTTTGGAAAAGCAGGACGCTCCCTACCTGCCAGCGATGCCCACCCTGCCCGATGGCGCCGCGTCACAGAGTTTTGTGGCCGTGTATCCTGTGGGCCTGCTTTCTGCCGATCACCCGTGGGTTAGCAACCTGCTGGCTCACATGCGCCGCACTGAACTGCAAGGGTTGCCAACGAACATGGCCTGGATGGGCCGCGCCGGGGTGTGGCCGGGCGAATCGCTCAACGTGGCCGGGATCTACCTGCGCCGCGGCGACGTGGACAAGACCGTCTCGCTGCTAACTGCCACGCTCAATCACAGCTACGGAACCAACGTCTTCAAGGAAGAGATCAAGGTAGACAAGCGGCTCGCCATGGCCTGCGATACCGGCAACCCCAACAAGGTGGAAAACGGCCACGGCACCGGCGACCAGCCCGAAGCCTGGGCCAATGCGAATCTTGTATTGCTGGTGCGCGACATGCTGCTGCGCGAAGACGGCGACACGCTCATGCTGCTGAGCGGAATCCCCGCAAACTGGATTGAAGTTGGAGAAGAAATCAAGGTGGACGCAGCGCCGACGACCTTTGGCTCCGCTGTCTCTTTCCGCGCGCTCCGGCCTGGTGAGAAGAGGCTCACCGTCCACATTGAAACGACCGGCGGACTGGTGCCCGCTCTCTCGGTCCGTTTGCCTCTTGCGCCCGGACAGCAGGCTGAATCGGTGCGAATCAATGGCGAGCCCTCTCTCATTGTGGATGGGGCCGTAACTCTGCGCAACCCGAAGCCAGCAACCGAAATCGAAGTTACTCTTCGTTGAGCAAAAGCCGGCTGAATTTATTTCTCCCGGCGGTATTGCCACGGCCTTGATTCATACCTGTCTGGTCGAGTCTCCAAGACTGCACTGAAAAACATTGGCACAGGAGATTCGTCTTTATTGATCCTGCGAGGAAAGAATGACATTCTTTCCCACCCATTCCCGCAAAATTCGCGGGAATGGATGGGGCACGGAACTTCACAGTAATAGCGAAAGTGCACAGGGACCCGAAGAAACGCAGGTTGCGGCCTGATAATTGAGCAATACTGCTCACAAATTGCAGAAAATGTTAGCCTTATCACAGACAAATTGGTGCGACGTGTGGTTAATTACCGAACCTCCTATACAATGAAGAATAGAGTTGACCTGTCGCCACTCTTCGAGGTTCTTCCCTAAACATGGCATCCGCAGCATCCGCACACTCTTCGGCAACGGCAACCCTGGACCCGACATTACCAATCCCCGACATCCCAGTCTCTGCTGACATTGCGGCAGTTGGCGCAGTGCCTGCGCGGCAGGAAGTGCGCATGGGCCGCGCCGCGGCGGCCGGCATGGGGATCAACTGGCTTACGCTTGGCGTGATGGTGGCTTTCCACATAGGCGCTTTGGCGGCTCTGTTCTTCTTCAACTGGCAGCGGCTGGTGGTGGCTGTGGTGTTGTATGTGGTGGCCATCAATGTCGGCATCGGCATGTGCTATCACCGGCTGCTGACGCATCGCGGCTACCAGGTCCCCAAGTGGCTGGAACGTGTGATGGCGATCTGCGCCACTCTGTCGCTTGAGGGTGGGCCAATCTTCTGGGTCGCGACGCATCGCGTGCATCACCAGCTCAGCGACCATGAAGGCGACCCGCACACTCCTCGCGAGGGCGGGTGGTGGGCGCACACTGGCTGGCTTATCTGGGGCAATGCGCTGCACGCCCAGACTGAGGTGCTGGCCCGCTATGTTCCTGACCTCTCGCGCGACCGCTTCCTGGTGTGGCTCAGCAAATTCCACTGGATTCCGCTCGTCGCCAGCGGCGTAGCTCTGTTCGGCCTAGGCTGGATCTGGGGCGGCTGGGAGAACGCTGTGGGCATGCTGTTATGGGGCGCCTTTATGCGCGTGACGCTGGGGCTGCACGCCACCTGGCTGGTCAATTCAGCAACTCACATGTGGGGCCGCCGGCGCTTTGAAACCCGCGACGACTCCCGCAATAACTGGTGGGTGGCGCTGGTGAGCGGCGGCGAAGGCTGGCACAATAACCACCATGCGAATCCCGTCTCCGCGCGGCATGGCATGGCCTGGTACGAGGTCGATCCCAACTACTGGGGCATCTGGCTGCTGTCAAAAGTGGGCCTTGCGAGCAGAATCAAGCTGGCGAAGGTGGGCAGCGAAGACCGGAAACCAGCCGAAAGTTAAGCCTCTGCCGCAGGCGTCCGTCGCAGATTACTTGTGCAGTTTGGCCCGTATCCAGAGAGTGCCGAAGACCGGCAAGGCCACAATCAGCACAACCAGGCCGGCCGGAAATCCAACGTAGCGGTAGCTGTCGGCGAAGTCGATGGCGTGGCCGCCAAATGCCTTCCACGCCAGCAACGCAAAGATCGCGATGGTCGTGGTTGCGAAAAAAGTGAAGAACGCAGCCGCAAGCGCCAGCAGCAGGCTGGTGAACAGCCCAAAGCCCTGCAGCGGGAATCCGAGAAATCTTCCACCGCCGAGACGCCCGGTTTTTGCGGATTGCATCATCTTTTCGACCTCGTTCGTCTATAGCAATTCCAGGATTGGTATTCTTCGAAGGCAGCGGGCGGAGTTGATGCGACCATCAGGGAGCGGCAACCTCGTTTGAATTTTACCAGCGTACGGTAATCCCGGAATTGCTCTAGAATACAGATTCATGACCGGCACCGCACAACTCGAACTTTTGCACGCTGAGAAGGTCGCCACCCTGGTGAACGTGATCCAGGCGTCCAACGGTATCCACTACGCGGCATGGGGCGAAACCCGTATCTCCGAGACTGACCTGGAGCGGTTGGTGGGCGCTGTGCCCGCAACGCTCTCCGCGGCTCTGGCCCAGCGCGCCTATTACTTCGTTCCCCTGGCGATCGCCGACACCGGCGACATCATGATCGCTCCGGGGTACACGGTGGATCTGGGCGACCGCGCCATCTGCCACCGGAACGCGGTCTTCGGCACCACAGAGGCGGTTTTTCTCTCGACGCGACTGGTCGAGGACCGGTTCGGCATGGCCTTCGAGTTTCTCATCAACGTAGCCCACAACTTTGTGGAGGCAGCTGGAGTGCCGGAGAGCTTTGCTTCTCTGGCGTGGGCGCAGGCTGAGGCCCAGGTGCGGGGCGAAACCAGCCAGGACGCCTGGGAAACCCGACGCCGCGCCATGGACAGCCACACCAGCCAGAAGGGCATTGACGAGCGCGCCCGCAACGTCTACTACGAGTCGGCCTTCTCCGATTCCCTGGCCGTCTACATGCTGTCGCTCGCTGTGGATTTCGATTATCACGATCTGCGCGAGCGCGAGTACCCGCTGCTGGCCGCCCCGGCGCTGGCCGAGAGACTACGCCATGTGGCGAGTCTGTTCCCCGCTAATCCTGGGTATGAGTTCCAGATACTCTACCGGCGTAAGGGGTAGGCGACAGCCAGGCAGATCAAGTGTTCAATACAGTGGGTAGGCGGCCAGTTGCGCAACCCAGTAGCTCTTCTTCTCTTTGAGCAAATCGCCGACGGTCATCGGATGCAGATCGCTCTCGAGCTTCTCCAGAATCTCGTACTGGAATGCTGCTTCGCCGTGGGCGTTCCATTCGCTCTGCAGCGACTTGACTGGATGGCTGCCAAGCCGCAGCGTGAACCAGAGCCCGTTTTTCGCTGCGTCGAGATTCGGGGAAGAGCCGACCCAGACCCGGCTGGTTGCCAGGCACCGCACGGCGAAGGCGCCGCGCAGAGGCTCCCGCTCTTTGAATTTCCGGATTGCCGCTTTTCTGTCCGTAGTCGATTGCATTGTGAATCCCCTTCATTGGTCTCCCGGTGTCGCCTGACGAGTGCTCAATCGGCCAGAAGCGCCTGGTCCAGCGCGGAAAATGCAGCAGAGGCCAACTTCTTCGCGTGGTTTCTCAGATCGATGGGCCAGGCTTCAACCAGCTCCGCGAAGCGTGGCTGGTTACCCGCGAAGAGTGCTCGCGTCGCCTCTTCAAAGCCGGGTTCGTTGCCCGCCATGGCGGAGATGAACCGGTAAGTAGCTTCCTGCGCCCGGCGGCGGCGATCTCGGCCTTGATTTGCCTTTCTGGCTTCCTCTACCAACTTGCGCAGAGCAACCGAGGCCCCTCCGGGCTGGCTCGCCAGCCAATCCCAGTGACGCGGCAACAAGGTCACTTCGCGGGCCACAACGCCCAACTTCGGACGACCGGGCTTGCGCGCACATTCTTCGGCGGCGGCAGGTTCAGTGGGGGGCGTGGCATAGATTTCGATTGCCGCCAGGCGCTCCACAAGGGACGCGGGAGTGCCGCGAAGGTCCACCTCGATCACGTTGCTGGTGAGGTCGTCGAAGATTAGTACCGGAGCGGAGGGATCGCGGCTCTCGGACTCCTGCGCCTTGAGCGCGACCTCTTGCAGACAGCCGAAGGCTATGAGTCGCGGACCGGCAAAAGCGGTGCAAAGAATGGGCGAGGGATTGTTCAACGCGGTGCCTCTCAGACGAGTTATACCCGGATAAAATAATATTATCCGGGTATAACAATTTCGTCAAGGCAAGCTGTTGTAGGCGATGCGCCCTTCGCCGGAAGTTGCTGCTCGACTTGAGAGCACTGCACTCATCAACCCTGGCAGCTATTCGAACAGCGTTGCAACCTTGGCCAACACCTCGTCCAGGATTCCCTGCGGAAGTGTGTCCACCTTCCTGCCGCCTCGCGCCTGTAGGTCGAGCACACGCGGCTGGTCGCAGCGTACAACTCCAGGCGTCTCGATTCCCGCAATTGGGACAGCGAAGCTGATGCGCCGGGCAAATTCACCGCCGCTTGTGATCGGCAAGACTACGGGCAGCTTTGTCGCCGTATTGAATTCTGTCGGCGATATAACCAGAACGGGCCGCTGGCCGCGCTGTTCGTGCCCCATCGTAGGATCAAGCGAGACCAGGTAGATATCGCCCCTCTTCATATCAGCTCACGCCCAGCGGGCGGCGCATCGAGCCACTCCCGGACTTCCGGCGACATTGGTTGGGAGTAGTCGCATTCGGCCAGCAGCTCCGCCATTGTGTACCGAGGCCGCGGCTTTGCCTCGACGACCAGACGCCCACCTTCAACATCCACAGCAACTGTGGCGCCTGCCTTCAATTGCAAAAGATTGAGGAGAACGGGCGGCACAGCCAGCATAATGGAGCCGCCGACTTTGCGCAGGTTTGTGGTGTGCATGATGCCCTCAAAGACAAAATTATATCAAAGTATAACATTAACTAGATTTACAGGCTGCGGAAAAACTCATCGTTCGAAGTCCACAAACGATTTTTGTGTCAGGGCACGACTTCAGTCGGGCCGCAAACCGTTGAAAGCAAACCTGGGCTTTAGCCCCTGCCGCATCTCTATCAAGGCATCTAACTAAATTCAGGCCTTTTCCGCAGCCTGCTTACTCCAAGCCTCAAAATCGAGGCCTGGAGTATCCCTTTTGTGTGGATTTACGCCGTCTCCGCGTTGTAGGCGATCCGCCCTTCGCTGATGGTCCAGCGAACTTTGCCCTGCATGGTCCAGCCGTCGAAGGGGGTGTTGCGCGACTTCGATTTGCCCTCGGTGGCGCGGTAGGTCCACTCGGCTTTGGGGTCGAAGACGACTACATCGGCGAAGCTGCCCACGGCGAGCGTACCGCGGCCCTTCAGGCCGAGCAGGGCGGCGGGTTGGGCGCTCAGCAGGCTCAGGACGCGGCCCAAAGGCAGCTTCCATTCCTTGTGCAGCCAGTAGAGTGAGAGGCCCAGGGCGGTTTCAAGGCCGGTGATGCCGTTGGGGGCGTGCTCGAACTCGACTTCCTTCTCGTGGGTGGCGTGGGGCGCGTGGTCGGTGGCGATAGCATCCACAATGCCGTCGAGAATGCCCTCGATGATGGCGTCCCGGTCGGCGGCCGAGCGCAGCGGCGGACACATCTTGGCATGAGTGTCGTAGAGCCCTACGTGCTCTTCTGTGAGCAGGAAGTGGTGCGGAGCAACTTCACAGGTGACGCGCAGCCCGCTGCGGCGAGCTTGACGGACGGCGGCCAGCGCGGCGGCTGTGGAGGTATGGGCTACGTGCAGGTGGGCGCGGGGGTCGCGGAGTTCGGTCACCAGGCGGATGTCGCGCTCGACCATGCTGGATTCGGCTTCGGCGGGCATGCCGCGCAGGCCGAGTTTGAACGAGACGGGCCCCAGGTTCATGCTGGCGCCCTGGGTGAGGCGCGTGTCTTCAGCGTGTTGAATGACGCTGAGACCGGCGCGCGTGGCGGCGACCAGAACTTCGCGCATCACGCTGTCTTTTAGAATCGGACGCCCATCGTCGCTGACGGCCACTGCGCCGGCGGACTTGAGCGCCGCGTAGTCGTTGATGGTTTCGCCCTTTGACCCGCGCGTGGCGGCGGCGATGGGAAAGACGCGGATGGATGCGTTGCGCTCCGGGGACTGCATCCACCGGGTAATTTCCACGGAGTCGTTCACCGGCGTGGTGTTGGGCATCGCGGCTACTGAAGTAAAGCCTCCGGCGGCTGCCGCGGCTGTGCCGGTGGCAATGGTCTCTTTGTAGCCCTGACCGGGCTCGCGCAGGTGGACGTGAATGTCGATGAGGCCCGGCGCAAGAGTCAATCCCGTTGCATCCAGCACTTCTGCGCCCTCAACCGATTTCAGCTTGCCGGGAGAGGCGATTTCGGCCACGCGGCCGTCTTTGAGGAGAATGTCCTTGAGAGCGTCTACGCCGGCGGCCGGATCGATGAGGTGGCCGCCACGAATCACCAGAGCCGTCATGCGCGGCCTCCAATCTGTGCCGTAAGAGCCCGCTCGACGACCGCCATGCGGATGGCTACGCCGTTGTGTACTTGCTCGAGAATCGCCGACTGCGATCCGTCGGCCACGCCGGCGGTTACTTCAAGGCCGCGAATAATGGGCCCAGGATGAAGCACTACGGACGAGGGGGCAAACGTGGCGAGTCTCTGACCGGTGAGCTGGTAGCTGGCCTTGTACTCGTCGAGATCCAGTTGCAGCCCGGCCAGCCGCTCAGCCTGAATGCGCAGCATCATCACGGCCTGGGACTGGCGAAGCGCTGCCTCGAAGTCGCGCTCGATGACGATGCCGGGACCCGCCTGCGCGGCCATCTCCGGCAGCAGTTCTTTGGGTCCGCAGAGCAGCACGCGCGCGCCCAGCCGGGGCAGCAGGAGCATGTTGGAGCGGGCAACGCGGCTGTGCAGGATGTCGCCGACAATCATTACCGTTACGCCTGCGAGTGTTTCGGCGTCGACCGTCTCAACTCCAGGCCGCAGATGGGTGAGGATGGTGCGCAGATCGAGCAGCGCTTGAGTTGGATGCTCGTGCATGCCGTCGCCGGCGTTGAGGACCGGGAGGCGGGTTTCGGCCTCCAGCAGCCAGGCCGCGCCAGAAGAGTTGTGGCGCAGGATGATGGCTTCCGCTCCGAGAGCCCGCAGCGTGAGGCCGGTGTCTTTAAGAGACTCGCCCTTTTCGATGCTGGAGCTGAGGCTGGAAACCAGCGTAGTGTCGGCACCCAGGCTTTTGGCAGCCAGTTCAAAGCTCGTCCGGGTGCGCGTCGAGGACTCGTAGAAAAGAAGGGCAACGCGGCGCTTGGCGAGGATGCGGTCCCTGACCAGCGGGTCTTCTTTTTCCAGGACCGTGGCGCGGTTGAGAATCTTGCTGACGCCCTCCAGGCTCAGGTCGAGAACTGAAAGCAGCGAGCCGGGATTGTATGGAAATGGCGATGCGGACGCAGGGGGCGTTTTAAGTTGGCGGCGAACGGAAGGCGCGGTTGGGTTCATATTGCTGGGTTCTAGCCTCTGGCTTCTAGCTCTAGCCAAAACCCCTGGGAGCTAGAGGCTGGATTCTACTCTTGTTTCTTAGCCCACGCGTTCGACCAGCAAAACCTGATCGCTGTCGTCGACCTCGTGGAATTTGACTTCAATGATTTCGCGGCTGCTGGTGGGCACATGTTTGCCGATGTAGGTGGCCTCGATAGGCAGTTCGCGATGGCCGCGATCAATGAGCACTGCCAGTTGTACGCGCCGCGGCCTACCGTGGTCAAACAGGGCATCGAGCGCTGCCCTGACGGTGCGTCCGGTATAGAGTACGTCGTCGCAGAGCACTACGTCGCGGCCTTCGATATCGATGCCGATGGCCCCCGGCGTCACGACCGGGCGTATGTCCGCGGTAGTCAGGTCGTCGCGATAAAACTGGATGTCGAGTACGCCGGTTTCCACGGGCCGCTTCTCAATGGTTGAGATCAGCCTGCCCAACCGCTCCGCCAGCGGAATGCCACGGCGCTTGATGCCGACCAGTGCCAGATCTTCGCTGCCGTTGCTTTTTTCAACAATCTCGTGGGCCAGGCGCACCAGAGTGCGCTCGATCTCAGAGGCGGACATCAGGCGGCCTTTTGTCCTCAGGATAGGCATATCTTGGTCTTCGCTCATGGGTACTCTCTCGCCGCGGGTTTCTCGCGGCTTGTCTCTCGTGGCTTGTCTCTCGTGGGATGATACGAGGGGGCGGGGCTCCTGAGCAAGTTTTGGAGAACTGAAGCCTGGTGCCGGACCCCTGTGTTTGGTTCAAAACTGTCTGAAAGCGGTTGCTAGACCTGAGGCCGGCGTGTGCGCGCGAGCATGCGCGCTCCCAAGGCGCCGCCGGCAACAGCAAACAAAAGCAGTACGGCAACGAGAACCGTCAAGGCGCCCAGCAGCCAGCCGGCGCGTCCTTCCGGGGCAAGCAGCCATGCCTTGGTAACCGCGATCGTTTGCGCATCCACTCCCATGCTGTTCCACTGCTGGGTCAACTGCTGGTTCACAACGTTCTGCCACAGGTCATCGAACGACTTGCCGGCGTGAAAGAAGAACCGCATGCAAAAGAGCGTAATGCCGGTGGTCGCAACGGCGGTCCATCCACCCAGGACCCCGGTGACCAAGCCGATGCGCGCACCCGCGCCCATCGTTATCCACACTGCCTGCTGGCCCCGGACGTAAAGCACCACCACCCACGCAGCGGTGGCAGCCATCAACAGAAACCCAAAAACGCCGAGCGGAGAAAGAAAGGAACAGAGCATGCCGGCAGGAACCGCAAGCATGATGGCGGCACGCAATGCCGCTTTCCAGTCCACGCTGCCCGCATCCCGCATGGGCTCATTCCATTTTTCGGGTTGGCCCTGTCCAGAGGCGCCGTCCGCCGAATAGACGAACTGCGGCAAGCCGCAGACCGGGCAGTAGCAATTCTCGGCCTGGACAGTCTGGTGGCAGCGGTTACAGGTGATCTCCATACATATAGAAGCCTATAGTATTTTGCCGGGGTGTGGGTGCGCTGGGTTCTTTCGCTGGTCGACCGGCAGGAGATTGGATCACTTAAAATCCGTCACCAGAGATTGGCGTCATACCCCCACGAGGGGCTCGACATCGCTTCCTGGTCAATGGAGGCTTACTTTAACTGGCGTTTTTGGAATCTGCCGCTTTCGCGCGGCGCAACCTTGCTTCCTGCCTGATCTTCATCAGTTCCGAAATAGACACGTAGTCGCGCCTGCTGCACTCTCTGCAACGCACGGGGAATTTGAGAAGGAATAGATGTAATAAATCCCGCTTGCGCAAACGAGAGACCCTGAAGTTGGACAACCCGCACATGCCGCACCGAAGTGGCATCATAGCTCTCCTAGCTTAAAAATAGGGAGGAAAAACTCTGCTCTGAACGAAGTGCTTTGGGCACCAGTTTAAACCATGGTAATAGCCGGGCGCATGAATATTGGACGTAAACCGCATCTTAGCCAACATGCATAGGACAGGATTACGAACTGTGGCAAGCGCTCCAATCCTCGGAAGCGCAGTTCGCAGAGTGTGCACTTGTGCATTTCGCCTACCCCTACTGCCGTCATACTGTCAGCCAAGTGGCGTTAGTAAAAGGTTACCTTCGGAACTTGATCAGGAAGGGGAATTCTGCTGGCTCATCTTCGCTGCAACGATTGCCTCTGCCGCGCGCACCACTTCTTCCAGAGTCATGTGGGTCGAATCCAGAAGCACAGCGTCAGAAGCCGCTCTCAGGGGTGAATCGGCGCGATTACGGTCCCGTTCGTCGCGGGCGCGCAGATCGCGGATCACTTCTTCGGGTTGAACGGTGGGCTGGGGTCCCATCTGATCAAATCGGCGCAACCCGCGTACCTCCGGAGCCGCATCCAGGAAAATCTTTACGCCGGCATGGGGGAAGACCACGGTGCCGATGTCCCGGCCCTCCATGACTACCCCGCCCTCTGCGCCCAGGTTTTGTTGCATGCGTACCATCCAGGCACGGATGGCAGGGAAAACGCTCACGCGCGAGGCTGCGTCAGTGACTGTTTGATTGCGGATCAGGCCGGTAACATCTTCGCCGTCGAGCAGAACACGATTGTGCTCCTGCCCAGGCTCGAGGCGGATGGAGGTATTGGCGGCCATTGCTTCCAACTCCGGACTCTGATCCAGAGAGATGCCTGCGCGCAGAGCCTTTAGCCCGAAGGCGCGGTACATGGCGCCAGACTCCAGGTTCAGCAGGCCGAAATGGCGGGCCAGATGCTGGGCGACTGTACTTTTGCCCGCGCCTGCCGGCCCGTCAATGGCCACAATGATCTTTCCGCCTGGCTCAACAGGGCGAATGGAGCCATCTGCCGGGCTCATCCGCGCTTCTTCGTGCTCTGTCTGGACGATGACGTGAAGTCAAACCGCTTGACTGTGCCTGCCTTGGCGCCGGTGGTAAGGGCCGGTTTGCGGCTGCTGCGTACCGGACGCGCGTCAGGCCGTGCGTCCTTGCGGGGGGCACTGCTGCTCCTGACGGGGCTGCCGCTACGCACAGTTGAGGTGGGCTTTGCGGCCGTCTTGCTGCCATTGCTGTGGCCGTTGCCATGGCCAGGTGCGGGAGAGGTCGGCTTGGCGCTGTGTGTGCGTGGGGCCACCTGGGCCGAACTGCTGGTGTGCGTCGTGCCGCCGTTGCCGGATCCGGTGGCTGGACGCGAACCATTATGACTCCCATTGCCATTGGAGCTTTTTGCGCCATTTGCAGCCCAGCGTACGCCAGAGGCGGGCCTGGAACTGCTGCTCGCTCGCGCGCCTGCTGGTCTGGCTCCGGTGCTGCGAGCCTCAGAGCCTGGCCGCCTGGCAGTTCTGCCGGCGGAAGACGTCGTCGCCGGCTTGCGGTCACGGGAGTGAGCGGCGGGGCGGCTGAAGTGTGGCCGTGCTGCCACTTTCGCAAGGGCCGCAGGAGCGGGTGCAACTGGAATCGCCGCTGGTTGTGCTTCGATCGCTGACCGCACAATCGGAGGTAGAGGAGAGGCTACTGGAACTGGATGCTGGATGACTGGCTCCGGCACATCCTCCTCATAAGAGTTAAGGAAGTAAGCCGATGCCGGCATCGAAGAACTGGCATACATGGTGGGGGCGATTGCAAACTCCGGTAGAGTGCCGGCAACATAAAAGTGCGGGGCATGCCCAAGGGAGATGGTATGCACCTGGCGGGTAGCCACCAGACCACGAAGCACTTCGCGAACCTTGCTGCGCGCGGTAAGTGGGGAAAGGAACATCTCCACCTCTTCCATGCTGGCCGCGATAACCGCCTGCAGATAGATGGAGGCAAGCACGGAGATCGCCGTGACCTGTGAGGTTGATGCGCCTTCTGCAATCGCCTTCTGGAAACGTGTCCGGAGCAGTTGCCACTGTGCAGGTGCACCAGGGGCGGAGACAACAGGAATAATGCGAAGCTGCTGCCAGAGTTCGGTGATGGCGCGCAGAACTGCCGCTTCCGTCACTTCCCTGCCCAGCGTGTGCTTAAGCTCGGGAATGGCGGTGTCGCCTTGCTCGAGGAGTTTGTAGGCCTGGACGGCAAGTTGCGAGACCTGCCGCGAACCAGTGAGTTGCGGGCTGCGACGCCAGTCGCGGTCGCCCCTGAGGGCATAAACATAAGGCAGAACCCAGGCGGCCACCACAAAGTCCGGCTGCTCGCCCGGTTGTCCCAGCAGATTGAGCCTGACTGCCACGCCATCTAACTCAAGGCGCACCAATAGCTCTTCGGCCAGGACGATGTGTTTGGGTTCCGGAGTTTGATTGCGCTGTCCTGCTACGGCTTCGACAAACGATGGGGCGATGGAAGAGGCAAACTGCCGTTTCGGCAGGAAGAGACATAATCCGGTCTCCTCAATCCACGTCCGGGCATCTTCCAGTGTGAGTGCCCCGTGTCCGTTCAGGCGCATCCTTTCGGCGCGCGATGCTTCCATTTGTTCTGCTGTCAAAGAAAAACCTCAATTCCAGGCTGGCGTTGACGCCGGGCTCCCCCCACTCCTGGGAGTGAAGAAAGCCACCTTCCATTTATTCTAAATGCGATTTAGATACGATGGAAGGCCCGTTGGATCTCCTTCCAAGAATACAGCAAAGCTATTGGACGTCCATGGGGACAACTAGTTGGGTGTTCAGTTTTAGAAAGTTCCGTGAGCAGCCACTCCATACGAACCGGATCCAGCGCGGTATTGACCTTGATGGCGGAGTGGCAGGCGATGGATGCGGCGATGCGCGTACGGAGCGCCCTAAGATCTTCATTTTGTTTGGTTTCTTCAGTATCCGCACCGCTTTGCTCAATTACTTCGCCCAACATTCGCTCCAGGGCTGCGCCTTCCAGGCCCACCGGTGCAGCTTTGACCGCAAGTGTTTGTGGGCCAAAGGGTTCCACCTCAAATCCGTTACGTTCCAGTTCTTCGGCGATGCGCGCGAACACCACCATCTGCTCGGGCTTAAGCTCAACCAGCAGAGGCATTAATAACCTCTGGCGCTGCACTTTTTCCACCTGCCGGTCGCGCAAAATTTTTTCAAAAAGGACTCGTTCGTGGGCCACGTGCTGATCAATAATCCAAAGTCCATCGTCGCCGGAGGCCAAAATAAAAGATTCCCGCAACTGTGCCAGGGGCTTAAGCGACCCCAGATGATTGAGACTGGCGGCTGCCTGTTCAGCCTCGACCAGCGCTGTCTCTGCCGCCGCGCCGGAGGCGTTTGCGCTTGAATTGCCTGGACTTGGGCTGCAATTCCCGGAACCGGAGGGGCCTGCCGGCTGAAACAGGGCCGCCGCAGCCTCGCCCCACGCCTTCGAGTCAAAGCCGCCAAGGTCGAATCTGCCGGCACCGAAGGGCAGGCTGCCGGGGATCGGCAAAGGCATCCGCGGAGTTAGCTGGAAGGTCTCGGCGTCGGCTCGTGCGCCTTCCATGGCTCCCGGATCGGAGTCTGGCAGGGGCGAAGTGGCCGGAGGCATCAGCGATGGGCTGGCGGTGGGCTGCGCGTCCAGAGCAGCCAGAAAGCCGGCGGCCGGTCGCGCCTTGATAAGGGCCATGCGCAGGCTGTCCCGGACAAAGTCGTGGATCAAGCTGTTTTGGCGGAAACGAACTTCGGTTTTGGCCGGGTGGACGTTGACATCCACCTCTTCAGGAGGCATTTCGAGGAACAGCAGAACCACCGGAAAACTGGTCGGCGGAATCACGTTCCGATAGGCCTCAATGATGGCGTGGATCAGCAGCCGGTCACGGATAAGGCGTTTGTTCACAAAGATGTAGATGGAGTTGCGGTTCAGCTTTTGCAGTTCGGGCTTTGAGAAAAAGCCGGTGAGACGCAGCGTGCCCGGATCGCGCACCGGCTGGCTAGGATCCTTCTTCCAGGGCGGCGGTTCCGGCAGGCCCGCGCGTTCCAGGGGCGCTTCAGCGGCCACCGGCAGCAGTTGGCCCAGTGTCTCCTTGCCAAATATCTGGTAAATTCTTTCGGCCGTGCGGGTTACGGGAGGCGCGGAGAGGATGGTGTGGGTGGCGGAGAGCAACTCGAAGTGCATCTCCGGATGGACCAGGGCGTAGTGCGTCACCAACGCCGTAACATGAGAAAGCTCGGTGGATTCGGCACGGAGAAATTTGCGGCGGGCCGGGGTGTTGAAGAACAGGTCGGCAACCGCGATGGTGGTTCCGCGCGGCAGGGCGGCATCGTCGACGTGCAGAATCTTGCCGCCGGCGATCTCCAGGCGGGTTCCGGCGGCATCCTCTCCTGTGGCGGTTTCCAGAGTCACGCGGGCCACGGAGGCGATGGAGGGCAGGGCCTCCCCTCTGAACCCCAGGGTGGCGATGGAGAGCAGGTCGTCCGCCGTACGCAGCTTCGAGGTAGCATGGCGCTCGAATGCCAGCAGGGCATCGTCGCGGTTCATTCCGTGGCCGTCGTCAGCAATGCGGATAAGTCGGCGGCCGCCGGCTTCAACCTCGACTCGAATGCGGGTTGCCCCGGCGTCCAGGGCGTTCTCCAGCAGTTCCTTTACAACCGAGGCGGGCCGGTCCACCACCTCGCCCGCGGCGATCTGGTTTGCAACTTGGTCAGGAAGTATGCGGATACGGCCCATAAGCACTTAGGGTAACGCAGAAAGGTAGTTGCCCGTGATCAGTGGTAAAGCGGAGGGCTGCGGTGGACAAGAATCCGCCTATCGACTGCCTGCTCATGCGTTGTTGTGGGAGGCGTAGTCGAGCGCTCCGGAAGAATGAATGACGCACTGCTCGAATCTGGCGGGTATGTCGGTCGTGTTGGAGTAAATCGGGCGAACAAAATAGAGACATCTGACATTTTCCTTCGCCAGATCGCGCACCTTCCTCTCGAGTCGCCTGAATTCCCCGATATTCAACTTGCCCAACTGGGGCACCAGGTTGATGTCCGTTCCACCGCCGATGGAATGAGCCATCAGATGACCACGATGAAACTGCGATCCAGCAGAAAGTGGGTGTCCAGCCATGCGGCTGGTATCACGCTGGTGCTTGGAGTAGATCGGCACGCCATAGGCTACAACAGTGCGCTTCCGATGGATATCGAAGATGTAAGTGAACGCGCTGCCCGAGTCTGGCAGGTCAACCAAAACCAACTCAGCCCGGGGATTGGTGAAATAGTACTCGTCGCACCAGAGCGGTTCCAGCTTCGCCGGAATATCATCGACGATGTTTTTGCCGTGATACGAGTCGATGATTTTCTCGTAGGTTCCTTTATTTAACATTGCCGGAGTGCCCTCGCAACCCGACGGAATTGTACCGCAAGATCTCTGTGCACTCAATTCCGCTAGTCAATCCAGCGTTAAACCGCCACCCGATACAGCGATCGTGCTATGAGTAGTCGGAGGGAATAAGCATCGTTATCCACTCGGACAGGCCGGTGGCCCACCCTTCCGCCTTTTTTGAGAACTCCCCAACTGAAGCACTTAGGGTACCCCATCCATCCCGCGCTCTTTGCGGGATGGGTGGGATAGCAAACCACCCGGATTCAAATTCGCTCCCTGACTTCTGCCCACTGAGTTTGCAGATAATATCCATCCTTTGGCGCACAATGGATTTATAGAGCGTAAGGAATGAACCCGCGGCGCTGAATTTCGCCCGCGTTTCCCCGCTCGAATCGTATGTTGCCAGAATGCCTTCTATTGATTCCATACGACATACAAGCTGGCGATTCCTCTCAATTGGCCCGACATGTGGGCACAGGCACAAGCAAGCATCTAATTCAGGCAGGATTTAAGCGCAGACCCCCCTGGACCCCACCCCCCTATACCCCTCCTACCCACCCCCCCTCCCCAGCGAACACGAATTTGGAGCTAAACGCTCCGAAATCGAAAAGTCACGCCTATAACGGCAAAATCTGGGCCCAAATGAAAATGCCGCCCAAAGGCGGCATTTTGAGATATGAAAGAAAGATTGCGAAGTTAGACGCCGACGCCGAACTCGCTGGCTTGCTTTTCGCCAGCGCTCGCGTAGAAGTCATAGGGAGTGCGCTTCTTGAATTTGGAACGGCTGCGAAGTTCCGCGCCAACGTAAATGCTGAGCGCGGCGACCGCCATCCCAATCGAGAACCAGCCGATCACTTGCAGGGCTTTAGAGTCCCTCTTCTCTTCGGTCTGGGCCTCTTCGGCGGGCTCAAGGTTTTCAGGTTCGGTGTACATAATCGGAGGCCTCCTGCACTTTCATGATACCTCAGTTCCGGATCGGCTGGCGGGCACAGAAGCAACCACCGCACATCGAATTGTTTACTTGATGGATTCGATTCGGAAGAGCCACTCTGTCTTCTCCAGAACGGGAAGGAAGCTGGCGTTGATGGAGTTGGAGGCCAGTTGGCGCAGTTCCTTGCGGGTAAAACCCTGCTCGGAGTGGGCGAGCAGGTACTCGTTCACCAGATCGGAGCCGAAAAAGGCCGGATCGTCGGAGTTAAGCGTGACTAGAAGGCCTGCGTCGAAGTACCGGCGCAGCGGGTGGGCCGCGAAGGAGGCGCAAACACCCGTCCGCACGTTCGAGGTGGGATTCAGTTCCAGCGGGATGCCGCGCTCTTTCAGCTCCTGGAGAAGATAGAAGTCCTGAATGGCCGAGACGGCGTGACCTATGCGTTCGGAGCCGATGGCCAGCGCCTCGCGGATAGCCTCGGGACCGGTAGTCTCGCCGGCGTGGTTAGTGAGGCGCAGACCCGCTTCTCGCGCCTGGGCATAGAGTGCGCGAAAGGGCTCGGAGCCGGTGCGGCGCTCATCCCCGCCGAGACCGATTCCGACGATAGACGGGTAGCGCCGGCGCATCTCCGCGGCCTTGAGGAAGACGCGCTCCGCCTCTTCGAGGGAGAAGTGGCGCACGGCGTCGAAGATCCAATAGATCGACAGTCCGAGTTCACGCGCGGCGCGCTCCCTGGCATTTTCGAGGCCGGCAAAGATGGGCTCGAAGGCAAGCGGGTCGCCAGTGCCCCAATGGTAGATGACGCCGACAGAGACGTACACCTCAGCGTGTACGACTCCCTGCGCGGCCAAGTGCTGCATCATGCGCCAAGCCGCCAATTCATAGTCGCCGGGACCGATGAGTTGCCCGCAAACGGCTTTGAATGCGAGGAGAAAACCGGTGAAATCGGAGAAGCGGTAGAGCGCTTCGGCTTCGGCGACGGTGATGGGCTTGTTGTCGTGGAGGGTGCTGAGCTCAACCAGAGTGGCAGGAGTGATGGTGCCTTCGAGATGCAGATGCAACTCAGCCTTGGGGAGGCGGCGGATGAAGGCTTCAATGTCTGTCATGATTCGAGTTTAACGGAGGCACACCTAGATTCGAGTATCCGTCAAAATGGCAAGAGCGCCGAGCTAGTCCGAGCCGCTCACGCATTGCCTGATACGGGTACCATGAAACATTGGCCACTTGGAGATGATCGTGCTAAACGTCCCACCGTTTTCCGCAAAATCTACATGTTATCCAACAAATGACTGTCCCACAGCTTCCAGAACAGCGTCTCTTTCCGTCATCGTCCCAAACAACTAGGCCGTCACACTCATCGCAATTTGTAAACTCAGACGACTCTTCGCAAAAAGGGCATGTGTAGGACACGAGTTCCATTTTCTACATCCTTTCACTTTCAAGGCGTGCATGTAGAAGCCTCAAACAGAAGGTGCAGATGAAGAAACACACACCTCCTTTTGAGCCGAGTGAATAGTAAACTTTCGCTCTTAGGTGATCAAGTTCCAAATTAAATTGGAATCGATACTTGCATCGGCTACGCAAACACACAAAAACCGTCAGCTACTTCAAAAAAATAACCGGCGGGGCAGGAGAATAACTTACCCAATTTTTCTTGCCGGGTCAGCCTTCAGTTAGACTAATTCCCCGAGGGAATGATCAAGTCTAATGCCAAGGAGTCTACCGGGGCGGCGCGAACTCTGACCGGTGGCGGCTATAGAAGAAATAAATCAGCAGTCCGATCAGGAGCCATGCGAAGAAAGCCATCCAAGTCAGGACTTCCAGACCCATCATCAATACGATGCAGAAGATGATGCTGAGGGCCGGAAAGAGCGGACCAAGCGGGGCGCGGAAGCCGCGACGGCGCTCCGGCTCGCGATAGCGAAGGATGAGTACAGCAATGGAGACCAACACGAAAGCAAACAGGGTGCCGATGTTGGAGAGGTTGGAGACGGTGCCGATGTCGAGCAGGCCTCCGGGAATACCAACGACGAAGCCGGCCACCCATGTGGAAACGGCGGGGGTGCGAAACTGCGCATGGATGCGGCTGAAGACGGCGGGGAGCAGGCCATCGCGGGACATGGCGAACCATACACGCGCCTGACCAAGCTGGAAGACAAGGATCGAGGAGATCATGCCCATCAATGCGCCGACGAGAACGAAGAGCCTTACCCAGACCAGGCCCGAACCGCCCGGCATCAGGGACAGCTTTTTGAGAGCGTTGACCACAGGAGCGGCGTCACCCATAACCGACTGCCAGGGCACGATGCCGCTAAGAACGATAGCGACGCCACCGTAGAGAACGGTGCAGGCAACCAGCGTGGCGAGGATGCCGATGGGCATATCCCGCTGCGGATTCTTGCACTCTTCAGCGGCCGTGGAGACTGAATCGAAGCCAATGTAGGTGAAGAAGATGATGGAGCCGCCGGTGAGAACGCCGGTCCAGCCATTGGGCATGAAGGGGTGCCAATAGTGAGGCTTGATGAAACTGGCGCCGGCAAAGACGAAGACCAGGATCGCGGCCATCTTGACGAGGACCATGACGTTATTGGCGCGGGCCGACTCGCGAATGCCTCGAACCAGAATGACCGTGAGGATCATGACGACAAGGAAAGCTGGGACGTTGAATCCGAAATGCCAGCCAGCCTTGTAAAGGTCGTTGCCGGCCAGATCCTGGAGGCCGGTGGGCAGATAGGCGGGCGAGATCCACATGAGCGGTGGATGGTAACCGAACCAGTCGAACAGATCGACGATATGGGCGGCAAAGCCCACGCTGACGCTCATGTTGCTAAAAGCGTATTCGAGAATCAGGTCCCAGCCGATAATCCAGGCCGCCAATTCGCCGAGGGTGGCGTAGGTATAGGTATAAGCCGAGCCCGCGATGGGAATCATTGAGGAGAGTTCGGCGTAACAGAGGCCGGTAAAGGCGCAGACGATAGCCACGAGGACCAGCGAAAGCGCCAGCGCGGGACCAGCTCCGGGGCGGCCCGCCATGGCTGAATGGTTCAGAAGCCAGTGGAGCAAGGGGGTAGCGCCGATGGAGGGCTGATCAAAGTGCTGGCCGGCCATGGCCGTGCCAATAACGGTGAAAATGCCCGAGCCAATAACCGCGCCAATACCCAGCGCAGTCAGGGACCAGGGACCCAGGCTCTTTTTGAGAGAGTGTCCCGGCTCTTCCGAATCCCGGATGAGCTTGTCGATCGACTTGCGGGCAAGCAGTTGGGTAAGCAGGGCAGTTCTCCTCGTCCCCTCTCGAACTGAAATTTGCCTACGAGATTCAGTCCGCAGGATTCAACCCACAAAAGTGACGTCGGCGGGTTTCCGTGCCTGGGGTTTAGTCACAGGATACAGGCCATCTAGGTGGGGGAGGAGCATCATTCAGCTTCTCGCCTTTGGCTTACAGCCCTTCATGCCGGGGTTTTGGCCCCGGCGGGGCGAGATGTGCCTGAGACTAGAAGCTGATGGCTGCTTTTGCGTTTAGCGCTTCGACTGGCCGCGGGCCAACTTCTTGACCTTTTTCTTTGCTTCACCACGGGCTCCGGTCCGCGGCGCCTTAGGGGCGGCTTTCTTGCGCGCGGTGCGTTTTAATTTCTTGCGTTCCAGCTTATCTTCGACTTTGGTGGTATCTGCCACGTGTAACCTCTTTCGCTGCAATCTCTTCAGGGTTTCCCGCAAATCGGGCTGTGCGACCTCTATGTTAACAGGGAATTTGTTCTGGCGAAAGCGGGGCATCCAGGTAATCTATCGGCTCCGAGGCGCATTCCGAGCGGCGTTTATCTAATTCCAGCGTACAATGGAGTTAGACCAGAATTTGACCAGCCTGCTCGGCGACTGCCTTATTACCGCTACTGACGAGCTCAGTACCTCCACGCAACAATCACCTTGTTCGCCGGAGTTCGTCATGCGTTCCAACCAAATCCACCGTGCGCTTGCGCAGGGAATGAACCGTTTTGAAGTTTGCCAGCTCGTGGCCAAAGGCGTAAAGGCCACCCACAAGACCGGTTCACGTTTTGAAGATTCCATCAATGATGTGCTGCAATACCTGGGCACGCACGACAAGCCCAAGGAAGGCATTCATCCTGCGATTCCCCAGGTGAGTGTGAAAAGCCTGAAGCCAGCAGCGTAACAGAAGCTCTTGGTTTGAAGCAAAAAGTGGCCAGGTGGGCTGCTTGCCGGAACGGTTTTACTCAGCGGGATTGGAAATTCCACCAGACGCAAAAGAGGGACGGCAGCTTTGCCGTCCCTCTTCTATTTGGTTCCGAACTGTTTGCTCGGGGTCAGAACTTAGACAACCTGAACGTTCTCAGCCTGCCAGCCCTTGGGGCCCTTGGTTACGTTGAACTGGACGCGCTGGCCTTCTTGCAGCGAACGGAAGCCGTTCGACTGAATGGCGGTGTGATGAACGAAGACGTCTTCGCCGTTTTCGCGGCTCAAAAATCCAAAACCCTTGGCGTCGTTAAACCATTTTACTGTGCCTTGTTCCATGATGTTGCTCCTCTTGTACTGATTTACCGCGAATGCAATGTGGAAGTGTTGCGTGCAGGCGGTAACCGGAACAGGCAAGAACTTCAGATCGAATTCTACGATTCCATTGAGTGTAGCACGGATTTGGTCTGTGGCTACAACTCTTTTATCTTCAATGGGAAAAAGGCAGGCACTCGCAGCTCAATTTGAAGATAACAGCCAACCCTGTTGAAGATAACAGTCAACCCTGCGCGCAAGGTGGCCAACAGGGTAAACTCGATTGCGCTGGTGAGGTGCCTTTTGACCGTCGAGAACGAGGCAGGCCGGAGCTTGTCGCCGGGGGATGACCGGGTCCTCGTTATCAACCCCGGATCGACATCAACGAAGTTCGGAATCTATACGCGTCGGGGCGCGGAGTGGGTGCGTACAATCCGGCATGGGGATGAGGAATTGGCCCGCTTTGGCGGGAGGCCAATGGTGGCACGCCTGGAATACCGGTGGACCCTGATCATGCAGTCAGTGGAGGATGCCGGCTACAAGGTGAACGAGTTGGCCGCGTTTGCGGGGCGTGGAGGGCTTTTGCCGCCCATGACGTGCGGCACCTACCTAGTCGATGACGCAATGGTGGAGGAACTCCGTCAGGCTCGGCGCGGCGAGCACGCGTCGAACCTGGGGGCCTTGCTGGCGCTGAAGTTTGCACAGGCCGCCGGAGTGAACGCCTACATCGTGGATCCGGTGACGGCAGACGAATGGCAGGAGTGCGCGCGGCTTTCAGGAACGCCGCTGATCGAGCGCTCGGCTATTGGGCATGTGCTGAATACCAAGGCGGTGGCGCGGCGGTTTGCACGGGAACAGGGGCGAACGTACGAGGCGCTCCGGCTGGTTGTTGCGCATATGGGCAGTGGAATTACAGTCTCGGCTCACCGCGATGGACGCATGATCGACAACAACACACCTGAAGAAGGCCCGCTTGGCCCCGACCGCACTGGCAGCCTGCCTGTGCGCGAACTGATCAAGCTCTGCTTTAGCGGCCGATTTGCGCAAAAGGAACTGGATCGCAAAGTCTTTGGGGACGGCGGCTTGTTCGCCTACCTCGGCACGCGCGACTTGCAGGAGGTGGAACGTCGCATCGATGCAGGCGACCGGGAGGCTGCCAAGGTATTCGATGCCATGGTCTACCAGATCGCAAAGGAGGCCGGCGCCATGGCTGCGGTGCTGGAGGGTAAGGTAGACGCAGTTTTGCTTACCGGCGGCATGGCGCATTCCGCCAGAATGCTGGAGCGGCTTTGTCGGTACCTGGAGTGGATTGCGCCCATCAGAGTCTACCCCGGCGAAGACGAATTACAGGCACTTGCCGAGGGCGTCTTCCGGGTTCTTGATAACGAGGAAAAGGCAAAGCGACTTTGGGAAGAGGGACGCAATCCGGCAGAGGCCAGAGCTTCCAGAGCACCTTTGGTCATTGGTCTTGAGTGAGGGCTTGAGCCAATAGAGCCGTGGAGAGAGGTTTTCTGCGAAAGTTAGCACACGGTGTCATCAATTTGGCATTTGTTTATGTGACTTCTGGCCGGTATTTTATAAAAAATGAGATAAGAGGATAACGGCGATTTGGCATTAGACTTCCAGTTCCAAGTGAAATAGATCTGACATTACAAAACGTGTTTACATTTTCCTGTTTCGCAGCTAGAGTGCGACCTATTGAGATCGACTGGCCTGTACTTCCCCACAGCCGTAGACCAGCGCCTGAGATTCTCAAAAACCTAAGGAGGAACTCCCCATGCCTCTCATCAAGATAGCCCGGGCATGCGCAATTTTTGCGTGCCTGGTCATCAGCTCATTTGCAATCCACGCGGCTAAACCCACTTACGACGCCATCTATGTTTTTGGCGACAGTTACTGCGATGTAGGCAATATCTACGCGTTGACAGGAGGGGCTGAGCCGCTTTCTCCGCCCTACTTTCACGGCAGGTTCTCAAACGGACCCATCTGGGTGGAGCATGTGGCCAGCGCTCTCGGACTCCAGATGCTGCCCGCGGCGGTTGGTGGAACGGACTACGCATTTGGCGGAGCCTGGGCAACTGCGCCCCAGATAACTGCTGCAGGAACGATCCCCGACGTGCCGCAGCAGGTTGGCCTCTATTTGAGCCAGCATGGTGGCAAGGCGGACCCAAAGGCGCTGTACATTCTGGAAGGCGGAGGGAACGACATTATCGGGAATCTCGCAAGTGGAATTTCTGCAAACCAGCTTGGATTCCAGATTGCAACCAGCATTGCAGAAAGCGAGTTGCTGCTTCGCCGCGCTGGCGCAAAGAACTTTCTTGTTCCCGATCTTTTCAACGTGGGTCTGCTTCCGGCGGCACAGGCCAATCCGAGCTTTGCCGACGCAGCGAGCGTGGCCACCAACAAGTATCTGAATGACCTATTGGCCGTGGAAGGTTTCATTCAAGGTATCAGGATTCAACGCCTGAATGTATTCGCCCTCTTCAAGGCAATTCAAACGGATACCACGCATTTTGGATTTACCAATATCACCACGCCATGCGTGGATCCCACGACCGGAACCATTTGCAGCGATCCAGACCACACGCTGTTTTGGGATACCTATCATCCGACGGTGTTTGGGCATTCCTTTTTCGCTGTGACGGTGGAGGCTGCGCTGAGCCAATAAGAAAGATGGCGTACTTGCAGATGGACCAGACAGACTCCCCGGCCCTGAAGACCAGGCCGGGGAGTCTCTTATATTACAGTTTGCGAGACTTTAAGCTTTCTGCAGATTCGCGAATTTTTCCATCAGCTTTTTCATTCCGTGGCGGTTGAACATGACGGTGAGCTTGGTGTCATCGCCGTCACCTTCGCGCATGAGAATTGTGCCTTCTCCGTACTTGGCATGGCGGACGCGCTGGCCCTTCTTTAGACTGGCTGCGCCGCGGGACTCAGGAACTTCCATGGCGGGACGGGCGAGTGCGCCGGGCTTGGGGATTCCGGCTTTGCCGCCAAAGAAGCGGGCGATGTTGTCGATGGAGTCGGGTTTGCCAGGAAGCGGGGACTCTTCCGCGCCCTTTGCCTTAGGGCTTGGGTTGAGAGTGGAGGAGTCGGCTTTAGCTGCCATCCACGGAGCCACGAAGAGCTTAGGGGATGAGCTTCTGGCAGTTGCACCAGTTTTATTGCCTGAGGTGGCGGGGTTGTAGGCTTCCTGGCTCTCGTCTTCGTAGTTGTAGTGCTGGCCGTCGGAGTCGCCGGTGTGCGTGGCGCGGCGTCGGGATGCGCCATAGCCGGAGCCGTACGCGGGAGTAGACCAGGCTGGACTGCGGCCACCCAGGTTCTCAATCAACTGGCTGGGAACCTCCTCAATAAAACGGGAGGGGATGCTCATCTCCGGCGCGTCGTTGCCATAGCGGCGGCGGTAATGCGCGCGCGTAAGCACCAGCGTGTTCATGGCGCGGGTCATGCCGACATAACAGAGACGGCGCTCCTCTTCGAGTTCTTCTGGGTTGGAGAGCGTGCGCGAGTGCGGGAAAAGGCCCTCTTCCAAGCCGGCAAGAAAGACAAGCGGGAATTCAAGCCCCTTTGCGGCGTGGAGCGTCATAAGAGTAACGCGCGAGTCGGGATCGAATTGATCGGTGTCCGAAGCAAGGGCGGCGTGGTCAAGGAATTCTGCCAGGGTTTCGCCGCGAACTTCAGCATCGTGGGCTGCGTTGGCAAGTTCCTTCAGGTTCTCAATGCGGCTGAATGCCTCTGGCGAGCCTTCAGCTTCAAGGGCTTTGATGTAGCCGGTGCGGTCGATGAGGAAACGGATGAGTTCAGGAAGGGTGGCCGAGTCGCCGGGCGCGCGGAAGGCCGGCTTCTGATCCGAAGTGCCGTCAGGTTCGGATGGTGATTGGATGTCAGACTTCCCCGGCCCCAAAGACGGAACCTGAGGCACCCGATCATCTGAGTCCGATGTAGTCCTTGGCATGACGAGGAAGGGGCGTTTGGGTGCGGCGGCGAAGGGGGAAAAGGTGGAGGAGTCGAGCAGTGGAAGTTGATGCTCACTGCCCCCGAAATCGAAGGTCGTAGCGGAGTCGGCGCTAGCAGCGTCGGGACTGACCGAGCCGGGAGAAGCCGCGCCAAATTCGAAGCCGGTGTCGGCATCCGCTTCCTGCGCCGTATTGCCGGAGAGTTTCCCTGCGAAGTCGGGGTCCATCATGGCCTGGGCATCGAGGATGAGCTGTCGAAAGGACTCGATAGCCATGAGTGCGCGGGTCGGGATAAGGCGGTTGGCGATGGCTGAGGCCAGAGCGTCCCAAGTGGACTGGCCGGTTTCCAGTGCCAGCCTCTCCAGGGTCTCCAGGGTGGTTTTGCCTATGCCGCGGGTCGGGGTATTGATGACGCGCTGCAAGGCCATGGAATCATGAGGGTTGCGGACAAGGCGCAGGTAGCCAAGCAGGTCTTTGATCTCGGCGCGCTCGTAAAAGCTGAAGCCGCCAACCATGGTGTAACTGATGTTGTAGCGGCGGAGAGCTTCCTCAACCAGGCGGGACTGGGAGTTGGTGCGGTACAGCACGGCGCAGTGCGCGCCGCCGGGGTTCTCACTCTCAGACGAACTAGCTTGGCGGAGAAAGGTCTGGATTTTGTCGGCAATAAAGAGGGCTTCGTTTTCGCCGTCGGGGGCCTCGTAATAGCCGATGAGTGAGCCGCCCTGGCGATCGGTCCAGAGCTTCTTACCCTTGCGGCGAAGATTGTTGGCCACAACGGCACCAGCTGCCTCGAGAATGACCTGCGTGGAGCGGTAATTCTGCTCGAGACGGACGATTTTTGCGTTAGGGAAATCCTTCTCGAATTCGAGGATGTTACGGATGTCAGCGCCACGCCAGGAATAGATGCTCTGGTCCTCGTCGCCAACGGCGCAGACATTTTTGGCTTCGCCGGCCAGCAGTTTCATGAGTTCGTACTGGGGGCGGTTGGTGTCCTGGTATTCGTCGACGAGCAGATAGCGGTAACGGCGCTGGTAGCGCTCGCGGGCCTCGGTGGAGACTTTGAGCAGGCGGACGGCTTCGAGGAGCAGGTCATCGAAGTCGAGTGCATTATTCTTGCGCAACTCCGCCTGGTAGCCCTTGAAGATGTGGGCGATGCGCTCGCTGTTGGGGTCTTTTGACGCGAGGTAATACTCCTGCGGGTCGACCATGTGGTTTTTGGCCCAGGAGATGCGGCCCAGAACGGTTCGCGGCGTGAGTTGCTTGGTGTCAAGACCCATGCGGCGCATGATCTGCTTGACGATGCCCTGCTGGTCGTTCTCGTCGTAAATGGCAAAAGAGCGGGTGAGGCCCTCCCCGCCTATCTTAAGCGCCTCGATGTCGCGCCTCAGCAGGCGGACGCAAAGCGAGTGGAATGTGGCGATGAGGGGCTTGGCGACGGAGGAGTGGTCGAGAAGCTTGTCGACGCGTTCGCCCATCTCCTTGGCAGCCTTGTTGGTGAAGGTAACGGCGAGAATGGAGTCTGGCGCGATGCCTTTCTCGCGGATTAGCCAGGCGATGCGGCTGGTGATTACACGGGTTTTACCGGAACCGGCTCCGGCTAGGATGAGCAGTGGGCCTTCGGTGGCCTCGACGGCGGCGCGCTGTTCGGGATTCAATTTGTCGATGAGCGGCTGCAAGGCGAAGGTCCAGAAGGGAAGAGTCCTCTTCTAGTGTACCTTTGCTGGCGCTTTAGGGCGCGGATGGGTCGTAGTGTGACTGCAGGCATGGACCGCATAGGGCTGCGCTGGTGGCGCTGACTGGTTCGGTGGTGGGCATGGCCACGGTGCCGAAGTCGGTGACCACCCCGATCACTATTGAGGCCCGCCAGGAGTTGAAAGGCATTTCCCAGATCCAAATCCCTCCTGGAATCATTCCGATATGCTTACCTTTGTGTGAAAGGGCCTGCCGACCGCTGCGCTCTCTTTTTCAGGCCTCGCGGGCAGTCCCTGCAAATCATGGAGGAGTGGAATGACCAATTCGTTTAACAGGCGTGACCTTCTCAAGGGCAGCATGGCCCTCTCTGCCGGTTCTCTCGTAGCACCACTGGCTCTCGCCGATAAAACACCCGGCCAGGCAACGCCGCAAGCCGCCGCGTCGCGTCTCTACAAGCCTTCATGGAACTCGCTGCGCTCCATCCCGATTCCGCAGTGGCTTCAGAGCGGAAAATTCGGTATCTATACGCATTGGGGCATTTATTCCGTCCCTGCTTACGGAGAGAATGGAACGTGGTATGCGCATAACATGTATACCAATCCCGACTCGGAGGAAAGAAAACATCACGAAGCTACTTATGGCACTTTGGACAAGTTCGGCTACAAGGACTTCATCCCCATGTTTACCGCCGCTAAATTTGACCCCGACGAGTGGGCGGAGCTATTCAAGAAATCGGGCGCGCGTTTTGCCGGCCCTGTCGCTGAACACCACGACGGCTTTGCCATGTGGGACACAAAATACTCTGCGTGGAATGCCGCCAAGATGGGGCCCAAACGGGACGTCGTTGGCGAACTGTCCAAGTCCATCAAGAAGCAGGGCATGAAGTTCCTAACCGCCTTCCATCATGCCGAGCACTGGTTCTATTTCCCCACGTGGGATAAGAAATATGACGTATCCGACCCCCGCTTTGAGGGACTCTACGGTGTAAGCCACGATCCAGCGGCGCTCCCTGACAAGAAGTTTCTCGACACTTGGCTGGGTAAGATGGAAGAAGTTGTAGATAATTACGGACCGGATATCATCTGGTTCGATTTCGGCCTGCGCCTCATTCAGCAGTCCTATAAGAAGAGGTTCTTTGCCTCTTACTTCAACAAAGCAATGGCGTCTGTCCAGCAAGTTACAGTGACTTACAAGTATCACGACCTGACTCCCGGCGTCGGCATCAATGATCTGGAACTCGGCCAGGAACTTGATATGACTTATAACCAATGGATTACAGACACAACCATCGACGCAGGCAGCGGCTGGGGGTATATCGAGGGCCTCGGCTTCAAGTCTATTGATCTGCTGGTAACTGGTCTTGTCGATCGGGTCAGCAAGAATGGATTCCTCCTGTTGAACGTTGGTCCAAAGCCCGACGGAACAATTCCGGAGCCCGCGAAGCAGCGGCTGCTGGGACTCGGCGAGTGGCTGCGCGTGAATGGCGAAGCCATCTACGACAGCAGTCCGTGGTTGGTTGCGGGCGAGGGCCCTACTCAACTGAAGAAAGGCGGCGCTTTCAACGAAGATAATGATCTTCATTACACACCGGCAGACATTCGCTTTACATGCAAAGACAATTTCCTGTATGTCACCGTCCTCGCGTGGCCCGGCGACAGAACATTTGTAAAGAGTCTAGTTCCCAAAGGCGAGACCTGGGCGGGATTGTATCCCTCTGAGATCGCGTCCGTCAGAATGCTAGGCAGTGACGAGCCGATTCGCTGGGAATTCACCAAGGAAGCGCTCGTCCTTACTGCGCCCAAAAGCAGGCCATGCGATCACGCGTATGTTTATCGCATTACATTGAAAGAACCGTTTTAAGAGCATCGCCAAATCAGATGCAACATGCGCCCAACCTTGCCACGATGATGTGGCAAGGTTGGGACTCGAACCGCAATGACCTGCCACCCACCGCGCTATTCTTGAATCACAATGAAGCCTTCAACTCAAACTCGACGCCGCGCAGCCGTTTACTGCGGATCGGCAGATGGAAGCAACCCCGCCTTTCGTGCCGAGGCCATGGCCTTGGGAGCTGCGATTGCCGCGGCTGGATGGGGTCTGGTATATGGCGGCGCCAACATCGGCCTGATGGGCGCGGTGGCCGATGCGGCATTGGCAGGGGGTGCTGAAGTCATCGGCGTACTCCCTGAAGTCTTGGCCGGAAAAGAGATCGCGCATGAAAGCCTGACCACCCTCGAGCTGGTTCCCACCATGCACGAGCGCAAGGCGCGCATGGCCGTGCTGGCTGATGCGTTTCTCATCCTCCCCGGCGGTTACGGCACCCTCGACGAGATGATGGAAGCGGTCACATGGGCGCAGTTGGGTCTGCATGACAAGCCCTGCATTCTCATCAATACTGCAAATTACTGGGATGGGCTGATGGCATTTCTCGACACCACTGTGGCTGCGGGATTTCTCAAAGCTGGCAACCGCAAACTACTACGTGTGGCGGCCAATGCGGCCGACGGAATGCGCATGGCGTCGGGGCTGCTCTAAACCGCTTGCCCCGGCTTCGCGTTCCGGTTGTATCATTCCCCTATGTCTACCAAACTCCGCTGGGGAGTTCTCAGCACCGCCAATATCGGACTCAAGAAGGTACTCCCTGCCATGCAGCGGAGCCAATATACCACTGTCGCGGCCATCGCATCGCGCGATCTGACGAAGGCGCAGCAGGCGGCAGCTTCTCTTGGAATTCCGACGGCCTACGGTTCATATCAAGAACTGCTCGCTGACCCCGATATTGACGCGATTTATAATCCGCTTCCCAATCAACTCCACGTTCCCTGGACCATTAAAGCTGCTGAGGCCGGCAAGCACGTTCTTTGCGAGAAGCCAATCAGCTTGACCGTTGCTGAAGCGAAGACGCTTCTTGCAGTTCGCGAGCGCACCGGCGTGAAGATCTGCGAAGCCTTTATGATCCGCAGTTTTTACCAATGGTTGCGTCTCCGCGTACTTCTTGATGAGGGCCGCATTGGCGAGTTGCGTTCAATCACCGGCTTCTTCAGTTACTTCAACGCGGACGCTGCGAACATTCGCAACCATGTGGAGTGCGGCGGGGGCGGGGTTTATGACATTGGCTGCTACCTGATCCACGCCTCGCGCTATGCATTCAAGCAGGAACCGACACGCGTAGTCGCCTGTATCGATCGTGATCCTGCGATGCATACCGATCGTCTTGCTTCTGCGATTCTGGACTTCCCCGGCGGTCAGTCCATCTTCACTTGCAGCACGCAGTTGATTCCCTACCAGCGGATGCACTTTCTGGGCACACGCGGACGGATCGAACTGGAGATTCCCTTCAACGCTCCGCCGGACTGTCCCACGCGCCTCTTCATCGACAGCAGTGGGGCTCTTTCCGGAAGCGGAATTACCACGGAGATATTTCCAGCCGGCGATCAATACACCATGCAGGGGGATGCCTTCGCGAAGGCGGTTCGCGATGATACTGAAGTTCCCGTATCACTTGAAGATTCAATTGGTAACATGGCCGTAATTGAGGCAATCTTCAGCTCCGCCAGTTCAGGGCAATGGGTTAGCCCGCAACGTTAGGCGATTGCGGGTGAGATGGAGATAGCCGCCAGTCATGGCGGCTATCTTTTTGGGCACAGAGGCGGAGAAAACAGTGCGTAGAGGCGGTACCGTACTTTTATAGCTCGAGTAGGGCAAGCTTTAGCGTATGCGCCCTGCAGTACCCAACTTTCGGGAAAGACACAGGCGGTTCGCGCAGACAGTGCGCATCGTCCTTGAATAATTCCGCACTCTCGCTGGCCTGAGGTATAGGAGGAATTTCGCCCTTTAGTCACCAGTACGGCGCAAACAGGAACGTCTATCTTAAGCCAAACTGGCGCAAGCAATCTGCCTGCGCCAGCTCATACTCCTAAATGCCTATGCCTACTTTGAAGATACAGCGGCAGCTTTCTTCTGAGCTTCCCAACGACGCTTGACAGCTTCTGCAATGCGCTTCCGGCCTTCCGGCGAAAGGTTTCTTTTCTGCTTTTTCGCAGCTTTCTTTACTGACTTGACGGCGGGTATAACTGATACGATCACCTTCTTGGGCCTACCAACCTTCTTTTTCGGCGCTGCAGCGGCGGCCCCGCCCAGAAGTGCCCGCACCTGTTGCAGCACGGCTATTTCGCGATCAACAGACGCTAGAATTTCTGATACTCCCATAGATCCTCCATTGGCACGGGTAACTGGTCCGACCTTTGCGGAGCTAAGTTGCAACTCATCGCAACACCAGCCACTAGCCACAGCATAAGATAACCGCTTGTATTACATTTTGCAAACTAAAAGTTTCCGATGACACATGATATGATGCCGGTTCTTAGGTGCCCTGGTGCCTCGACAATTTCCTGACAGGAATTCTCCGGTGAGCTTTAGCGGCGTTATACCTTCAGTGTCTCAGCCGCGCATTCCTTAAGGTCGCGACAAAACGCATCGAGACGCGCGAGATCCGTGTCCCAGGAAAACATAAAGCGAGCGGCGCCTCCGATGAAGGTATAAAACTTCCAGCCGCGCTCGCGAACTCGACGGAGTAAGTCCTCAGAAGCTTCAAGAAAGGCCGCATTGGCTTCAACTGGACCGGCCAAGCGCAACCCGGGAATGCCGGCGACCTGCGATGCAAAGTGCCTCGCGCAGTTATTGGCGTGCGCGGCGTTGCGCAGCCAGGCTCCGCTTTCCAGCATTCCTACCCAAGGCGCCGAAAGGAAGCGCATTTTTGAGGCCAGTTGCCCGGCCTGCTTGCAGCGGTAATCAAAATCCATGGCCATGGAACGATCGAAAAACAGCACCGCTTCTCCTACCGCCATGCCATTTTTTGTTCCGCCAAAGCACAGGACATCCACACCGCTCTTCCATGCCATTTCGGCCGGGCTACAGTCCAGGCTCGCACAGGCATTTGCGAAGCGAGCGCCATCCATGTGGAGAGATAGCCCATGGACCTTGCACTCATTCGAGATAGCTCGCAACTCCTCCAATGAATAGACGCGTCCTGTCTCAGTAGATTGGGTGATAGTGACTGCGCGCGGCTTGGGATAATGAATGTCCAGGCGCTTGGTGGCGAGCTCTCGAATAGATTCAGGGCTGAGCTTGCCGTCGGCGCTCGGCGCAACCAGTAGCTTTGATCCATTTGAAAAGAACTCCGGCGCGCCGCATTCATCGGTCTCTACATGCGACTGGTCGCAACAGATGACTCCGTGGTAAGACTGACAGAGCGAGGCAAGCGCCAAGGAGTTGGCCGCGGTACCGTTGAAGACAAAGTAGACCTCGCATTCGGTCTCGAATAGTTCGCGAAATGCATCGGAGGCCCGGGCTGTCCATGGATCGTCACCATAGGAAGTGACGTGCCCGTGATTGGCGTCTTCCATCGCTTTCCATGCTTCAGGACAGATGCCAGCATAATTATCGCTGGCAAATTGCTGCTGCAGTTCGCGGGGGTTGATTTCGGTCATTCTATGATCCTTTTCAATCGGCGTAAATGGGGTAGGCGAGAGAGACAGTGAGTCTGCATTGGCACTTTCCCCAAGGGAATTATTGATCGACTCGCAAGTACCGGCCAAGGTTGGATCGGCGCATGAGCACCCTACAAACTTCTAATTTTATACCGCGCACATGTTTGTTCAATTTTATGGGATCAGATTACGCCGTTCGGCGGAGCTGAATGTGACAACTACAGTCTTGATGCAAACGAATCAATACTTCTTATAGAAAGACTATATTGCGCACCCTTTGCCTGTTACTCAGTCGCAGATCTGAATGGACAGCTGACCGTCCGATGCTCTTGAGAATGAGCTGGAGGCGAATCACCGCTGTGGACGGGCACATGGATATGTTCAGCAAGCTATCACTTGTAGCCCATCCAATCGATCGGTGTTTCTTCAAAAGTCCTGCCCTCGATGATTGGCTTGAGATCGCGGTCCAATAACCCGCCCAGCATCTGCAGAAAGGTCTCTGCAAAGCTGCGAATATCCGTCGCAGGGTCACGATAGCTAAAGAACCTGGCCAACGCTTCGCGGCCGTGGAGTTTTAGATAGTCTTTGACGTTGAGCATATGGTCAACGGGCTTGATAATGAAGACCATAAAGCCCCCGTTGAGCCCTCCGGCAGCGGAGAAAAATGAGATGTCAATTTCCATGGCTGAACGTTCGCTGGAAAAATGGAAGGCCGGATAGCGGTCCGATTCCGGTGATCCGTCGAGGGTTACTCCCTTGAATTCAAACCCATGCGCGACAAATGCAGGAACATGTCGACACACAACTTCATGGACAACGGCAAAGTCTCCCGTGAGAGCCAATTCAGCCATGCTCATGAGTTCCCCCCTCCTGCACCGCCGTCGCCGAATAGAATTTGCTTTTCCATGTCATAGAACGGGCTATCTTTTTGATTTCCGGGATTATCCACATCGACAACCGTGTACCCCTGATCAGCCAACTTTTGCGCCCAAGCTTGGTTCTCCTTGTACATCTGCGATTTCCGAAGTGCGTCCTCAGGGATAGGATCAGGGGCGTATTTTTCTTTCAGTTTTTCCCAGTCTTTTTTAGCCTCTCTCGATATCTTATCTCCGCTAAAAGTTTCTACTGGACATTGTTGGCCCAGCCCCGCCGAGTACGGTAACACCGCGTTGTCCATACTTCGTCCGATGACAGCAACTTTGTCGTTTGTTCCGGGGCGAACCCGGTCGGCCTTGACTCCGTTGAACTCGGAGTTCTGTAGTGCTGAGGGACTCGGGGTTGAGTCGCCACCGCTGCCCGCAGCGGAATAAGTCGATTTGTTTTGCTGAAGCTGATTCAGGCCAGTCATAACCATCCCGGCCACGACCCCGCCCATGCCGCCTGCGCCGGGGGAAGGCGATCCAACCTCACCGATCATGCACGTGAACGACCCCAGCACAATGACGCCACCGTGGGCGGTTTGATCGCCCAATCTGGCAGCAGGAAGGAAGTTAATGAAGACCCCTGACGAGCCCTTGATAATGACGTCTGGCGGACCAACGCAGGTTGCCATCGAGGTCACAGTAGCCGCAGGCAGGAAGTCGATGAGCACTGTGGGTGCCCCCGGAGGCAGGATTGGGCCGCCGACGTGAGGCACCGGACCCGTCGTCATCGGACAGGTATGCATATCGGTAACTCTCGCAGCTGGGGGCATCAGGCTATCTCCACTTCCGGTCTGAACTTATCAACTCCTCACCGCAGGTTCTTCAACCTTTGGCGGGCTAATGTGCAGCCCTTTCACGAATGCATCGTAGTCTGCGCGCAGAACTCTTAGCTGCGCCTCAAGTGTTGTTAGAGTAATTATGCCTGACCAATCGCCGAGCCGAACGTAGGTCTGGGCATGCAGCATAGTTCCAACAGAGTCCACGTTGTGGCGAACGAAAAGCAGGTGTGCCTCTTCTGCACCTGCAAAGGAGATGGCCTGGGGGCCAGCAAACGTTGGCTCTTTCAAGTAGCTCCCGATGAGCTCTTTCTGTTTCTCGATGTATTCAGGCAAGCCATCGGCTGAACTCAGAATATCTTGTCCGAGCCCTACGCTGGCTGCAATCGTCCCTGCATCCATCGTCATTTGGCGTATCCCAAAATCCGCGATATAGATCCATCCCCTCGGCATTGAGGTAACAACCCATCTTCCAACCGTAGGAAACTGGGCAGCGGCGCCGGATTGTGCCATCGTTTGCGTCAAACGTCACCACGTTCCTTAGGGATATGCCGGCCTCAACGGTCCTGCCGGGATTTGAACGTCTAGCCGTTCATGGCGCCGCCCTTTGAGCCGTCGTCCGCCTCGTCGGGAGCGGTTGGCGCCCCGGGATCTGTGATCGTCCCCGGGCTACCTGCACCAGCAGCTCCACCACTGTTGATCATGACCATGGTCCCCGAAATGGAAACTCCGGCAGGCCCGATGGTGATAAAGCCACCCGAACCTTTAAGGGTGAGTTCCATCCCGGCTTCAATTACAACCGACATGCCCCCCTTGATATACGCGTTCATGCCGGCGTCCATGGAATAGTTCATCCCTACTTTTTCCGCCTGGTTGCTGCCAACCTTGAAGGAGTGATTACCTCCCACCTTTTCAGTGAGATCCGCCCCAACGTCAAGGTCGGATTTCGAGGCTATCTTCTGCACCGAATTGGCCTTAATGTTGACATGGTGGTCCTTGGTAATTTCCTCGTATTGGTCGCCTTTGACAATCAGCGAGTCCTTGCCGCCCACATAGGTGCGGTGGTCCTTTTCTACCCGCAGGTCCATGTCCTTCTCGGCGTTGAGGAAGATCTGCTCGCTGCCCATCTTGTCCTCGAAGCGCAACTCATTCGCGTTGGCGGCTCCGCCACCCTTGCTGCTGCGTGTAACCATGCCAGAGCGGGTACTGTGATCGGGCAGGGCGTATTTAGGCACATTCACGCCGTTATACACGGAGCCGACAACAAGCGGGTTATCGGGATCGCCGTTGAGAAACTGGATCACTACTTCATCTTTCAATCGCGGCCAGAAGAAAGTTCCCCAACCGTTTCCGGCCCATTGCTGCGCGACGCGGACCCAAGTGTTGTCCGGCGTGTTGTCCGCTCTGATTTTGTCCCAAAGGAACTGGACGTTGACGCGACCCTGGCTGTCGATCCACATCTCATCCCCGGAGGGTGCGACGACAACAGCCGTTTGAGGGCCATAGATTCTTGGCTTCTGGAACGTCTGCGCGGGTTTAAAGGTGATATCCGAGGAGACTGCCATGAATCGATTGCTGTATCCGGACCCAGACGCTTTGTCGCTGGTGCGGTAGGGCGGAACTTGGTTTGCATGGTGGGTAACTGCCGTCAGCAAGTATTTCCGATTCCAAGCATCGCGAGGATTCTTGGCCATGGTGAACGTATACCCAGCACATAAGGAACGTGCCGTGGCGCTGCCGCGAAAGACTTCAGCGGTGGTGTCGGAAGCCAACTGCCGAGTCTCAATGAACAAGGCTTCGATCTTCTGTACGGCACTCGAATCCTTTTCTTTCAGGTAGCCTTCTTCTCCCGCGGGATAGAGATACTGCTCAAAGGCGTTCTTGCCGAATGGACTTGCACTGTTCTTTGCCGGTGAATCGATACGTTTATATGTTCTGTAGTTATAGTCCGCCGTTGCGTGCTTACCTGAGACCATGGTTGCAGTTGCGGTGAACTCGGAAATCGAAGCACCGTAGGCCCCCTCAGCGCCCTTCTCATTCAGCGCATACGGAATCGAAGCCGACAATGCGCAGTCCTGATAGGCGCTTCGGGCGTCTCCAAGAACGATCTTATTGTCCTGGTCGGTATGTTCGAACCAGTAGAAGATCCCACTCTCTTCCAGGATGCGAGAGACAAAGTGGAAATCGGATTCAGCGTACTGAGTACAGTATTCAAGTTGCGGATAGGTAGCTGAAGTCTGATCCGAGATTGTCAATCCGTACTCACCGATTACCGCCTTGGCAATCTCCAGGACGGTCTTGTTCTGGAACACGCGGCAATTTGCGCTCAAGGTCAGTTGCCACATGGAGGGCACAATCCGCGCCACATAAACATCAAAGTCCGGATCGCCGGCGCACTGCTCAAACGACGCAATGATGCCATTGATCCACCTTGATCCCCGAACATCGTTCAAGGCGATGGAAACGGACACCTTGGACCCAATGAGCGACTTGGGATCGACCACCGAATCCACAGATGCGAGCAGTTCAACATGATACTCGAAGAGGCGCGAAATGCCTTCCGCGCCGTCGAGCGACTCGATTAGCAGCACGTCCTTGCCCGCCGTGCTTGAGAACTGCATCAACCGGTCTATCTGCTTTGGACCTGCCATACTCGTCCTGCCTGTCTCTTACCGGAATTCCTTTGAAGATCGTGTAGCCTGTGCTTGACTATTTTCTGCCTTTGCTGGGGCGTTTTCCGAATTATCGCGGAGTTGACGCGTGCATGCAAGGTGGATCTTGCTCCCACTCTACGGACGATAACCCGTCCGTGACGACTGTGGAGAGAAGGATCCACCTTGCAGTTCAGGCCTCACTCTATACGAATTCAGAAAATGCGTCAGGGGGCAACATCCCATGCGTAAGTCATTGCCCCATCTTTGACTGAAATTGTTACCCGGTTCGAGTCCATGCCTCCGGCGAGTTGCGTAAGAATCTGGCGCGACAGGTCGGGGAGCATTGTATTGGACAGAATGTTATCCACGTTTCGGGCTCCGCTCTCGACCTCAGTGCAGCGCCCTGCGATTTCATTCAAAAGCACATCGTCGTAGACAAGGGAGACTTTGTGGGTCTCGAACAGACGCTTCTGAATCTTCCCAAGCTTGAGCCGAATGATCATCTTCATTGCCTCGTCCCTTATCGGGAAGTAGGGCACAATCATCAGCCTGCCGAGAAAGGCCGGCTTGAATATTTTATTCAATTCCGGTTTGAGTGCGAGCAGTATCCCCTGGCTGTCGGGCATGGTTTCGGGGTCCGCGCAAAGCTTCATGAACGTATCCGTCGCCGCATTGCTCGTCAGCAGAATAATGGTGTTCCTGAAGTCGATCTCGCGACCTTCTCCATCTTCCATTCTGCCTTTATCAAAAACCTGGAAGAAGAGCTCTAGCACGTCGGGGTGCGCCTTCTCAACTTCGTCCAGCAGAACCACGGAATAGGGCCTGCGCCGCACGGCTTCGGTCAACACGCCGCCCTCACCGTAGCCAACGTATCCAGGAGGCGATCCCTTCAAGGTTGAGACGGTATGCGCTTCCTGGAACTCCGACATGTTGATGGTGATCATGTTGCGTTCGCCGCCATAAAGGACGTCGGCAAGGGCGATGGCTGTCTCAGTTTTTCCAACGCCGCTTGGTCCAACCAGCAGAAAGACGCCGACCGGCTTGACCGGATCGTCCATATTGGCTCGCGAGGTGAGGATTCTCTGCGCAATCGCTGCAAGTCCGTGATCCTGGCCGATGACGCGCTTCTTCAAGTGTTCATCGAGGGTGAGGACCGTTTCAATCTCGTTGCGAACCATTTTACCGAGAGGGATGCCCGTCCAGGCCGAAACCACTTCGCCGATGATCTGCGCATCGACCGAGACCTGCATCATTCCCCGCTCACCTTGCAGGGCGGCAAGTTCCGCCTCGAGCTTGGCAAGTTCCGCCTTTACCTCACTTACGTTGACCGCTGTTTCAGACTCAGGTTTCTCAGGAGCCTCCAGCGTCTCCTGCAGCTTGCGAATCTGTTCAACGAGCCCCTTTTCCTTCTCCCATTGCTCTCTAAGGGCGGCCTCGTCCAGTTTCGCGGTATCAATCGCAGTTCCAATCTGCTCAAGTCTCTCCGCATGATCGGCGCCGATCTTCGTTTCCCGCTCGAGAACGCGCTTTTGCACTTCGAGCGCATCAAGTTGGCGCACTATATCCTCAAGCCTGGCGGGCGTTGAGTTCTGTCCCAGGGAGAGCCGTGCGCAGGCTGTATCGAGCACGCTTACGGCCTTGTCAGGAAGTTGCCGGCCGGCAATATAGCGATGCGACAGGCGGACCGTAGCTGTAACCGCTTCGTCCAAGATGCGGAGGTTGTGGTGCTTCTCGAGGGACGCCGCTATGCCACGCAACATGGTGCATGCAACTTCTTCAGTGGGCTCGTCGACCTTGACAACCTGGAACCTTCTGGCCAGAGCCGGATCCTTCTCGAAGTACTTCTTGTACTCCGACCATGTTGTTGCGGCGATGGTACGGAGTTCTCCGCGGGCAAGCGCAGGCTTGAGCAGATTGGCTGCATCGCCCTGGCCCGCCGTTCCACCTGCCCCAATCATGGTGTGCGCTTCATCAATGAAGAGAACAATTTTTTCGGTTGAAGACTTGACCTCATTGATGAGCCCCTTCAGCCGGTTTTCAAACTCGCCCTTAACGCCCGCGCCTGCTTGCAACAGCGCAAGATCGAGACTGTGAATATGAACTCCCTGCAAGGCCGGCGGCACATCGCCACTGACAACGCGATTGGCAAATCCTTCGACTACGGCCGTCTTGCCAACTCCGGCTTCGCCGGTGAGGATAGGATTGTTCTGGCGCCGACGCATGAGGATGTCGATCATCTGACGAATTTCCTGGTCGCGCCCCAGCACCGGGTCAATCTTCCCGGCCTTGGCATTCGCAGTCAGATTCACGGTGTATTGATCCAGATGCGGCGTCTTGCCCCTGGAGGGTCCGGAGGGCGTACCGTCCGCACCTCCCGTACGTTCTTCTCTTTGGCCGCCCGCGGCAGCCAGACTGGTCTGGGCCTCGGTCGACTTGGCCACAATGTCGTAGAAGGCGCTGCGGAGTCCCTCGACATTGATGATCTGCATTTCCTTGCTGATATCCTTGACGATCCGCGACAGCTCGTCGTGGCCCAGCAGCGCAAGCAGGGTGAATCCGGTGCGTATATTGCCCGCATTGAAGTCAATACTTGCAACCGTCCAGGCCTCTGAGAGCATTTTGACCACGGTAGGACTGAAAGCAGGCGAGCGCGCATTACCACTCTTCAAAGAGTCGAGGCTGCGTTCAAGCTCCTTAGTCAGCCGCGAGCGGTCTACGCCGAAGTGCTTGAGGATTGCGGCGACGTCGTTGTCGCTGCTGTCAAGTACCTTCATAAGGTAGTGTTCGATCTCGATGTCATAGTGCGTCCGTGCGACACACAGGCCGGCCGCGGCTTCAAGTGCACGCCGCGTATTATCGTTCAGCTTCTCGATCAGCGCTTTCAGATTTGTGCTCATAGTCTTCCTTATCCTTGAGGAACGGAGAATTTCACTGCACCAGATAAGTCGCATCGGCCGGATCGCGATCGAGCGGCTTTGTTTTCAACCAGCTCACCAACCCCAGTTGTGGGCTTATTTTCCCAATTGAACCCAGTTCGCACGGCGGAGCGTCTTCGCGTGCAAGGATCAATTGCACTTCAGTTTCGTAGCTTCCATTCGAGTAGAACTTCAACCAAGCGACCAATTCGTGGTATGCGCTCTGCCCAGGCAGGAAATTGAGATACTGGTCAAAGTGCATTGGGCCCAACGAGACACGGATGCGGCCATGGTGGTCCCATACTTCATCACCCGCCACCACACCCACCCCCAACTGTTCGCTTGGTCCACCAAGCCCCCGAAAACAGGTCTGGTTCTCGGAGTTCAGCTTGCGCCAGGCACCGGCAAATTGTTTGATTTGTGCGTGGACGCCGAAGTAGTCTTCGAGAATTTGCTGCAGCGAAGATGCCGAACGCACATGGCGCGTAAGCAGGCTCACGTAGTTTAGATAGGCAGCGTCTGGAATTCCGCCCCGGCTGCGGAGGCCTTCTGTTCCAAGCCCCAATAGATCGAGCAGGCGATCTGAGAGTTTATCCTCTTTCGATTTTTCGTACTCGATGAAGAAGCGATATTTTTCCCACCCCCGGTAGAAGAGAGAGATCATCCGATGGTTGAAGATATTGAGAAAATCTTCCATCGCATAGTCTTTTTCCTTGGCGCGCGCAATCAGGAATTCCGTATAAGGTGGCGGCATGACGGAAATAGCGGCACACATGCCCATGAATTCCACTGTCATGCTGGCCTGGCCGTTCTCTGACCGGCGCAGATCATAGATCTCACTAGGTGGAAAGGCAAGTGAAGTGCGCGACGAAAACCGGATCGTTTCTCCCTGAGGCGTGATGAAGTACCCAACCGGCTTGAGCTCTTTATCCATCTTCTGGAGCAGGCGCACAGCCTGAAAGAAGTGCACACGAAAAGGCTCTTCGTCCAACATCTTGCGAAGATTGTTATACCGTGGATCTTCGTCTTTTCTGCTTCCCTGTCCAGTTACAGCAGAGCTTGAGTTCCCGCTCTCGGTGTCCATTTTCCCAGCACCTCCTTTCGTAAGGTACTTCGCGCAGTTAGTTGCGAAAAGCTATTCATTGAGGCGTAACCGGCAAGAAAACGATCGAGCAGCGCGGCAAACAAGTAGAGTCCGCTGCCGGCGAACTGCTGCTCGTCAAACTCCATTTCTACTTGCGTTCCGCGGGCGGGAATGAGCCCGTAGGCTGAGTCGACCAGCGCAAAACCTGGCGAAGACTTCATCTGCAGGATCGATCCGACCTGATTCTCGCTTGCCGCCGAGTCGGCCAGGTTATGCAGTCTCAGAATCTCCTGCATGGCCGTGCGGCCTTCTTCGTTGAGAGATAGGTAGTTGAGAGAGAGCATTGATATCAGCCGCCACAGATGTCCCCGCCCACCGGGTGGGTTGATGCTAGCCGTGGGACGCCGCAGCGCAGTGACAGTCTTGGCCGCAGAATAACCCACCACATCAAAGTCGCCATTCTCTGATCCAAACTGGAAGCGGGAAGGAAGGTCGAAGTTTGTGCAGCGGGTCCGCACCATCAACACGTCCGCTTCCGGTTCTGTGAAATTGCCCGTCAGGTCAACCACGGAAATGGTCATCGTTGATGGCTCGCGCTCGCCAAGCTCGTTCATGTGCCGCGTTGCAACCCAGAACGCAAGGTCCTCGTGGGTGCGCGATTGATACCGATACGCATGCATAGGCTCCAGCGTGATCGACTGCCGCAATCTTGGATTTGTTGCGATTACCTCTTCGATGCTGAATATTTCCATTACGGTTGAATGGCGATTATCCGGCACGATGGTGTAGTCGTGCCGAGTCTGGCTTAGAAGGATCGGCTCCGAGGTCTGGGGGAACAGATTGATGACTGGGGTACATCCGAATCGGAACGTGCGTTCGCTGACGCCAAGTTCAAGCACCTGCTGACGCTCATTACGCTCGAAACTCGAAAACAGGAAGACGATCTCCGCCTCTTCACCGAAGCCCGCTTGCCCCAATGCCTCCAAGCCGTCGAGGTCGAAAAACAGGAACTTTTCCGGAAGCGCAAAGTACTCTTGCAGGAGCCTGTGCCCATCCACTGAACGCCGCTCAAACGGCAGGAGGCTCTCTTCAGCTTCAAAGCCCACCATGCGGAGCCGCTGCGGCTCAAGGATGATCAACTTCTTCTCATCCTTCGGATCGCGCAACTGAATTTCAATGCATTTTTCGGAAAGGAGTTCGTACAGCGAGTACACTACGCTGGCATCTCCGGCCAGATGAAAGCGCAAGGTCGAAATTGGCAATCCAGAGAAAACCACATCCCTCTGGCAGCGAAGACGCAAACGGGCCGCAGCTACTACTTGCGCCCCGGAGGATGCGCGAGGCGGCCGTTGCATCCGCTCCGGCTGACGCCATTCAGCGGACGCAACGGAAAACGGCCAGAGGTCAACGTCATACGTAGTTTGGAAGCGGCAGGGAAGCCCCTCGACCGATGCTTTTGTAACCAGGGGAGTGCCGCGAGGAATGCGCATCCCGGCAGTCTTCTTGCCCTGGGCCGGGTCTGGCTGGCACTCCACGATAGTCATCGAGGGAATGGGGCGCAGATAGCCTGGATGGATGATTTTAGTGAGTGACTCGCTGATCTCCGGAAAATCGTCGTCGATTCTGCGATGAACGCGCGCTGCAAGAAATGCAAAGCCCTCCAGCAGTCGGCTCACATGAGGGTCATCGCTGCGCTCAGGATCGAGCAGAAGCCTGCCCGCCACTTTCGGGTACTTGCGCGCGAATTCGCCCCCCATCTGGCGCAGATAGGTCAACTCGCGCTCATAGTACTCAAGCAGTTCCTCGCGCATCCGGCTATTTCACCTCGTACTCGCCGCTGATCATTTCCAGCACTGTATCGAACTTGATTTCCTCTTCCATGTTCTCGAAAGAGACCTGACCCTCAATATGAAACTTCATGCTTCGGCTAAGGAGGTCCGAACGGGTCAGATAGACATGAGCCTGGGCGATTCTCGGCTCATAGGTCCGAATGCACTTCTCCAGCGCTACTGTCAGAGCATTCTGTTCCCTTCCGGCCGAGCCATCGAAGCTATGAAGGTCCGGCAAGCCGTAATTCAAGACTGATACAGAAGTGGCGGGATAGTCTTCCAGTTCCGGCATCACCGGCTTCCTGGTATTCAGAAGCCATTCCAGATCCCGCTTTATCGACTCGCGGAACATGTTAATGGATGCTGTGCGCGTTTCCGGCCAATCCTCTCGATCCGTCAGGCGATCGATGATGGACTGCGTGATCAGAATTTCAGACTTGGTTCTGGCCAACTCTTCCCTCCCGAAATCACGGTTATGAAATGGCCGAAATGGCGATGCAGGGGATGCAGGAGCTCGGTGGATCCTTCCCCAGGAAAGACACCGTTTCCTGTTCTAGATTAATCCCGAAGATGCCCTCTATGCACTATTGCAGAACGACTGAGTCCAGCCATTGCTGCGTTTCAGGGTTTGCTGCTCCTGTGTCATCTTCAAGCGTCCAGTATCGCAACTCAGGATTTACAACGAGCAGGCTCTTTATCATTCCCACGACCGCGACGGAGATAGCATCCGCACCAGTCTCCTGCCCAGCCCGCCATACATAACGATGCAGATCGAGCCAAGCCCTTGCGCATTCACTGGCCAAAATAGGAAGGGACACACGCAGCAGTTCATTCCACGCTCCCTTGTTGGCAAGAGTACGCAGGGATTGCCTAACCTCTGAGGTTGGCCCAACGGCAAAGCCCGGAGCTGGTGTAGAACCTTCCATACGCGTTTCCCCAAGTCGCAATCCTGCGCACACCAGGTAGGGGACGGGAGAAGCAGGGTTCCTTGTAAAGATGAATTCGGCGCTCTCGACAACCTGTGCATACGCATCATCTATCCGCGTCAAATCTCCTGTGGATGCGCGCTTGCGGGGTACTATTTGCCCCGAGGACTCTCTCTCCCTCTCCTGATCAGGTTGACCGTCGACCGTCTCCTCGCTGTCTTCCTCCGGTTCTGGCTCTTCAACAACCTGAACAGGGTCCGGCTCAGTCTTCCGGCGCTCGTTCAGCAGTAACTCCGCTACTAAATGGACCTCTTCGAGTGTGGACCTCAGCTTCTCCAGGTTAGGGGAGTTATCTCCATATTTTTCTTCCTGAAACTGATCGAGATCCCGTGTTGCCTCCAGAGCTTCAGCCAGTGCTGCTTCCGCTTCCACGTAGAGACTCTTGGGACTCGCGACAAACGCATGATCGAAATCCTCGGCGCACACCTTGTCGTGATCGATGGCATCCTTGCGGGCTTCCTGCTTGGCGCTCGTCGTGGCGTCTTTTTCATAACCAACGACACGGGACTCTAAATAACTCTCATAGCTCAGACCGCTTCGCGTAAGCGGCAGCTTGACAACGGCAATAGCAATCAGTCTTGACGCCGCCTCGACGGAGAGCATGCGGAATTCAAGGTCATTGCCATCTTCGATGATCGGGTAGAATCCATCCCAGAACGTCTCCTGGAGTTCATGTATCAACCTGATACTTGGCGCCAGGACCGAAAAGCCGTCAATACGCAGGTGCGCCTCAGCGAGCCAGCCGAGCAGGCGAAGGTCTTTACTCCGCTTGGCAAGCGCCTCGCCTGCCAGTTTGATCACCGCGCGATGATCCGCTTTCTTCTTTTGGGAGATGACCATGTCGCCTTCGGGAAGACCATCCTCGTCTTCCCTCCGGGCTTCCTTGATCTGATCGAAGACCTTATCGTAATAAATATCCTCGCCTGCCGGGTTCTCTCCTGCAATCGGCGTAAGCAAATCCTCACGCAGAGGCATCTTGAGACTCCTTCTCCGGCGCAGTCCAGGTTACGCTGCGAATATCCAGAAGCGGCACATCGACCCCATCAATAACCATTATCTTGGGTCCAAACGGGATCTCACCAAAGGCCTCGTCCGTCTCCCATGCTGATTCACGGCCCAAGTTGACCGACTCATCGGTGTGGCTGGAGGAGAGAGGGCAGAGAACAGGAATGAGAACTTCACCAAGCTCTTGCAGGCGAAAATCGGAGCTCGTTTCCAAACGCGCTTGAGCCCACACTAAATCGCGAAGCTTAGTAGGGGGATCAATCTCGAGCTTACGGAGATAGTGAATTGGGATCCAAGTGTAACTGCCCGCCATAAATACTTCGAGATTTGCGCCGATACGCGGATCCGAATCGCTAATCTCGCTGAATGACGTTCCGTTCCAAACACCGCCGTGAACCGGCTCGGGTTTAGATGGCGGAGTCTCATGATTGGCAAACATACTCTGGCGGGTGCGCTCGGCATGCAGCGCACTTCGATAGAGCAGCGTCCCTGCGGCAGACTCTGCATTCGCTCCCGCCAGAAGATCCAGCTGCTTCTCAGCCCGCTCATACTCGCCGGCAAACAATAGAAGCTCAAACAGGAACGTGCGGCGCTTGGCGTCGAGTGGATTTGATCTCAACTCTTCGCCAAGCGCTTTTATGGCCTCCCGCAACTTTCCTTCGCGGTAAAGCGCAAGTGGTGTCATTGTCGGTTAGGTGACCTTGTTTGCTTTCGTGTCGTAGGTTACCGCCGCCACAGCCGTGAGGATACCCTGCTCATTCTGGACGCTGTACTCAACCTTGATCTTGTTATAGCTGAAGGAGACGCTCTCAGAGGGTATCTCGCTCGAAGCGGAAACCTGCTGAGAGGTCACAAACAGCTCTTCAAAGCTGATCTTGAGGAAGGGCTTGCCATCGGCGCCAGTCTTCACCGCGCTCAAGACGCCCGTCTTGATGTGCGTGCCGGAGATCAGCGACTTAAATAAAGCCGGGCTTGCCTTGTCCATATACTTCATGACACTGAGATCCGAGAGATCGGCCTTTCCCGCACCGGACCCGCCCGTTCCCGCTACTGAAGTAACCTGGCTTCCACCCCAGCTGAAGGAGAGAAGCTGAATCTCGTCCTTGTGCTGGTCGTCGGCCGACTCGCCCTGAATTGCATCGAGCTTCAAATAAAAATCAACTGCCATGTCGGAGTCCTTTCGTGTTAGGCCTTGGTCAAAGGCCGGTTGGGGAATACATATTCAAGAGACTGAGAGTGAACAACCTACTTGCCTGCCGGCTTCGGAAGATCCGCTACAAGCCTCAGAGAAACTGTGAGTTCATCCAGCTGGAAGTGAGGACGCAAGAAGCATACGGCACGCAACGCTCCAGGCTTTCCAGGCACTTCCATAACTTCAATGCGAGCCTCGCGCAAGGGCCTTTCAGACTTGGCCGCAGGCGATGCATTGTCGTCCGCGATCACGTAATTGGAAATCCACTGATTCAGGAACAACTCAGCCTGGGACCGGCTCATGGTGCTCCCAAGCTTGTCGCGCATCATCGCCTTCAGGTAATGAGCGAAACGGGACATGGCCAGCATATACGGCAGTTGGGCGGACAGCCTTGCGTTAGCATTGGCCTCGGGCTTGTCGTATACCTTGGGCTTGTTGCAAGTTTGCACACTGAAGAAAGCGGCATAGTCCGTTCCCTTGCAATGCACGAGCGGCACAAATCCCTGGTCTGCAAGCTCTTTTTCACGACGGTCGGTAATGGCGACTTCCGTGGGGCATTTCAGTGCCACGTCGCCTTCATCAGTACGGAAGTTGTGAGTTGCCATGCCTTCAACAAGGCCACCATTTTCCACACCGCGAATCGACGCGCACCAGCCGAACTTCGCGAATGACTGTGTCAGCCTGGCGCCCAAGGCATACGCAGCGTTGCCCCACAGATATTTCGAGTGGTCTCTGCCATCGACACCCTCTTCATAGGCAAACTCGTCAATCTGCTTCGTGTCCTGACCGTAAGGCTCGCGCATCAGAACGTGTGGCATGGTGAGGGCTACATAGCGGGAATCGTCCGAAGCGCGGAAGGATTTCCACTTTGCATATTCGGTGCTGTCGAAAACCTTTGACATATCCCGAATTCCAGTTATCTGGCCGAACTCGGTCATGTTCATCATCTCCGGCGCTACCGCCGAGAGGAAAGGCGCATGAGCCGCGGAAGCGACCTGAGAAACCTTTTCGAGCAATTCGATATCTTCGCCGCCACGGCCGAACTCATAGTCGCCTACCAAGGCCGCAAATGGGGCACCACCAAATACACCGAACTCTTCTTCATATACCTTTTTGAAGAATGCGCTCTGATCAAACTCCGGCGCCCGCTGCAGGTCGCGCAGGAGGTCTTTTTTGGAAACATTCAGGAGTTTGATCTTAAGCCGGTCGCTGGTTTCGCTCTGGTCAAGGAGGTGCTTGATTCCGCGCCAGGAAGCTTCCAGTTTTTGGAAGGCCGGGTGGTGCATAACCTCATTCAGTTGCAGGGAGACCATGCGGTCAATCTCGGCCACGCGGGCACCGATGGTCGCTTCCGCATCGCGGCTGAGAGTCATCTGCCCTTCAAGAACCTGGTTGATGAACTCCTTCACCATGTCCTTGCCGCGCTCCTGGGCGATGGTATCCTTCCCAAAGCGTCCCTGGGCGACAATCTGGTCCAGCAGAGATACCTCAGCGGACTGTGTCTGAGTTGTTGCTGCGGATTGCTCCGCCAGTGGATTCGTAGGGCTACTCATTCTTGTCCCCCTCTGGCTTGTCGCCAATCTCGGCGCGCAACTTGCTCAGTTCTTCCGTCTTAGAGACTGCATCGAACAACGCCTGATCGAGTTGGTCGTTGCCCTGAAGACTGCCTCGCAGGTTGGAAAGCCGGGTACGCAGGTCCAGTAGTTCCTTGATTGGGCCTACTTGCGCGGCTACAGCTGCGGGTGAAAAGTCGTCAAAACTCTCGAAGTTAAGATTGACCTTAACCTGCCCCGCATTGGGGTCGGCACTTAGCTTGTTCTCTACCGAGAACGCCAAGTGTGGGGACATCCCCTTCAGGACGCTATCGAAATTGTCGGGGTTTATCTCGACGAACTTTCGATCTTTCAAGGCTGCCAACGGCTTCTCGGGCTGCCCGGTTAGATCACCAAGCACACCCATGACGAAGGGCAATTCCTTCATCTCGATGGCGTTTCCGACTTCTACGTCGTAAGTGATTTGCACCCGGGGAGCCCGGACGCGACTGAGTTTCTGCTGAGTGCTCTCTCTGGCCATAACGCTCCGGAAGTACGGTTATGTTGTGCAGAACCAAGAAACCACAATCCTGTGGTTTCTGTCTATAACATTTTTTGCCAGCATCATAGTAACGCAAGTCAAGCCTGATTGTGACATAGCTGCGAGAAATAATTCTTCACATGACTGGGAATTGTACGAAGATGACTCAAAATTGACGCAATTATTCTCGTACCCCCGAGTTCGCGGCCGTCGGGAAAGAGTAAAACAAGCAAGCCCCAGATTGCGACAAAATCAAACCTTCCAACCTAAACAACTTGATCCCAAGTTATGCAAGAGGTCTTTGCTCCAAGTCAAGCTTCTCACTACGCCGGCTGGCTAGGAAGACTTCGCCGCGAACAGCCTGCGTTGCTATTATCAATTCGGAATATGATGCATCCTTTGGTAGTGCGGGTTACCTGCGTAACCGAAAAATACAGTACCCTTCAGAAGCCGCCTGTCTTTCACGCCTGATTCTAGACGGCCAGGAATACCCGCAAGAACTAACCACCAGGGAAATTTTGGACACAGTTTCCATTTAACCGTTAATATGACAGTCTCAGCCGAGGTTGCTCAGAATATGCGACAGCTTCAACCCGTTATCTGGTCCAAAGGCACGTTTCTCTCGCCCCAGCATTTGCAGGCACAGGAGCGCTTTGTTGAAGACAGCGCTCGATTCTACCTGGACTCCCTGAATGCCCGCTCCTGGGGATTTCGTGAGATTCAAATTGATACCAAAGCGCTTTCCGAGGGCAGGCTGTCCATTACGGTTGCATCTGGTATTTTTCCCGATGCGATGCCTCTGGACATTCCGGCCTCGGAGTACCCGCCGCCGGCGCGTGTACTCGACGAGTGCTTTCTGGATGGGCGCCAAAGCTGCACGTTTTATCTCGCCGTGCCCGAATACCTGAATGGGGGCATGAACGTATCAGTGGACCGGGGGCACGTGAGCACGAGGTTCCTGGCTCAAATGCTGATGGTACGCGACGAGAATACCGGAAGCGGAGAAAAGCCCGTCCAGGTTGCGCGAAAGAACCTTCAGATTCTTGCTGAGGGCGAAAACCGTGAGGGTTCGGTCATTCTAGGCTGCATCCGCATTCTCCGCTCGGAGACCGGCCAGTACCAAGTCGATCCCACCTATATCCCACCCCTCATCGATATTCATGCGCATCCCACCCTCAAGCGCATTCTCGGGAATATGGTCGAATTGCTGGTTGCACGCAGCAGCATGCTTTCCGGCAGCCGACGCCAGAAGAACCAGTCTCTGGCCGACTTTTCAGCCTCCGATGTCGCCAATTTTTGGCTTTTATACACAATTAACAGCCATCTCCCTGTGCTACGCCATTTCCTGGAATCGACCAACGTTCAGCCTGAGCTCCTATTCAGCGAGTTCTCCGATTTAGCAGGAGCTTTGACCTCGTTCTCCAGCAAAATCGCACCCAAGGATTTACCGGCTTATAACCACGAGCAGCTTGGCACCTGCTTCGGGGAACTCGACAGGCTGATCCGCGCCATGCTGGAGACCGTAGTCCCCAGCAACTTCGTCGCGCTTCCGCTCAAGCTGGTCCGGGATACCATCTACGCAACTTCTATCGAGAAGGACTCGTATTTTGAGGGCTCCCGCTTCTATCTCGCCATCTCGGCCGACATCCGCGATGCGGACTTGATCGATCGCACCCCGAAACTTCTGAAAGCCTGCTCGGCCACGCAGCTTGAGACACTGATCCGCAACGCACTGCCAGGATTGCGCCTGCAGCACGTCCCCACACCGCCTCGAGCCATACCGGTCAAGCTTCGCCACCAGTACTTCTCCATCGAGTTAGGTGGTCCAGTCTGGGAATCGGTTCAGCGTGCCCGCAACTTTGCAGTTTATGCACCGTCCGAGCTTTTGAACCCTCAAATGGAATTGATTATCCTTCTGGCGCAGCCTGCCTAATGGTTACACATCCGCAGAGCTGAAGGTCCGGAGCGCAAATCCGTCCGCCCAGTCGGCATTACAGGGCGGTTGTCTGAACCTGATGATCCGCATCTGGAAGCGGTGGCTCGCGGCTTGAGGCCGTGGAACGCCTGCACGAAGATAACTTGCAGCTCTCAAAACGGGAGACTAATAAGGACGCCGCCAGAGCTGGATCTGGCAAATCGAAGTTTTGAAAGAGGTTTAATATGCCCTATCAAATCGGAAATTCCGAGCTGACCGCTCTCGGAGGGGCGCTGGCTGAGTATTACGAAGAGGCCTGGAGTGCAGGTGTCCGAGGTCTGTTCGATAAGATGGCCCGCGGCAATATGGGGACAGTGACCGCATACCTTGACCAGGGTAAGGACACATTCGCCAACCTGAGAAAGACCTCCAGCGATAACTTTGGCATCACCTTCAAGCCTGCGTTGAAACAGTTTATCGGCGTGCAGCTTGCCAACAAGATGGACGTGGCCTCTGCCCTGGTGACTGTAGCCGAGCTGGCGCTGAGCAAGCTCGCCAGCGCCATTCCTATTCCGCACCTGGGCACTGTGGTATCGGCGGCGATTTCTTTTGCGGCTACCAAGGGTCGCGAAGAGTTGCACACGCGCAGCGTGACCGAGGCGGACGGGCAACTGGGAACGAAAACCGGTGGGGCTCCTCTAAAGCTGTTCACCAGCGATGTAGAGGCGGCGGCGTATATCCAGGCATCCATCGACCAGTACAAGCTCATCTGCAAGTTCATCCAGACGCTGCCGGCATCGGTATCTAATTACGATGATGCGGTTACGTTTCCGGGAGCCGTGTTCAAGGTGCAAGCGGCGGCATCGTCGCTGAATGTCGCGCTGGTCTCTGTTCGGCAGTACTTAGCCGGAATGCAAGAAAGACTGGAGAAGATTCAAGGCGTTTCGAAAGATTACATTACTTCGGTTCGCAGGGATATGCCAGCGGCAGTGGGCGCCGTGCTGCAGGCCGCATACCAGGAGGCATACAAGAAGGGCGAGGGCGATATTACGAAGGGCAAATACAGCGCACCGCCCAACCCCGGGTCGGTTCAGAAGCCCGCCAAACCGGGTGGCGCCACGCAATTGGCGGCTTACCTTGCTCATGCGGTGCTGCAGGGCTACTACGACTCAGGAAACCGCGGTCCAATGCGTATGCAACCGCCTCAGCCATTAGGAAGACATACGCCGCCAGGCCACCCGCCACCACCGATACCGGGAAAACACACACCACCGGGCTTTCCTCCTCCACCTCCGCCCAGAAAGCACTGAGAAGGCTCTCACGTGAGGTAATTACGGGGCTTGCCTCCACTGAATCTCATTCAAGTACAAATGAGATTCAGTGGAGGCCATCAGGGAATAAATCCTGAAGTTAGCCCATTCTTCCGCCAGGGATGATTAAAGAACGAGTATGCCCACTTCTTTTGTGTTTTTTGAACCAAAGATGTTGTACGGTAGCTACACTTCTGAGCCGCAAGCAGTCAGGCAGAACAGCAGTCGCGGACGGAACGCCCCCAGCTTGCGGTGGTAGCTGCAATGCGCGCAGCATCAAGTCTTTCCCGCTAGTGCTTCATGAGGAAGACGACGGTAATCAGCAGCACTACCAACAGGACAATGATCAATACCAGAAAGAGGGGGATGTACTGCTGCATCTTCCCCATCCCGCCCTCCGGGGGCTTTGCCGCCGGTAGCTGAGGAGCGGCAGGCATAGGCGGCGGAGCGGGTGCAGGAGCATACATTCCAGGTTGTTGCGGCATGCCTCCGCCCTGCGGGGGCATAGCTCCGGGGTGGGGCGGGTAATTCATCGCATAGCCGGGCACCTGCGGTGGTTGCGGGGGTGGATAACCCGGCACCGGCGGCGCAGCTGGCATCTGATAACTCGGCATTGGCGGTGGTACTGGCGGAGCGCTTTGCGGTGGCGCAGCCGGAACGGGACTGCCCGCACCAGCGCCTTGCCCGCCCCTCATGGCCATCTCCCGCATCCTTGAGGCGTCCATAATGCGCGTAAACTCGCTCGGTCCGGCCTTCGCGGCCGGCGCAACAGGTACATTTGCCGCGGGCTGGTTCACGCTCGAAGGGAATTGCTGGTCGCGCGATGCCATGACTCCGGTTGCACCCGTAGATGCACTGGAGGGTGCCGGAGGGACGGAAGGCTCCTGGGGGGTAGCCAGAGATGCAAAAGTACGTGTCCAAGCACCTGGCTCTGCCCCCGAGGGCGCGATGGCGGGCATCGCTTCGACCGGGGGAGGAGTGGGAGCCTTAGTCGGCGAATCCAGCATTTGGATCAGCCGCGTAATGCCGGCTCCGGACCCTGAAGGCGAGTTCTGCACAGGCTGCGATTCCGCTATTGGTGGAGGCGAAAACGGGTCCCGGCTTGGAGCTGCAGTTGCCGCCGCTCCAGGTGGAAGGCCATAGTCAAGGCCTCCCGCCGCTGGTCTGCTTTCCTCCTGCATCTGTGGTCTGGGCGCCGTGGATTGCGGGTCAAGGGACAGCATCCGCGTGAACGAACCTGGCCCCCCGCCAGAGGACGTGCTGGCTCCCTGATTTGCCGGGGGAGGAGCAGCCGGGCTTGCCGTAGCGGGTCCGAGGCTAGAGAACAGCTGCGTGAACCCTCCCGCGCCGCTACTGGGTTTGCTCTCAACAGGGACCGGAGGCATTTCGGGCGCTCTGCTTGGAGCAGGAGCCGCCCCTCCGCCCGGTATAGCTCGAAATAACTCAGTAAATCCGCCGGAACCTGAAGGTGCAGGGACCTTGGCGGGCATCTCAGGAATGGACCGTACAAACGCTTGCGCCGGCTTCACTGGCTCAGCGGCAGGAGTTGGCGGCGGCACCGGCGTCAGTCTCTGGAGCAACGATGTAAACCCCGAATCCTGCGCGGGGCGCGGGGGCGCTGGAGCGGGAGTAGATTTGGGCGCAGGTACCGGCGCAGACGATTCGCTGCCGAGAGTGCGCAGCAGCTGGGTGAATCCGCCACTACCTTGCCCACTGGCCGATGAGGCAGATTCCGGAGCCGGCGGTTTTTCCGCGACCGGCGGCCTCTCCGTAGACGCCATTCGGATTCTCTCAAGCGTATCTTCTGAACCGTCGGACACGCCGCCGAACACAACCTTATGGACCACCGGCTCTGCGGCTGTATTCGCTTTTGGCTGAGGTCTCGCTGGTTCTGCCGCATAGCTCGGTGCGCCAGGCACCGGCGTCGAACCTGCTAACTGCCCCTCGGCGGGCACAGATGTCTTCACAGCGCCAAAAATACCTGTTGCCCCAAAGCCCTGTTCAGAATTGGAATCTTCTTCCCATGGGAACTTTGAGCCGTTTGTCCCAGCTGGTGTCGTAGGTTTGTCCATGAAGTCCGGCCTCCGGTGCGATGCGGGTAGCATAAATCATTGGTTGTACCCGATTCGCCTATTTACTTAAAAAGATTTCAGATAGAATGCGGTTGCGCCCTACTACATGCGACAGATACACTCATCGCAGAATTTTCCTGTATCGTCCTGACAGACGGCAAAGTCCATCCGTCAAGCTAACACTGCAGTAGCTGGAGATTGTCTTTGCAACGATCAATCAGCGAATCTGATCTCATACTTTCTCCCATGGTGGTTTCCCTGCTATGAAATTCCTCTCGCGGGTCGTCTGGTCGGAAGGAATGCATCTAGGTCCTCACCATTTCCAGACTCAAAGCCGTTACTTCGAAGATTCGCTTTGGTTCCTCAGCTCCAATCTGCGCCAGGAGCCTTGGGGTTTTCTCCATTTCTCCCTGGATACGGAGGCTATGCGCAATGGCCTCGCGATCCTCAGCTTTGCGTCCGGCATCCTGCCCGATGGACTCATCTTCGATCTGCCCGACTGCGACTCTGTTCCCGCTCCTGCCAATCTAGGAAAGCTCTTTTCACCTACAGACAGCGAGATCACTCTTTACCTGGCGGTTCCCCCTCGTCAAGATCAAGGTCTGGACTGCGATTTAGCTGGAGGCGTCAGCACACGGTACACCCCGGTCCAGCGCAATCTCCGAGATGAGTCCATTGGGCAGGGTGAGTACAACGTCTCTTTCGCGCGCAAGAATCTCGTGCTCCTGAGCCAGGCCCAGCTGTCTGGAGACACGGTATCCTTCCCAATCGCCAGGGTAATTCGCGATGGCAACGGGGGATTTGCATGTGATCCGGAGTTCATACCTCCGTGCCTGCGCATCAGTGCGAGCGAGAGCCTGGTCCTGCTGCTTCATCGTCTGTCGCAAGCTATTGATGAAAAGGTTACTGCCACACGCAGCAACAGACAAAGTTCTGGCCGCTTCGAACTTGGCACATCGGCTCTCGATGTCTCCAATTATTGGTTTCTGCACGCACTCTGCTCCGCCCTGCCCGCTCTGCACCGCCATCTACAGGATCGCCGCAGCCACCCGGAGGAGGTCTACAGGGATCTCGTGCGCCTCGCCGGAGCTCTCAGCACATTTTCGCTCGAATCGGCCCGCGACGAGATTCCCCTCTACCGTCACCGCGACCTGACATCCACCTTCACGGAGTTGGATGCCCTTATTCGCCGTTATCTCGAGGTTGTAGCTCCTTCAAACAGCATCACGCTCCAGTTCCGGAAGGCGGATCAATACATATTTGCTGCCGAGGTAAAAGACGAGCGGTGCTTCCGCCGTTCGCGCTGGATCTTCGGCATTCGTTCCTCGCTGAACGAATCGGTACTACTTCGCCAGACGCCGCTGCTGGCGAAAGTCTGCTCGGCGGAGGGTGTTGGCAAACTCGTCCAGCGCGCCCTGCCCGGAATGGAACTCATGCACCTTCCCGTCCCGCCGGCCGCACTCCACGCCCAGGCGGACATGCATTATTTTTCCATCTCTCAGAGCGGCCCCTGCTGGCAACATATACTCCAGACAAAACAAGTCGGAGTCTACCTTCCCGGCGACCTGGGTGACGCAAACTTCGACCTAACTGTTATCACGGAGACCTCCGAATGACTTCCATTCCAGCTTCTGCTCTTCAGGAGATGAAGACCAATAATCTCGCGCTGGCTTTCCAAGAAGTTTTCACAGTGATTCTTCGCACTCGCTTTTTCGTTCAGCGCGTTGAGAATGCCGAGACTTTCCGAGCGACTCTTCGCAAGATGATCTCCTCGGGCGTTAAAGACGCTGCCTCGATGGGCTACAGCGACGAAGTTTCGAAGATGGCGATCTACGCCATGATCGGATTTCTCGACGAGAGCATTCTTAATTCCAAGGATCCTACATTCGCTGACTGGGCGCGGCGGCCGTTGCAGGAAGAGATGTTCGGTGGGCACTTCGCCGGTGAGTTGTTCTTCCGTAACGTCGCCGAGTTATTGAATCGTCCTGAATCCGCCGAGGTGGCAGACGTACTTGAGTTGCATGCGATCTGCCTGCTACTCGGCTACCGTGGCCGCTTCGCGTTTGGAGATGCCTCCGAGATTCACTCGATTCTCCAGCGAATCCGTGACAAGATTACCCGTATTAGAGGTTCTTACGCACTGTTTCGGCCAGTGGAGACACCGGCTGCGCCCCCTGCCGCGAAGCGCGATCCTTGGGTGCGCCGCCTGGCAGTTTCAGCGATTGTTCTGGCAGTCTTCACGCTGTTTGCTTACATCGGATATGTTCTGATTCTCGGCCAGTCGATGCCAGCAATCGCCGCGGGTGGCGGACAACATCCCGCTGTTCTGGTTCATCTTAATTCGGCTTCCAACCTAGCGCTCAGCCTTTCGGAGATATCCCTATGAAACGCATTCTGATTGGCGTACTCATATTTGTTCTTTATCTTGCCTTGGTCATACTGGGAGCGTTTGCTCTTCACTTTGAAGGGACAAAGCTAGTGGTCTTCTGCCTGATTCTTGGCCTGCTCGGCGCTTTGACCATCGCCTTCGTGATCTGGTTTTTGTATAAGGCAAGTGGCGGTTCGCAGGCGGGTGGATCCGACAGCCCTGATGCTATCAATCTGAATACTCTTCTTCACGATGCGGATTCCAGGGTTCGGCAGGCAGGTCGCGCCGGCGCCAAATCCCTGGCTGCGATGCCTCTCATCTATGTGATCGGAGATGAAAACTCCGCTAAGACGCAAACCGTTCTTCAGTCTGGACTTGAGCCAGAGCTGCTTGCAGGGAATGTCCATCAGGATGGAGCTATCGTACCCACTCAGCTAGCTAACCTGTGGCTGGCAGGAAACTACGTCCTCGTGGAAGCTGGCGGGCCGCTGTTGCGGCAACCCTCGCTTTGGTTGAGGCTCGTCAAGGCGACCGTGCCCGCCAGACTCGGGTCGGTCTTTTCCAAGGACAGCCGCCTGCCCGCACGCTCCGTAGTCGTCTGCGTCAGCATCGAACGCATCCTTGCCCCCAACACTACCGAGCAGATTCGCGCGCTGGCTCAGACCCTCAATGAGCGTCTCCGCCAACTCTCGCAGACATTGGGCATCTCGCTCCCAATCTACGTTCTATTCACCAAGCTCGATAACATCACTCCTTTTGCCGAATACACCAGCAGGCTTTCGGAAGAAGAAGTCAAACTGCCCATCGGGTCTCTTCTTTCGTCGCTTGACTCCGGCTCCGGCCTTTACACGGAGCAGGCTACGGCCCTCATCGGCGCCCGCTTCGACCAGCTTCTTTATGCTCTCTCCGAGTTCCGTCTCGAGGTTCTCTCGCGCGGCGGCGAATTGCAGGAACTTGCCCGCGCCTATGAATTCCCACGCGATCTGCGCAAGGTTCGCGGAGGGATCGTTTCCTTCCTCGCCGAGGTTGCGCGGCCGAGCCAGATAGGCGTGAACCCATTCCTGCGCGGATTCTTCTTCGCCGGGATGCGAGCCCACATGGTTGAGGATGTCTTAGAGATCGGCTCGTCGCAGCCGCAGCCTTCCGCTCCCGTCAATGCCGGCGCCACGCGCATCTTCTCTCTTGCAGCCGCCCAGCTCCAGCAGACACCGCAACCCAGGCGCGGGGGCACCCGCAAGGTTCCACAATGGGTCTTCCTTCCCCATTTGTTCTCGAATATCCTTCTTGCCGACAAGTCCGCTCTTGAGACCAGCCGTGCGAGCACCAGAACCAGCTACCTCAAACGCGCCTTGCTGGCCAGCGCCGGCGCGGTGGTGCTTCTGCTGCTGCTATTGATAACCATCTCGTTCTTCAAGAATCGCGCGCTCGAACAGCGCGTCGCCACCGCAGCAGCCACGCCCGTATCTGCGGTCTCCGCAGGCACTTTCGCTGCCCAGGGCGATCTGGACTCCCTTGAAAAGCTGAGGGCCGTGCTGGATGAGCTAGGGGGCTATCGCAAAGATGGCCCACCCCTGATGGCGCGCATGGGCCTATTCCGCGGCGATGATCTTTATCCCATTGCCTGCCAAGCTTACTCGAACAAATTTCGCACACTTTTGCTGACCCCAACGCAGCAGAACATTCTGACCAAGCTGCGCGCGGTGCCCTCTGTACCGGCATCCGATGCCGACTACAGCGCAACCTATCGCCCCCTGAAGGCGTATCTGATCACAACTTCCTCACCGGACCCGGACTCCGCGCAGGACACGGTTGAGTTTCTACCCGCCGTCCTGATGACCGAGTGGGCTGGCAGCGCAACTCCTGCCCCAGAACTCTCCAATCTGGCTCAAGCGCAGTTCGCGTTTTATGCCAGCCTTCTGCCCGGTCCATCCTCCTGCATGGCCAAGAAAGTGGGATCCCCAGACGATGCCGCTGTCATCCATGCCCGCGCCTATCTGAATGGCTTCCAGGGATTCCAGCACGTTTACCAGAGCATGCTTGCGGCAGCGGATCGCAAGGTCCCTGCTCTGAATTTCAACAGCAAGTTCCCAGGATCAGTGCAATACATTGTCGATGGCTATTCCGTACAGGGGGCCTTCACCAAGGATGGATTCACCTTTATGCAGGATGCGATCCTGCATCCGGATCCTTACTTCCGCGGAGAAGAGTGGGTTCTCGGACCTTCGTCAGGACCACCCATCGACCGGCTGGTTCTATCCGGGCAGTTGAAGTCTGCCTATTTCGCCGATTATCTCCAAAACTGGCGGACCTACCTGGCCAAGGCGCAATTTGTTCCATACCGGAACTTTGCAGACGCCGGCCTGAAGCTGAGCGCGCTGGATTCGAATACCTCCGCCATGCTGGAGCTCTTCTCGCTTATCTCGATCCACACTGGAGTTGCAGCGCCGGAGATCTCATCCGCCTTCCAGGCACCGCAATCGGTTGTACCGCCTTCCAGCCCGGATAACCGGTTTATTGCCCCGACCAACCAGGCCTACATACAGTCTCTGCAGGGTCTTGAAGGGGCCGTGAAGAATCTGACCCTTAACGCCACAAGTGCAAACGACCCTGCCGCCGCGGCACCGGTGATGCAGGCAGCCGTTACCGCCGAGCAAGCGGCTGAGAACCTCCGCAACAGCTTTGTTCCAGATCCGGCCGGGAACATGGACAAAACCAGCTTCGCGCTTCTTGTTGCGCCGATAGAGGCCGCAAAGAGCCTTGCCTCCCAAGCACCTGCCGCCGCTGCCGGTGGGGGCGCGAAGACATTCTGCGGCCAGCTGGAACCGATCCTGGCCAAGTTCCCCTTCAATCCCCAGGCTTCAAGCGAAGCCACAACTGAAGAAGTCGCACAGGTGTTCTCCCCCGGGCAAGGATCGTTTTCCCAGTTCACGAACTCCATGCATGCCCTTGTTGCGCAGCAGGGGTCTCAGTATGTTGTGGCACCGGGCTCGGCGGTCCACATTAACCCGTCATTCCTTAGCTTCCTCACCAAGGCGCAGAAGATCTCTTCGAGCCTCTTCCCGGCCGGGGGCAACCAGCCTTCGCTCGACTTCACTCTAAATGAGGTAAAGTCTACCGGGGTCTCCGATGCTGCCTTGTCTATAGACGGCAAGCAGATTAACTCCGGCGGTCAATCGGCCACATTCCACTGGGTGTCTCAACCTTCGAGCAGGATCACCCTAGCCACGCAGAAGAACACCGCGCCGCTCATGACAGGTCCGTGGTCGGTATTCCACTTTGGTTTCGCCGCTCCGCAGGTCTCTCCGAACCGTTTGAAGTTCTTTTTTAGTTTCAATAACCAGACTCCTGAGGTCGTTCTTTTCGACGCTTCCGGCCCTGGCGCACCATTGCTGAACCCGGAGTTCATGAAGAGTTTCCGTTGTGTCTCCAACGTAGCTCGCTGATGTGATCCCAATTCGCAAGGGATCGTAGATTTGGTTGGACAACCACTACCTCTGCAATACTCGAGGCGCGATTATGACCGAAGAATTCACCAACGAGCTTTCGCAATCTGAGCTTTCTTCCGAGCTACAGCCAGAGCCAATTGCCAGTGCCGCACCCGAAGCAGAATTGGAAGCAGTCGAGACGCCCGGTTCGCTCGATCAGGTGTCCGTCGATTCACCGGCAATTACCCCCATTTTGCTTGCCGACGCCGCTGCCGTCGAAGGTCCAGTTCCAATTTGCATAGCCGCCTCCGCCCTCAGCGATGTTGGCTGCGTGCGCACCAATAACGAAGACTCTTTCGGCTACGACGAAGAGCTTGGCATCTACGTGGTCTGCGACGGCATGGGCGGCATGGCCAGCGGCGAAGTTGCCAGCGCGCATGCTGTGGCGGCGATTGTGAATACCTTTGCAGACTCGGCGGCCACAGGGATTACGGTGAGCGCCAGGCTCCTCCATGCAATCATCGCGGCAAATGAGGATGTTTGGGAGAACGGCCAGATCCCTGAGAATAAGGGTATGGGAACCACTGCGGTGGCTGCGGCTTTGGACGGGGACAAACTGATTCTGGGCAATGTAGGCGATAGCCGCGCTTACATCATTCAAGGCGGACAGTGCGTGCAACTCACTGTCGACCATTCGTACTTGAATGAACTGATCCGCAATGGCACTGTTGCAATTGAGAATGCACACAATGTCGATCTTCAGGGTATGGAGAACGTCATAACCCGTGCAGTAGGCGTTGCCGGTGAGGTTCAACCCGACTTCTACTCGGTAGATCTCAAGCCTGGAATCGCCGTGCTTCTCGCAACGGACGGCCTGACAAGATACCTAATTCAGGACGAAATTGGGGCTATCCTTCAGGCGTCACCTTTCGAATCTGCCTGCGCCAACTTGATTGATCTGGCCAAACAGCGTGGCGGCCAGGACAACATTACCTGCATACTTTTGCTCGCACTATCAGCGAGATAGCCTCAAGCTCTACAAACTTCAACAGCCGGGCCGGGAATTTAGTACTACCCTCTTTCTATGGATGATCAACAGTTGGAGACCGTCTCAGTCGAGTTCACGGTTGGTGTTGGCGATGGCCAATTCACTGCGACCGCGGTGGTTCCTGCGGGCCGTACCAACCTCACCCAGATCCTGCCCGTTTTGCAGTCTCTAGAAAACTCGATCATTCAAGGAGTTTCTGCACAGTTGAACGCGGCTGGTTTGTCGGTGTCCTGCAAGGCTGGATGTGGTGCCTGCTGCCGCCAGATGGTGCCACTTTCTATCTTTGAAGCCGAGGCCCTCACTGCCTGGATTCGCTCTCTTCCCGAGGCGCATCAGGAAGAGTTGGCACGCCGTTTCGATCAGTCACTTCGTAAACTCGCCCACGCTGGCCTCATTGACCGGATGGTCAACGAAGATTGGTTTGCCGAGACAGAATCAGCGCGCCGGTTGGCTATCGATTATCTCTACCAGCGTATCCCTTGTCCTTTCCTTGAAGAGGAATCCTGCACCATTCACCCGTTCCGCCCGCTCATTTGCCGCGAATACCTGGTAACCTCGCCGCCCGAGCATTGCTATGATCCGGCCACTCTGCAAGCTAATCCTGTTCATTTGCCCTTGAACCTCTCCCGCGTCCTTAATGCCTTGGGAGCTGAACTTGAACATGACTCGCGGGGTTGGATTCCCCTTCTGTTCCTGTTTGCCTGGATGGAGAGCGGCGCCCACCCCGGTGAGGCGATTTCAGGCAACGGCCCGCAGGTGCTGTATGAGTTTGTAAAGCGAATCGACCTGGCTCGCGCGCCATCTCGCTCCGCTGACACCTTATCTTCTGGGTCGTCTGAGGCGGCGAAGTAGATTTAATCTCGTCGAAGAAATGCTTCCTCTCGATTGGTGGTGTGGGGTGATGGGAGTCAACCGGCGAATCTTCAACGCTTACCGTCTGTCCAACTTTAAGCTTCTCTTGATCTGGATAAAACTCTCATTCCATAACTACGCCTTGTCGTGATAACGTTTTGAGCAGCAGTGCTAAGCGATTCATATTGCTCAGATAGTGTGGTGATGGTTATCGCCCCAGCTTGACTGCCTCTTCTACTTCGATAAAGGTCCGGCAAGAACAATGGAAGAAGTCACTGCGGAAAAGATCGGAAAGTACAAAATCCTCAAGGTTCTCGGCCGCGGTGGCATGGGCGAGGTTCTTCTTGGGGAGGACGTAGACCTTGGCCGCCGGGTAGCCATCAAGAGGCCTTTCAAATCTGCGCTTGAAGACGGCTTGGCCCGCTTTCAGGTTGAAGCCAGAGCTGCGACTCTCCGCCACCCCAACATTCCTGCCGTCTATGAGATGGGCGTACAGGACGGTTTGCCTTTTATTGCGATGGAATTCGTCGAGGGTGAGCCTCTTGACAAGATCATCGCTTCCGGTAGACAGCTTGACTTGATCTCGAAGCTAAGAATTATCGAGCAGGTTTGCCTGGCCTTGGGATATGCCCACGAGAAGGGGATCATTCATCGGGACATCAAGCCGGCCAACGTCATCGTGCAGCCCGACGGTGTCGCGAAGATCATCGACTTCGGGATCGCCAAGATCCAGGATACGGACGGTAAAGCTGGCCTTACCCAGACCAGCCAGGTCATTGGTTCGCTCCATTACATTGCGCCCGAAAGGTTCAAGGGCGGGCCAATTGATGGACGAGTCGACATCTTTTCGGCAGGTGTAACGCTCTTTAAATTACTCACCGGAGAGGAGCCCTTCACCGGAGGCGAGGCCACAGCCTCGTACAAGATCGTCAATGAAGCCCACTCTCCACTCTCGGCCTATCTTCACGATTACCCTCCCGTACTTGACGAAGTTGTTGCGAAATCTCTAGCCAAGAATCCTGAGGATCGATACTCGACGGGTGAGGATTTCGCTGACGCACTTCATGAGGTCATCGAAGATCTGAAGCGCAATCGCGTAACGGAACTCTTCAGCGATGCCGAGCGGCTGACCACAGAAAGTCGCTTTTCGCCTGCGCTTGAACTTCTCGAAGAGGCTGTCAAGCTTGATCCGGCCAATACCCAAGTTAGGAAGCTTCGCAAACTGGTTCGGGAGCATCAGGACCGTATCAGGCGCGCGGAGCGACTTCGCGAATGTACAACTCGCGCCGATGAATTCCTTTTGTCAGGAAATTTCGAGGAGGCTCTCAATCAACTTAGAGAGGCACAGAATCTCGACCAGAATTCCGCCGACATCAAGCAGAAAATTCAATCCATAGAGGACCGAAAGCGCCGTTTCGAGATGAGTGCGAGAGCGCTCTTGGATGCTGAGGCAGCAAAAAGCAGGGGTGATATCACCGCGGCCCTGCGTATTGTAGCCAAGGCGCTCCAGGAGGACTCTGAGAATCAGAAGCTTCAGGGATTGAATGTAGTTCTGTCCAGGCAAGCTGAGATTGAATCCCAGCGCGGAAGAATTCTTGAGATCCTGGAGGTAGCTCGCAGGGAGCTTGCAGCCAAGAATCTTCCGGCTGTAGACAGACTTCTCGCCGAAGCCCATAGCATTGATCCCTCAAATCTTGAGACCGATGCACTACGCCGCGAATTGGCCAGGGCCCGGGAGCAAGAGCAGCGCAGGGAAATCCTCGAGGAAATCCAGACAAGAATTAGTGGCTTCCTGAGAACCGAGGCCTACGATCAGGCAGCGGATCTGCTGAGTCGTGCGATAGAAAAACTGCCGAATGAAACGATGCTGCATCGTCTAAAGGCGGAGGTAGACGCCGAAGCGCGCAAGTTCGAGGCAAAGCGCTTTGTTGACAGTGCTATCTCTCAAGCCAGAGAGCTTTTTTCGAGTTCACCTTTTGAGGCATTGGCGCTTCTGCAAAAGGCCTTGGACCAGATGCCTGGCGATGAGCGCTTGGTGTCCTATGAGCGCTCGCTTCGACAGCAACTGGACGCCGTCCGTGTGGAACAAGTGCATGCCGATACACTCCTTAAAGCTCGTGAGTTGATGGCTGCCAGGCAGCACGACAAGGCGATCGGAGTTTTGGAGTCTTTTCAAATAGAGTTCGGCCAGCACACTGACATCAGCGACTTGCTGGCTTTCGCACGGGATGAGCAGGCAGCCCTGCAACGAAGTGCCGTAATTGAACGGTGCGCGGCCGAAGGGCGCGCGCTCATCCGTGACGGGCGTTTGGACGATGCAGTCCGCTTGATCGAGCAAGGCATTCAGGAGACTAACGACCCATCCTTATCTCGGCTGCTCGAAGAGGTGCGGGAGCAACAGGTTGCTTTCTCCCGCAAGATCGAACTCCTCGAAAGGCGTGTCGGACTCTTGCGCGAGCGCGGTGAGCTTGAAGAGGCCATCCAGGTACTTCAGGAACAACTCGCTGCAACTCCCGGCAATCCCTCTCTACAGGAGCTTTTGACCGCTCTGCGCGCAGAGCAGGAGATCAAGCAGGTAACCGGCAAGGCAATCGCAACCGCCGGTGAGGCAGTTCGGAAGAGGGACTTTTCCGCTGGGTTAGAGGCTCTGCATGCGGTTTCGCGCGCTTACGGGGAATCCGCCGATCTCTCCCGTGCGATCCAGGGGGTTGAGGTTGAACGCTCCTCGTACGCCCAGGAAGTGGTAGGGAAGTCCATCGAGTTGGCGCGCGCTGCGCTGCTGAAGAACGACCCTCAGAGTGCGCTGTCAGCGCTGAAGAGCGCCACTCAGATGATGGAGTTTGCCGATCCGAAGAAGCAAGCGGATTGGCAGCGCATAGGACAGTCCGTCAAGAAGGCTCTGGAGCAGACTGGCACCGCAGGCTCCGGTGCGGCCTTTGATGCGCAGTTGTCAGAGATTGCCCGTGCCAAGCCCAAGAAGATGCCGGTTTGGGCCATCGCAGCCGGATGTCTGGCACTAATGGCGATTGTCGCTATCGTCATATGGAGACTGCAGCCCGCAGCGTCTACTGTAGCGCATATCAAGATTGCGAAGGCCCCACCGGGCGCCTCGGTTTCCATTGACAACGGCCCGCCGGCAAAGACGAATGCAAGCGGGGATCTAACTGTCCAGGTGCAACCGGGATCGCATCAAGTCGAAGTCTCAAAGGAGGGATTCGAGCCCTTTAATGACAAACTCGAGGTCAATCCAGGGGAGACGGTCAAGGACGAGGTTTCGCTGACTAAATCCTTGCCCGCCGGTACCTCAGGTACCCTCGCGCCACAAGGCAATTTGGCTGAGTTCAAGCTGTCAGTGGACGGAAAGAACATGGGACTGCACCGGGCTGGAGAGCAAATCCGACTCGAGTTGGGCACACACAAAGTCAAGTATTCATCACAAGACGATTCTGACTCCCAGGAGCACACTGTCCAAATCGCAGCCAACCAGAACACACCAGACACATTTCAGCTGAAGCCTCCAACACCCAAGCCCCAGATTCAAGCTGGCGGCAATGTGCAGGCTACCGGAAAGCTGATAGTCCAGACTAACCCCGGAGCTCAGATTTCGATCGACGGTCATTACCTTGGGTCAGCGGATGGTGGTGGCAATTACTCCGCCCAGGGATTGAGTAGTGGCCAGCATTTGGTCGCAATCTCAGAGGACAGGTTCCAGCCAACAAGTCGACAAGTAACGATTGCTGGTGGCCAAACGCAGACGCTTCCCGCGCAGTTGCAGGCAGTTGCAGCCTCGGCGTCGCCTCAGCCAACTGGCAGCTTGTCCGCCAACACAAATTCAATCGAGCGTGGCCAGTCGGTCACTCTCACCTGGCAGGTTAACAACGCTTCATCGGTCTCCATCAGCGAGATTGGTTCAGTAGCACCCCAGGGCAGCAGAACCGTAAATCCCGGCAAGACGACGACATACAATTTGACTGCAAATGGCTCGGCAGTGCTTGCAGAGCAGACCGTAGACGTTCACGAGCCGAGGCAGCAGGCGGCTGTGGTTAATGCACCCGTAGTCAATGTGCCGTCCAAGCCGGCCGGTCCTGACAGAGCCGCGCTTGACACCGGCCTTAATGCCTATAAGGCGCTGTTTGCACGGGCCTCCGGCAAGAGCAGCAAAGATTGCAAGGCGGTCCTGAACGGTCCTTACCAAGGCAAATTGGGGGCATTGGCAAGATGGTGTGACTCGGCAAAGGGATTCGATGTGACTGAGCAGTGCAGTCAAGTGGGTGGTTCACCAGATGCACCAACCCTGGCCTGCGCAGAGACCCTCGTCATCCGTCCCAAGGATGGGGATCCACAGCAGTCCCATGCTCAAAAGACATTTCACTTTACCAAGAGCCCCGACGGATCGTGGCAATTGTCTGGCTGGTGATAGCCGTCCAGCCACTGGCTTTGCCAATCCAGGGAACAACGAGGCGGCCTTGATCACTTTCGTGAGCGGGCTATTTGGCTGACAGACCTGCACAGCCAGGATCGACGCTAGAGCAGAATCAAGTTAGCTATACCCAGCGGCGATTTTACGAGTAATTCTGTATATCTCTGACGAAGTGACCGCGATGACGAGGATGGGACGAGCCTATTCGGACGATCTGCGGGTGAGGATTTTGGAAGCCGATGA
>CAIKND010000217.1 GCA_903828675.1 uncultured Acidobacteriaceae bacterium
AATCGTGAAGCGATGGGGGAAACAGAAGCGTCTGGTTGACCGTGTCAGGAATGAAGTTCTGGCCCATGAATCGAACCTAAAACAGAACACAACGACCCTGCTGTAGGCTCCGTCACAAATCTATGCCCAACACTCACCTAGAAACCGCAGATTGGCGAGAACTTCTTCGCCAGATCGATGCAATTCGGTGTATTTTCATCTAATGATGCGCATACAGGTTTTGCGACTCCTCTCATTTGCGGCTCTGATTGCCCCGGCCGCCCTGCTCTCTGCACAATCCATGACTACACCTCAAGGTGCACCACCAACGGCAGTTGCTGCGCCGGCGACCGCCACCGCGACCGCCAAACCCAAACCTGAAGAAACAGAGGTGTGGGAGCAAATTCCCGCGGTAGTGACGCCGGGCGCTACCTGCACGGCACCCCCCAGCGATGCGATCGTGCTGTTTGACGGCAAGAACGAGGATGAGTGGGTCACCAACCGCGACAAATCGCCGGCAAAATGGCTCGTTGCCGATGGCGTGCTGACCGTGGCTAAGGCACAAGGAAGCATCGAAACTAAGCGAACCTTTAAGAACTACCAGCTTCACATTGAGTGGAAGATACCTGTATACATCACAGGTTCAGGCCAGGCTCGCGGTAATAGCGGCGTGTTTCTCGCATCCACGGGACCCGGTGACGATGGATACGAGTTGCAGGTTCTCGACCCGTACCAGAACAAGACCTACGTGAATGGCATGGCGGGATCGATCTACAAGGAAAGCATCCCTCTGGCGAATCCGGGTCGCAAGCCTGGGGAATGGCAGACTTACGATGTCGTGTGGACGGCGCCCACTTTCAATGCCGATGGTTCGCTGAAAACGCCTGCCTATGTCACGGTCTTCTTCAACGGCGTCTTGGTGCAGAATCACTTCCAGCTTATCGGCCAGACACTCTACATCGGCAAGCCCTTCTACAAGGCATACGTTTCCGCACCCATCAAACTCCAGGCTCATGGCGACAAGAGCGAGCCAATGAGCTTTCGGAATATCTGGGTCAGAGAGATCGAGTAAGGACTTCCGATTTCGGTCTGAATGCTGAAGGCCGGGATGGGTGTCCGGGTTCTCCTATCTCTTGCGCGAACTTGCGTCGGCAGCTTGAATCGTCGATGATACGGGGTTTCCCTGGCGGTTATTCGGCCGGTGGGAGTCGCCCGCAATACTGTGTGAAGTTGGGCCAGTAAGAGAACTGTCGAGTCGCGGTGAGTGTATTGCTGTTCGCTCGCTGGCTGTGCGGACTCCCCCGTATTGGGGAAATGACAGATCTTCCTGGGATTAGGAACCCAATTGGTCGGGAACCTCCTGGACCGTCCGATTGAGCGGAACTTCCCGCGGATCTCCGTTCCTGGTCCTGGGCGAGCATAATTGGCGGTGCAATAAATCAATCGGAGACTGCCGGGGACTGTGTTGTTCGTCCGTTGGAATCTCCATGCAAATTAAAAGCGAAAATTGTCTCCGTTCAACGCCTTGCGCTTAATGCGCGCTGCTGGACTCGACGTGATCTTCTCATCATCGTTCCCGGTGTTGAATGCGAGGGAGAGGGCCGCCTGTCGATGCCGAGCAAATCTGACCATCCGACTATCCTGACCTGCTGAAACACTATGAAAGCAGTTGGCTCAGTGTGTGGTTGTTATTAGCCGAGAGAATTGTCCTTGGTGGCAGTAGGTTCAAAGGGCGGATCCCCATGCTTGCTATCAGTCAGATATCGAGCGGACGACATCGCACACCAATCGCCAGTCTCTCCATGGTCACGCAATGCCATCGATTAGGAAGATGCCCGAGATGAAGATACGCCTGCCAATTATCGTGCTCTCGATCCTCTATGTGTTTGGATGTGTTCAGAAGGCGGCAGAATCTCAATTGCTGGCGGCTGAGGAAAGCACATCTACGGAGGCGACGACCGCACCCTCGATACGGTCCGTCCCGAGCTACCAACGTCCAACGCACCGGGAGATGGTAGGCAATTACATTCTCGATACGTATGGGCCATATCCAATAGTAGGCGCTGCAGCTGCAGCGGGAATCAATCAGTTGAACAATGCTCCACCCGAGTGGAAGCAAGGCGCGGAGGGCTACGGGAAGCGGTTTGGTTCCGACTTCGCAATGGCGGCTGTTGGAACTACAACGCGCTATGCGTTTTCAGAAGTCCTCAAGGAAGATACCTTGTACTACCGTTGCGAATGTCGAGGGGTGTTTCCCCGCGTGAGCCACGCCGTGATCTCGACCTTGACGGCCCGGCGCGGAGAGGATGGGCATCGCGTCTTCTCGATATCCGCACTTGTGGCCCCTTACGCGGGCGCAACGACAGCTATCTATGGTTGGTACCCGAATCGCTACGGTGCAAAAGACGCTCTTCGGCTGGGTAGCTATGACTTTTTGATCCACATGGGGACTAACATCTCCCTTGAATTCCTCTACAGCGCACCCCGCGCTTTGCTGTCTCGGATGCACATGAGAAATATGTACCGTGCGCCAGACCCTGGTCCGAACCAGTGAGCGACCGAGGTCAGACGGCCGCTGCAGCCATCCGGCCCCAGGTTCAGGGCCTGCGAGCCACGCATCTATCAGCGATTGTGAACTCTGCCACCAACCTCATTAGTGGATTGTTCGAGTGGTTTGGAAACCTGGGTATCTTCCTTTGGCAGGTTGTACGGGCAGCAGTGACTCCGCCATTTGAATGGCGGGAGTTGATTAAACAACTGGACGAAGTTGGATCAAAATCCTTGCCGCTGGTTGCGCTTGCAGGCTCCGCGATCGGCATTGTTATCTCGTTGGAAGCTCGCTACAGCTTAGGCCGGTTCGGTGCCAAGTCGATGTTTCCCGCCACACTGGTTTATTCAGTCATCCAGGTCATGGGGCCGATCATCACTGGCTTGGTGGTGAGCGGGCGCGTTGGTGCCGGAATCGGGGCTGAATTAGCTTCGATGAAAGTAACCGAACAGATCGACGCCATCGAGGCATCCGCAATCAACCCATACAGGCTGCTTGCGGCGACTCGAATCCTGGCCTGCATCTTAATGCTGCCGCTGCTAACTCTCGCCGCCGATGCATGTGGATTGTTTACCGGCTGGTTTGCACAGGCCATCGTCGAGCCTCTCTCCTTCCATAAGTTCATCGAAAGCGGATTCCGCGGAGCCACCTTCAGTGCATTCCTGCCACCAACGTTCAAGACCGCAGTGTATGGGTTCATCATCGGGCTCATCGCCTGCTTTCAGGGGATGCGGACCCGAGGAGGCGCTGAGGGCGTGGGCCGAGCTGCGACCAATTCAGTGGTACTGGCCTCTCTGTTTCTTATCCTCGCGGACGTGGTGCTGGTGAAGTTCATCCTCGTGGTCTTCCCTTAACCCTGAGCTGAAAGGTTTGTGCAAGAACAATGGCCACCATTCAAACGATCTCGATGGCACAAGGGGCACAAGGCGTGTGCGACGGTACACCAGTTATCACAGTTGAGGATGTACACAAGAGTTTCGGCGCACACGAGGTTCTAAACGGAGTGACCTTAAGTGTGAGTCGCGGAGAAACCTTGGCAGTTCTCGGGCGCAGCGGGACTGGCAAAAGCGTTCTGTTGAGGCTGATCATAGGCCTCGATAAACCCGACTCCGGATCGATTCGTATCGGCGGCGAGGATATCGCGAAGCTACCTATCCACCGAATGGCAGAAATCAGAAAGAAGATTGGCTTCCTATTTCAACATGCGGCCCTTTACGACTCACTTACTGTCGCCGAGAATGTGGCATTTCCCTTGCAACATCACAGGAGAGAGATGTCAAAGTCTGAACTCAGTGACCGCGTAAAACAACTGCTCGCCGAGGTGGGCATGGATAACGACCTCAACAAAATGCCTTCCGATATCTCGGGAGGTATGCAGAAACGCGTAGGCCTGGCACGGGCGCTCGCCCTTGAGCCTGAGATTCTACTTCTCGACGAGCCCACCTCGGGGCTCGACCCTATCAGTTCAAGGGAGATCGACGACCTGATTCTCAAACTGCAGAGAGAACGTAAGATGGCGTCCATCGTAGTGACACACGACTTACTCAGCGCCAAAACAATTGCGAATCGCTTGGCCCTGCTGGATCAAGGTAGTGTGGTGGTCGAGGGTAGCTTTGAACGCCTTCAAAAGAGCGACATCGGTTTCGTAAGAGAATTTCTCAAGCAATCGTAGGAGGAAATATGTCAAGAGTGGCTAGACTAGGCGCATTTATCTTCGTGACATTGACAATTCTGGCCGCCGGTGTCTTCGTGATCGGGAGTAAGGCATACCTCTTTCGCTCAACATATCAATTGAAAACCCAATTTGACAATGTGGCAGGCCTGGCTGAGGGAGCCGCAGTCGAGGTGGGCGGTGTGCACAGCGGAACCGTCCACGGCATCGCATTACCGCACCGACCGGGTGAAAAGGTCACGGTCACAATCGATCTTGACAAGGTTACGCACGAAATCATCAAGCAGGATTCGATCGCCTCGATTGAGACGGAGGGTGTGTTAGGCAACCAGTACCTTGCGATCTCCTTTGGATCTTCAGGGCAGGCCGATGTACGCGATGGCGATGTCATCCAAAGTAAGCCGCCATTGGAACTATCAGAGCTGCTCATGAAGACGAGCAATATCCTGGATAGCAGCAAGCGGGCTATCGAGAACGCAACACAAGCAACGGCGCACCTGAATTCAGTAAGCGCCAAAATCGACGCTGGGCAGGGATCTGTGGGGGCGTTGATCAACGACAGAGCGCTATTTACAAACCTTCAGCGGTCCACGAGCACTTTGAGTGAGACGATGGTCCAGGCTCAAGCTGGGGTTACAGATTTCCACGAGAACATGGAAGCTTTGAAACACAACTTCCTCTTGAGCGGCTACTTCAAGAGACGTGGGTACCAGGATACTGCGGAATTGACAAACAACGAGGTCGAGAGGCTGCCTACTGGTGCACCTGTCAAGACCTTCACCTATCCACCGAAGCAACTCTTCAATAGCAAGGACTCAGCCAAGATCCAAAACCAGAAATCACTGAATGATAGCGGTGATTATCTCGCCAGTGGTCAGTTTGGCATTGCCGTCGTTGTCGTTTCCGGCGGGTCGGAAGGCGATACCCGGAAAGAAATGGAATTGAGCGAAGCTCGAGCGATGGTCATACGCGACTATCTTGTTGAGCACTTTGGTTTTGACGATAGCCATTTAAAAACCTTGGGCTTAGGCAAGCAACTTGAAGCGACATCTGAAGGCGGCATGGGCACGATAAAAATCATGATCTTTCCAGTCGGAAGTGAGGTTCCGCCAATTAAGCAAGCGCCGGCTGGTGTTGCTTCAAAGGTGCCCGCAGACAAGGGGTTGGAGGCTTCTGAAACCGCAGGGCCGAGGCAATAGTTGACAGTAAGCGGCCTGTACAGAATAGCTCAGAATAGCCTCTGGCTATCTGCGATTCTTATCCAGAAGACGAGTTATCCTTCTCCTCTTCGTCATGGGTCCTGAGCTAAGTCAGTCCAGCTGACATCTCCCCCTCTTAGCTATCCGAATTGCGTAAGGAATAACATGCCTCTCGTTACCGTCGTACTTACTCTCGTCGTGGTTGGTCTTCTGCTTTGGCTGGTAAACCGTTTTGTTCCAATGCAGGGTCAGATCAAGGGGATACTGAATGGCGTGGTAGTAATTGCCGTTGTGCTTTGGCTCCTGAGGATCTTTGGGCTTTTCGAATACCTTTCGCAGTTTCGCGTCGGACGGTAGAGAGGAGACTCCACGTTCCGGCTCGGCTGCGAACAGCCAATACACATCATGTCAACGTAGTACGGCGGAAGTCTGCCAGTAGGAGTTGCAATGAATCTCAAGAAATTCTTAGTGCTTGGAATTACCTTCAGTTTGGGCGTGTTGGCTCAAGCAAGCCCGCAAACCACTGTGGTCGTAGAGACCGCAGGACCAGTCCCACTGTTTCGCGCGAACATAACCAGCCGCACAGTGCAGGCGGTGAATTACCGCCACCGCAGTGGTGCCTCCAAGCTCGATTTCGCAGGCACAGACTTGATGCCATCTGCCAATGGCCAGGCCAAGATAGAGAGCAAAAAGGGCTATATGGAAGTGGAGGTGGAATTTGAAGGCCTCCAAAAGCCCACGACATTTGGGAACGAATACCTGACCTACGTCTTGTGGGCGGTTTCTCCCGAGGGCCGAGCAGTTAACCTGGGCGAAGTACTTGTGGGAGATAACCACCGCGGCAAAGTAGATGTAACAACGGACCTTCAGGCATTTGCGCTGATTGTGACGGCTGAACCCTATTATGCAGTTCATCAGCCGAGCAATGTCGTCGTACTCGAGAACGTAGTGCGCGCTGACACTAAGGGAACCAGCGAAGCTGTGAACGCAAAATATGAACTCATGGAGAGAGGTGGCTATATACCAACAGGCTATAAGTTTGACCCTGTGGTACTGGACGCCAAATTGCCCCTGGAGTTCCTCGAGGCTCGGAATGCACTGCGCATCGCTCGATCAGAGGGGGCAGAGAACTATGCGGGTGAGAGTTACCAGCATGCAGTGCAACTGATGAACACTGCAGACCGCTATGCCACCGATAAGCATGTCCCGAAGAAAGAACTGATCTCGACTTCCCGTGAAGCGGTTCAGACTGCGGAAGATGCACGCACGATCTCGGTAAAGAGGATTGAAGAAGAACGTCTTGGGAGCGAACGCCAAGCCTCGACCGACGCCCAAGCGAGAACCCAGGCGCAAGCCGACGACGCGACTCGACTGAAGGAAAAGGCCGAGGGGGATGCGGCAAAGGCGCGGGCCGACATGGCAGCAAATCAAGCGACTTCGGACGCGGCAATCACAACCGCCCAGTCCGACGCAGCAAAGGCACAGGCCGATATGGCCGCGAACCAAACCGCATCGGCGGCGGCCGTTACCGCTGCCGAGGCAGATGCGAGTCAAGCGCGGCAAGGACAGCAACAGGCAATTACCGACAAGGCTGCAATGCGTCAGCAGTTGTCAACGCAGCTCAATCTGATTCTCGAGACTCGAGATAGCGCGCGGGGGCTGATTATCAGTATGTCGGACGTATTGTTCGATACCGGAAAATTCTCCTTGAAGTCTGGCGCACGCGAGAAGCTGGCGAAGGTGGCCGGAATCCTGCTCGCCTATCCAAGCCTGAACATTGAAGTAGGGGGATACACCGACAACGTCGGCGGCGATGAGATGAACCAAAAGCTCTCGGAGAACCGTGCAGGTTCAGTTAGAGACTACCTTGTGCAAGAGGGCGTTTCTGCAAACTCGGTTAGCGCCAAAGGATTTGGCAACTCCCTGCCGGTGGCTTCGAACGAGAATTCCAGTGGTCGCCAGGTAAATAGGCGTGTTGAATTGCTCGTCTCCGGTGATGCGATCGGTAGCCCAGCTAACCCGGCAATCGGAAGCTTGCGGTAATGCAAGAGTCCCAAGACGCAAGAGATGATGGTTTTACCATGAAATAGACCCCATAAGGCAGAATCTCTGCCTTATGGGGTGTTCTCGGAATGGCTGGCCCGGTGTTGACGGGTTCAATGGCGTAAGCGAGAGAAGCAGGGCCAGTCGGTACAACAGCATCCCAAAAGGCAAAGGAGCACTGTGGACTTGGACACGCAACTGGGTTGTTGAACTAATACTGAGTATTTGATCGGATCTGAATTAGGTAATTCCATTGCGATCCAAATATAGGGCTGTGTTCCAGGAACTGCCATGTTCATTGCCGTCATCCGGCAATTCATAACCGGAGTACACTTGAATGGACAGGTCAGGGTTCCTCTACTCGCCTTCAGCATTCCAGGCATAGCTCCATACGAGCACCGTCCAAGCAATCAACGGTACGACTAGAGCCAAGACTAGCCCCATCGAAAAGCGCGACGCGAAGGTTTGGTTTTCCGTCCAGATGCAGACTATTTCGAATGCGATGCATCACATGACAGCCTCTGCAGTTGCCGAGTCGTATGTGAAGGAGCCGATTGCCACCTGATGGAGAGCCGGATTCGACAGTCTGTTCTCACCGCGATCCTCAGGTTATGACGGGATCATTACCCCAGACTTTCGTTCCTCAAATACCGCAGAAGTACGGTGGTGAGCACTCGGTATGCAACTCATTGCACTGTGTGCACGAGAATCCATCTATTTGCACATTTAGTCCCCTCAAGATAAGCAGCCAGGGAAGCGTCGCCACAAACGAAAGCAGGACAGTATGTCTCCTATTGGAATGATGCATCCTGAGCGGACCGCGGGAGCGACTCAGCAAGCAACCGCGCCCCTTTCCTCGGAGGCCTGCTGCCTCCCACTGCCGACGAGGGTTGCATTTGTAGGTAATTACTTGCCGAGGCAGTGTGGCATCGCCACCTTCACTGTCGACTTGTGCGATGCGCTAGGGGCCGAATATGGCGCCAGCCGCCTGTTTGCCATAGCAGTCAACGATCCAGAGTCAAGTTATCAATACCCGGATAGAGTTCGCCTGGAACTGGAGCAAGAGGTCCTGAGTTCCTACGAGCGGGCCGCCGAGTTCCTTAACTTCAACGGAAGCGATCTCGTTTGTCTACAGCATGAATATGGTATTTATGGCGGGCCAGCCGGCAGCCATATCCTGGTACTGTTGCGAAGGCTGAAGATGCCACTTATCACTACATTGCATACAGTATTGCGGGAACCAGACGCGAATCAGCTTTCCGTCCTCGCAGAGATTGCACTACTGTCAGATCGACTGGTTGTAATGAGCGAGTTGGCGGCTCGGCTGCTACGCGATGTATACGCGGTGCCGCGGGGAAAGATTGACATAATTCCTCACGGTGTGCCGGATCTCCCGTTCATGGATCCCAATTTCTTCAAAGACAAGTTTGGTACGGAAGGCAAGTCGGTTTTACTGACCTTTGGCCTGTTGTCTCCGAATAAGGGTATCGAGAATGTGATTCGTGCACTCCCTGCGATTCTGGCCTGCCACCCGAACGTGGTCTACATCGTCTCCGGCGTCACTCATCCGCATATTCGGCGGCATGAAGGTGAGCGCTACCGCGAAGAGCTGATGTCGTTGGCAGAAGAGCTTGGAGTCTCCGGGCAACTGATTCTCAATAACCGATTTGTCAGTGCAGAAGAATTGGTCGAACATGTGGGTGCGGCGGATATTTATATCACCCCCTACCTGCACGAGGCTCAAGTAGTCTCCGGTACGCTTGCCATCGCACTCGGAGCAGGGAAGGCGATCATCTCGACGCCGTATTGGCATGCCAAAGAATTGCTCGCGGATGAGAGAGGAGTGATCGTTCCATTCGCCAACCCCGAGGCAATCGCCGAGGCAGTTATTGCTTTGCTGGAGAACGACGCAGAGCGTCATGCCATGGGGAAACGTGCCTATCTGCATTCTCGTGGAACGACATGGCCAAATACCGCCAGGGCCTATATGGCAAGCTTTCAACGAGCGCGTTTCGAGCGGACATTCCCGTCAGGTCCTGCCCAGAAGGACAATCCCGGCACAGGGCTGGTAGTACGCTTACCTTCGCTGGTCACCGACCATCTGAGTGCAATGACTGATGACACTGGCATGATTCAGCATGCGATCTTCTCCGTGCCAAATACAAGTGAGGGCTACACCACGGATGACAACGCGCGCGCTCTCATTGTTTCGGTCCTCCTGGATGAGGATGCGTCTCATCCTCACACGCGCGATCAACCAAGCCTTTCCCTTCGCTATCTTGCCTTCTTATGGCTCGCTTTTAACGTAGATTCCGGCAAATTCAGAAATTTTCTTGGCTATGATCGCAAATGGCTGGAATCTGCCGGATCGGAAGACAGCCATGGCCGGGCCGTTTGGTCTTTAGGGAACGTCCTTGGGCACTCACAGAATGCAGGATTGAGAGGAGCAGCCGGAAGGCTCTTTGAAGCCTCAGTCCCAGCGACACTAGCCTTCACAAGCCCGCGTGCGTGGGCCTATTGCATCCTTGGATTCCAAGCCTATCTGGACTGGTTTCCGGGAGACAGAACCATTCAGGGCGCTCGGAATACACTTGCAGACAGGCTACTGGATATCTATCAGCGTTGCCATACTGAGACTTGGAAGTGGTTCGAGAAGAGCCTTTCCTACTCGAATGCCAGGCTGTCGCAGGCCTTGATTCTGGCAGGGTGGCGAAGCGGAAACCAAAGAATGATTGAAGCCGGAATGGATTCTCTCAAATGGCTTGTCGCCGAACAGCACCATAGTGATGATGATACCTTCGTGCCAATCGGGTCCAATGGATTCTTCACTGAGGGAAATGAAAAGGCGCGATTCGATCAGCAACCAGTCGAAGCTTGCGCTACCGTCTCGGCGTGCCTTGAAGTTTACAGGCTGACGGAAGAGAGACAATGGAGGGAAGAGGCCAAGCGAGTCTTCCAATGGTTTCTTGGCAGAAACGATTTGCAGACGTCCCTCTACGATCCGGTCACAGGTGGATGTAGAGACGGACTGCATCCAGATCGCGTAAATGAAAACCAGGGAGCGGAATCGACGCTTTCTTTCCTGATGGCCCTGCTTGAAATGCGAGCTATCAAAGTACCTGGTGCAGACCAACTGTATCCTGAAATGAGCGCATCATTTGAATCTGATCATTCCTCCATCTGAATCGGCAGTAGCTGTTGCCGTGGAGCAACCGACTCCAAATTCATGTACCGATCTGCCTTTGTTCTTACGCCATCCTGGTAACCCGATTCTCACCAAAGAGAACTGGCCATATCGAATCAATAGTGTTTTTAACGCCGGCGCAGTATTATTGGCCGACGGCGACACGCTACTGCTCTGCCGCGTTGAAGATCGAAGCGGCCTTTCGCATCTATGTGCCGCGCGTTCGGCCAATGGGGTTAACGGCTGGCGGATTGATCCCAAACCGACATTGATGCCCAGTCCCCAGGAATTCCCCGAGGAGATCTGGGGCATTGAAGATCCGCGTATCACCTATGTGCCGGAGTTGGAGCAATACGCCGTGGCCTACACTTCGTTTGCGCGGGGAGGTCCAGGGGTTTCGCTGGCGCTTACGAAGGACTTCCGCAGCTTTGAGCGATATGGAGTGATAATGTCTCCTGAAGACAAGGATGCGGCAATGCTGCCACGCAGAATTGGTGGCAACTGGGCTCTGATTCATAGACCAACTACGCCATTGGGCGCCCATATGTGGATCTCATATTCGCCCGATTTACGTCACTGGGGAAGCCACAAAATTATCCTGGCAGCAAGGCGCGGTGGCTGGTGGGACGCAAATAAGATCGGCTTGTGCTCTCCTCCAATCGAAACGCCCAAGGGTTGGCTGACAATCTTTCATGGCGTGCGGCAAACAGCATCGGGAAGCATCTATCGATTGGGCCTCGCACTCTTCGATTTGGACAAGCCTGAGGTCTGCCTCCAGCGAGGTGATTCATGGATATTTGGCCCGGAAGCTCCCTATGAGCGCAATGGGGATGTGAAAGATGTCGTGTTTCCCTGTGGACAGACCATTGCCGAAGATGGAGATACCATTCACCTGTATTACGGAGCCGCGGATTCCTGTGTCGCAATGGCGACGGGAAGCATACGTTGTCTTTTGGCATGGCTGGAAGCAAACTCGAGCTCGGAAGTTGCAAGCTCGATTTAGCATTCACGGTTGGGAAATTGAAGGGCAAAAGCAAAATGAGTAGTTCGATTCGAATATTGCCTGATTGGGTGCCGCAAATGCTCTGGATACGGCGGAAGTGTCCCCGCTGCAATTCTGACAAGTTCAAACAAGCTGAATCACGTCCATTCGATGGTGTCCTTGCTCTGTTTGCGGTGCGGCCTGTCCGCTGTATGTTCTGTTGGCGGCGGTACTACTGGTTCGCACTGCACGATCCAGATATGGGGTAATCGCGAATACGCCGCGTGGTCCGGTCTGCGGTTGTCATTGCACGATGACATTGAAGCTCGCGGTTTGCGTCACACTCCCCGAAGTGGCAATCACCTTAACCGGGTAAGTGCCCGGCGGGGTTGGGTGGGTGGCGGAGGCCGTGGTCACGTTCAGTGGTGCGCTTTGCGCTGATGTGCCGTAGGTGTCAGTCGCCGCGACTGAGAAACTGTAGGTCGTGGATGCGGACAGACCCGCAACTCCATAACTGGCACTGGCTGCGGTGGCTATGGGACGGTTGTTTTGATAGACCGTATATCCGCTCACGGCACAATTCGAGGCCGCGCCTCCCGGTGTCCAACTCAATTGCGCTCCCGAGATTGTGATCGATGCCGCAGCCAGCGACCCTGGTGCGTTTGGGACAGTGAGGCACGGGCCCGCTCCGCTGCCTGACCCGCCTCCGCTGCACGCGGTCAGCTGGATCGCAAGAATCGCGGTCATCCAGAACGAAAGGTGAAAAAGCATCCTCTTTCGCCGCGAACGCCCGAAACTAAAGCTCAACCAAACCAGCGCTACTCCAGGGACGGGTGGCAGCTCCCCAGGAAGCTCACGCCTCAGGCCCGATGGTCGCCGCACCGCCTGCATCGCGACGCTCGTGGGCGCTGTTGTTGTAATAGTGAGCCAGGCAGCTACGGCGGCCGTGCCGCTCAGAGAGGCGCCTGTGGACGAACAGCCAGCCCCGGTCATCGCGGCGGGAAGCACGCAGGCAAGAGCCACGTTGCCAGTGAACCCCCCGCTCGGGACCAAGTTGATCGATGCCGTTCCGGATTGCCCTGAAGATAAAATGGTCACATCTGCTGCCGGGTAGACGATGTTGAAGCCCGGACCGGCCACGCCGGGCGATGACACAGCGATGTGGTCCAGGTTGGGAGCCCAGGCGCCAGAATTGGAGAATTCAATTGAGTTCGCTCCCGAATTCAACTGAACCGTCATGCCGCTTGTGACTGGGAGACTGAAGCTTGTGCCGGTCAGGCTGGCCTGCACCGGCGCTCCGCCGTCGACGCTCACAAGAAAACTCCTCGTCCCAGAGACAGAGCCATAAATATTCATCTGATATCTACCGCTTGTGGGCGCATTGACGTTCTCGACCGTGACGGAATTCGCTGCGCCATTCCCGATATAGCCGACTTGGTTGCCGTCGAGGCAGGGACATTGCATCACCACTGCCTGGCCGCTCAGCGTGTTCGCTGTGGCATCGCCCTCATAGATGGCTTGCAAGGGCAGGGATCCACTGGCGCCGACCATGATCAAGGTCACGCCGTGCGAAGGGACATTTGCCCGGAAACCGCCGGTAAACTCTCCCAGATCGGCATCAGCCCACAGGTCGCGCACTGCCGCCGTTTGAATGGATTCGAGCCCGATCATGCCCCAGTCCACGCTAATCGTCGATCCCGTTCCAGACAGGTTCAACAGGGCAACGGCCGTGCCTCCTGTAACCGGTTTCGCCCATACCTGCAAACCTCCTCCGTTATCCCATAGCAGAATGCCCTGCGCGCCGAGCGCATCCTGATCGACCGCGATAACCTCCTTGTTTGTGAGGGTGGCAAGGCTGGCCGGGCTCAGCGCTGTCAAATCGTTGCCGGCGATCAGTGGTGCAGCCATCATTGCCCACATCGTGAAATGGGTACGGTCTTCGGTGTCGGTCATGCCGCCATTGCCTACCTCAAGCATGTCCGGGTCATTCCAGGCGCCCGGCCTCGCAGATTCCGCGTAGGCGCTGTTGGCCTGCATATTGTTGACCATGGAGAGCCAGTTATCGCCGATATCGCCGGTGGTGCGCCACAGGTTGCCAACCGCTGGGGCCCATTTCCATGGTGTGGCCGTTCCCCAATCGCAAAGGCTGAAGACAGTGCTTCCGCCCGCGCCGGCTAGCGCCTGCTGGAATTGCGTGTACTGCGTTTGGGGGTCGAGACCGTCCGCGTTGCACCAGTCGACCTTGATGTAATCGATGCCCCACGCCGCATATATGTTGGCGTCCTGCTGGTAGTGGCCGAAGCTGCCCGGCAGCCCCTGACATGTTGCGGTTCCGGCGTCTTCATAGAGCCCGACCTTCAGCCCAAGGTTGTGAACATAGCTGACCAGCGCAGGCATCCCGCTCGGAAACTTCGCGGGATCGGGGACAAGATTTCCATTTGCATCGCGGCTGGGGGCCATCCAGCAGTCGTCTAGGTTGATATACCGGTAGCCCGCCGCTTGCATTCCGCTGTTTGCCATCGCCGTCGCGGTCTCTTCAACCACTTTCTCGTTGAGTCCGTCGCAGCCAAAATGATTCCAGCTATTCCATCCCATGGGTGGAGTCAGCGCCAATCCGTTGCTGGACGCCAGTGCTTGAGCTGCCCCAGGCAGGACCACCGTAGCCACGCATACCCGCAGCCAGAGCATGAAACACCAGCTTGCCGTGATTCGCCTCACCGTTCCCACCATTCAGGCCATTCGCCGCTGGTCAAACTTCAACCGGAATCTCCTTCTTCGACGATGGTTAATGGCCATTCTATCGCCGCTTAGGCATATGGCACGGCCAAACGCGTGTTTGCCCGAACAAGCCAGCGTCTGCGGAAGAAAAGCCAGACGATTCGCTACCGTCCTTGCCTCGCCCGCCTCATCGAAAGCCCTCCATTGAAAGAAAATGGGGCTCTCTCCCAATGTCTCAGTTTAGGCGGGGCACTCCACCGCCTCGTAGCTCCCAAAATCGACAAAGCAAGCGGCCAATTTTCCATGCATTGATTTTAAACAACTTAGCCGCTGTTCTAGGTGCAGATAATTACCCTTCCTTGGCGCACAATCGTTGATAGGGGACAAAAGATGAGCCACCACAAAGAGCCACGCAGGAGCAGTCGAGTTCGTCGCCAGTGCCAACCAGGCAGTTTTGACCCATCCCCCTCCCTCCCACCCTCCCTCCCCCCCTCCCCCAACAGACCATAATCACGCCGGTCTGCTATACCTTGACTCATGCGCGGCGTCTTCTTTCGGCCTTTCTCTGCTCTGATAACAGTCATCTTGGCCGCAACATCTTCTCTCGCAGCCCAACAGGCTCCGGACACTTTTCGCTGGGTTGACTTCCACTCTCCGGCCGATCAGGACACAATCGTCTGGGTCACTCGCTCGCTCACCGTGGAAGATTGGTCCGCGATTCGCGAGATTGCCGTCGAGTATGACGCCGCCTTGGTCGTCACCACCAAGCGGGCCACGCCGCAGTCACCCGCCAACGCAGACACCTTCACCATCTGGAGCGTGTCGCTCACCAACCACGGCATCACGCCGCTCATTAAAGGCGTGAACCTGCACTGGCTTGAGTGGATGCGCTTCGCCGACGGTGCACAGCAGGAATTGGCGATCCTCTACGACAACTGCAGCGACTGCACGCCCAACACCTACTTCACCGCTTTTCACTATGACCTGACCCAGCACGGCTGGGCCGCTCGCTGGATGCATAATGGGCAGGGCGTACCACTGTGGAGCGCTAACTCCCCGGTCGGCGTGGCCTGGACACAGATTTATTCTGGCGTAGCCGAGCCCAACGGGCGCGAACTCATCTACACATGGAGCCACTTCGACTACGGCAAGCCGAAGCAGCCAGATGACTATATCTACCGCTACGATCTGGACCCCTTCAGTAATCTGGAGCGCACGCAAATCGTAAGCGCCAAGGATGCCGACGCCATCAAGCTGCGTATCTGCCGCGGCCAGGAGGCGGTTCCCGGCCTCCAGCGCGGTCAGGATTCGCTCCTCTGTCAGCAACTGCTGGCCCCGCACGTCGAGCGAAAGCCCGTCACCAGTCCACCGGCCAACAACCGCGGTAAGTCCGCTCCGCCCGGCGCCCGCCACTAATCCCGATCCCGCATTGGTCAATAGAGGCCAGTAGTGCCCTCACGCTTCCGATAGGATTCAATCGAATGGAGCGTGAAATGAGTTATTTCCAAAGATTTGGACCATTGCCCCTGCTTGGAATGGCGGTAGTGCTTTGCATCACCGGCTGCCCTCAAAGTCAGAATGAGGTGGCTGCCAGCACCAGTCAGGCGGTCGCGCAGGACCAGTCCTCGGACCCGGCGGCAGTCAACTTTGCCACTGACTCTACTGACGCTAGCTCACAGGCCCCTGCAGCGTACCAGGACAAGCAGAGCGCCTCTGCACCGGCGACCTACAGCGCCCAGCAGAGCCCTCTGCCTGCGAATGACAACTCCTACCAATCTTCAGAAGATCCTGGTTACGGCCAGCAGCCGGTATCGTATGCTCCCCAAGCGCCGCCGCCGCTGCCCGACTACGACCAGCCCCCAGCTCCCGGCGACGATTATCTCTGGACTCCCGGCTACTGGGCCTGGGGTACGGATGGCTATTACTGGGTGCCTGGCGGGTGGGTCGAGGCTCCTTACCAGGGCGCTCTGTGGACCCCTGGCTATTGGGGCTTCTACAACAACCGTTACGGGTTCTATGGCGGATACTGGGGCCTGCACATCGGCTACTACGGCGGCATTAACTACGGCTTTGGCTATATTGGCTACGGCTACCAGGGCGGCTACTGGGGCGGCGGCCACTTCAATTACAACCGCTCTTACAACAATGTGAATGTCAACGTGGTGCACAACGTCTACAGCCGTTCTGGTGGCGGCTTCCGGGGCGGTGCCCGTGTCAGTTTCAATGGTGGAGCGGGTGGCATCCAGGTGCGGGCAAGACCTGCGGAACTTGGTGCGAGGCGTGAACAGCATGCCGCACCCATGCGAGCGCAGGTGGAAAATCAGCGCGCCGCCAGCACCAACCGGGCCCAGTTTGCCAATGTCAACCATGGCCGGCCCGCCAGCATGGTCGTTAACCAGCCACTGGCAGCCGACCGCAACGTAAGAGCCCCAGCGGCGATGCAAAACCACAACCAGGCGGCACCGCAGCAGCAACAGCGCCAAGGCGTTCAGCAACAGCAGCAACAACAGCGCCAGGCAGAACCGCAACAGCAACAGCGCCAAGGGGCTCAGCAACAGCAACGCCAGGCCGCGCCGCAGCAGCAGGAACGCGAGGCAGTTCAACAGCAGCAGCTACAGCGCCAAGGGGCTCAGCAACAGCAGCAACAACAGCAGCGCCAAGCGGTTCAGCAACAGCAAGAGCACCAGGCTGTTCAACAACAGCGCCAAGCTGCTCCCCAACAACAACAGCGTCAGGCGGCCCCACAACAGCAGCAGCAGCGTCAAGTTGCCCCGCAACAACAGCAACAGCGCCAGGCAGCCCCGCAACAACAGCAACACCAGGCGGCACCGCAACGCGAAGAAGAACACTCCAGGAAGTAGCTAGTCTTGCAAGGCATCCGCGGTGAACTCCGCGGATGCCAAAGTCAAGTGGATGTTTTTTACTGCGCCGCCGATACCCGGATCGCCACCAGGTTGCGCACCCAGCGCGCCGGGCGCGTCTCCCGTGTGGCCACCAGCTTGAGCGGGCCTTCGGCGGTAATTGGTTTGCCGTCCTGAGCATCGGCCACAATCACCGTGGCGTCGTGTACGTCGGGATTGACCTCGGCCATCGAATAGACCGCCTGGTAGCCATCCGAACCGGCTGCCACCAGGTAGAACCCAAGGTCCTTGCCATGCGGCTTGGCTGAGACGCCCAACCGGGTAAGCAGATCCATCAGCGGCACACCGGAGTAGGTCTGGTCGGCCTTGGCGTGTTCGTTGTGCACGGTCACGGATTTGTGCGGAAGTGCCGCCAGCTTGTCTGCCGTCCAGTCGGTGGATTTGCCGCCGAAGCTCACCCGCAGTACCCCCGCCGGAATCGCGTCCTTGCCCTTGCCCATTCCCGCGCAGTGACCCATGCCGCCGCAGTGGCTCATGTCCATTGCGCCGCCGCTGTCAGCGCTCTTGGCAGGGCTCGCGCTCTGGCCCATATCCGTGCCTTCCGGCTGCCCCTGGGAACCTGTTGACGGAGGATTCTGTGCGCCCACCGTTCCCACGCCCAATCCCAGCAGTAAAACCGCCCAAACCTGCATCCGCATCGTGAAACCCTCCGCTTTCCATCGTATACTGGCCTCATGTCGATCGTGCGCAACGTTGCCGCCATTGCCAAGGGTATGAGCATCACCTTCGGGGAGATCTTCGAGCCCACGCAAGTTGAAAACTACCCCGATGGCCCCGGCCCTCTGCGTGGAGCAGTCCTCGAACAGCGCTTCCGCGGCGCGCACGTGCTGCAGCGGGACGAGAACGGCTTGGAGAAGTGCGTGGCCTGCTTCCTGTGCGCGGCGGCCTGCCCCTCGAATTGCATCTTCATTGAGGCCGCTGAAAACACGGAGGAAGTTCGCATCTCCTCCTCCGAGCGCTTCGCCAAGGTCTACAACATCGACTACAACCGCTGCATCTTCTGCGGCTACTGCGTGGAGGCCTGCCCCACCGATGCCATCACGCACGGGCACGGTTTCGAGCTGGCCACCCTGAACGCCACCAACCTGGTCATTCGCAAGGAAGATATGCTCGTACCTGTCGAGGCGCTGACGGCTGCGCAGTAAAATTCTGATATAGATTTCCTGGGGGCCCAGTTACTCCGCTTCCAGCGGCAATCCCCGTCGGCGCAATTCCGTCAGCACCCGCTCTACTTTCCAATCCAACGCCCCGGTTCCGTCCACTTGGAGGTCGGCGTGCACTGCAGATGGCCGCACAAACGCCAGGCTCGATGGGCGTACCGTGGCCTCGTACTGCTGACGCACCGACTCCGGCGTTCGTCCGCGCTGCTCTATGTCGCGCTTGAGCCGCCGTTCAAAGCAGAGCTCGTCCGGCGTGTCGATATAGACCCTCAGATTATAGAGCGGCAGCAGTTCGGGATAGTAAAGAGCAAACAGGCCTTCCACAACCAGGAACGCGCCTGCCGTGACCCGCTCGGTGCGGTCAGGGACGCGGGTGTGGGTCGAAAAGTCGTAGAGCGGCCTCTCGATGGTCTCGCCCCTGGCCAGTGCCGCCACGTGTGAGGCCAGCAGCGGGCTTTCAATCAGCGATGGGTCGTCGAAGTTCTGCACTTTGCGGTCGGCTAGCGGCATATGGGCCAGATCGCGATAGTAGTTGTCGAGATGGAAATGAATGCCGCCCAGGGTACGGGCCAGCTCGGAAGCCAGTGTGGTCTTGCCTGATCCGGAACAGCCCGCTATGCCCAAAACGACGGGTGGAAACGGCAGTCGCGGTGTCTGCGCTGAAGTTCCGTTTTCGGTTTCGCTCACGGCTCGGCTTCCATTTCCGCGGCAATCTTGGGCACTAGCCGGGTAAGCAGTGCGGCCAGCCGCCGCTCCACGAGGTGGCCGGTCTCCGACACCTCTTCGTGACTCAGCGGGGTTGCGCCCAGCCCCGCGGCTAGGTTGGTGACGCAGGAGATGCCCAGCACCTCGATGCCCATGTGCCTGGCCACAATCGTCTCCGGTACGGTGGACATACCCACCAGGGTTGCGCCCATCGTGCGAAAGGCGCGGATCTCGGCGGGCGTCTCGAAGCTCGGGCCGGTGACCGCCATATACACGCCCTCGTCGAGTACAAATCCCTCTTCCGCCGCGGTTTCGATGGCCAGTGCGCGCAGCCGCTTGCTATAAGCTTCCGTCATGTCGAAGAAGCGCAGCCCGGCGCCGGGGCGGACGGCAAAACGCGGTTCATTCGGCCCGAACAGCGGATTCCAGCCCATGTGGTTGATGTGGTCGGAGAGCGCCACAAGCTGGCCCACATGGTATCCGTCCTGAATGCCGCCGGCCGCATTGGTGAGCACCACGGACTTTACGCCCAGAGCGCCTAGCACCCTCATCGGGAACGTGACCTGCTGCGGCGAATAGCCCTCGTAAAAGTGAACGCGGCCCTGCATCATGGCAATCGGAACGCTACCTAGCAGACCGGCGACAATGCGCCCGGAGTGGCCTGCAACGGTTGATCGCGGGAAATGCGGGATTTCGGCGTAGGGAACAACCATTGGCTCGCTAACCGCTTTGGCCACCGCGCCCAACCCTGAACCGAGAACGATGCCTATGCGCGGGCTGTATGCGCCCAGGATGGCCTTGAGCAGTTCGGCTGCTTCAGTTACTTGATCGTAATAAGTCATTTCGAGACCTGACGGAGTGCTTCCGACATTCTACAGGCGCGGAGGTCAGAGAGGACGGACGAAGAAAGTTGCTTCCAGGGCAATCGCATTTCGAATCTCTTTGCGTGCAACGTTTGTCATCCTGAACGTAGTGAAGGATCTGCCCTGCAGTTGCTGCGGTTCGACGAGGGCTCGTATCCCACTTTCGCTGAAAAATGCGCCCAGCCTAGCCGTGGGCTTTCAGCCGGCAACGCCGATCTCCGGATAGATGGTGACCGCGGAGCATCCAAGCGAATAGTTGAACCAGAAATGCTCGGTGGTTGGAGTGGCGAAAAAGCCTTCGAGATTCTGCCTGCGCACCACTTCGGTGACGAGTGCGCTGGGACCGAAGAAGAGCGTGAAAAAGCTGTCCCAATCCACGGTCAGCAGGAACGAAGCATCGAGAGCCGCGACGGTGCCACGAGAAGGAAACGGCTCTTCGCGCTTTTTGAGTCTATGCACGCTCAGGCGCTGCACAGGATCCACATTCGGAAACTCGGGCACATGGACGAGCTCTCCGCGGCCCGCGGCATCGAACGCGCTCAGAAAGTCCATTTGCAGCAAGGGCTCGAAGCGGCCCTCGCCCGGCATCCAGATGGACTCGGATTCCAGAAAACTCTTCAGCGTCTCGCTGGCCGGATAGTCGCACAATTCTTCGCCGACCGACTGGATTGAAGTCAGCAGCGCCTGGCTCAGCCTGGAGTAGTTGCCCAGTCCGGATTGATCGGCAACCTGAGCCCAGGAACATTTTGTTCCGTGTCTGAGGATCTGCTCATCGCCCGGATACCGCCTGGTGGCCTTCCAGGCCAGGTCGACGGGGACGCTGACAAATGGATGGAGGATTATGTAGGCGGATTCGAAGAGGCCGGCGTATGCTTCCAGCAACGGAGCATCGTATTGTGGGTAGATCAGGCTTTCGTATTGCACGCATCAGGATAACAAAGTCCGATTGCCCTGGACGCGGAGCGCGGTCACTGCATCCTCGGTTGGAATGAGAGGATGAAAGTGAACGGGCCGCTGCAATTGAGGCGTGGGAAGGTCAGCGGAGGTCTTCTGCAATGTGCCGCAATATCAAGATGCTTTTCAATTTTAGTCCTCCGGTAACAGAGGAGGAAATTCGCGCTGCATCGCTGCAGTTCGTTCGCAAGGTGAGCGGCTTTACCAAGCCCTCGAAGGCCAACGAGACGGCGTTTCTGTCGGCTGTTGAGGAGATAGCCGCGGTCTCGGCACGCTTGTTGAGTTCGCTCGAAACCAATGCGCCCGCACGCAGCCGCGAAGAAGAAGCGGCCAAGGCAAAGGCGCGCAACGCGGATAGATTTCGCAGCCAGGAGCGCACCGCATGAAGCAGATTGTCGCCATCATCTTTGGATTGGGTCTGGGCTGCAACGCGCTGCTCTTCGTTCCGCAAATCATAGCCGTCTGGCGCAAGAAGACTGACGAAGGCATCTCGCTGATCACCTTTGGCGGCTTCAGCGTGTTGCAGGCCATCGGCATCGTTCATGGGCTCTATCAGCAGGATCTCTCGCTAATTCTGGGCATGGCTGCCAGCCTGCTCACCTGCGGCAGCGTGACGTTTCTGACGCTCTACTATCGGATGCGCCGTTTGCGGGCGATGTGAGCTGGGTGTTTTTGCCGGCGTCGATAAAGCAATTTCAGCGCTTTGGAGCAGCTTGCCGGCGGGTGACAAGGATCGGCAGGATTGGCCCTTCCGCGGTCTGCGGAACGACTGATTCAGTGCCTTTTTCGGCTTAAGATGTTTACCATATCGACAATCAATACTAAATAGTTAACGGGGCTATTTGATGCCATGTGCTTCTTTATGAGTAGTTTAAAGGCTTTTTTCCGCAGACATGCGCGGGCGGCTGGGAGGGGGGATGGGGTGGGAGGAGGAGGGTAGGGGGGTAGGGGGTGTGAGGTACTGTCAGGGTGCGCCGGGTTGAGTAAAAGTACACCATTAAGACAATTATGCGCGTGTGGGCGGTAATGATCTGCAAATCGGCGCGAAGTTTTTTATTGATCCGGCAAGAAAACAAGGTCATCTTCTTCCCACCCATTCCCGCAAAATACGCGGGAATGGGTGGGGCACCCGAGCAGCATTTAGTTACGGGATTTTTACGGCAGTTCGGACGGATCGGGCGAATTCGCCGTGTTGAGATCGACAAACGTGCCGGCACTGTGCGGAAGTCCGGGAGCGTAGCATTTGCCATCCGGAACCTGGTTCGCGGGGCAACCGGAACTGAACCGGGCCCGCCGCGGGGACTGCGCGTATTGCCACACGACGGTGTAGGGTGCAATGGCGGGCGAGGCCACTGCGTCGATGGGCGGGTGAGCGAGCGTGCATCCGGGCGAGGGCGGGCATTGGTCGTTGGCAATCCAGAGCGCTATCCGGTGCGGTGCCGCGCTTTTGTCTTCAGATGAATTTATTGCGCGCGCGTTGTGCCGCTCCACAATGTCCTGCGCGGTGCTGATGGTGCTGTTGCCTTCCGGCACGTCGATGCCTGAGCAGTAGACGCCTGCGCGCGCGCCCGCAGCCCGCACCGCATCCGCCCAGGCAAAGAGATAAGCAGCCTGTTCGGGCATGAGCCGTCCGCCCTCTTCCTGATCCAGAAAGATGAGTACGTTGGGCGTAAAGCCCTCGCGCGCGGCCGCTGCCACGGCGGCCTTGCCGTCAGCCAGGCCCAAAGCGGCGGCGTCGGAGCCTCGTAGTTCCGCGTAGGTTCGGCCGTTGAAGAGGACAAGAAATCCGAAGCCGTGCCGCCTCAACAGCAGACGCTTGCCAGTCCAACTGTCTTGCCTTGCGCCCGGTGGATTGTTCAGCCAGTAGCCGGTAAAACTGAAGCTCTTGCGTAGAGCGGGCAGTGCGGCATCGCCGGGATAGTCGTTCCTGTCAAAGCCGAGGTACGAGTGACGACAGACATGCGGCGTCTGGCCTATGGCCGCAGCGCCAAGCAGCAGGGCCGCCAAAGCGCTCGCACCCATTGCTCCGGCCCTTAAGAAGTGATGAGCTCTCCCACTCTTGCGCCAGAAAAGAGGCGCAAGAATGGGGCACAGAGCTGCATTTCTCAGGGGCCGGATCAAATGTTGCCGCATGGCTCTCACTTAGCCGAGGAACATCCCGGCAATGGACGCCGAAATCAGGTTCGCCATGGTTCCGGCCAGCATGGCGCGCACGCCCAGTTTGGCCAGGTCGTTACGGCGTTCTGGAACCAGCGCGCCGATGCCGCCGATCTGCATGCCGATGGAGCCCAGGTTGGCAAAGCCGCATAGCGCAAAGGTGGCGATGGTGAACGAACGCGGGGCCAGGGCGGCTCTTTGCGCGCCCAGCGAGATGTATGCGATCACCTCATTGAGCGCCATGCGCGTGCCCAGCAGGTTGCCGATGGCCATGCAGTCGTGCCAGGGAACGCCGATGAGCCAGGCGACCGGGGCAAAGGCGAAGCCAAGAATCTGGCCGAGCGAACCGGGCACCCACGGCACGCCGCCGTGTACCCAGCCGAGCAAGCTGTCGAGCAGCGCGACGAGGGCAAGAAAACTGACGAGCATGATGGCTACGTTCATGGCCAGCTTGCCGCCATCAATGGTGCCGCGGGCGATGGCGCCAATCAGATTCTCGTCCTGATGCAGTTCATCCTTGGGAATCACGACCCGGCCTTCGGTCGCTGGCACATCGGTTTCAGGCACCAGCATTTTGGCCATCAGGATGGTTCCCGGCGAGGTCATGATGACGGCCGAAAGCAGGTGGCGCGCTTCGACGCCCTGCGCGATGTACATGGCCATGATGCCGCCGGAGACGTGGGCCATGCCGCTGGTCATGATGGTCATGAGTTCGCTGCGTGTGGCCTTGGAGAGAAATGGCCTGATGGTGAGCGGCGCCTCGGTCTGGCCCATGAAAATGCTGGCCGCCACGTTCATGCTTTCAGCGCCGGAGATGCGCATGGTTTTGAGCATGACCCATGCCATGCCGCGGATGAGAATCTGCATGACGCCGATGTGGTAAAGCAAGGCGAAAAATGCGGAGATGAAGATAATGGTGGGCAGCACCTGGAAGGCGAAGATGGAGCCCATGGGGCCGCCGGGAACGCCGAGCGGGCCAAACAGGACCTTGGTGCCCGCGACCGTGGAGGCGAGCATGGCGTTGACCACGCCGCCGGCCCAGGTCATGGCGCGCTGTCCGTAGTCGAAGCGCAGTACAAGAAAAGCGAACGTGACCTGGAGCCCAAGGCCCCAGGCAACCGTGCGCCAACGGATGTGTTTGCGGTCAGTCGAGCCCAGCCACGCTGCCAGCAGCACGGCGAGAATTCCCAGCACTCCGGTGAATCGATCCAAAGCGAACTCCTAAAAGACAGTGGACAGTGATCAGTGGCCAGTGGTCAGTTTTCCCGCCGAAGGGTCACCGCAGGACTTGATGACTGACCACTGTCCTCTGTTCTCTGATCACTGAAAACTACCTTACAGCATCGTGCAGATATTTCTCCGCCGGTTGGCGGGTGAAGATGCGGCCCACCAGGGGTACTGCCTGGGGCGGGGTCGCGGAAAAGTGGATGGCTTGCTTGATCATCTCGATGGGCTCCGCGAGCAGGTCGGCGCTGGTCGAGTAAATGGTGGCCAGCGGCTGGCCTTTTTCGAGGTGTGCGCCGCGGCGCGCATGAAAAACGATGCCGGCGTGCGGATCGACGGGCTCCCCGGCCTTCTCGCGTCCTGCGCCGGTGCGCTGCACGGCCCAGCCGAGCGCGGTCGTATCCATGACTGCGACGTAGCCGCTCTCCCATGCGTGGAGAACCTGGGTGGCGCCGGGCTTGTGAAATGCGGAGGGGTCGTCGAAGGCCGAAATATCGCCGCCCTGCGCGGCAATCATGGCAAGGAATCTGCTCAGCGCGGAGCCGTCCGACAGGGCCGCATCAGCGCGCGCGCGGCCAGCTTCGGGGGTTGCGGCCTGGCCGCCCAGATGAATCATCCATCCGGCCAGAATCAAGGAAAGCTCGCGGAGGTCTTCGCTTTCAGCCGGGCGCTTGCCGCGCAGCAACTCGACGGATTCAACGATTTCGATCCAGTTGCCGGCTTTAGAGCCGAGCGGCTGGCTCATGTCGGTCAAAAGAGCCACGGTGCGGGTTCCGGCTGCTTCGGCGGTGGCGACCATCAGGGCGGCCAGGTATTCCGAGTCTTCCGGCTTGCGAAGGAACGCGCCCGAGCCGGTCTTTACGTCGAGGACGAGGGCGTCAAGGCCGGCCGCCAGCTTTTTGCTCAAAATCGATGCGCAGATCAGGCCGGGACTTTCGACCGTTGCGGTGCGGTCGCGGAGGGCGTACAAAACGCGGTCGGCAGGAACGACGGAAGGCGTCTGGCTGACGATGGATGCGCCGCACTGGAGCAGCACATTCTCAAACTCATCTAGCGAGAGCGCGGTGCGGAAGCCGGGAATGGATTCGAGCTTGTCCAGGGTGCCGCCGGTGTGGCCCAGCGCGCGTCCGCTGATCATGGGCACGGCTACGCCGCAGGCCGCGGCCAGTGGGGCAATGAGGAAGCTGGTCTTGTCGCCTACTCCTCCGGTGGAGTGCTTGTCGACGGCTTTTTTGCCCAGCCGCGCCGGGGAGAACTTTTCGCCCGAGTCGCGCATGGCCAGGGTGAGGGCTCGGGTCTCGTCGAGCGAGAGGCCGCGCAGCCATGCAGCCATGAGCCAGGCGGCGAGCTGCTCCAGTGGGATGGAGCCGGAGGCCGCGCCGGCGGCGATGAAGGCGATTTCGGGGGCGTCGAGCGACTCGCCGTCGCGCTTCTTGCGGATGAGATCAATTACGTGGAGGGGGGTGTTCGGAGGAACAACGGCGGAGCTGGACATGACGGATGACGCCTCAATGAATTGCCAATAGAGATTATCGCAAGCGGGGACGGGTGATCGAAAGGCGGCTCACTCCGTTCGGAGCCGACCGGCCTTGATTGACCGCGGAGCTTCACTGTGGAAGAATCCGAAGCCGCAGGGGTGTTGCGTTCAAAACAGGCTGCAAACATGCACCGCGGCCATTCCATCCGGGATCGCGGGCAACACAGAAAGCTGGGTTCAGGCAATGAATACATTGAAATTCGCGAGTGTGCGATCTTTCTCTTTGGCATTTTTTGTGATGGCACTTTTGGTGATTCCGGTCCGCGCTGTATGGGCCGCGCAGGGCCCCGCGGCGGGCGGCGCAACGGCGGGAACCTGCCCCTCGAACCAGCAGACAGACTATCCGAAAGCTTCGATCTCGAACGGCCAGGTGAATGCGGAAGTCTACCTGCCTGACGCGAAAAGCGGCTACTATCGCGGGTCGCGCTTTGACTGGTCGGGTGTGGTCGGCTGCCTGGCCTACAAGGGCCACAGCTACTTCGGCGTCTGGTTTCCGCACTACGATCCGCAACTGCACGACGCCATCAGCGGTCCGGTTGAGGAGTTTCGCGCGGCCGATGGCGACGGCGCCATGAAGTACGACCAGGCCAAGCCCGGCGAACCCTTCGTCAAGCTGGGCATTGGCGTTTTGCGCAGGGTTGACGACTCGCCCTTCAAATTCTCCAACGCGTATCCCTTGATCGACGGCGGCAAATGGACGGTTCGCACCGGACCAAGCTCCGTCACTTTCAAACAGATTCTCAAGTCGCCGGTCGGTATCGCCTATGCTTACAAGAAGACCCTCAAGCTCGATGCGCACGAGCCTGTTCTGATTCTCGAGCACGAGTTGAAGAACACGGGCAAGGAGACCATTGAAACCCAGGTCTACAACCACGACTTCTACGTGCTCGATGGCGAGCCGACGGGGCCGGGCATGGTGGTGCGTTTCCCGTTCGCGCCCAAGTCGGACAAGAACTTTGAAAACGGCGGCCGCATCGACGGCAAACAGATTGTTTTCGATCGCGAGCTGCAGACCGGCGAGAGCGTCTTCGGCCAAATCACCGGCTTTTCCGGCAGCACCTCGGACTTTGACTTTGTCGTAGAGAACAGCCGCACGGGCGTGGGCGTGGAAGAGACCGCGGACCTGCCTCTGTCGCGCATCGTTTTCTGGTCGATTCGGACCACGATCTGCCCGGAGGGGTATGTGCACCTGAAGATCGCGCCGGGCGAAATCGCGCACTGGACGATCCGCTATCGCTTCTACGCCAAGTAAGTGGCCGGGTCCCGCTTCACTTCAGTTTCATGTCGAAGGCCAGCGGCAGCAGGTCAGAGAATGCCATGGTGCGCACCCCATTTGCGGCGGGAAACAGGATCGGCGCGTCGGGCAGAATGAACTCGGCCAGCACCTGGCGGCATGCGCCGCAGGGCGGGCTGGCCGAATCGTTCAGGTTGGCGATGGCGACGGCCTCAATTCTGATCGTTGGCCCGAATCGGGAAACGGCTCTGACCAATGCGGAACGCTCGGCGCAGATGGTCAGCCCATAGCTCACGTTTTCGACATTGGTGCCGGTCACGACTTCGCCGTTGGTCAGTCGCAGTGCCGCGCCCACGCGAAAGCCGGAGTAGGGCGAGTACGACTGTTGAGCGGCCTGGCGCGCCTGTTCAAGCAGTTGTTCCATTTCCTGCGTGTTCTTCATATCCATTGAGTCCCCATCCGTCCACTGCCTGACACTTGAGGCTAAAGCATTGCCGCTGTTTATGTATATCGCGGATGGGCATAAACGATCGTCGGCCACTGCTCCCTCAAGTTGAGCCCCGCCTTACCGATAAGGGCATAGAGTGCTTGCCACGCCGGGAGTTGAGATCCTGGCCGGCCGGATGAGTGAACGCAATGGATGAACTGACCAGGGAGTTTCTTATCGAGAGCCAGGAAGGGCTGGACCGCATGGAGCGGTGCCTGACCGACCTGGAAGAACGCCCGCGGGATGCGGATCTGTTGGGAGATATCTTCCGGTCTGTGCATACGATCAAGGGCACCACCGGGTTTCTGGGCTTCAAGCGCCTTGAGAAGCTGGCTCATGCCGGCGAGAACCTGCTGGGTATGTTGCGCGATGGAAAGCTTCTTGCCGACCGGCCCATCATTACCGGTCTTCTGCAACTGCTGGATGGTCTTCGTTCCATCCTGAAAAGCATTGAAACCGAGGCCAGCGAGGGTGAAGGCGCGGATTCGGCACTGATTGAACAATTGGAAGCACTTCAGGCTCCGGTCCTTGCGCAGGCAAAACAGCCGGCTCGCATCAAGGCCACCGTACATGCCGAGCCAGAACCTCCGCCGGCTGCGGTGCACGTTTCATCCCAGGTTCCGCGCCAGACCAAGCCAGAAAGAACTGCGCCGGTTGCCGGTAAGGCGCCCGACGAAGCCGAGCCCGAGGTTTCCCGGCCGCGTACGCAGACGGCCGGAACTGCCGCTGAGAGTACGCTGCGCGTGGACGTGACGCTGCTGAACCGGATGATGAACCTGGTGGGCGAACTGGTGCTGACCCGCAACCAGGTTCTGCAGGCCACGGCTGCTGATCCCAACATGACCCTGCTGTCGCGCCGCCTGGACATGGTGACGGCCGACCTGCGCGAGAATGTGATGAAAGCGCGCATGCAGCCGGTGTCGAACATTTTTTCGAAGGTGCCGCGCATTGTGCGCGACCTCTCGCAGTCGCTGGGCCGGCGGGTCCGGTTGCAGGTTGAGGGCCAGGACACGGAACTCGACAAGAGCCTGCTTGAAGCGATCAAAGACCCGCTGACCCACGCGGTAAGGAACTCGCTCGACCACGGCATCGAACTGCCGGAGGACCGCGTGGCAGTCGGCAAGGATCCCGAAGGAACGCTCAAGCTGCGCGCCAGCCACGAAGGCAGTCATGTGGTCATCGAGGTGTCCGACGACGGCGCCGGCATTGCCGTAGAAAAGGTGCGGCAGAAGGCCATTGAACGCGGCGTCATTACGGCGGACCGCGCCGCGCAACTGGGCGAGCGCGAGCTGCTGCAACTCATTTTTCTGCCCGGCTTCTCGACCGCCGCCGCCGTGACCAACGTGAGCGGCCGTGGGGTGGGGATGGACGTGGTGCGCACCAACGTGGAGAAGATCGGCGGCAAGGTCGAGATTGACTCGCGCACCGGCAAGGGAACCACGCTGCGGCTGCGCATTCCGCTGACACTGGCAATTATTCCCGCGCTGATAGTGCATAGCGTGAATCAGAGCTTCGCGCTACCCCAGGGTGCCCTTTCAGAACTGGTGCATGTGCCGCCGGAGCAGGCGGCCCAGGCAATCGAATGGATGGAAGGCGTGCCGCTATACCGGTTGCGCGGCAAACTGCTGCCGCTGGTGTTTCTTGACCGCCTGCTGATGCCGGCGGGGGAGCACAAGATGGCGACGGAGCGGGACAACTTTATCGCCGTGCTGGATGCCGATGGACGGCGCTTCGGCCTGGTGGTGGATGGCCTGGCCGACCCGGAAGAAATCGTGGTCAAGCCGCTCTCCGCGGTGCTAAAGGATATTGGCCTCTACTCGGGCGCAACCGTGCTGGGCAACGCTGACCTGGCATTGATTCTTGATCCGAGCGCAATCGCCCTGAAAGCGGGTGTGACGATGAGCGTGCGGGAAGAAGCGGCGCACGGCGGGGAAGAAGACGCCGAAGCAGTGAAGGGTCTTGAGTATCTGCTGGTGGAGGCCGCCGGACGGCGTGCCGCAGTGCCACTGACTGAAGTGCTGCGGATTGAGCAGTTGCCGGTGTCGCGCATTGAATACATCGGCTACCGGCCGGTGCTCAACTTTGAGGGCCAGCTGCTGCCGATCGAGGATACGGGCGGCGTGCTGGCAGCCGCTGAAGGCGATCCCGATACGCAAATCATTGTGGTGGTCTGCCGCGAGGGCACTCGTCATGTTGGCATCGCGGTCTCACATGTTCTGGATGTGGCCGCGGGCGCCGATCTTTTTGAAGCCGGCACCAGCCAGCGCACCGGGGGCGTCACGCTGCTCAAGGAGCGCGTGACTGGAATTGTGGACCTGGGCGGTGTGCAGGCATTGCCGCCGGGCCTAAGCACGGTCGAGCAGCGGTGGAACCAGATTGCGGAGACGGTGGCATGAGCACAGCGACGGTAATGTATCCAAAGGCAAGCGCAGAGGCGGTCACACTGGTCGAGGTTTGCTCGGTGCGCCTTGCGCAGACGTGGTTCGGCGTGCCCATCACCCACATTCTTGAGATTGTGGGCTCGGCGCGGCCGCAACCGGTACCCCTGGCTCCGGCTTACGTGGGCGGCCTGGTCCACTATCGCGGCGACGTGCTCACCACGGTGAGTCTGCGCCAGTTGCTGGGGCTGCCGCCAAAAGAGGGCACGCAGGACATTCTTGTCCTCGAGTGTTCGAGCGGGTGCTTCGGTCTGCTAGTGGACTCGGTGGGTGAGGTGCTGACAGTCTCCTCGGTCGATCATGAGGCCAACCCATCCATTCTGGACGAGCGGCGGAAGACTCTGTTTGCCGGCGCCTACAAGCTCAAGGACAAGTTGCTGATCATGCTTGATCCGGAGCGTCTTGACCCCATGCGGCTGAGCGCGGCGCAGGCGGGTTAGGTTCTGAGGGCCACAACCTAATTTTGTCTGGAGGAAACCATGCGAGCACTGATTGTCGATGATTCCCGCTTCGTGAGGGGCTTTCTGCGCGGCCTGCTCGAAGGGAAAGGAATCGAGGTCGAAGAGGCAGGCGACGGTCAGGTTGGCCTGGATCAGTTGCATGGCGGACTGATCTTTGATCTTGCGCTGGTGGACTGGAACATGCCGGTGATGAACGGGCTCGATATGCTCAAGCAATTGCGCGCGGAAGGCTTCGACGAACTCAAAGTCATGATAGTCACTACCGAAGCCGAGAACGAATTCATCTTGCGCGCGCTTGGCGCAGGCGCGGACGAATACCTCATGAAGCCCTTTGGCGATGCGGCTCTCAATGAAAAACTGGCTATGCTCGGCTTGGTGGAGGCATGACGGCGGCCGCAAGCCGTACCCGTATTCTCATCGTCGACGACTCAGCCGTGATGAGGAGTCTGTTGCGCTCCATTATCTGTTCCGACACAAGTCTGGAAGTGGCCGGGACCGCTGCCGACGGCGCTTCGGCGCTGACTTGCATTCCGGGAGCGCGCCCCGACCTGATTCTGCTGGATGTAGAGATGCCGGTGATGGACGGGCTGGTTACGCTGAGGGAGTTGCGGAAACGAGGTCACAGAATGCCGGTGATTATGTGCAGTTCGCTCACGCAGCGCGGCGCCAAGGTGACCATTGAAGCTCTGGCTGGCGGCGCATCGGATTATGTGACCAAGCCGGCCGGTCAAGCGGGACGCGAGGCGGCGCTTCGAGCGCTGGGCCAGGAACTGATCCCCAAAATTCATGCGCTTACCAGCGCCGTGTCGCCCGGCGCAATGACGAATTCATTCTCCGGGCAAACTGGACCGCTGGCGGTATTTCCCGGTGCGGCCCGCATTCCGTTAACTTTTCCCGTCAGCCTGCCTCTGTCACCGCAGCTTCGCTTGCAGCCCATGTCGTCGAATCCCCTGGTGGTGGTGATTGGCGTGTCCACCGGCGGTCCCGCTGCGCTGGATGTTCTGCTCCCCGCGCTGCCGGGCAACTTTCCGCTTCCGGTGCTGATTGTGCAGCACATGCCGGAACTGTTTACGCACATGTTTGCCGAACGACTGAACGACCGTTGCAAACTGCGCGTGCGCGAAGCCGCGGAGGGCGATGCTGTACGTGCCGGAACGATTTTGATTGCACGCGGCAACTGGCACATGGAGGCGGTTCCCGGCGCGCTTCCCGGAGTTCCGGCGACGGTGCGCCTGAATCAGGGCCCGCTTGAGAACCACTGCCGCCCAGCGGTGGACGTGCTGTTTCGTTCCGCGGCCAGGGCCTATGGCGCGGGTGTACTGGCCGTGGTGCTCACCGGCATGGGTTCGGATGGAATGGTTGGCGCCCGCGTCGTTCGCGAGCAGGGCGGAAGCGTGATAGCCCAGGACCAGGCGTCAAGCACGGTGTGGGGCATGCCCGGCGCGGTAACGAATGCGGGTCTGGCGCATAAAGTCCTGCCTCTCGATGCCATAGCCCCCGAAATCCTCCGGATTGCAGGCCGGACGTACAGTGAAGCCCGCGAACTTCCCCGTGATATTTATCGCCAGGTGGTGTCCTAATGGAACAAGCCACCAGCGCCGACTACGGCTATCTTCGTCAGCTTGTATTCGGCCTGTCGCAGAACGTGCTCGATCCATCGCGCGACTATCTGTTCGATACGCGACTCACCAAAATTCTGCGTAACCAGGGCATGGCTCACCTCGACGAACTTGTGCTGCATCTCCGCATGAGGAAAGACCCGCTTCTGGAGCGCGCCATTGCCGAGGCCATGACCATCAATGAAACCAGCTTTTTCCGCGACAGTCGGCCCTTCGAGTTGCTGCGCACGGAACTTCTGCCAAAGCTGATCGAGACGCGGAAGCACGCACGCGGACTGCGTTTCTGGAGCGCCGCCTGCTCTACCGGGCAGGAGGCTTACAGCCTGGGCATGCTGCTGACCGAGCACTTCCCGCTACTGGTGGGATGGAGTCTGCGCATTGAGGGCACCGACATCTGCGGCGAGGTGGTGGAGCGCGCCCAGTCCGGCTGCTATCACCGCATCGAGATCAATCGAGGCCTTCCGGCGCGCTTTGTGGTTCGCTACTTTGATCATGTGGGCGAAGACTGGTCAGTGAAGCCGGAGATTCGCAAGCTCACCCACTTCCGCCAGGGCAACCTGTGTTTGCCAACGCTGCCCTTCAACCGGGCCGGCGACCGCTTCGACGTGATTTTTCTGCGCAACGTGATGCTGTACTTTTCTCAGGAGACGCGCAAAACGCTATTAGCCGGAATACACCGCCTGCTTGCGCCCGATGGCATTCTCTTTCTGGGTTCAAGCGAGCAGCCCGCGGATCCATCGATCTGGACCTCAGTTCTGTCTGGCGGGACGTGCTACTTCAAGCCGAGACAGCCAAGCTGATGAGACAGTGAATAGTGGACATTGAACAAAAAGCACAGCCCCCGCGCCTCAATCGTTCAGGAGCCGTTCCACTTCGGCTTGCAGACGCGTGGTGATGGAAGCCTCGGTATCGGCGGACGTAAACCGGAGGGGCTGTCCGACGCACACCTCAATCAGTCCAGACCGGAACCAGCGGCTTCGTCCCGACTTCAGTTCGCCCAATCCACGCAGGGCAATCGGCAGCACCGCCGCCCCGCACTGCCTGGCCAGCAGGCCGATTCCAGGACGGAACCGCGCCAGTTCTCCTTCCGCGGACCGCGTGCCTTCAGGAAACACAAGCACGTTGAAGCGGCGATCCAGGGCCTTGCCCGCATGCGCAAAGCTGGGCTGGAAGTCGCGCAGCCGCGGCAGCGGAAACACGTTGAACAGCGCAGTGATAAGCCAATAGATTAAACGTCCCGGCAGGTAGAAGCGGCCATTGGCCTGCGCACCAACGGGGTTGCGGAATTGCCGGAAGTCCTCCAGCATCTCGCCCGACATAGCCACCGCCATCCGCCGCCGTATCGAGCCTGGCAGACTGTACAGAACCAGCGGCGCGTCGAATGCGGTCACGTGATTTGCCACAATCAGCATGGGTGCAGCATCAGTCAGCGTCTTCCCACTCAACCCGGCCGACGCAACGATCCGCGGGCCAGCCAGCAGCCACACCAGCGGCTGCATCACTGCCTCAACAAACGCCACCCGCAGCCACTGGAAGGGCTTGAGCCACGGCCAGCGCGGGTAGACATATCGCGTGAGCACCGGCTCGACCTGCATCTTCACTGGCGTTGCCTCTGGTTGCAGCGAGTACTCGCTTCTGGCTTCCGGCGTGCCCGACCCCTCCGTTACCAACCGGCGCAATTCACCGAGCGTTTCCACTTGGTCCAGCACTCCGCTCTCAGACACGATGCCCAGCCGATCTTCAATTGCTGCCGCCAACTGCACACGTCCCAAGCTGTCCAAGCGCAGCTCTTCGGACAGGCGTAGCTCGTCTCCCACGCCACAAGGCGTTTCGCCGGAGATCTGCGCAATCAGCGCCAGCAGCCAATCTGAGGAGGCTCCGAAAGCGCCCTGGCCAACAGGCTCGGTCGTGCCGGGCATGGTCGCCGCCGCCTGAATCTTATCGAGCCACGCCTCTACGGCCTTGCGTCGTACTTTGCCAGTGGAGGTCCGGGGCAGGTCCGGCTCCGGCCACAGTACCCAGCGCCTCACCTTTTGAAACTCCGCCAGCCTCGCATTGGCGCGCTCAATGGCTCCCGCCGCCAACTCTCCTGACCCTTTGCAGGCCAGCACCGCACAGGGCTCCGGTCCTTCCGCGGTTTCGATCGCCACCACTGCGCATGCGGTTACGCCTGGTTGTTCTTCGATCGCTTCTTCCATGTCCTCCGGGTGCAGATTCACCCCTGCCGCCGTGACGATGACCTCGCTCTTGCGGCCCATAAAACGCAATTCGCCCGACTCCTGGGTCTGGGCCAGATCGCCCGTTGCCAGCCACTCGTTCTCGCGGGGATGCAAGGCGCCGCCCGACCAGGTTGCTCCCGAAATCGACGCGCCGCGCACCAGCACTTCGCCGTCCGGACCCAGCTTTACCTCGCGTCCCGCCATCGGCTTACCAAGCGTTCCCCTGGCCACATGGAAGGGGTGGTTTAGCGTAATCAGCGCAGTGGTTTCCGTCATGCCGTAGCCCTGCACGAGCACAAAGCCCAGGGCGTTCCAGAATTGCTCCAGCGGCCCGGCCAGCGCGCCGCCGCCAGAGATCAGCGCCCAGAACTTGAGTCCGAAAGTCCGATGAATCTTGCGGAACCGAATCCAACGCCGCAAGGCTCCGATCTTTTGCGATTTGGCAACACGCGCCGCCAGCTTTGGGTCGGCGCTCTCCAGATGGGTCTTGAGCAGCGCCAGCACGCGGGGCACCGCGGCCAGCACGCTTATGCGCTCGCGGCGAATGGTCTCAATCAGCCTTGGCGCCACCAGCCTGCTCTCGAAGTGCAGCTCGCCGGCAAAGATAGGCGGAACCCACAGGCCCATGGTCTGGCCGAAAACATGACTCAGGGGCAGCGTGTGCAGAATGCGCAGCGGATGTACCAGCTTTTCCCAGCGCATGTACCGCTGCGCGCCATCCTCAATGGGGCCGATGCTGGCCAGTACGTTGCCATGGGTGAGCACAATGCCCTTGGGGTCGCCGGTGGTGCCTGAAGTGAAGAGAATTTGCAGCGGTGTTTCACGCCGGAGACCCGGAACCGGGCCCGCTTCTTCGGCAGGCAGTGCTTCGAGCCAGTTCTCAAACGCCAGGCTCTGCACATCGGCGGGTAACAGCTGCAATAGCACCGCATCGCCCACGGCCAGTTTGGGGCTTACATCGGCTGCCACACGACCGGCAAAATCCGCGGTTCCGGCGGCATCCAGCGGAACGGCAAGCACCCCGCGGAGCATGCATCCATAGAATGCGGCAATCCACTCCGCGCTGTTCTCGGCCCACAGCATCACGCGGTCGCCCGGACCGATGTCCCACCTGGCCAACAGCGCTGCAAAACGGCCCGCTAGCCGCGCCAATTCGCCATAAGTTGTTGCTCTGCGGCGGTTTCCCTGGTACCGAACCACACCGATCTGGTGGTCGTAGCGGCGGAAGTCGTCCAGCAGTGTTACTAAATTATCTCGCATGATTGTGTTGGCAAGTCCATGGTAGCAGCGTCAAGCGCCGTGCTAGGATGGTTCCACTCTTGATGAGATTGGCCTGCAGGTAAGGTACGAATGAAAGCATTGATTCTATTCATTCTTAGTTTCGGCGCGGCAGGTGCTTTGCAGGCGCGGGTGCCCTTGTCAAGCCTCGACGCGCGCTCAAATGTCGAGCCTTGCTATTCCCTATTCCCGACTCCCTTTTCCGCGTACTTTCGCTCCCTCTTCGCTGCCGTCCGCGCTATGCTGAAGAGCAAGCGTGAAAGCTGAACCTCCCATCCCGGCCTCCCCCTCTGCGTCCCTGGCCGCCGATCCCTTCGCCTGTTTTCATCCCGTTACGGCGGAGTGGTTTCGCGCTGTCTTTGACGCTCCTACGGCCCCTCAGCGCCTGGGCTGGCCGGTGATTGCGCGTGGAGAAAGCGCGCTGATTCTGGCCCCGACCGGCACTGGGAAAACCCTGGCCGCCTTCCTCTGGTGCCTGGACAAGCTGATGCTGCAGCCACAGCCGGCCAGCCACGCGGAGGGCTGTCGTATTCTCTACGTTTCGCCGCTCAAGGCCTTGGCCGTGGATGTGGAGCGCAATTTGCGCTCGCCCCTGGCTGGAATGGCCAACATGGCGCGGCGCAGGGGCGTTGCCTTCCGAGAGCCCACCATCAGCGTCCGCACCGGCGACACGCCACAGCGGGAACGCGCCCGCTTCTCCCGGCATCCGTCCGATATTCTCATCACTACACCCGAGTCGCTCTACCTGTTGCTCACCTCGCAGGCAGCCGAGGCGCTGCGGACCGTAGAGACAGTCATCATCGACGAGATCCATGCGCTGGTTCCCACCAAGCGCGGGGCGCATCTGGCTCTTTCGATGGAGCGGCTGCAGGCGCTGACACGGCGTCCCCTGCAGCGCATCGGCCTTTCCGCCACCCAGCGCCCGCTGGAAGAGGTGGCGCGTTTCCTGGGGGGCGTCGAATCTTCGGAGGCTGCAAAAGATCCTAAAAGCGTCCAGCAAACACCGGGTACCCCATCCTGGCGTCATCTTTCCGTCGCAAGGGTGGGAGAGCACGAAGCCAAGCCGGAACCCGTGGAACAGGAGCCCGCCTGGTCCTCCGACGCCTTGGACGCCGTTCCCCTGCGCTATCGCCCGGTCACGATCATCAACGCCAGCGCATCCAAGCAGCTCAAACTGCGCATCGAGGTTCCGGTCGAAGACATGGCCCGCCTGGGCGAGATGGAAGAGATTCCCTCCGGTCCCGCCTCGCAGATGCCCCGCCGCGTGTCCATCTGGAACGCGATTCACCCGCGCCTGCTTGAGATCATCCGCGAACGCAACTCGACCATTCTCTTCGTCAACAGCCGCCAGGTCGCCGAACGGCTGGCCGGAGCGCTCAACGAACTGGCCGGCGAGCCCATTGCCCGCGCCCACCACGGCTCGCTTGCCGCCGCCCAGCGCTCCATCATCGAGGAGCAGTTGAAGGCCGGGCAGATTCGCGCTCTCTGCGCCACTTCCACGCTCGAACTCGGCATCGATATGGGCGCGGTGGACCTGGTGATTCAGATTGAAGCTCCGCCGTCTGTAGCCAGCGGCATGCAGCGCATTGGCCGCGCCGGGCACCACGTGGATGCCGTCAGCGAAGGCATTCTCTTCCCCAAGTACCGCGCCGATCTTGTTGCCTGCGCCGCTGTGACCCGTGCCATGCACGAGGGCCACATCGAGTCCACGCGCTTCCCGCGCAACCCGCTCGACGTGCTGGCGCAGCAGTTGGTGGCGATTGTCGCCCATCCGCCCAACACACCCAAACCTGCTCGCACAAAGAAGTCGAGCGCAAAGATGCTTCGTGCCCCATCCTTGCGTCTTTTTCCTGGGGCAAGGGTGGGAGAGGACGAAGCCCAAGCAGACTCCGTTCTGCAGAGAGCCACCGCCGAAGCGCCCAAGCCTGAAGTCAGCGTAGACGCGCTCTTCGAGCTGATCCGGCACGCCGCCCCGTTTGGTGGCCTCACCCGCGCCGCCTTCGAGGGCGTGCTGGACCTGCTGAGCGGCCGGTACCCCTCCGACGAGTTCGCCGAACTCCGCCCGCGCCTCACCTGGGACCGCATCCGCAACGTGGTGACCGCCCGCGATGGAGCGGCGCGGCTGGCCATTCTCAACGCCGGAACCATTCCCGACCGCGGCCTCTACGGCGTGTTTCTGGCTCACAGCGAGGGCAAGTCCGTGCGCGTGGGCGAACTTGACGAGGAGATGGTCTTCGAGTCCCATCCCGGCGAGACCTTCATCCTGGGTGCGTCGACGTGGCGCATCGTCGAAATCACGCATGACCGCGTGCTGGTGACCCCCGCACCCGGCGAGCCGGGCAAGATGCCTTTCTGGAAAGGTGACGGTCCGGGGCGGCCACTTGAGTTTGGCCGCCGCATCGGCGCGCTGGTCCGCGAACTGCGCGCCCTGCCCAAACCCGCAGCCCTCACCCGCCTGGTTACCGACCACGATCTCGACCCCGGCGCGGCCGAAAACCTGCTTGAATTTCTTGCCGATCAGGAGGCCTCGACCGGCCAGGTGCCTGACGACCGCACTGTTGTGATTGAGCGCTGTCGCGACGAACTGGGCGATTGGCGCGTCTGTGTGCTCACCCCCTTCGGCAGCCGCATTCACATTCCCTGGGCCATGGCCGTGAGCGCGCGCATCCGCGCCGCGGGCGGACCTGAAGTGGAAACTCTCTGGGGCGACGACGGCTTTGTGCTGCGTTTTCCCGACACCGACGAGCCGCCCGATCCTGACTGGTTTCTGGTCGAGTCGGCTGAGGCCATGCAACTGGTGCTGCGCCAGCTTGGCTCCACGGCGCTGTTTGCCGGACGCTTTCGCGAGGCCGCCGGACGCGCGCTGCTGTTGCCCCGCCGCCGCGCAGATGCCCGCTCGCCGCTCTGGCAGTTGCGCAAACGGTCTTACGATTTGCTCAGCGTGGCTTCGCGCTATCCGTCGTTTCCGCTGCTGCTTGAGGCCTATCGCGAGTGCCTGCGCGACGTCTTCGACATGCCCGCGCTGATTGAAACTCTGCGCGCCATCGAGCAGCGGCAGTTGCGCGTTCACGTTGTCGAAACCCGCAAGCCATCGCCCTTTGCCGCATCACTGTTATTCAGCTATGTGGCTAATTTTCTGTATGACGGCGACGCGCCACTGGCAGAGCGCCGCGCCCAGGCCCTCACCATCGATCAGGACCAGTTGCGTGAACTGCTGGGCGAGGCCGATCTGCGCGAACTGCTCGACGCCAACGCCATCGCCGAAGTAGAGGAAGCCGCGCAGTGCCTGCCTGAAACCCATCGCGCCCGCTCGGCCGACGGCATCCACGACCTCTGCCTGCGGCTGGGCGATCTCTCCCGTGAAGAACTCGCCCGTCGCGTAGTTTCGCTCGACCTGCTGGCGCATGTCGATCGCCTGGTGCGCTCGCGCCGCCTGTTGGAACTGCGCATCGCCGGCGAGCGCCGCCTGATTGCCGCTGAAGATGCGGCACGCTATCGCGACGGCCTGGGAATTCCGCTGCCGCCGGGCCTAGCTGTGGCGCTGCTCGAACCAGTGGCGCATCCTGTGCTTGAACTTGTCCGCCGCTTTGCCCGCACCCATGGGCCGTTCACGCTGCGCGAGCCTGCGGATCGGTTCGCGCTGGACTCGGCAGTCGTCGAGAACGCGCTGCGCCATCTTGCCGCCGAGGGCCGCGTGCTCGAAGGCGGTTTCCGCCCGGGTGGCCTCCATCGCGAGTGGTGCGACGCTGAAATTCTGCGCCAGATACGCCGCAAATCGCTGGCCAAACTGCGCAAGGAAGTGGAACCAGTCGAGCAGCACACCCTGGCCCGCTTCCTGACCCATTGGCAGGGACTGCTCGCGCCGCGGCGTACCGGTCATGCCAATCTCGACGGGCTGCTGGATGCGATCGAGAACTTGCAGGGCGCGCCCCTGCCCGCATCACTGGTTGAAAGCACCATCCTGCCCGCGCGCATTGCCGACTACGCGCCTTCCGGCCTCGACACGCTTATTGCCGCAGGCGAAGTGGCCTGGGCCGGCGTCGAACCCATCGGCGAACGCGACGGCCGCATCGCACTCTTTCTTGCCGACAAGCTGCCGTTGCTGGCGCAGACTCGCCCGCTCACCGAGCCACTGAGCGAGAACGAAGCCAAGCTTCTTGCCGTGCTTGAATCCACCGGCGCCAGCTTCTTTGATGCGCTGCATCAGGCGCTGGGCGGCGGCTATCCGGGGGAGACTATCGAGGCCCTGTGGAGCCTGGTGTGGCGCGGTCTCATCACCAACGATTCGCTTCATGCGCTGCGCGCCTACATCGCCCGCCCGGAGAACGCGCGCACCCCGAGGCGATTGCAGACGGGCGTGGTATTTCGTTCGCGCCGCACCACCCCGCCGACCGCGCAAGGCCGCTGGTCTTTGCTGCCACTGCGGTCAACCCAGGGCAGGGAAGCGACAGGTCCTTCCGCTACCGAGGCCAGCCATGCTCTGGCATTGCAACTGCTCAATCGATACGGTGTGCTGATGCGCGAGGCGGTGGCGGCGGAGAATGTTCCCGGCGGTTTCAGCGCGGTCTACGACGTGCTCAAGGCGCTGGAAGAGAGCGGCCGCATTCGCCGTGGCTACTTTGTCGCGGGCCTGGGCGCAACGCAGTTCGCTCTCCCGGCAGCCGTCGATCTGCTGCGTCAGTTGCGCACCGCACCGCCGGATGAGAAACCAGAGTTTGTGCAGTTGGCCGCGACTGACCCCGCCAACCCGTACGGTTCGGTCTTGCGCTGGCCCGATTTGCCCGTTGCCGAGGCAGACGCGGAATCCGGGGCCCCCGCAGACAGGTTTTCGTCTGCGGGGTGGAAATCCGCACCGCGCATTCTTACCCGCGCCGCCTATGCTGAAGTGATTCTGCGCAACGGGCAGTTGGTTGCGTGGCTGCGTCGCGGCAATCCCAACCTGCTTGTTTTTTTGCCCGCCGAGGAGCCGGAGCGCTCCCAAGCCGCTTCCGGGCTGGCGCATTTTCTATGCGCGCGAGGACAGGAACGCATGCGCGCCAGCAGCCATCAGGGCATTCTCATCACGACTATCAACGGACAGCCTGTGGCCGCGCATCCCATGGCGCGTTTCCTGATGGATGCGGGCTTTCATCCCGGCCCGCTTGGCATGCACCTGCGCCGTATTTTGCTGCCGGTTGGGCAGCACGCGCACGCAACCCACACCGGCGAGATCCAGTAGCCATGCCTGAAGGGGATACCATCTTTCGCACTGCGCGCGCCTTGGGCCGTGCTCTCATAGGCAAGCCGGTCACGGTCTTCCGCTCCACCTATCCGCTGCTCATGCGCTTCAACGACGACACGCCGCTTGCCGGCCAGCTTGTGGAGCGAGTGGAGCCGCGCGGCAAATGGCTGTTGATTCATTTTTCCGGCGGCGGAACGCTGGTTACTCATATGCTCATGAGCGGCAGTTGGCACATCTACCGGCACGGCGAACGATGGCAGCAGCCGCGCACCAACATGCGCATCGTGATTGAAAACAGCGAGTACATCGCGATTGGATTCCGTGTACCTGTGGCGGAGATGCACACGGCGCAGTCGCTGGCCCGGCATCCGAGAATTCCCCAGGTGGAGATCGATGTGCTCAGCCCAGAATTTAACCCCGGCGAGGCAGAGCGTCGCGTGCGCGCGCATGGCGGCGAAGAGATTGCCGATGTGCTGCTCCATCAGGAAGTGCTGGCAGGCGTGGGCAATGTGTTCAAGTCCGAGGTCTGCTTTGTGACCGGCGTCAATCCGTTTTGCAAGGTCCATGCAATCGACGACGCGAAACTCGCGGAAGTGATTGCCGTTGCGCGCAAGCTCGTGAAGGCCAATGTGCTTGAAGATTCAGGCGACGCGATTGTGACCTATGGCGGTCGCAAGCGCCGCACGACGCACGAGTCGGACCCCGGTGCCAGCCTGTGGGTCTATGGGCGCAGTGGCGAACCATGCCGCCGCTGCGGCGAGCCGATTCACAGGCGCATTCAGGGACCGGATGCGCGCGTTACCTTCTGGTGTCCCCGTTGCCAACCCACGGCGGACGGTTCGGATATCGACGGATAAAACGCCAGCGCCTTTTCTGACTCAACCAGAGAATCAAGCCCTAGTCCCCGCTCTTGCCCAACCCGAATATCTTTTGCAGAATATTGCGATGCTCTCCGGGGTGGTCGCAGGTGACAATCGGCGCGGTGCCGGCGAGGAAGGCCGCATCGTAGCTGTCCGGGCAGGTTTCATCGCTCAACAGGTTGCTGATGTTGTCGATCTTGACGATCTCGACGCCCTCGGGAGGGTTGAATTCGTTGGTGTCGGAATACTGCGGCAGCAGCACGGCCTTCTTCATGAACTCGGCCCAGATGGGCGCGGCGGCATCCGCACCCTGGAGTTTGATGTCGGTGTAGTCGTCGTTGCCGACCCAAACAACGCAAAGCAAGTTGGAAGTGAACCCGGCGAACCATGCATCGTGACTGGTGCCGGTCTTGCCGGCGGCGGGCGATATAAAACCACGGTTGCGAACTCCCGCGCCGGTTCCATGGCCACGCAAAACATTTTCCATCATGTTCAGCGTCAGGTAGGCCACGCGCGCATCCAACACCTGTTTCGAGGTGGGCGCATAGTCGCTGATCACGTCGCCCGTTGGCGTGCGCACACTGGCCAGCATCCAGGGATCCAGGTGGAGCCCGTGGTTGGCGAAGATGGTGTAGGCGCCCGCCATATCCAGAGGCGTTGCGTCGTAGGAACCGATGGCCACCGAAGGGGTTCCGCGCGCGCTTTTCACGCCGGCATCGCGGGCCAATGCGGCCACGCGATCAAAGCCCACCATGGCAGCCAGCCCGATTGTCGCGTTGTTCAGCGAGCGCATCAGGGCGTAGCGCGCTGTTACCTGGTCGTGATACTCGCCTTCGAAGTTGCGGGGCGTATACTCCTGGCCGCCTACGTCATAAGTAGTCTGCTGATCGCTCAACATGGTGACGGGCGAGAACAGCTTGGTCTGCCCCGGCAGCATGGTGCCTTCGGCGGCTGTGTCGAACGCAGTGGCGTAGACAAACGGCTTGAAGATGGAACCGGTGGGCCGCTTGGCCACAGCGTGGTTCAACTGCGACAAGCCATAGCTGCGACCGCCCACCAGCGCCAGCACCTGACCCGTGTGTGGATTAAGGGCCACCAGCGCCACCTGCGGATAGACGTAGGCCTGGCCCAGTTTCTTTTGACGCGAGTGCAGCTTATCCACCTGCTCATCAATGACGTGTACGGTGGATTCGACCGCCGCCGTGGCGGTGCGTTGCAGGTCGGGATCGAGCGAGGTGTAGATCCGCAGGCCTTCGCGATTGAAATCGCGTTCGCCGAGCTTTTGCATCAACTGTTCATGCACCAGGTCAACAAAGTAAGGCGCTTCACTGGCGTCCACGCTGGCGGCGGACAGGTGAAGCGGCTCTGCTTTGGCGTGTTCGGCCTGGTCTTTGGTAATTGAGCCGGTCTCAACCATCGAGTCGAGCACCAGGTTGCGGCGCTCGATGACACGTTCGGGATGACGGAAGGGATTGAAGTAGTTGGGCCGTTGAATGATGCCCGCCAGCATCGCGCACTCGGCCAGGTCGAGTTGCGGCACATCTTTGCCGAAGTAGACCTGCGACGCCTCTCCAAAGCCGTTGATCGCGAAGCTGCCGCGCTGGCCCAGGGGGATCTCGTTGGCGTACATCTCGAAGATCTGCTTCTTGGTGAAGCGATGTTCAAGCTGAAACGTGATGACTATTTCGATCAGCTTGCGCTTGATGCGTTTCTCCGGCGTGAGGAAGAAGCCGCGCGCCAGTTGCATGGTCAGCGTTGAGCCGCCCTGCTGCTTCTGGCCGGAAGTCACATCGTGCATTATCGCATCGATGAGGCGCCAATAGTTGACGCCGCTGTGCTCGAAGAAGCGGCGGTCTTCAATGGCGAGTACGGCCTGCACAAGAGTCTGCGGCATCTCGTCGTAGGTAACCAGGCGGCGTTTGGTTCGGTTGACGTCCTCGCTCAGTCCGGTTATGAGCATCGGTTCCAGCTCGTAACTGGACAGTGCCTGGCCGTGGTCGTCGGTGATCGATTCCACCTGGCCGCCGCTGATATGGATGTTCGCGGCGTCAGGCGCGTGGTAAGACTGCGGGCCGGGGCGGATGGTGATGGTCTGCGCGCCTTCGCTATAGGTGCCCAGTTGCGAAAGCTGCGATGCGCCGTCGGCGGAGTAGCCCGCATCCCGCAGTTCGTTGGCGATCAGGCGGACAGTGAGCCTTTGCCCAGGGCGCACCTCGCGCGGCGCGGCAAAGATCTTTGCGGTGTTGGCAAAGATGGGCTGGCTGAGCCGCGCGTCCACTATGCCCTTGTATTTGAAGTAGTAAAAGCCGGTGACAGCAAAGAAGATCAGTGCCAGGGCGGCAATCGCAACTAGTGCGATGCGCAGCACAAGCGATGCCACGGGATTCTGGCCCATAGGTCTTGTCAGCCTGATTTTCAACGCCATCGCAGCTCCTTAAGTACAGTTCACAGCTCACAGTTCAAAGTGGTCAGTTCGCGGCTCTCCGTTTTCGAGTGGTCTTCCTTCGAACTGGCGCTTCGCCTTGATCTGTGTATGAGATACGCAAAAGGCCAAGAGTTAGTTGCTGGAGGCCACAAGGTTCTCTTCGTCGACAAGCTGTTTTACGAGCGTGACGGCTTCGTTGGTTGCGACATCGACGCTGGTTGAGGTGGCGCGGGTCACCAGTTCCACCTGGCCATCGGCGGCCTTCTTGCCCACGTTGATGCGGTAGGGAATGCCAATCAGATCCGCATCCTTGAATTTGACGCCCGCGCGTTCCTTACGGTCATCCAAAAGCACATCAATGCCCGCGGATGCGAGCGCAGTCGCCAGCTTTTCGCCGGTTTTCACCAGCAGCTCGTCGCGCATGTCGGTGATCGCCACAACCACGGTGAAGGGGGCGATCGAGGCCGGCAGCCAGAAGCCGTTCGCGTCGTTCGACTGCTCGACGGCCGCCGTCAAAATACGCTCGATGCCGATGCCGTAGCTGCCCATGATCGGCGTTACTTCCTTGCCGTTCACATCCAGCACCCTGGCGCCCATGGCCTCGGTGTACTTGTAGCCAAGCTTGAAGATGTGGCCGATTTCAACGGCCTTGCCGACTACGAGTTTGCCCGCGCAGCCTTCTCCCGTCTTTCCAGTCTGGGGGCAGCCTTCTCCCTCGTTTACGCTGCGGATGTCGGCGGTGAGGGTCCACTGGAAATCGCGGCCCGGCACAACATTGCGCAGGTGGTAGTCGAGCTTGTTGGCTCCGGCGACAAGGTTCTTGCGGCCTTCAAGAGACTTGTCCACAACCACCGTCAGGCCCTCTTCAAGCGGCTTGGCGTCCGGCTTCAGTCCAACCGGTCCCAGGAAGCCCGCCGGTCCGTTGAAGTACTTCTCAAGCTCCTCGGCCTGCATGGTGCGCAGTTCGCCCGTGCCCACCGCGCCTTGCAACTTGGTTTCGTTTACCTGGTGGTCGCCGCGCAGGAAAGCCGCCACGCCGTGCCATGTGTCGGGCTTGCCGGCCACGCCGCGCTTCAGAGCCATGTAGGCAACGCACTTGATGTCGGAGGATTCAGCCATCTTGAGAAAGGCTGCGATATCGGCGATAGCGCCCATGCCGGGCGTATGAATCAACTCCGGCGCGCCGTCTCCTGTAGGCGCAAGCTCCACCAGAGGATCAAGCAAAGAAGTGCCCTTTTCCAAATTCGCCGCATAGCCGCACACCGGGCAGCTTGCGATCAGGTCTTCGCCGGCGTCGGTGTAAACCATGAACTCCTGTGACTGCGAACCGCCCATCGAACCCGAGTCCGCCTCGACGGCCACAAACTTCAAGCCGCAGCGCGTAAAGATCTTGCGATAGACAGAGTCGTGCAGCTCGAAGCTCTTGTCCAGGCCGGCCTTGTCAATGTCGAACGAATAGGCGTCCTTCATGGTGAACTGGCGCACGCGCAGCAGGCCCGACTTGGGCCTCGGCTCGTCGCGGAACTTGGTCTGAATCTGGTACCAGATCTGCGGCAACTGCTTGTAGCTGCGCAACTCGTTGCGCGCGATCGTGGTCATGATCTCTTCGTGCGTCATGCCCAGGCACAGCTCCGCGCCCTTGCGGTCCTTGAGGCGGAACATATTGTCGCCCATGCCCGTCCAGCGCCCGCTCTGCTCCCACGGCTCTTTAGGCAGCAGGGCCGGCAGGAAGAACTCCTGGCCGATCTGGTCCATCTCCTCGCGCACAATGCCGATGATCTTGTTCAGCGTGCGCTGTCCGAGAAAGAGGTAGTTATAGATGCCTGCGCCCAACTGCCGGATGTAGCCGGAGCGGACGAGAAACCTGTGGCTGGCCACTTCGGCGTCTGCCGGGGCCTCGCGAAGAGTGGGAATAAAGAGCTTTGACCAGCGTTGCATAGCGATGAGGGTTCAAGCTTTCCCGCCGGTCCTCCGGCGCAAGGCAATTTTTCGACAGTAACCATTCTAAATGGGCGGGGGAGCGGGCCGTTTTAGCGCGTCTATTCATCGACTTCTGGAGGTTTAGGCGATCGAAGAAAGGCGTTACGGAGGAGGCGCATTGAAACCAGGAGCGCGAGCAAGGCCAAGAAGAAATCGATACTCCAACCATCTTCGAAGTTCTTCTGAAAGGGGATGGATGCAAGGGCTACAGCAAGAAGCAGAAATTGGAGCGCGAACACAACCAAGCCAACTCGTAGTATCAGTTTCGCTTTCGGGTCGCCCTTCCAGAGGAATGCGTCGACGCTTCTCCCGCCTTTCCGCGCATCTTCCCAGAGAATTGCTCTCTGTCTTGCGTCGACATCTTCCCGAATCTGGTCAAAGCTGTGCTCGTCCATCAGATCAACTCCACGCCCCACATATCATGCAGATGCAGCACGCCTTCCACCTTATCTTCAGCGTCAACCACGACCAGCGAAGTAATCTTGCGCTCCTCCAGAACCGCCAGCGCCTTTGCCGCCAATTCCGCACCGCCGATCGTCCGGGGCTGCGCGTTCATCGCTTCGCCCGCCGTACGGCTCAGCGCCGCGCCGCCTTCGCGTTCCAGCAGTCTTCGCAAATCGCCGTCGCTGATCACGCCGCGCAGCTTGCCTGCCTCCTGCACTGTGGTCATGCCCAGCTTCTTCGAAGACATCTCGTAGATCACGTCGGTCATCGCAGTCGCTGGCGCCACCACCGGCACGTCGTCGCCCGCGTGCATCAGGTCGCGCACCTTGGCCAGGCGCTTGCCCAGCTTGCCGCCGGGGTGCAACTCCGCAAAGTCCTCTGCCCGGAAGCCCTTGCGCAGGCTTACCGCGATGGCCAGCGCGTCGCCCAGGGCCAGCATGGTGGTGGTGGAGGCAGTGGGGGCCAGATTCAGCCCGCAAGCCTCGCGCTCCACGCCACAATCCAGGGCCACGTCGCTGGCCTGCGCCAGGGTCGAGGCCAGGTTGCAGCAGAAACTGACCAGCGCGTCGCCCTTTCGCTTGAGCGTGGCCAGCAGGCGCAAAATCTCTTCCGTCTCACCGCTCGCCGAGAGCGCAATCACCACGTCGCCCGCCATCAGCACGCCCAGGTCGCCGTGGACGGCCTCGGCCGGATGCAGGAACAGCGCTGGAGAGCCGGTGGAACTGAGCGTCGCCGCGATCTTCTGCGCGATAATGCCGCTTTTGCCCATGCCCGTAACCACCACGCGGCCATTGGCTTCGGCGCAGTGCAGGATCAGTTCGACGGCGCGGGCAAACGGTTCAGCCATCGGCCCGTCCAGGCGCGTGGCCAAGGCTTCAAGCGCCGCCGCCTCCGTACGAACCAAGTCGGACGGCTGGCAGAGAGCAGCTTGGCGATTTTCCTGAGTTGACTCGTTCATCGGCCTTTGATGGTAACAGTTTTCAGGGCCACTCTTCAGTTCGCCGGGTTGCGCAAAGGCAGTTTCGGAGTGGCGCCGCTGCCCGTACAATTGAGCTGGAGAGGTCAATCCCCGTGAAACGCAACACTCTGGTTCTAACCGTAGTTCTGTTCCTACTGGCCACCTTTGCCTGGGCAGGGTGGGCCAACTGGAAGTACCGCCAGCAGGCCGCTGAGCGCATGCTGGCCTCGGCCGCCAAGGGCGAACTGGTGCCCGATCCGGCTGGCGGCATGGCGCAGTATAATTCGCCGCTCAAGGGCAAGCCCGCGCCCGCCTTTGCACTGGAAGACCTGAGCGGCAAAAAGGTTACGCTGGCCAGTTACAAGGGCAAGGCGGTGCTCATCAACTTCTGGGCTACCTGGTGCGGCCCCTGCAAGCTTGAAACCCCCTGGCTGGTCGAGCTGCGCAACAAGTACGCCGGGCAGGGGTTTGAAATTCTAGGCGTCTCCACCGAAGGCGAAGACCTGAAGAAGGACGACAAGGCCGGATGGGACAAGGACCGCGCCGCCATCGGCAAGTTCGTCGAACAGATGAAGGTGCCTTATCCCATGCTGGTGGGCGGCGACAGCATCAGTCAGGACTATGGCGGCCTGGACGCCATGCCGACGTCTTTTTTTGTGGACCGCAAGGGAAATGTGGTGGCGGCGCAGATGGGCCTCACCTCCCAGAGCGATATCGAGTCCAATATCAAGAAGGCGCTGGAAAACTAGCGTGTCAGTAAGTCAGCCAGGTGCCCCAGGTCTCGATCTTGAAACCTGGGAGTGCATAAGCCCGATAACTTGAGAGATAGGTAGCAATGACAATTGCGAGTTTGAAGATCGGTCTTTCGGCGGCATTTGCGTTGGGCTTGGCCTGCCTGCCGGTTCACGCGCAAAACTTTAACGTGGGCCGGTCGCTGATCAAGGGCAACGCCGTGCAATATCTTTATCCCGAACAGGTAACCGTGGCCGCCGGCAAGCCAAGCGCCGTCACGCTGCACTTTCGCATTGCGCCCGGCCTGCACATCAACTCCCACACGCCCAGCGAAGACTATCTGATTCCGACGGTATTCTCCATTCCCGACGGCGCGGGCGCGCGGCTGGACAAGGCCACTTATCCCTCCGGCACCGACATCACACTGCCCATCGATCCCAAGACCAAACTCAGCGTCTACACCGGCGACTTCACCATCGAGGCGCGCATCGTAGCCGTGGCCGGCAATCATCTTGTCGAAGCCAAACTTCACTACCAGGCCTGCGATAACAACGAATGCATGCCGCCCAAGACGATTCCCGTGGCGATTGATGTGATTGGGAAATAAAGAACAGAGATCAGGGGTCAGGACTTTCGATCCAACGGAGTTCTCTCATGCCAAACGGAGGGAGCAGGGGCCTTCAGGCCCCTGAAACTGGCCTTCGATAAACACTGGCTTTAGCCGCGGGCCTTTCGTTTATGCTGCTCAGATGCGACTCGCGCCACAAGAAACTCGCACGTATCTTGTTACTGCTGTAACTGCTGGACGCCGCAGCCTCTTCCAGGTCACGGCCACAGCCGAACTGTTTCAGCGAACCATTCTCGACTATCATGGGCAAGGAAAGTTTCTATTGCACGCGTTCGTCATCATGCCTGACCATTTCCATGTTCTGATTACGCCCGCTCCGGATGTCTCGCTGGAAAAAGCCATGCAGTTCATCAAGGGCGGCTTCTCCTTCCGCCTGAAAAGCAGTTTCGAAGTGTGGGAGCGCAGCTTCAACGAGAGCCAGATTCCAACGGAGGAGAAGTTCGTAAGCTGTGCGAAGTATATTGAGGACAACCCCGTACGCCGAGGGCTCGCGACGGCACCGGAAGCCTATCCCTTCAGTTCAGCCGCTCGTGGACGGCTGGACGTTATGCCTGTTCATTTGCAAGGAAACAAGGCCCGGGCCTAAAGGCCTCGCGTTGAAAGCCCTCATTCATGGGCCTGAAGGCCCATGCTCCCTCCGTTACTATTTACGGCCTGAAGCCCTCTGCTCCACCGCAGGCATCTATGCTCCCGCCTTCTTCTGCTCCTTCGCCCAGGAGTCTTTCAGCGCCAGCGTGCGGTTGAACACCAGCTTGCCCTCTGCGGAATCCGGATCGAGGCAGAAGTAGCCGACGCGCTCGAATTGGAAGCGGTCTTCCAGCTTCGCATTCGCCAGCGACGGCTCCAGCTTGGCGCCCAATAGAATCTCAACGGAGTTGGGATTGAGATTGTCGAGCACGTCCTGACCTTCTTCCAGATCGTAAGGATCGGCCTTGGCGAAGAGGTTGCCGTAGAGACGAATTTCGGCAGAGATGGCGTGGGCGGCCGAGACCCAGTGCATGGTGGACTTGACCTTGCGGCCGTCGGGCGAGTTGCCGCCGCGGCTCAGTGGATCATAGGTGCAATGCACCTCGACAACGTTGCCCTCCGCGTCTTTTACCACGCTCTGCGCGGTCACAAAGTAGGCGTTGCGCAGGCGCACTTCCTTCCCCGGCGACAGGCGGTAGTACTTGGGCGGAGGAACCTCGCGGAAGTCGTCGTGCTCGATATACACCTCGCGGGAGAAAGGCACCTGGCGCGTCCCGGCGGAGGGGTCTTCAGGATTATTGGCGACCTCGACGAACTCCTCCTGACCTTCAGGGTAGTTGTCGATGACCAGCTTCAGCGGGTGCAGCACGGCCATGGCGCGTCTGGCGCGATGGTTCAGGTCGTCGCGCTGGAAGTGTTCCAGCATTTCGATGTCCGTTACCCCATTGGTCCGAGAAACTCCGGCGGCGGCAACAAAGGTGCGAATGGCCTCCGGCGTAAAGCCGCGGCGGCGAATGCCGCGCAGAGTGGGCATGCGTGGATCGTCCCAACCGCTGACGCGATTTTCCTTCACGAGCTGCAGCAGCTTGCGCTTGCTGAGCATGGTGTAGGTGATGTTGAGCCGGTCGAATTCAATTTGCTGCGTGGGGAAGATGCCGAGCTGCTCGATATACCAGCGATAAATGGGCTGGTGGTCAGTGAACTCCAGGGTGCACATGGAGTGGGTGACGCGCTCCAGCGAATCCGACTGGCCGTGGGCGTAGTCGTACATGGGGTAGATGCACCACTCGTCGCCGGTGCGCTGGTGCGAGGCGTGCAGGATGCGGTACATGACCGGGTCGCGCATATTCAGGTTCGGCGACGCCATGTCGATCTTGGCTCGCAGTACGCGGGTTCCGTCGGGGAACTCGCCGGCCTTCATGCGCGTGAACAGGTCGAGATTTTCTTCGACAGAGCGGTCGCGATAGGGCGAGTCTTTGCCGGGCTCGGTGAGAGTGCCGCGGTGCTGGCGAATCTCGTCGGCCGTCAGATCGTCGACATAAGCCTTGCCGGCCTTGATGAGTTGCAAAGCCCACTCGTAAAGCTGGCCAAAGTAGTCCGACGCGTAGCAAAGGCGGTCCCACTCAAAGCCGAGCCAGCGCACGTCCGCCATGATGGAGTCGACGTACTCCTGCTCTTCCTTTTCGGGATTGGTGTCGTCGAAGCGCAGGTTGGTCTTGCCGCCGAACTGATCGGCGAGGCCAAAATCGATGCAGATGGCCTTGGCGTGGCCAATGTGGAGGTAGCCGTTGGGCTCGGGCGGAAAGCGGGTCTGGATTTGGGCGTCACCGTATTTTTTGGTGCGCACATCCTCGGCAATGATGTCTCCGAGGAAGTTGTTGGGCGTGCTGGCGACTTGGCTTGGGGTGACTGGGCTTTCCGGATTCGAGTTGGTCATGGCTGTGATTAATTATTTCACGGGCGGGCTGCGCTTATTAGGTGCGGCGTATAATCGGTGCGACTTCTTCCCAAGAGAAAGGAGACGCTGAAGTGTCAATCATGCCCGCTGGCGGTTGGGGAGATTCTTCTCCACGGTTTACTCAAGAAGACCTAGTCGAAGAACCAAAGTCTGGCCTGATCTTAGCGGGATACTGTTGCTCCTTTATATCGCTATTATTCTTGCCACCAGCTTTTGCTCTAGCGGGGTTCGTGGTCGGCGTGGTGGCCCTTGCCAAGGGCAGAGTAGGGCACGGCTTAACTCTGATTGTCCTTTCAGTCACTTTTGGGTTAGCGGGGATGTACATCGGAACACGTGTCGTTTCTGAGCACTGGGGCAAAAGAGCGTTAGCTTGGGTTCAGCAGAGACAGGTAGCGGTTCCTGATAACGGGGGGAACAACGCCGCATCGCAACTCAAACACGCGATAGGAGATTCAGTCTCAGCGGGATATTGGACATATCGGTGCAATGGGACACAGTGGATGTCATTACTTGCATCGGATTTTGGCTCGATGGAGCAACCGGATGCCGCTTACCTGGTCGTGGATATCACAATTCGCAATGACGACAGATCTGCAAGCACGAGACCTCCCATGAAATTGATCGATTCGCAAGGTAGGGAGTTTTCTGAAAGTTCAAAGGAGTACGTGCTCTCTCGTTCAATCGGCACTTTGAAGGAATTGAATCCAAGCGTATCGAGCCGTGGCTACGTTTTGTTCGATGTTCCCCCGCAGGGAAAGTATGTATTGAGGGTTTCCGGCGGTTTTGAATCAGATGACTTTAAGCTCATCGATTTACCGAAGGCTCAACTTCAAGAAGATGGACGTGATTCAGCTGAGCCCGCAGAGCAATCACCGTAGACCGAAAAATAAGACATGAGGTTTGCGACTACTGATCTTTGACGTTACAGAACTGCGTTGAGGTTTGAGGGGCATTCGAAGGCTTTCTTCCCCTTGGCGGTTGCGGGCCAGGCAGAGGTCGCGGCCGAGGATTACCATGGTCTCAAAGAGCGGGGCACGTTTTTGCGTCCGCGGGCTGGGTTTCAAGCGGCTGCTTTGCCGGCAGGGATGGCCTGGGCCACCAAACGCACGCCGAGCGCCGCACAGACGCGGCTGATGGTATCAAAGCGCGGCGCGCTATTGGGGCGAAGCGCCTTGTAGAGGGCTTCGCGTGTAATTCCGGCGGCCTTGGCGATCTCCGTCATGCCGCGTGCGCGGGCAATGTCACCCAACGCCGAGGCCAACAGGGCCGGGTTATTCGCTTCCAGAATTCCGGTCAGATAGACAGCGATGCTCTCTTCGTTGTCGAGATACTGCGCGGGGTCGAATTCAGGCAGGTCGTCCACGTTAATGGTCTTGCGCATTTTTGCCCCTTTCGCTTTTCAGCAATGCGGCCAAAGCCTTGGCCCGTTGGATATCTCTTTTCTGTGTGCGTTTGGAACCGCCCACTAGCAACAGGATGATCTGCGCGCCGTGCTGCGTGTAATAAAGACGCCAGCCAGCGCCGAAGTCGATGCGCAGCTCAATCACGCCATTGCCAATCGCCTTGAAGTCGCCCAGCAAGCCGAAGGTGAGGCGCTTGATTCGCTCCGCCACCGCGCCGCGTACCCTCAAGTCTTTCAATCCATCAAGCCATTTTGTGAATTCTGGGAGCGGTCTGACGGAAAACTTGGTCGAAGTGTAATTGAACGATTACAGAATGTCAATCGAGAATGAGGCGGTTGAAACGGGCAGACTGTGGGCTGGTCCCGCAGCGCGTGGGTCCGGAGACCCACACGACAGCCAGCCGGGAGGCTGGCGCTACACGGAGTTCTACTTCAGTGCTCAACCTAGCGATTGAAGGCTTTCAACGGCCTGTTGAATGCGCGCGAGGCAGACCTCGCGGCCCAGCACGGCCATGGTTTCAAACAGCGGCGGCGCGTTCTTGCGTCCGCAAACGGCAACCCGGATGGGCTGGAACATGGGTCCCGCCTTGAGGCCGAGTGAAGCGGCTGCTGCACGCAGGGTCTGATCCAGCGAATCATGGTCAAAGGGCGCTGTGGCCAGAACTTCCAGCGCGTGCTGAAGGACGCGACGGGCCATGGCGGCATCGCCTTTTTGAGGGATCAACTCCGCCGGGTCATAGGGTGCAAGCTGAGGCAGAAAGAAGAAGTCGGCTGCCGAGACGGCCTCACGCAGCAGCTTGATGCGTTCGCGAATGAGCGGAGTGACGGCCAGCAGCTTTTCCGGCGAAGCCTTGAAGCCGGCCAGCGCAAAAAACGGCTCGATGCAAGCGCCGAGCTGGTCAACAGGCAGTGCGCGGATATGCTCCGAGTTCAGCCAGACGGCCTTGGGGTCAAACGGATCCTCTTCCGAGAAATTAATCACGGCGTTGGCGCGGTTGACCGCTTCCAGAGTGAAAGCCGCCGTCAACTCATCCAGGGTCAGGAACTCGCGGTCGTTCTTCGGAGACCAGCCGAGAAGGCAGAGGAAGTTGACGAAGGCTTGCGGCAGGAAGCCGGCATCGCGGTACGTAGTTACGCTGACCACCGGCCCGTGCTTGCGTTTGGAGAGCTTGGCGCCGTCGGGGGCCACCAGCAGGGGAAGATGCGCGAACTGGGGCGTCTCGGCTCCCAGGGCCTCGAAGATGAGCAGGTGCTTGAAGGTGTTGGTCAGGTGATCCTGGCCGCGAATGATGTGGCTGATGTGCAGGTCGGCGTCGTCAACGCAGGAGGCCAGGTGGTAGGTCGGCATCGAGTCTGACCGAAGCAGCGCGAAGTCTTCCACCTCGTCGGCTAGCTTTTGCTGCGCGCCATAAACGCTGTCAATAAAGCTCAGGGTGCGGCCCTCGCCCCTCGGCACGCGATAGCGAAGTGCAAACGGCTCGCCAGTGGCGGCGCGGCGGTCGCTCTCCTCGCGGGACATTTCGCGCATGCCGGCATTGAAGAGCCAGGCCCCCTGCGCTGAAGACTGATTGTCGTCTCCGGCGTGGGCAGGGGTAAAGTCGCGATAGGCGAGGCCTTTGGCGAAAAAGTCCTCGGCGGCCTGCCGGTGCAGGGCAAGCCGTTCGGACTGCTTGTACTCTTCGTCCCAGTCGAGGCCCAACCAGCGCAAGCCTTCAAAGATCGACTGGACGCTGGCCTCGGTGTTGCGCTCGACGTCGGTATCGTCCAGGCGCAACACCAGGGTTCCGTGATTATGGCGGGCGTAGAGCCAATTGAAGATAAATGTGCGAGCCCCGCCTACATGCAGATAGCCGGTGGGCGAGGGAGCAAAACGGACGCGGGGAGTCTTGGCTGCGGAGGGAGATAGATCGGGCATCGTGTCGGTAAGTTTCCTTTCACGATGCTAGCACTGCCTCCCCTGGCACTTCCCTCAATTGCCCGGTGGTACCGCCGTCTCAGGCCTGCGGTGGAAACTGCGGCGGTGGCGGCATGGGGGGCTGCTGCCAGTAACCTTGCGGCGCGGGTACAACCTTCCAATCCGCAAAGGCCAGCACGTACATCAGAATCAGATTGCCGAGCGGAATGATGTTCAAAAACGAGAGCCAGGGAGAGAAACCTGCCTTCTTGCAGATAAACCAGAAGGGCACAATGACGATGGCAAGGCCAATCAGAATGAACAGAAACACGATTGGAAGTATTGCCAGAACCGCATGCTGGATCGCCACGGGATCGGGCCCGTCTTGCAAGAATAGCGCCAATTGGTTCATAGAAAACGCTCCGGTGTGGGATTGAAACTCGGAGCAACGGTAATGCCAAACCCATCATTCTGCAATGAAAATATGCTGCTACGGCAAGAATATTTGCCGCTCAGGCGTGCCAGCCGATCTGGTGCGGCTGGAATCTTCGCTGTTGCTTGCTGTTTCCCGATCCCTCCTATGTAATGTCCTCGGTGTCATAGACCGGCGCGACAGTGCGCTTTTTCGGCACGCCGTGTACTGAACTCAGCAGGTCTTCCACCACGTCTTCAAGCTGCCGCTGACTTTCAATCACGGCGCTCATGCTCTTTAGATCCTCAGGCTCCTGGACCCGTTCCACCATCGCCACGGCGTGACATTGGGCCACATGATCAAGGTTGAGGCCCTCGGGTGTCTTGGCCTTTATGCTCACCTGATCAATGTCGATTCCCAGCAGGTCGGCGACGCGAGCCCGCATATCGCCTGAGATAGGCGAAATCTTGGGTGCGGCCAGAATCAGCGTGGTGTCGATGTTTACGATGCGGTAGCCGGCGTGTTGCAGTTCTTCCATGGCCAGGTTAAGAAAAATTGCCGAATCGGCGTCTTTCCAGCGCGCGTCTCCCGGCGGAAAGAAGCTGCCGATGTCGCCTGCAGCCACGGCGCCCAAGAGAGCATCCGTAATGGCGTGCAGCACCACGTCGCCATCCGAGTGACCGGCAAGGCCCTCGGGATGGTCCAGCGTCATGCCGCCAATATGCAGCGTTACGCCGGGCTTGAATACGTGCGAGTCATAGCCGAATCCGATTCGTGTATCCATGGTCTGCGTGCGTCTCCGTGCTTGTCTTTCGAACGGTTCCCTGACTCAGGTGGCTCTGCCAGCCATTTTCAGCGTGCGCGCTGGCTCAGATAAAACTCGGCCAACTCCAGGTCGCCCTGCTTGGTAATCTTCAGATTAACCTGAGAACCGGGAACCACGGCTACCGGATGCCCGGCCCGCTCCACAACTGAAGCCTCGTCGGTGCCCACAAAGCCGTCCGCCATAGCTTCGGCAAAGGCGCTCTGCAGCAGTCCGTATCGGAAGCCCTGCGGCGTCTGCGCCAGCACCACGTACTCGCGGGGAATGGTCGAGGTAATGATGGCCCCATGAGCGGTGCGCTCCACCTGCTTGATGGTGTCTACGGCGGGCAGCCCCACAATGGCCGCTCCATGTTCAGCCACCGCGTCGATGGTGCGTTCGATGGTGGCTGCGTCAATCAACGGCCGAACCGCGTCATGAACCAGCACGATATCATCGGCCTCAGCGGGCAAAGCGGCCAGGGCGTGGGAAACAGATTCCTGGCGATTTTCGCCGCCCTCGACCACGATGACGCGGCCGGTAAAACCGTATTCGGCTATCTGCGCCTCAACGCGCTCCATCTCCAACTTGCGAACGGCCACAAAGATCGCCGTTACCCTCGCCACCGACGCAAAAGCGCGCAGCGAGTGGATCAGGATGGGGACCCCATCGAGGGTGAGAAACTGCTTGGGCTGTGGCCCGGCCATGCGGGTGCCCATACCTGCTGCGGGAAGAATCGCGAATACGTGCATAACTGCTGGAGTATACATCGGATGGCGGTACTCTCGGTGAACCAACTGCTTGGCGTTCCCCGGCGGCCTGCCGCTTTGGCCGCTTATCATTTTGAGATGCGCAAGGCAATTCCGTCAAAACCGTCCAGCTTTCTCCCTCTGAACAGGGCATTGCTCAAGCCAGGTCTGCGTCTGGCCGTTGGCCTGTCCGGCGGTGCGGATTCCGTGGCCTTGCTGCGTGCGCTGGCTGCACTCAGCGCGGAACTGGGCCTGGTGGTCCATGCCGCCCACCTGCACCACGGCCTGCGCGGCGCGGAGGCGGACGACGATCTGGCCTTTGCCCGTGAGCTTGCCTCAGGGTTCGGCCTGCCTTTTCATGAAGCGCGGGTAGATGTCGCCGCCGAGGCGCAAGCCAACCCTGCTCTGGGCAAGTCCGCCGAATCCATTGAGGAGGCGGCGCGGCGACTGCGCTACGGTTGGTTTCGGAATCTGATGGCTGGTGGCGAAGTGGACGCCGTGGCAACCGCGCACACCCTCGACGACCAGGCGGAGACAGTACTCGCCAAGTTCCTGCGCGGTGCCTGGACCGAGGGGCTCAGCGGCATTCATCCCGTCATCGAATATCCCGAGGGCCGCATTCTGCGTCCGCTTCTCATCGCCAGCCGCGCCGAGGTGGAAATGTATTTGGCCGAATTGGGCCAAGTCTGGCGCGAGGATTCGTCCAACCGCCACCTGACCTTTACCCGCAACCGCATCCGCCACGAACTGCTGCCGCTCCTTGAAGGCTGGAACCCGCGTCTCCGCGAGCACCTGGCGCAAATGGCCGCCCTGGCCCTTGACGAAGAGGCTTGGTGGAGCGCGGAACTCGCCCGCATCGCTCCCCCATTGCTGTTGCCGGGGCGCGCGGTGCGCGGAGGCGGCCGGGCTGCAGGCTGTGGCGCTACTTCCATTTGCATCGACGTCACGAGGCTGGCCGCCCTGGCTCCGGCATTGCAGCGGAGATTGCTGCGTTATGCCGCCGAACAGTTCGGTGCGGTGCCCGATTTTGCGGCTACAGAAGCGCTGCGAACTCTGGCGCTGACTGGCCGTTCCGGCCAGAAGCTTGAACTGGCACAGAGGCTGCATGCGGAGCGAACTCCCCGCGAACTGCGCATGACTGCCTCAAATGGGGCCGCAGTAAAAGGGCAGGCTGCGTGCAGCGCGTCAGAACCAGTCCCCAAATATAGTGGGCCAGTGCCCGGCGAGATTGCGGCGCCGGTTTTTGGCCTGAGGCTGCGTATCGGCGGTACCACTTCCAGTGCGTCAGAGGCAACGGTGCGCAACTGGCGGTCCGGCGACCGGGTAACTCTGCGCTACTCCAGCGGCCCTCGAAAAGTGAAGGAAGTGCTGGAGCGTCTGCACATTACAGGAACCAACAGGGAGCTGTGGCCGGTGCTGGAGATTGATGGTCGCATTATTTGGATGCAGGGCGTCGAGTTGGAGCCGGAACCCGATATCGTCGTGGCTGTGGTTTTTCAGGACGAAACACCACTGAAGAGCGGAGCAGTCTGATATCGCACGCCTGCCAGTGGAAGCGTCTTAGCCTTGGTCCTCCTTTGCCGTAAATGATTGATAATAAAGGAATCATGTAGCTCCGTTGGCCTCTCGCCACAAATCTCACCTGTAATCACGCCTCTTCCGTACCCCCTTTTGGCTCCCCCGGAGCCGTCGGCTTTTGACTCTCATCTCCTTTCATGGCATGAAGTTGCCGGAAATGCCCTGGGCCCGGACTGACCGCAAGCCCGCAATCTCGCTCCGGCGTTCATATTACTGCCACATTAACTGGCTTCGGAGTACAATCGAGCCTACTGCTCATCCGGGCGGGCAGAGATTCGTGTCTGCCGTTCAGGTGCCGTGTACTTTCTGCTACTTTGTGGAAGGCTGGGGCGTCTAAAGGGTTGTGCGGTCGGTGATGGAGGCTTTGCAAGCGGCTTCCCACTCGCCGGGAAAGAGGAGTCCTGGTGAATTCTAGCGTTAAAACGGTCTTGTTCTGGGTCTTTATCCTTGCCTGCCTCATGGTCCTTTGGACCGTGGTGCAGAGAGGTGCAAGCATGGGCAAGCCAGCGGAAGTCAGCTACTCTGACCTGCTCGACAAGGTTGACTCGGGGCAGGTGCAAGATGCCGCGCTTCAGGGCACCGACCTTCACGGACACCTGAAGGGGCAGAAGGATGAGTTCCACACCACCATCCCTGCCAGCACCGACACGCTGATCACCAAGCTGCATGCGGCCAATGTCCACTTCGCCATCAAGGAACAGTCCAGCAACCTCCCATTGCAGTTGCTGATCAATATTGGCCCCTTCGTTCTGCTGGGCGCCATCTGGTTCTTCATGCTTCGGCAAATGCAGTCGGGCGGCAACAAGGCGCTCTCGTTCGGCAAGAGCCGCGCGCGCCTGCTTTCCATGCAGCAAAAGAAGGTCACCTTCAAAGACGTGGCCGGCGTGGATGAGGCCAAGGAAGAACTGAAAGAGATCATTGAATATCTGCGCGAGCCGCAGAAGTTCCAAAAACTCGGCGGACGCATCCCCAAGGGCGTGCTGCTGGTCGGGCCTCCGGGAACCGGCAAAACCCTGCTGGCGCGTGCCGTGGCCGGCGAGGCCAACGTCCCCTTCTTCTCCATCTCAGGTTCCGACTTTGTTGAGATGTTTGTGGGCGTCGGCGCAAGCCGTGTCCGCGACCTGTTCGAGCAGGGCAAAAAGAATGCTCCCTGCATCATCTTCATCGACGAAATCGACGCTGTGGGCCGCCATCGCGGCGCAGGCCTCGGCGGCGGACACGATGAGCGTGAGCAGACCCTCAACCAGTTGCTCGTCGAAATGGACGGTTTTGAATCGAACGACGGCGTCATCCTGGTCGCGGCCACCAACCGCCCAGACGTGCTTGACCCCGCGCTGTTGCGCCCCGGCCGTTTTGACCGCCGCGTAGTGGTGGGCCTGCCCGACATTCGCGGCCGCGAAGAAATCCTTCGCGTACACGTAAAGAAGGTTCCGGTCTCAGACGACACCAACCTGAATATCCTGGCTCGTGGAACCCCGGGCTTCAGCGGCGCCGACCTGGCCAACATGGTCAACGAGGCGGCATTGAGCGCGGCGCGCATGAACCGCAAGCAGGTCACCATGTACGACTTCGAGTTGGCCAAGGACAAGGTCCTGATGGGCGCCGAGCGCAAGTCGATGCTGTTGACCGATGAGGAGAAGCGCAACACAGCTTATCACGAGGCGGGCCACGCGCTGGTTTCGTTCAAGCGCGGGGACTCCGACCCCATCCACAAGGTCACTATCATTCCGCGAGGCATGTCGCTGGGCGTCACAGTTTATCTGCCCGACGATCGCCATAGCTATTCGCGCTCCTACCTTGAAACGCGGCTTGCCACTCTTTATGGGGGACGCGTGGCCGAGGAGCTTTTCCTGAAAGAGATGACTACCGGAGCAGGTAACGATATCGAGCGCGCCACTGAGATGGCACGTTCCATGGTCTGCGAGTACGGTATGAGCCGCCTGGGTCCGCTCACCTTCGGCAAGAAGGAAGAGCAGATCTTCCTGGGCCGTGAAATCGCTCAGCATCGCGACTTCTCTGAGGAAACTGCCCGCCAGATCGACCTCGAGGTGCGGCGTTTGATCGATGAGGCGTATCAATCGGCGCACACCATCGTCGAAACTAACGCTGAAGCGATGCACCGCATCGCAGCTGCCCTTCTGGAGCGCGAGACCATCGATGCCGAAGAAGTGCGGATGCTGATTGAAGGCATAGAACTGCCCCCTCTTCGCTCTGTCCTGGCCTCGCCCAGCGATACCGGCGGCAGCCCGCAGCAGGTGCTCAAGCCGGAAAGCCATGGAGGACCGGGCTTCCCTGAAGGATCGCCTTCACCCGCATAACCCTGTTCAACTCCGAATCAACAGGAAGGGCCACTCGCTGAGAGTGGCCCTTCTTGCGCGGGCATTTGCGTGAACCAGCATTGAATAGCCGCATGCTGCTGATAGAGAAATGGCGTGAGCTCTTTTCCGCCACCGTCGCACAAAGGCTCCGTGCCCCATCCATTCCCGCGCATTTTGCGGGAATGGGTGGGAATGGAGATGACCTGGTTTCCTTGCCGGATCAATAAGACCTTTTGCAGTCTCGCCACATCGCCGCACCCAAATGAAAATGCGGCCTATTTTCAAATTGCTGACTTAAAATAGCTTAGCCGCAATTTTGATTGCATATAATTACGAGGCTTTGGCGCACAATCTCTATATGGGATGTCTCTCGACTCATTTCGCCGCTTGCCCGCAGGAACGAGTGCCGCAGCCGAGAAACCCGGAGCAGACCCACCCCCCTCCTACCCACCCTCCCTATACCCACCCCCCCTCCTGTGAATGTGTGAAGTTCGGGTAGAGCTTTTCGGCCTTCATCTCCGTGGCGGATGAACTTGGAAATCACCTGGCATCTCACAGACTTTCCATTGGGCCAGTTTCCTGCGGTACGATCAGTTTAAAGACCAGGAGACCCAATGCCATCCGTTCCCTTTCGCAACAAGGTATCGTTGTTCGTCCTCTTCTTGTTTAGCGCGTCCTTCTTGAGCGCCCAGTGGGCTCCGCTTGTCACAGACGCAGACGCTGCGCAGCGCATTGCATGGTGGCGCGAAGCTCGGTTTGGCATGTTCATGCACTGGGGTGTCTACTCGATTCCGGGGCGTGGTGAGTGGGTGCAGTGGGCCGAGCAGATTCCCGTCGATCAGTACGCCAAACTGGCCGATCAATTTCATCCCGAGCACTTTGACGCGGACGCATGGGCGGGTATCGCCAAGGCCGGCGGCGTGAAATATATGGTTCTTACCGCCCGTCACCACGATGGATTTGCGCTTTTCGATGATCCTGGCAGCAGTTTTACGGCCATGAAATCCGCCGCGCATCACGACTTTGTGGCCGACTATGTGAAGGCGGTGCGCAAGGCCGGGCTCGGTGTGGGGCTCTATTACTCACCGCTCGACTGGCGTTTCCCAGGCTTCTTTTTCCCTGGCATCTATCAGCCAAACGCAATTGAACTGCGCGAGCAATATGACCGGCAGATCGACGAACTGGCCTCCCATTACGGCAAACTGGACATCCTGTGGTTCGACGGTGGGGGAAACGAATGGCTGGGCTTCGGCGGCATTGAGCAGGCCGGTGGCGGATGGCAGAGGAGGCCCAAGGACAAGCCGTACTCCGGCTCCTTCGACTGGCAGGACGTGAAAACCGTTGCCCATTTACGCCAGTTGCAGCCTGGAGTCATCCTGAATGACCGCACCAATGCGCCAGCTGATTTCCGCTCGCGCGAGGGCGATGCGGCGCTGGGCGGCTTTGACAACCAGCACCCGTGGGAACTGTGCACCACGATTACCGAAGGCGCCTGGGGCTATCAGGCCAGTGCCAAGGTCAAGCCGCTCGCGCAACTGCTGCAGTTGCTGGTGGGCGCGGCAGGACGCGATGGCAACATGCTGCTGAACGTGGGGCCGCGACCAGATGGACAGATTGATCCGGCTCAGGCGGACCGCTTGCGCGAGATCGGGCAATGGCTCGGAGTGAACGGCGAAAGCATCTACGGCACCCGCGGCGGACCTTGGCTGCCAGGAGCCTACGGTGTCTCCACGCATAACGGAAATCTGGTGTACGTGCACGTGCTTCATGCGCCGCAAAACCTGGTGCTGACGCTGCCAACGCTGTCGGTGCGCGTAGTGAAGGCGACTGTTCTGCATGGAGCCGAAGTGCCGTTCCAACAGATGGGCGAGACTCTCAGGCTGGATTTGCCCGCAGGGTCCGCAGACGCGATCGACACAGTTGTGAAACTTGAGCTGGCCGAGCCGTGGGTGACAAGTGCTGTGGTCCCGGTTCCTTGAGTCGCCGTGAATAAAATTTGGACAAAGGATGTTCATGAGAAACGCTATTGAAGTGATGCAGAGCAGGCGCAGCATCCGTACCTACGCCGATAAGCCCGTAGAGCGTGCGCTGATTGAAGAAATTATCGACTGTGCCCGCCTGGCTCCGACCGCGATGAACGATCAGCCATGGGATTTCATCGTCCTGACGGCCAGGGAAGATTTGCAGCAGATTCCAACCATGATTGGACACGCGGAGTTCATTGCGAACGCGGCCTTTGCCGTGCTGGTGCTGGCGCGGGAAGCCAACTGCGCCCTGGAGGATTGCTGTGCGGCTACTGAAAACCTGCTGATCGCTGCCGCCGCCCATGGCATCGGCTCCTGCTGGGTGGCAGGCGCCAAACAGGCTTACGCGCCGGTGGTGGCCAAGGCCTTTGGGGCGCCGGAAGACCGTCAGCTCATCGCCATTGTCTCGTTCGGCTATCCGGCCGAGAATCCGCAGATCGAAAAGCGTTCACTGGCGGATGTTTTGCACTGGGACCAGTTTTAGCAATCCGAATCATGATTGGTTTTCCACCCTTTCGCTGACAGCGCGACAAGGGTGGTGCCCCCGGGTTTTGAATATTTACAGGCAGGATAAAACCCAATTTCTCCACTGATTGCCCGGGAAGTAACGCCCGGCAACGAACCACAACATGAGACACCGGCCCTGCCAACGCGAAAATGCGTTGGCTGTCGCGCCCCCGCGTGAATGGAATTCAACGGTGATGAGTCTTCTTCAATTCACAGTAAATATATATAAATAAATTACTTATAGGCACTATCACGGCTCCTTTCGATACCGCCCAATCCATCTTGCACGATTCCGCAGCCTCGTGACCGCTGTCACTTTCGCCGAAATCATCCCAAGTTACACTCGGTATGTGGTTATCGATATGAATTTATCGAATACGTTGATCGTGAAGCGGCGTGAAGCGCCCTCGATCCCTCAGCCGAGCCTCATGCGGCTGCCTCAATACCACCATTATCTGGTGGAACTTGAGACCAAGGGGGTCAGCCGGATCTCGTGCAGCGTCATTGGCCGGGATTTGAACTGTGTGCCGGTGCAGGTTCGCAAGGATCTGCAATACACGGGAATCATCGGCAAGCCGAAGACGGGCTACTCGGTCTCAGAGCTAATCCGGGCGATAGAAACATTTCTCGGCTGGAATAACGTGAACGAGGCGTTTCTGGTGGGAGTGGGGAACCTAGGCACAGCACTGCTGGGCCACGAGCGGTTCTCGAAGTTCGGCCTGAGCATCGTGGCCGCATTCGATACCGACCCTGCCAAGATCGGCCTGTGGATTCATGACAAGGCTGTATTGTCGCTGGACAAGATGAGCGACTTGGCCCCGCGGATGAGCATTCATCTGGGAATCATCACCACTCCTGCGGAAGTGGCGCAGATGGTGGCCGATGAGATGGTGAAGGGCGGCATCCAGGCCATCTGGAACTTTGCTCCCGTAAAGCTCAAAGTCCCCGAGCACATCATCGTGCACAACGAAGATCTCTACAATTCGCTGGCTTCGCTTTCCTGGAAGCTGGCAAGACGATTCCGGGTACCAATTCAAGAGAAGGAGGCCGTTTAAATGGCTTCGATGCCAGTTACTGTCGATCGCGCGGAGAAATTTGAGAAGGTGTGCGGCATTCTCAATCGTTTCGCACGCCGCCCGTCCGGGCTCATACCTATTCTCCAGGCGATTCAGCACGAGTACCTATATCTGCCTGAAGAAATACTGACGTATGTGGCGACTTCGCTGGATGTTCCTCCGGCGCGCGTCTTTGGCGTGGCCACGTTCTACGCGCATTTTGCGCTCGAGCCGAAGGGCAAGCACGTGATTCGCATTTGCGATGGAACGGCGTGCCACGTGAAGCAGTCCCTGCCGGTGCTGGAAGCTCTGCACGCGGCCCTGGGTACTAGCGAAAAGAGCAAGACCACCGCCGACATGCTGTTTACGGTGGAGACGGTTGCCTGCCTGGGCGCTTGCGGACTGGCCCCGGTGATCGTAATTGACGAGCAGGTGTACGGCCAGGTAACGCCGGAACGCGCGGTGGGCCTGCTGAAGGAGATCAAAGCCCAGGAGGCGTTGCTTGCAACCTCTTCCGCGCCGCTTGCTGAGCAACTCTCAGCCGAGGAATGCCATGACTAACGCCGAACCTCTTACCTTGGGCGCAGCGCATGGGAGTGGAATCTCCACGCATGCCCAGGTGCGCCGGGTCATCATCTGCGCAGGAACCGGATGCATGGCCAACGGAGCCATGAAGGTCTTTGAGCAGTTCAAGCGCGAAATGGCCGGCTCTGGATTACAGGTAATTCTTGAACTTCGTGCCGAGGCCACTAGCGATGAAGTGCGGCTGTCCAAGAGCGGCTGCCAGGGCTTTTGTCAGATGGGGCCGCTAGTCTCAGTGGTGCCGGACGGCATTCTTTACAACAAGGTGCGCAGCGAAGATGTTGCCGATATTGTGCAGCAGACACTGGTGGGTGGCGAGATTGTGGAGCGTCTTCTTTACAAGGACCCGTCGACGCGAAAGAGTTGCAGAGGACTTGAGGACAATCCTTTCTATTCGCGCCAGAATCGCCTGGTGTTGAACGAATGCGGATTCCTCGATCCGGAAGACATTCACGAGTTCATGTTGCACGGTGGGTACGAGGCGGCGCGGAAGGCTTTCGTCGAGATGTCGCCGGAACAGATCTGCAAGACGATTCTGGAGTCGGGATTGCGCGGACGCGGCGGCGGCGGCTTTCCGACAGGACGGAAGTGGGAAGCGGCGCGGATTCAGAATTCTGCAAAGAAGTACGTGATCTGCAACGGCGACGAAGGCGACCCCGGTGCGTTCATGAATCGCTCGGTTATGGAGGGCAATCCGCACAGCGTGATTGAGGGCCTGATGATCGCGGCGCGGGCAATCGGCGCCAACGAGACTCTTGTCTATGTGCGCGCCGAGTATCCCCTGGCTGTGGAGCGCATGCGTCGCGCTGTGGCCGATGCGGAGCGTGAAGGCATCCTAGGCAAGAACGTGTTCGGCACGGGTATGTCAATGAAGTGCGAAGTGATGGAAGGTGCCGGCGCGTTTGTCTGTGGCGAAGAGACCGCCATGATCGCATCCATCGAAGGCCTGCGCGGCATGCCCACGCCGAAGCCGCCGTTCCCGGCGCAGAGCGGCCTGTGGGGCAAGCCGACGATCATCAACAACGTTGAGACGCTGGCCCACGTATCGCGCATTCTCAACGTAGGTCCTGAAGTCTTCAAGAATATCGGCACGAAAGATTCGCCGGGCACCAAGACGTTCGCCCTTACCGGGCATGTGTCCAACACGGGGTTGGTCGAAGTTCCGTTCGGCACCACGCTGCGCGAAATTGTCTACGCAATTGGCGGCGGGATTACGGACGACGCAGGGAAAATTTGGAAGACCGGGTTCAAGGCCGTGCAAATCGGCGGACCTTCCGGTGGATGCCTGACCGAAGAGCATCTGGATCTTCCGCTCGCTTACGAGTCACTGCGGTCAGTGGGAGCGATGGTTGGCTCCGGCGGCCTGGTGGCGATGAACCAAGGCACATGCATGGTGAGCATTGCGCGCTTCTTTATGGAGTTCACGCAGCGCGAGTCCTGCGGCAAGTGCGTACTGTGCAGGGAAGGAACCAGGCAATTGCTGGCACTGCTGGACGATGTGATTGAAGGCAGGGGTGATCAAGGCACGCTCGACCTGCTTGAAAAGCTAGGCCACGCCGTGCAGATCGGGTCCTTGTGCGGGCTAGGCAAGACGGCGCCGAACCCGGTGCTCTCGACCCTGCGCTACTTCCGCAAGGAGTACGAGGAGCACATCTTTGAGAAGCGCTGCCGGACCGGCCGATGCAAGGCGCTGCTGAGTCCGGAGATCAACCAGGTGAAGTGCAAGGGCTGCGGCCTGTGCATTAAAGTCTGCCCGACAAATGCAATCACGGGTGAAAAAAAGCAGCCGCACCACATTGATCCGGAACTATGCATCAAGTGCGGCGCGTGCGCGACAGCCTGCAAAATTCATGCGGTCGAAGGGATATAGCCAGATGAATAGTGTTACGCAGCCAACTTTGACGATCGATGGGAAAACGGTAGCGATCGAAGGCGAGCGCAATCTGCTCGAACTGGTTCGCAAAGCCAATATCGACCTGCCCACATTCTGTTATCACTCCGAACTCAGCGTGTATGGCGCCTGCCGCCTGTGTCTGGTTCAAATCGACGGGCGAGGAATTCAGGGCGCATGTTCGACTCCGCCCGAGCCGGGTTTGAAGATTCAGACCACGACGCCCGAGATCCGGGAGATTCGCCGGATTGCGATTGAGTTGCTGCTGGCCAACCACGACCAGAGCTGCCCGACCTGCCCGCGCAGCGCCAACTGCCAACTGCAGAGCCTGGCGCTGCGGCTCGGAGTGAAGAAGGTTCGCTTTCAGTCAGTGCACAAACAGGTTGCGTTGGACGAGTCTTCGCCGTCGCTCGTTCGCGACCCAAATAAGTGCGTGCTGTGCGGCGACTGCGTGCGCATGTGCTCCGAGATTCAGGGTATCGGCGCAATAGACTTTGCACACCGCGGACATGATGTGAGCGTGCAGCCGGCATTCGGCAAGCAACTGGGCGATGTGGAGTGCGTGAACTGCGGCCAATGCGCAAGCGTGTGCCCAACCGGGGCGCTGACGCCAAAGTCGGAAGTCGATCAGGTTTGGGATCTCCTAGCCGACAAAAAGAAGACGGTGGTCGTCCAGATTGCGCCGGCCGTGCGCGTGGGGCTTGGCGAATGCTTTGGCTTGAAGCCGGGCGAGATTACCACGGGCCGCATTGTTGCCGCCTTGAAGCAACTTGGCTTCGACCAGATTTACGACACGTCTTTCGCCGCCGATCTTACTGTGATTGAAGAAGGTACGGAATTTCTGGAGCGCAAGACTGAAGGCGGCCAGCTACCGATGTTCACCTCCTGCTGCCCCGGCTGGGTTAAGTACGCAGAGCAGTATTTCCCGGAGCTATTGCCGAATCTCTCCACGTGCCGCTCGCCTCAGGCGATGTTTGGTTCGCTGGTGAAGGCTATGCTGCCCGATCAAATGAATATCGAGCGCAAAGATCTGAAGGTTGTTGCAATCATGCCTTGCACGGCCAAGAAGTTCGAGGCGCAGCGTCCGGAAATGGGCGTGAATGGCGATCCGGACGTTGATAACGTCCTGACCACGCAGGAACTGGCGCAGATGATTCAGTCTGCGGGCATCATGTTCGATATGTTGCAGCCGGAATCGTTCGACATGCCCTTCGGTTTCTACACTGGCGCTGGAGTGATCTTTGGAAACTCCGGCGGCGTGATGGAGGCGGTGCTTCGCTACGCTGCTGAAAAGGCGACGGGGAAAAGGCTGGACCAGGTTGAATTCCAGCAGGTGCGCGGTGATTCGGGACTTCGAGAGGCCAGCATCACGGTCAACGGTTCAGTGCTGAAGTTGGCTATCGTTCACGGATTGCGAAATGCTCGCGTTGTCGCTGAACAGGTGAGGGCAGGCAAAAGCCATTACGACTTGATTGAAGTAATGGCATGCCCTGGCGGATGCGTAGGTGGCGCAGGTCAGCCGGTAACAACTTCGCCCAACGCGCGAGCGCTCAGAACCAAGGGCCTCTACCATGCGGACAAGACGCTGCAACTGCACAAGTCGCAAGACAACGTGTTCATCACCGAGTGCTACGCGAAGTTCCTTGGGGACATTGGTGGAGAGAAGGCGCATCACCTCCTGCATACGAGCTACCAGAGCAGGCGCAGGATCGCGGATGAGTTCCTTCCGCTGGTGGAGCCGAAGGGTGAAGACAAGCTCAAAGTCAGCGTGTGTCTGGGAACGAACTGCTTTTTGAACGGCTCGCAGGAAGTGCTGAACGGCGTGCTGCGCCATGCCGAACAGAGCGGATTGGAAGGAAAGCTGGATGTGCGCGCGGGTTTCTGCTTTGAGAAGTGCGAGACCGGGCCGACGGTGATGATCGGCAACGAACACATTGAGCACTGCACTTCAAAGAAGGCAATTGAAGAAATCAACAACCGGATCGAATGCGACAGACCGGCCCAGTTACCCAACACGCATGTTTGCAAACACTGCCACGACTAAGCGGCGGGACAGGAGATTTCTTTGATCACTCACGACCGAGCAGACTTCATTAACGAGCAGGAGATTGAAGGCATACTGGCTTCATGCCAAAGTCCTGAGCCGGCACGCGTGCGTGAACTACTGGTGAAGGCACGCGAGATGCGCGGGCTCTCCATGGAGGATGTCGCCTACCTATCCTATGTTGAAAGCCCGGAGTTGCTTGCCGAGATCTTTGCGGCGGCCAAAGGAATCAAGGAAGAGATTTATGGCACGCGGCTGGTTCTGTTTGCGCCGCTCTACATCTCCAACCGCTGCTCGAACGAGTGCACGTATTGCGCCTTCCGCGCGACCAACACAGCTCTCGTGCGCCGTACGCTGACGCAGGAGGAGATTGCGGAAGAGACCCGCATCCTGATCCGGCAAGGACACAAGCGAATTCTGATGGTGGCCGGGGAAGCCTTGCCGCAACAGGGCTTTCAATACATTCTTGATTCCATCGCAACTATATATGACACACGGGTTGGACCCGGCGAAATCCGGCGCGTGAATGTCAATCTGGCACCCCAGACAGTGGAACGTTTTCAGCAGCTCAAAGGGGCAGGCATTGGGACTTTCCAGCTCTTCCAGGAAACCTACCATCGGCCTACCTATGCTGAGGTTCACCTGAAGGGGCCCAAGCGCGACTACGATTGGCGGACTACAGCCTTCGACCGGGCTATGGAAGCGGGCATCGACGATGTTGGCATCGGCGTGCTGTTCGGACTTTACCATTGGCGCTTCGAGATACTCGCGATGATGCAGCACATTCGCCATCTCGAGGAGAAGTTTGGCGTGGGGCCGCACACCATCAGCTTTCCGCGCATGGAACCGGCGTCAGGTTCCGATATCGCATCGAAGCCCCCGCATGAAGTGAGCGATGGCGATTTCTTGAAGATGGTAGCCATCATGCGCCTGGCCGTGCCCTACACGGGCATGATCATGTCCACTCGCGAGACGGCTGACGTGCGGCGCGCGACGCTGGAACTGGGCATCTCTCAGATTTCAGCCGGAAGCCGGACCGATCCAGGCGGATATACGGAAGGCGAAGCAGGCCGCAGCGGCGGGCAGTTTCAACTGGGCGATCACCGCTCCATTGAAGAGGTTGTAACCGACGTTGTGTCGCTTGGCTTCTTGCCGTCCTTCTGCACCGCATGTTACAGGACGGGACGCACCGGGCATGACTTTATGGACCTCGCCAAGCCGGGAGAGATCAAGTATCACTGTCATCCAAATGCGCTCTCGACGTTTCAGGAGTACCTGTGCGACTACGCCAGTCCTGAGGCAAAAGCCGCAGGCGAAGAGCTCATCTCGATTGAACTGCAGCACATGGATGGTAAGCAAACAGCCTGCGCGTTGCCAATGCTCAATAAGGTCCGCGGCGGCCAACACGACATCTTTGTATAGAAAGGGAGATCTCCATGATTCTGGCAACTTCAAAAGGGTTCCGCTTACACATCGGTTTCTTCGGACGCCGCAACGTTGGCAAGTCAAGCCTGCTGAACGCTATTACCCAGCAGAAGGTTTCGATTGTGTCAGAGGTGGCGGGCACAACAACCGATCCGGTGGAGAAGCCAATGGAACTGCTTCCGCTTGGACCGGTGCTGTTTGTGGACACCGCAGGAGTAGATGATGTGGGAGCGCTTGGCGCGCAGCGCATCGAGAAGACTCGGCTGGCCATCAAGCGTACAGATATCGGCGTGCTCGTAACCGAGTCCGGCGTTTGGACCGAGTTCGAAGAGAAACTGCTGACTGAACTTCGCTCTCATGGGATCCCCGTGCTGGTGGCTTTGAACAAGGCGGATTTGCGCAGCGCCTCTCCAGATCAATTGGCCCGCTTTGAGCAGGAGAAGTTGCCGTATGCGGAACTGGTGGCGACGACCGGCCAAGGCGTGGATGCATTCAGGGCGCGGCTCTGGGAAGTTGCCCCTGTGGAAGCCGCGGAGCAGCAGGTGATTTTACGCGACTTGGTTGGGCGCGACGAGACAGCAGTGCTGGTGATGCCGTTCGACAAGGAAGCGCCCAAGGGCCGCATCAAGCAGTTACAGGCCCAGTCGATTCGCGACCTTCTGGATGGCGAGGCCTCCTGCGTGGTGGTCAAGGACGCGGGATTGCAGAAGGCTTTGGATAATCTGAAGACCCCACCCCGGATCGTCGTAACCGATGCGGCGGTCTTCGAGCAAGTGGCGCGCATCACTCCCAATTCCATTCCGCTGACCGCGTTTTCGATTCTGCTGTCACGGCTGAAGGGCGACCTGGTTGCACAGACAAGGGCCGCTGTAGCTGTGGATTCACTGCGACCGGGCGACAAGGTGTTGGTTGCTGAATCGTGCACGCACCATCCGGTGGAAGAAGATATCGGCCGGGTGAAGATTCCGCGGTGGTTGAACCAATACGTTGGCGGCGAACTGGAATTCACAACGGTAAAGGGGCGCGATTTCCCTCAGGATCTTTCGCCTTACAAGCTCGTGATTCATTGCGGTGCCTGCATGTGGAATCGCCGCGAGATGCTGACTCGCATCGGCGAGTGCCAGAGTCAGGACGTACCCATCACGAACTACGGATTGGTGATTGCTTATGCGCTCGGCATTCTTGATCGCGCGCTGGAGCCATTCCCTGAGGCGCTGGCAGCTTACAAGGAAGCACGGCAAGCGCGGTTGGAATCAGCCGCCGTCTACAGCGAATCTCAATTGAATGAAAGCAGCATGAGCCTGTTCAACTAGCTGTGACCGAACTGACCAAACTCGACCTGCTCGATGCTCTCCGCGAGAGCCGGCCCGACCGTCTGCAAGCGTTGTACGGCCGGGCCGACGCAGTGCGCAAAGAGAATGTGGGCGATGCGGTGCACCTGCGCGGGTTGATTGAAGTCTCAAGTCATTGTGTACGGCAATGCATGTATTGCGGACTGCGGCAGGGCAATCGCGACCTGCCGCGCTACCGTATGGCGAGAGAAGAGATCGAGGAATGCGCGCGCCAGGCCGTGAGGCTTGGATACGGCACGGTGGTGATGCAGGCGGGAGAAGACGATGGGCTGACGGCCGAGTGGATCGCGGAGATTGTGCGCTGGATCAAAAGCGAGACAGCTCTGGCGGTGACGCTCAGCCTTGGCGAGCGCAGTCAAGCTGAATTGCGGATGTGGCGCTCCGCGGGCGCGGATCGCTACCTGCTTCGCTTTGAGACATCAGACAAGAATTTGTTTCACGCTATCCATCCCGACCGCTATGCGAATGGCCCTGACCGCCTGACATTACTGAAGCAACTGAAGGACCTGGGGTACGAGGCCGGCGGCGGCGTGATGGTTGGCATCCCGGGCCAATCCTTTGAGAGCCTGGCCAACGACATTTTTACTTTTCGCGCGCTCGATCTGGACATGATTGGCATTGGCCCCTATATCGCTCATGCGGCAACGCCGTTGGGCACGGGTGCATTACGTCCCGCAATTGATCCTTTCGAGCAGGTCCCCAACAGCGAAGAGATGGTGTACAAGATGATCGCCTTGACGCGCATCGTTTGCCCGACAGCGAACATCCCCAGCACTACGGCGCTTGCCACCATCAACAAGGTGGACGGAAGGAAGCTGGGACTGAAGGCCGGTGCGAATGTTGTGATGCCGAATCTGACTCCGGTGAAGTACCGGAGCATGTATGAGATTTATCCGGCGAAGGCATGCATCGAAGAGAGCGCCACAGATTGCAATCAATGCCTCCGTGGACAGATTCACTCGATTGGCCGCGTCGCCGGGCAGGGACCGGGCGGCAAAGGGGCAATGGAGACCGTCGCGCGCGTCATGGCTGATGCGCCTCCGCATTTGGTACAGCTGCAGCGATAAAGAGGGAAGTCATGAGCACGGACGAGGGTGTTGTAGAAATTGTGGTTTGTCTCGGCAGTTCCTGTTTCGCGCGAGGGAACTCAGACAATCTCGCCATCATAAACTCGCATGTGCAGAGCCACGAATTGAACGTGTCGGTTCGCGTGACGGGGAGGCTCTGCCGGGACGAGTGCATGCAAGGTCCAAATCTAAGCATAGGTGGAGAAATACATCACGGCGTTACAACGGCCAGGCTGCGAGAACTGCTGCAGCTGCTAGGCGGGCCATCTCGGAGCGGGCATGGAACAGCGTAATTTCATCAAAACCGGAAAGCACGAATGCCAGGATTGCAATAAATGTATCCGCGAATGCCCGCTAAAGGCGATTCGCGTACAAGATAATTGCGCCCAGGTAGTGCCTGAACTTTGCATCTTGTGTGGTAACTGCACGCTGGCCTGCCCCAGCACTGCGAAACAGGTATGCGACGATCTGCCCACTGTCATAGCTCTGCTGAATTGCAGACGCGCAGTTGTCGTCTCGCTTGCTCCTTCGTTTGTCACGCAATTCCCCGGCGTGCGACCAGGGCAGTTGATTCATGCTCTCAAGAAGCTGGGGTTCTTTGCCGTGTCAGAGACCGCACTGGGCGCGCAACAGGTCTCGGCCAGCATCGTGTCTCTGATGCAGAGCGAGCCTAAGCAGATATGGATATCTTCAGCTTGTCCCGCAGTGGTGGATTTCGTTCGCAAGTATCATCCGGAATGCCTGCCTCACGTTTGTGGTGTCTTATCCCCATTGCTCGCTCACTGCAAGATGTTGCGCGCCTATTATGGCGACGACATCGCAATCGTATCCATCGGACCTTGTATCGCCGAGAAGAAGGAAGCCGAGGAGCATCCAGAACTACTCGATGTGGCGCTTACGTTTGAAGACCTGGCTAGTTGGATGATGGAGAAGCACATTAATCTCAACGAAATTGTCGATTCGCCGGATGATCGCTTTGAGCCGCAGGAGGCGCAAGAAGGAGCGCTCTTCCCAATTGAAGGCGGGATGGCAGCTGGCCTTGCCGGTATCCGCGCGCTCGACGACTTAAAATTCATGTCGATCTCCGGAATGCCGAATGTTGAGCAGGCACTGAAGGACATTTCAAACTGGACGCCAGAGCAGAATATTCTTTTTGAGATGAACGCATGTGCTGGATCCTGCATCAACGGGCCGAAGGCGGCGCGCAATACGTCAGTGGCACGCCGCCGCTACGATATACTCCAATACGCAAAGCCGGCCACAGATCTTCCGCGCAGGCCTTCGATTGGCATCGCTCAAAACCATACCGCCTCTCCCGTTGAGCGCAACGGGTACAGCGACCTGCAACTGCGCGAAGCGCTCCGGACCGTCGGTAAGCACGCAGTTGAAGATGAAGTCAACTGCGGTGGCTGCGGGTATGATACCTGCCGCGATTTTGCCCGCGCCCTGATTGCGCGCAACGCCGAGCGTATGATGTGCGCCACATATACGCGCAAGCTGGCGCAGAAGAAGGCCAATGCGCTTCTCAAGAAGATGCCTTCCGCGGTCGTGATCGTCGATGAAGATCTGAAGATCATCGAGTGCAATTCAAATTTCGTCCGTCTGTTCGCTGCCGGAGACGAGCAGCCCAAAACTCTTGAAGGCAGCGTTCTGAGCTCTGTAATACCGTTTTCATATTTGTTTCGCCGCGTGCTCGAATCGGCCGAAGACATCGTTGGTCACGACATCCGCTACCAACGAAGCATTCTGAACACGAGCATCTTCACCATTGAGCCGCATTCCGTGATGTGCGGAATGTTTCAGGACATTACGGAGCCCATTTTCCAGAAGGAGCAGATCATCGGGCGAGCCCGTGAGGTTATCCAGAAGAATCTGAAGACCGTGCAGCAGATTGCCTATCTCCTCGGCGAGAATGCGGCCGATTCTGAGATCATTCTGAATTCGATTGTGCAATCGTTCAGTCCCGAAGAGGTCGACGACAATGATGCCGGGGGACCGCCGTGAACGGCGGCGAGAGTTTTATCGAAGTCGACTCCTACCAACGGGCCAAGCACGGCCAAATGATCTCCGGAGATGTGTTTCTTTCGGAGAAGGTGAAACAGGAGGGCCGGATTGTCTCGGTTCTTTCCGACGGTCTGGGGAGTGGTGTGAAGGCCAGTGTGCTCGCTACCATGACGGCCACCATGGCGCTGAAGTTCACGGCCAGTGCGATGGATATTCGCAGATCGGCCGAGATCATCATGGACACGTTGCCGATCTGCAGTGTTCGGAAAATCAGCTATTCGACGTTTACTGTTGTGGATATGGCAAGCACCGGCGAGACGCGCATTATCGAGCACGGCAATCCATCCTTCTTGCTGGTCCGTCCCAAGGGCGAGTTGAATATTGTGAAGACAGAGGTGCGGCCCAAGCGCTGGCAGGACCGCGTCATCAGCTTTTCTGCATTTGACGTTCAGCTCGAAGATCGCATCATCTTCTTCTCTGATGGCATTACTCAGGCGGGAATGGGCGAGTATTGCACTCCTCTAGGTTGGGGACTTGAGAATGTAGATAAATTCATTCGCGAGAAAATTGACAGGTATCCTCATATCTCGGCCCGCGAGTTGTCACGCCTGCTTGTTGCAAAGGCCGAAGAAGTCGACGGACTCAGTGCTAAGGATGATATTACCTGCGGCGTCGTTTACTTTCGGAGCCCCCGCAAACTGCTCGTGATGACCGGGGCGCCTTTCAACCGTGCCCACGACCATGACCTGGCCAAGATGGCTGAACGCACATCCGGGCGCAAAGTCATTTGCGGCGGAACGACCGCGAACATTGTCTCGCGCCTGTTGAATCGCCCAATTCAAATCGACATGCGGCAGCCTATCGATCCGAGGGTCCCGCCGTCTGCCAGGATGGAAGGCTTCGATCTGGTGACAGAAGGTACGCTCACCTTGGGTGAAGTGCTGCGCCTTCTTGAAGAGGAGTTCGTGCCCGAAGACATGAAGTCAAATGCGGCCGTACGACTCGCCACCATGCTGCTCGATAGCGACATTGTGAAATTCGCAGTCGGCACCAGAATCAACGAGGCGCATCAGGATCCCAACATCCCGGTTGAACTCGATCTACGGCGCAATATCGTGAGGAGAATCTCGCAGGTGCTGGAGAGCAAGCACATGAAACGGGTTATCATTCAGTACCTTTAAGAAGAGACAACGGCTCGATGGCAATGCGCACATCTGAAGTTGGGGCAAGTGAGCCATATCCAGATGTAGCAATTTTTGGGCTGTGGATTGGATAGTACGTTCCACCTATAGGATCCCGTATTGTTCGAAGGCGTCCTTTGCGGACTGCCCCTCCTCAAGAGCCTTGCGAACCACCTTTTCCTTGCGCGCCTTTTCGAAGGCGGCCGCCATGACTTCTTGCTCGGCCGCCTTGGGCACGACACATACCCCATCCAGGTCGCCAAAGACGATTTCTCCCGGCGAAATCCGTACCTGGCCCATCTGAATTGGAATCCTGAAATCGAGCACCTTTCCGCGTGGTCCCTGATCTTGCGCGTAGCTCCCCTGAGAAAATACAGGGAAACCAAGGCCAAGAACGCCACGAGTGTCTCGGGAGTAGCCATCCACAACAGCGCCAGAGGCGCCGCATTTCATCGCCCGGACGGTCATCAACTCACCCCAAAGCGCATAGCTTGGAGAGGCTCCGGCGCAGATATACACCTCGCCGGCCTTCAAGTCGTCGAGTGCTTCCAGCATCAGGCCAAAGGGGCGTGCAGAGAGGGGATTGTGCGAGCCGCCGATTGCCTCATCGAAACAGTCAGCCTCAAGCACGGTCATAGCCCTGCCGCAAACTACCATCGAGCGCTCCAGTGGCATGACATTCGGAGGCAGAAACTGATGCATGAAGCCCATCTTGTCCATCACATCGCCAATCACTGCGGAAAACAGGTCCCGCCTCGCAGATTGAAACAACTCGCTATCCGTTAACTGCATAAACCACTCTCCAGTTTGAAACTTCCTGTATTGTGTCTCTTTGCATCTACGCCCGCAACATTACAAATCGTGGCCGACAAATGTCAGGGCTCCACTTCGATGCGCCTCAGCTTTGGAATGAAGATGTGAATCCCAGCCAGGACGACGAGATAAGACAGGCTCGCCCAGATAAGGATGGGTTGGTAGCTACCTGTCCGCTTGAGGATCAGCCCGGTAATTGCGGCGGCAAATGTGCCTCCGATAGCAGCGCCCATGCCCGTCAGTCCGGTTATGGAGGCGACCGCTCGCTTCGGATAAATGTCAGCCAGCATGGCAAAGAGGTTCGAAGCCCAGCCCTGATGTCCTGCCATGGCAATGCCCAGGATAACGATGGCCACCCACGCGTTTTGAATATGAATGTCAAACGCTACTGGCACCACAAGAAGGGCGCAGAAAAGCACGGCACTTTTGCGCGCCGTGCTAATCGGCCATCCATGCTTAAGAAAAGTGGAAGAGAGCCAGCCGCCAAAGAGTCCGCCGACATTGGCGAGCGCGTACATTACCATGAGCGGCAGGCCGACATTGCGGAGCGTCAGCCCCCGGCTTTCGCTTAGGAATTTCGGCGCCCAATACAGGTAGAACCACCAAACCGGCTCGGTTATGGATCGGCCTAAAAGAAAAACCCACGTCGCCCGATGTTTCAGCAATTGTCTGATGGGAATCGCGGGTCCAAGTTCTGAGGCCGTTTCCGTTACCGGTGTAGGATGACGATAAAGAACAAGCCAGGTCGGAATCCAAATAAATCCGATCATCCCGATGAGGATAAATGCTACACGCCAGCCGAAGTGAAGAGCGATCCAGGGAACAATCAGCGGTGCCAGAATTGCGCCGACCGTGGAGCCACTGTTGAATAGTCCCATGGCGAATGCTCGCTCGCTCGCCGGAAACCATTCGGCGGTAGCTTTCACAGCCGAGGGGAAGTTCCCAGCTTCTCCAAGTCCAAGCAGAAGTCGCACGCCGCCGAAGCCCATCACGGAACGCACAAAGCCATGCGCGACCGCGGCAACGCTGCAGATGCTCACCGCTAACGCATAGCCGATACGCGTCCCGATGCGATCAATGACTGGACCGGAGACAAGCATGCCGAGTGCAAAAGTTGCCTGAAAACCGGCGATAATCATGCCGTACTGGCTTTCGGACCAGCCCAGTTCCTTTTGCAAAGGAATGACCAGGATTCCCAGCACCTGGCGGTCCATGTAGTTGATTGCGGTGGCGGAGAAAAGCAGTGCACAAACGACCCAGCGGAACGCGGAACTCGGAGGAGCCTCAGTCGATGATCTATCCATGTATGCCACTCCCGCTTTCGATCACTGGTTCACTGCCTTTGCCACCATGATGAGCCATCCAGGTAACAGAATTCACAGGAACCCTGCACACACAAAACGCCCTTGGCACCTGGACAATCAGTTCAAGTTGAATGATCTGGAACGCCGGAATCAACTGTATCAAACATTCTTGCCCACAGTCCTGGAGATAGGGGAAGGCCGCTCATTTGCTGGGCATTCGCAGCAACCCGATGAATCGCAGTGTTACAATCCATTCGCCACCCTTACCTGAACGCAGGCTGCCTTCAGGCGTGCGCCAAACATCAACTTCGTTGCCGGAGAGCCTCATGAAAACAGCGGTTACGTCCATCTTGCTGGCTTGCGCCCTACTGTGCGCCGCTCCAGCATCCAGCCAAGTCAAAATGACACGCGATCAAATGCTCTTCTATACGTCAGACTGGAAGGGCGATAGATTTCCGGATGGGAGACCAAGGGTGCCGGACGCGCTGCTTAAGCGGGCAGTGGACATGTCAATCGAGGACATTTGGGACTTTCTTCGCTCCAAGGGTTTCCAGAATCAATTTGAGTCGGGTTGGCAAGCCCTGCATCTTGAGAAGCCCTTTGCTGGTCGCGCGCTCACGGCGCAATACATGCCGTCGCGGCCAGACATGACCAAGGCCATTCTTGCCGAGGGAAAAGCGGAAGGACGCGTGGGCGGAAACAACATGTGGCCCATCAATGAATTGCAGATTGGCGACGTCTATGTTGCAGATGGCTTTGGAAAGATCATTGAAGGTACTTTGATTGGCTCCAACCTTGGTAACGGAATCGCTGCGCACACCCACACAGGTTTCGTCTTCGACGCGGGAATAAGAGATCAGGCGGAAAATCGCGCGATTCCCGATTTCAACGGATTCTATCGCGGCTACGATCCCTCCGCATGGGCGCAAATGGAATTGACCGCGATCAATGCGCCGATACGTATCGGACGGGCGGTCGTGCTGCCGGGGGACCTGGTTCTGGCTAATCCGGAAGGGGTTCTTTTTATTCCCGCAATCTTGGCCGAAGAGGCAGTCAGTACTGCGGAATTCACAGCCCTCAAGGATGACTACAACTTTGAATTGAACCGCCAAGGCAAGAACGGCGCTGAGTTTGAAGGTGGATGGACGGTCAAGAAATATGACGGCTTTGAAAAGTGGATCGCGGCTCATCCGGATCTGCTGAAAATGCCGCGTAGCGAGTTCGACGAATTGCTGGCAAAGGGAAAAGCGCACGCGGACCGCTAATGCTCGTCCGCCCATCCGGTAGCAACTTCATGCTCCCCGATGGGCAGACAAGGTCCGGTGGGATCCTATATCTAGGCGTTGTCGACGCGATGCTCAATGCAAAGACTGCCCAGCATCGGTGGCAGTTCCTTCATCGGCCCCATCCACTTCAATTCGCGTTCGATATCCGGGTGAAGCTGATACTTTTTCCCGACCGAGGCTATGGTTGCGCCGACCACATCGATCTTCGACAAGTCGTATTGGCCAAGCCCTGTCTCTGCGCAGTAACGAAGATAGCCGACCCAGTCAGGATTGATTCCCATCACTTCGAGACCTACGCGGTCGGCCGCGATGTAATCGGTGGAGGCGATCGCGAGGCGTGAAGGCACTGCCTTGCCGTCGGTGGGGCCTTCCCCTTCCATCCCTTCGTATCCATCAATCACGGCCGCTCCCCAGTGAGGTCGCAACTTCTGTGCGGTGAGCAGCATGTTGTAATGCGTCTGCCGGACGCCCACGTGATACTTGCGCTTGTCGTTCCACTGCGTCTCGCCGGGAGAGCTCCGCAAGGGGGCGCCGAGCACCATGTTCTTAATGGACATGGTTGCAACCACGGTGTTGTGCGTCTTCAGCATCGCGCTGCTGATCACGAATGCGTCAGGATCCAAAAGCCGCGCGGCCAGCCTTGCTGGGGTTATATGCAGGTCGAAGTCGACCAGAGGAATCGTCTCATATTTACCCTCGCGGTTCAGGTCCACCAGGCTCACATTCTGAGCCCGGCGCTCTTTGGCAAGTTCGTTATATTTGAAATTCTCGAAAACGTCCAGCGTATCGTCCGCAGAGGATTCTGCAATCACAATTGGCCCGTGGAAGCGCGGCTCCAGATAGTCCAGGATTCCTGCGAGAGCATCCACGTGGGTTGACGCCAATTGGTTGCTGCTGTTGACGCCATTGGGCTTGATGACCACTGTCTTTTTGTGCTTTAGCCTTGCCTGAATCTGATCGTCAATCTTGACGAGCGCATCGCAGACGTTCTTGCGCCGGCTGTCTCCGTGGACGAGCGCAACCCTGGCTTGAGCTGTTGTTGCCGAAGTAACCTGCTGCGCCTTCAAAAGGATTGACTGCGACAAAACGCCAGTTCCCGCAAGTTGGACAAATTCTCTGCGCGAAAGACTCATGGTTCACCTCTTCGTTGCGTTATCCCCTATCGTGGAGGAGGAGTCTATCCCATGGATGTGAGCTTCAACACAAGCTTGCAGCCTGCCGTGAAGGCAGCAATGGTCGCCAATCGACCCATTTCGTCATCCCATTTTTCATCACCCGACAACGATTTGCATCGATAGCCTTACTCGACTCTTTCCAGGACCAGCGCCGCCTGGAGCATGGCCTTCGCATAGGCGATGTCGTAGAGATCGCCAGCGTAACCTCCACCGCCAGGATAGCCCTTAATGGGGCCCCGTGCCCGGTCATAGTCAAGAGCGCGTGGATGTTCCGGATACAGTTCCCGAGAGTACTTCAGCCTCACCAACTCCCGCATCACCGAGAACATGTTTACATCCCCCTCGTCGATAAACCCTTCGTTATATTTCACATAGGGCTTCATTACATGCGGGTTGCGGTAGTGCATGTGGTTAATGCGGTCCCTGGAACCAAAGTAGCGGCAAACCTCGACCGGGTCCTCGCCCATTTCCTGTGTGACGCCGCAATCAAAGGTGATGCCGTTTGAGGGACTGTCCACGATCTCGATCAGGTGCTTCCATCCCGCTAGTGTAGCCATGATCTGTTGCGAGCCGCGGCTTGTCGGGAATGGCGGATCATTGGGATGCAGCGCCAGTCGAACATTTGCCTTTTCAGCAACCGGAATGACTGCCTTCAGAAAGTAAGTTAAGTTGGCCCACATCTCCTCGAGCGTATGAGCACCTTCCTCGGGTAACGGCGGAAGTTCCTTCATGCGGTCGTAGTCTACGCCCGTCAGGCCGGCGCTACCCCTGCCGGTTTCTTCGTAGTACCCCTCCATGGCTCGATGCGCATAAAAGTTATACTCGACCACGGGGATACCCACCTGGCCTGCGGCCTGAATCGATTGCCTGACCTTCTCAATCTCTTCGTCACGTCCCGGCTTGCCGCAGATGGTGTTGGGAAAACCACCAATCATCAGGTTGCCCAGCGTGACACCGCCTGCCTTGAGTTTGTCGACCGCCGGCCGAAGCCGGCTTGCGGTCCACGGCAGCTCGGGTCCGCCACCTAGTACGTGATAGACGCCGATTTGCACCACGCTGCGAATGGCTTCTTCGCTAACTCCTTCGCTGAGGCTTATGGCGCATGCAATCTTCGGCGTGCCTGGGCTCTCCTGCGGCATGCCATCGCCAAGCCACCAGGGTTTCTTGCCCGACTGCGCACTCGACACAGCCGGTAGCAGTGCCGGCACCAAAGCTGTCGTTGCCATGCCCTTGAGGAGATTCCTTCGCGAGAAACCGGATGCCATGCTCAGACGCTCCTAGAATTAAAATATATTGCGGCCTAGAATTGTTCCATAAAGAGGTCGGTTCGTCCACCACAACCTGCTGGCGTGGACTGCGAAACAAGCTCAACTGGAACCAACAGCAATCCCAGATGCCCGACGTCGCGCGGCGCTGCTCGGGGCTGCAATGAATAATGGTCGGGCGATGGAATTCCTAGCCCTTGACAATATATGGGGCTGACGGAGATAGTTGCCCCGTTCAATCTTCCGGCCATGCATCGTGTCGATCTCCGGTGCGCGTGGAGATTGTGTTGATACAAAAAAGCTTAACCGTGAAGGGGACCCTGGACATGTTCAACAACAAGCCCAACATGAACCGTCGCAGCGTACTCAAATCGTCTTTGGCCATGCTGGCTGGCGGGGCCCTTGCCCGCACCGCAGAGGCGTCTGAGCCCGCAATCAAGAACGTGAATCTCGCATCCAGCCCGTCAACCTTGAAGATTACCGACATGCGTTATGCGGTGATCGTGAAGCCGGGGCCCAGCCCGTGCGTGCTGATTCGTATCGACACAAACCAGGGCGTATACGGGCTGGGTGAAGTGCGCGATATCGCTGGTCCGCAGTACGCTATGGTGCTCAAGAGTCGCATCGTCGGCGAGAACCCGCTTAACATCGACTATCTCTTTCAGAAGATTGCACAGTTTGGCGGCAATGCCCGTCAGGCTGGTGGAGTTTGCGCCGTGGAGATGGCACTTTGGGATATCGCGGGCAAAGTCTATAACATTCCGGTCTACCAGATGCTCGGCGGAAAATGGCGCGACACCATCCGCATTTATGCCGATACAGAAGAGTCAATGGACCCCAAGATTTATGGGCAGCGGGCCAAAGAGCGCAAGGAGATGGGTCTCACTTGGATGAAGATGGACCTGGGCATCAACGTACTCGATGGAATTCCCGGTACTGTGATGCAGCCTGCGGGGATGAGTAAGTGGGAGCTGCGCAGTCAACCCCATCCCTTTACCGCGACAGAGATTACAGACAAGGGCATCGACAGAATGTGCGAGTACGTTGCCGCTGTGCGCGATGCGATCGGTTATGAGATGCCCCTGTCCGCAGATCACTTCGGCCACATCGGTGTAAAATCTGTCATTCGGCTGAGCAAGGCGTTCGAGAAATTCAACCTCGAATGGATGGAAGACGTAATCCCCTGGTATCTAACTGATCTCTTGAAGGAGATCACTGAAGCTAGCCCGACGCCGATCCTTACTGGTGAGGATATCTATCAGTTTACTGACTTCGAAACTCTTTGCAAAGACCACGTTGTCGACAAGATTCATCCTGATCTCGCGACCTCCGGCGGCATTCTGCAAACCCACAGAATTGGCGACATGGCTTTCCGTTACGGCGTGCCAATGGCAATGCACTTTGCGGGAACGCCGATATGTTGCATGGCCAACGTGCATTGCGCCGCAGCCACGCGCAACTTCCTCGCACTTGAAAACCATGCGCTCGACGTGCCGTTCTGGCAGGACCTGGTCACAGGCATTGAGAAGCCCATTGTCAACAAAGGATTTATCAAAGTTCCTGATACCCCCGGCTTGGGAATTACTCTGAACGACGATGAGTTGAAGCGGCATTTGAAGCCGGGAACAGGCTACTTCGAGCCAACCCCGATGTGGGATGAAGCGCAATCATGGGATGATGCGCTTTTCAGTTAAGAGCCTGGGTGGAACAGCAGACCGAATTGTATGAAGGGCGAGAAATGTCTTTAAGACGTCGAGACCTCTTTAAGACCATTGCTGGTGCGGGAGTGATGGCCCTTGCTCCACGTGTTGTCCATTCGGAAGAGCAGTTCGCGCGCGCAACGCGCGCGACCCCGTCCCCGCGGATTAAGGATATCAGCGTTATCGAATGTCAGCCCCAGGGTGTTCGCTTGACAGTGGTCAAGATTACGACAGATCAAGACGGGCTTTATGGTTACGGGTGCGCTACGTTCACGCAACGAGCTGACCTGGTGAAACCGGCGGTTGAGAAATACCTCAAGCCATTTCTGCTTAATAAGACCACCGACCGGATCGAAGATATCTGGCAATCCTGCTACGACAGTTCTTATTGGAAGAATGGCCCGGTGTTGAACAATGCCGTCAGCGGTATTGACCAGGCGCTCTGGGATATTAAGGGTCGTCAGGCTGGTATGCCCGTCTATCAACTTGCCGGCGGAAAGTGCCGCGAAGCTGTCGACGCTTACGGGCACGCCAGCGGCGCCGAGTTTCAGGATGTCATTGAGAGCGCAAAGCAATACATCGCGCAGGGCTTTCGCAACGTGCGCGTGCAGGTAGGCCTTCCCGGGATGGCGGGTTATGGTTCAACGCACAAGGGCGAAAACAATCTGAAGGCGCTCCATGACAAACCACTGTTTGAGCCCGCTTATGATATGCGCCGCTCGCTGAAACTGCTTGAGATCTGTCGCACTGAACTGGGTGATGAAATCGAACTGCTCCACGACATGCACGAACGCCTGACTCCAAACCAGGCCGTACAGTTTTGCAAAGAGGCCGAGCAGTACAGGATGTTCTTCCTTGAGGATCCGCTGTCTCCCGAAGATCTGGATTACTTCCGCCAGATCCGTCAGAACTGTGCTACGCCCATCGCTATGGGTGAACTTTTCAACAGTCCACATGAGTGGCAACCGCTGATCGAGCAGCGATTGATCGACTATATCCGGGTACATGTATCGCAAACTGGTGGATTTAGTCCGGCGCGCAAGATCGCGATCCTTGCCGAGCAATATGGTGTCAAGACAGCATGGCATGGCCCAGGCGATGTTTCGCCGGTTGGACACATGGCCAACATTACATTGGACTTGGTCAGCTATAACTTCGGTATTCAGGAATATGCGGAATTCAATGACCGTACTAAGGCGATCTTCCAAGGCTGCCCGGAGATGAAGGACGGATACCTGTGGGTAAATGAAAGGCCCGGCTGGGGCATTGAGATCGACGAGAAAGTAGCGGCCAAGTCGCCTTTCACCGCTAGTCCCCTCAACGGTGGATGGGGTGAAGTACGAAAGCGGGACGGCACGGTGATCAAGCAGTAGCAGTCGGCCCCCTGGGGGCATGTCGATTCCTTGCCGGAACAGAAGAATGGAATTCCAAGTTGAGGAGACGCGCGATGGGTAACCTTGAATCGGAGCAGAGGGCCATGATTCCAGCAGGTCTGCAGTTTAGTCCTGACCGGAGAGAGTTCGTTAAACTGGCGGTTGGCGGTGCCTTAAGCTCCGCAGCACTTATGTCGGTGAGTGCGCCCGCCTACGCCTCAGTGCGCAAGAATTCCTCAGGTATCAAATTGTGTGCGCAAACGTCGCCTAGGCCGACAGATGAAGAACTCCTTTTCCTCAAGCAGATAGGTGCGGAGTATGTCAGTGTAGGTTCGACCCCCGACCTTAGAACGGCCGAAGGCTTCATGCAGATCAAGAAGCACTATGCCAATGCCGGGATCACAGTTTGGAATATCGGCAACCCGAGCGTTCACAACATGCCTGAAGTTACTTTGAATCTCCCTGGCCGCGACAAGAAGATTGAAGAATACAAGCAATATATCCGTAACCTGGGACAGGCAGGAATCTACTACACAACCTACGCGCACATGGGCAACGGTATCTGGAGCAGCGGAAGGGCCGAAATTCGGGGAGCATCCGCACGTGAATTTGATATGTCGAGCCCGAACAAAGTGGGAGTCTGGCTCGATCAGAAGTTCTATGAGCCCCTTTCCCACGGCAGGAAGTTTTCGCAGGAAGAGATTTGGGATAACTACACATATTTCATCAAGCAAGTCGCTCCGGTGGCGGAAGAGAACAATGTGCGAATTGGAATTCACCCAGACGATCCGCCGGTGCCTGAACTTGCAGGCGTTCCACGGTGCATCTTTGCCAATTTCGAAGGCTATAAGCGGGCTATGGAGATTGCCAACAGTCCCAACGTCGGAATCTGCCTCTGCTGCGGTTGCTGGAATGAAGGCGGCCCAAAGCTGATGCACAAGGACCCAGCGGAGATGATCCGGTATTTCGGCGCGGAAAAGATATGGAAGATTCACTTCCGTAATGTAAGTGCCCCTCTCCCTCACTTCATCGAAACCTTCATGGAAAATGGGTATTACGATATGTCAAAGATCATGGAGGCGCTCGTGGAAGTGAAGTTTGACGGCATTGTGATTCTTGATCACACGCCTGAGCTCGTCGGAGGACACTATCCGGAGCAAGCATACGGGTTCGCTTACATGAAAGCACTGAAGAATCAGGCGGAGGCAAAGGCAAAAGCAAAAGCCTGATGCGTTAGCTGCCGTTGAATTCGTGCACAGCATCGATCATTGCGACGATGTTAGCTAACGGAGTTCCAGCCTGTACGTTGTGAATTGTATTGAAGACGAAGCCTCCGCCCGGCGCGAAAACCTCGCAGCGGCGAAGGACTTGTTCCCTCACTTCTTCAGGGGATCCGAACGGCAGGGTGTGTTGAGTGTCCACGCCTCCGCCCCAGAACACAAGTGAATCGCCAAAGTTCGCTTTCAATTCCTCGGGAGCCATTCCGGCCGCAGAGCACTGCACGGGGTTGAGAATGTCAATCCCCGCTTCGATGAATGAAGGAAGAAACTTGGAGACGGCGCCGCAGGAATGCTTCATGACTTTCCAATGAGTGTTCGAATGAATCCAATCGCACACGCGCTTGTAATAGGGAAAGTACAGACTGTCAAATGTCTTTACGGAACAGAACGCAGATGTTTGCGTCCCGAAGTCTGTTCCACATAGATAGGCCACATCAACCTTGTCGCCCACCACCGGGAAGATGCGCTCCAGATTCTTGATTGCCATCTCGCATTGCCATTCAAAAACCTTATGCACGTAGTCCCTGCGGCTGGTTGTAGACACATACCACTCGGTAACATCACGGATTCCTTTGGGATGCTTCAGGGCCGGCCCTGGAACATCGCCAACATTGCCGAACGTAGTTCCGCCGAAACTTGCAACGACGCCCAGACCTGTCGCTTCTGCTACCTCGGCTGAGTGCGCGAAATGGTTGGTGTCTTCCTCACTAACCCCGACAAACTCCTCCATATTGTCTTCAGGATCCAGGTTGTCTTCATCGAGCGGGTCTTGGCGGACAATGCAATCGAAAAAATAGCCACCCTCCGGCATGCGACCGCTCGGGGGGGCTGATGTGTCGCCCTGCGGGTAGATCAGAGTGTCCCCTTTGGCGTCCACGGTCACGTTGAACCCCTCTGGAACCAGCACTTCCTGGCCATTGAACTCCCAACTCTTCCACTTGTCAATTGCGAAACCGAATTTCGTCTTCCGTCCCAAGACTCCGATTACGTCGATCCCCATCGCTTGGATTAAATCGCCTTCGATCATTCCAAGCATCTGGAAGGGCTCGTGAATGCGCACCGGTCGCTTCTCCAGTCCGTAGAAATCTCGCAGTGCGTCAACGCAACTGGCGTGAATCCCAGTGCACATGGTGCTCCCGAAATCAATTGGAACGCGATCCGGTTGGCGGTGATTCAATGCGGCGGCAAGTCGTTTCCGGCTCTTTGCTTTCTCTGCTTCAATGTTCATCTTTCCTGCTTTGAGATGCAATTTTGATCGTCGAGTGAAAGTAAGTCTCTCATTATCGTCGAATGAACCATTGATCGTCTCGTGTCATCACGGCAATCCTACTTGTCATCTCTAGCACATATATTGCCGGCCGCAAAGCACTTCATCTCAGCGCTGGCGGTTGCGCGTTGGCACCCGACGGTGGTTTCATGTCAGTCCAGAGCGAATACTTCGTTCCTGCATGGGTGTAACAGTTGGTACGGTCTTCAAGACCCTCCAGATGGTTGAGTACTAACGGTCCAGTGAAGTGCCCGAGGGCATTTATGAGCCAATTCGGAGACCGTTGAATACCTCCCGGTTACAAGGAGAAAGATGTGGATGGCAAGACTGATTCTGGTGCCCTGACTGAAGAGGATACCTCGCCGAGAGCGCGCATTGGACATGTGCGCTGGACGATTTGCGCACTGCTGTTCGTGGCCACGTCGATCAACTACATGGACCGCCAGGTTATCGCGATCCTCAAGCCTACCTTGGAGCACAGCATCGGCATGACCGAAGTGGGCTACGGATACATCGTGGACGCTTTCCAGATTGCCTATGCACTCGGTTTGCTGGTAGCAGGCCGGTTTGTTGACAAGGTAGGCACGCGCATTGGCTATATGGTCATCATGGCCCTTTGGAGCCTGTCAGCGATGGGGCACGCGCTCGCCAACAGTGTGCTGGAATTCGGCATTGCGCGCTTCTCCCTGGGGATTGGCGAGTCCGGCAACTTCCCAGCGGCCATCAAGACGGTGGCCGAGTGGTTTCCGCAAAGCGAGCGCTCGTTCGCCACAGGCCTTTTCAACTCCGGATCAAATGTGGGAGCCATTCTGGCCCCGCTGGTAGTGCCTTGGGTGACTCTGCACTATGGCTGGCACGCGGCATTTCTTGTCACAGGCTGCTTCAGTGCGATGTGGATCTTGTGGTGGTTCTTTAACTACCGCAAACCCACAGAGCACGCCAAACTCAAGGGTGCTGAACTGCGGTATATCGATCAGGACCCCTCGGAAAGGCCGGGTCCACCGATGCCATGGGTAAAATTGCTTGGTTATCGCCAGACCTGGGCGTTTGCGGCCGGCAAGTTTCTCACAGACCCGATATGGTGGCTCTATCTATTCTGGCTTCCGTCCTATTTCACCTCCAAGTTCCATCTTGATCTATCGCATCTTGGCCTGCCGCTCATAATCGTTTACAACGCATCGGCGGTGGGCAGCATCGGCGGAGGCTGGCTGCCCGCGCCCTTCCGCCGCATGGGCCTGTCGCCGGTAAACGCACGGCTAGCGGCCATGCTGCTTTGTGCCTGCCTGGTGGTCCCCATCTTTTTGGTTAACTACCTCCAGTCGGAATGGGCTGCGATCGCGCTGTTCAGCTTCGCGGCGGGAGCACATTGCGGGTGGTCGGCGAATATCCTCACCACGCCTTCAGACATGTTCCCGCGCAGCGCAATAGGATCAGTAACGGGAATTGGAGGAATGGCTGGCTCGGTTGGCGGCATGTTGTTGGCAACCTTCGCGGGCTACATTCTTCAATTGACGCATAGCTATGCATCGCTCTTTGCCATCGCATCAAGCGCCTATTTGCTGGCTCTGCTCATAATGGTCCTGCTTGCTCCAGGGCTAAAAGAGGTGGAGTCAATCGCATGAACGTCTGTCCACATCCAGGAGAACTTCGGGTCCAAGTTACGCCGGGGAGACAATTCACTGCATCAATCCAAAGGATGCAATGCCAATATGCAAGGGGAAAGAGTCTATGATCTCCATGAATCGCAGGCAACTGATTGCGAGCGCGGTGGCGCTTCTGGGCGAGGCTCATCTGCCGTTTGCGTTCGCCTCTCAACAAACTGCCGCGGCAGCCAGCGCTAATTCTGGGGGGCTGGATGGACCGCCGAAGAGTCTGCTCAGTTCGACGTTTACGCCTGAGTTGCTGGCGAAGTCGTTAGCCTCGCCTTCTGCATGGCATCCTTACCCCAAGGTGGATGAGCGCGAAGCATGGCAAAGCGTTCCGCGCGACGTGGGCGACGCAGTCGTCAAACGTGCCGAAACGATATTGGGGACTGAATGGGTTTCGCTACCAGCCGAGGTATTCCTGGAATTCAAGCGCACCGGTAACCGCTCGCACTACGAGCACTTGTACTTTGGCCGCCGCGAGCGTTTGGGCGACCTGGTCCTGGGCGAGTGCGTCGAGGGAAAGGGCCGCTTTCTCGACGAGATCATTACTGGCTTGTGGCTCATTTGCGAAGAAACCTTCTGGGGAATTCCGGCCTGCGTCTACTTGCAGAGGGCAGGCATCGGATCCGGTCTACCGGACGTCACCGAGCCAGTCGTCGATCTGTTTGCCGCCGAGACGTCGTCGGTTCTTGCCTGGGTTCACTACCTTCTCGGCGCCCGCCTCGATAACATATCTCCGCTGATTACGCAGCGAATACAGATGGAGGCAAAGCGGCGCATTCTCGATCCCGCAATGGAGCGTGACGATTTCTGGTGGATGTGGGGAGGCGTTGAGGGCAAAGGCCACCTGAATAATTGGAATCCGTGGATCAACTCCAACTGGATGACGACAAATCTGCTCCTCGAATCGGACCCGGCAAAACGTCTGGCTGCCATTTCCAGGATCTGCAGGAGTCTCGACCGTTATCTCGCGGATTACTCGGCCGATGGGGGCTGCGAGGAAGGGCCTGCCTATTGGGGAGTCTCCGCCGCCTCTTACTTTGACTGCTGTGCAATCCTGGAATCGGCCACCGCCGGAGCGGCAAGTGTACTCGCGAATCCGTTCATAAAGAAAATGGAACACTTTATTGCCGATGTTCACATCGCGGATGATTACTACGTGAACTACGGTGACGCACACGCAAAGGATGCGCCATCCCCTGAGCTTGCCTACCGAATCGGATCCAGCGTCGGTGATAAGGTGCTTGAGGCATTCGGCGCCTATTGTTTGCCATCTGCTGCGACTTTGAGTTCGGGTGGGCTGGGCCGCCTTTCGCGGGCGATCCCGGACCTTCTGGCCACGGATAAGGTTCAAAAAGCGGAGAAAGCGGACGCGCTCGGATTTGATGCTTGGTATCCATCCCTTGGTCTCATGATGGCAAGGGCTAAGGCGGGCTCAAGCGAAGGCTTCTATCTGGCCGTGCAGGCAGCGGCAAATCTTCGCAGCCATGGTCACAACGACTCAGGCAGTTTCATCGTCTTTCACAATGGCGAGCCAGTATTCATCGATGTGGGCGTGGAAGCCTACACTGCAAAAACATTCAGCGCTGATCGCTACAGCATCTGGACGATGCAATCGGCGTACCATAACCTGCCAACAGTGGGCGGAGTCATGCAGGCCGGTCTGCAACCCATGTATCGTGCCAGTGAAGTTCATTACTTCAACGACGACTCTTACGCCGGCCTGGCGATGAATCTGGCGACTGCTTTCCCGGCCGAGGCTGGAATCTCTCGATGGGTTCGCAATATCGCGCTCGACCGGAAGGTTGGCCGCATTCTGCTCAGCGAGGACTTCCAGTTACAACGCAAGTTACCGGTCGTACTCTCCTTCATGACTCCGCGGTTCCCGTCACATGGCGGGAATGGCACCATCGTGCTTGACGCGAAGGATAAGAAGATAAGGGACGTAACATTCAAGTACGACACATCGCTTGCTGTGTCGACATTCGAGAAGATTGAACTGAAAGATGAAGGCTTGCGGCACACATGGGGAGAGACGATCTATCGTCTGCTGCTAACTTCAACGACACCGGTCGACAAAGGGAAGTGGAAAATCGAGATTGTTTGATTCGCAGTGATCTACAAGGCTCAGAGGCAAGATGTCGACCGGCGCCAGGGCAGGGAAGTCCTGGCGCGGGGTTTAAAGAGCCATGACGCCCGCTACTCGATTACCTTGAATTGCGCAAGCCGCTCCTCGTTGATTGTTATTCCAAGCCCCGGAACGCTGTCATCGAGATCGATAAATCCGTCCGTTGGTTTCGGCTCGCCATCGAAAATATACCAGAACAATTCATTGCCCACTTCCACATCCACAGGCGGAAAGAACTCCGCCATTGGCGAATTCAAACTCGCCATCACAACATGGAAGTTATGCATCTGACCTGCATGAGGGATCACCGGAACAGAAAATGCCTCGGCCAGAGCCGAGATCTTGCGCGCCTGGCTGATTCCCCCAACGCGGTTGGTGTCGAACTGGATGTAATCCAGTGCATGAGCCTCAAGCAATTCACGGAACCCATAAATCGTGGACTCGTGCTCGCCCCCGGCGATCGGAACGGAGTGATACGACTTCAATTCCGCGTACCCGCGCAGGTCATCGGGAATCACCGGTTCTTCCAGCCAGCGCAGGTTGAACGGCTCCAGCATAGGCAGCATGCGCTTGGCATAGTCCAGCGTCCAGCCCATGTAGGCATCCGCCATCACGTCGATTCCGTCTCCCACCGTCTCCCGCACCGTACGCACCAGGTCGATGTTCTTTTGCATCCCTGTTGCTCCGTCCACTGGACCCCATCCGAAGCGCAACTTCATGGCTTTGTAGCCTTCCGCCTTGTACCGGCTCGCTTCGGCCGCCAGCGTATCAAGCGGAGTCGAGTAGAGCCGGCTCGCATACACCGGAATGCGCTGTTTGGTTCTTCCGCCCAGCAATCGATAGACCGGTTGCTTCGCAGCCTTCCCAAGCAGATCCCACAGCGCGATGTCCACCGCGCTGATGGCTGCCATGCCAATCCCCTTGCGCCCGAAGGCCATCGTCTTGCGATACATGTGCTGCCACAGAAATTCGATGTCCCAGGGGTCGGCGCCGATCAGCAACGGCGTCAGATATTCATCGATCACCTGCTTGGTAACCAAGGGAGCCAAAGCAGCGTTGCCAATACCCACCTGCCCATCGTCCGACTCCACCTCTACAATGAGCCAGCCATGAAATGTGAACGTCTTCATCGAGGACTGAGGCAGCGCCAGCAGATCCATGGGGTTTGTGCAAAAATGCGGTGGAAGCGGCGCCGTTTCTCCAGACCACTGTGCCACTCGGGTGCGAATCTTGCTTATCTTCATAGCTGGACAAGAATTCCTTCGTTGTTGATTAAATGGTTGAGCGCCCGCAGAATGCCGGAACTGAGCATGATAGCGTAATTGGCCACCAACTGAACTTTTGCTGCCAGGCTCCAGATTCAGTCTTCGGGCCATAGATACGGCAATTTGAAATCGAGAGGGCAGTAAGCTAATGTCAAGTCGTTAGGCATTTGCGCAGAACAGGCGCGCCGTGCGACTTAGCAATGTGGCATTTCTTCGGAATTGGGGTGGAATATGTTGCTTGGGCATTCAATCATCAATGGCGAAGCCCGCGAGGGAACAGGCGCGGCATTTGCAGGTCTCGAACCTGCAACCGGGGCCAGTCTCGAACCGATGTATCATGGTGCTTCTGCGGAGGATGTCGATCTCGCGGCCAATTTGGCCGAAGATGCATTTCCGATCTACAGCAAGCTTTCCGGACGACAAAAAGGCAGCTTCCTTCGCCATATAGCCGCGGGAATTGAATCCATTGCGGCTGAACTGGTTGACCGCGCTCATCGCGAAACCGCACTGCCGAAGCCGCGCCTGCAAGGAGAGGTCGGGCGAACCGCAAATCAGCTGCGGCTTTTTGCGCAAGCGGTCGAAGAAGGCTCCTGGGCTATGGCCCGTATCGACCCCGCCGAGCCCAATCGCACGCCCATGCCCAGGGCAGATATCCGCTCTATGTTGCGTCCATTAGGACCTGTGGCAGTTTTTGGCGCCAGCAATTTCCCTCTTGCCTTTTCCGTCGCCGGCGGTGACACCGCATCCGCATTTGCGGCAGGCAATCCGGTCATCGTCAAGGCTCATTCGGCCCACCCGGGCACAAGTGAAATGGTGGGCCAAGTCATCTGCCGCAGCGTAAGAGAGTGCGGCCTTCACGCTGGTACGTTCGCGTTGATCTTCGGTTCAGGCGTCCAGGTGGGGGCGGCGCTTGTGCAGCATCCCGCGGTAAAGGCTGTCGGATTCACAGGGTCATTGTCTGCAGGCAAGTCGCTCATGGAACTGGCTGCTGCTCGACCGGAACCCATTCCATGTTTCATGGAGATGAGCAGTGTAAATCCGCTTTTCGTGCTTCCCGAGGCTTTGCGCACACGTCCCTCCCAAATCTCGAATGGCCTTTTTGGATCATTCACGATGGGAGTCGGGCAATTCTGCACCAAGCCGGGGCTGGTCTTTTTGCCGCAGGATGAACAATCGGACGCATTGGTTGCCGAGCTCGTGGCTCAAGTTGAGAAAGCTGGAGCGTCTTCCATGCTTACTGCTGGAATTTGCAAAAGCTATCGTTCTGAAGTGGCCCAGCGGAAAGAGCACGTCTCGGCGGACCTGCTTGCACAGCCTAGTTCTGCTGAAGCTACAAATACCACCCAGGTCTTCCCGGCACTGTTTCAAATCAGCGGAAGCGACCTGCTCAGCAACCCCGAACTCGAAAAGGAAATATTCGGTCCCAGCACACTCATTGTCCGCTACGCCAACCGGCAGGAGTTGATCGCGCTGGCGCATGCACTGGAAGGGCAACTGACCGCGACCTTGCATGGAACCGAGGCCGACATCGCGGACTACGCCGACCTCATCGCCATTTTGGAGCGCAAGGCAGGAAGGCTCGTCGTCAATGGCTTTCCGACCGGAGTTGAAGTGTGTCACGCCATGGTGCACGGCGGACCGTATCCCGCCACCAGCGATAGCCGCCACACTTCTGTCGGCACGCAGGCAATCTTCCGTTTTGCGCGCCCGGTTTGTTATCAGGACTTCCCCCAGGCCGCATTGCCAGAGGAGTTGAAGGACGGAAATCCGCTTGGAATCCTGCGCCTGGTCAATGGCGCATATACCCGCAATTCGCTTTAGGATCGTTTGCGCCCAACGATCGTTGTTAAAAGGGACCGGGTCATCTTTTTGAATGGCCTACTGGCTGCGCCGGCTTCAAACAAAAGATGATTCCGGCGGCCAGCATCAGTGCCATGGACATGGCGAAATACCCCGCGCGCGAATTGCCGGTAAGAGCCTGCAGAAAGCCAACTAGCCAGGTGCCGGTAAATCCACCCAGCGCACCAAAGCTGTTTACCAGAGCCATCACTTCTCCGGCAACGTTCCTGGGCAGCATCTCAGGCACAATCGAGAAAAATGGGCCGTAAGGCGCATACATGGCGCCGCCAGCAACAATCAGAAACGCATAGGCAACCCAGAAACTATGGGAGGCCGTCAAAAAAGAGACCAGCAGCGCAACTCCTGAGAGCAGTAGAAACGGCCAGATAAAGCGTTGCCGATTCAGCGTGCGGTCTGAAAAATGTGCGACCCCCAGCATTAGCACCACCGCCAGGAGGAAAGGCGCGGCATTCAACAGCCCAACGGTCTCGATGCCCTGCGCCGATCCGGCGCGAATCATCGTGGGGAGCCACAGCACGAGTCCGTAAACTCCAATGCTCCAGCAGAAGTACTGCGCGCACAGCAGCAGTACGCCAGGCACCCGCAAAGTGGCCGCTAGATTCGCCATGCGGGGCAGCGTCTCCTGTTCAAGTTCCAGATCGCGCGTCAGTCGGTCGCTGCAATCCTTGCTCAGCCATGGCGCGTCCTGAGGGCGATCGCGCACTACGGCTACCCACACAAATGCCCATACGATCGAAGGAATTCCCTCAAGCACAAACGCCATCTGCCAGCCGAAGGCCTTGATCAGATACCCGGTCACCGCGGACATCCACATGACAGTAACGGGATTCCCGAGTATCAGAATTGCGTTCGCACGCGATCTTTCTGCCCGCGTAAACCAGTCCGACAGTAGAATCAGCATCGCCGGCAGAATCAGGCTTTCTGCCACGCCCAGCAGCATCCGGTCCAACGCCAGGAGCCAGAACACCCTAATCACGCCCGTCAATGCCGCCAGCGTGCCCCAACTCACCAGCGCAAAGAACACCAGTCGCGTCGCACTCCTGCGCCGCGCGTATGCCGCGCCGGGCACCTGAAAGAGAAAATAGCCTAGGAAGAAGAGTGAACCAAGAAATGCGGTTCGGGCGTTGCTGATGTGGAGTGTATCCGCCATCCCCGCCGCCGCGCCGAATCCGTAATTCGCCCGATCAAGATATGCAAGGCTGTACGTAACGAAGACCGCAGGCATCAGGTACAGCCAGCGGCGGCGTAATTCTGTTTTTATCAGCCGCTCAGGGCCGGGGGCGACTTTCGCCTCTATCTCAAACTGTTCTTTTTGCACACAAGCGTTATAGCACCTCGCGGGTCACACCCTCCAGTGCGCCCTTAAGCTCAGCACTTTGCACCTGGCTCCCCGCGCAAAGGCGAGCGGAAGTCTGGTAGAAGTTTCCCGGAACGCCTTAGAAAAGCGATTCACTTGTGACCGTGGTCACGCCAACGAGTCAAATCGCAGAACTACACTTGTGCTGCTTTCAGAGTCGGTCGGCACCGGTATTGGATGGGGTCAGGCACACGATCCTGAGGTGAATAGGCAAGCGTCGCGGGGGCGGAAAGCCCGTGCCGGGAGGAAGATGGATGGCAAATCCTGACAAGATTCAGAGAGTCAAAAAAATCGCATGGGACCTCAGGGCTGACGTGGTGAGAATGATCGGTGTCGGGAAGCCTGGGCACCTCGGCGGTTCGTGCTCGCTTGCAGAGATCGTGGCGGCCTTGTACTTCGAGAAGATGCACTTCGATCCCAAAGCGCTGGACGATCCAAATCGAGATCGTTTTCTCGTCAGCAAAGGGCATTCCGTGCTCATCCAATACGCGGCGCTGCTGGAACTGGGCGTGATTCCGCGCGAAGAGATGGGGAAGCTGAAGACTATCGGAGGCATTCTGCAAGGCCATCCAGATTTGATGACCCCCGGAATTGAGGCGGTGACCGGCTCCCTCGGACAGGGGCTTTCGATTGCCAATGGCATGGCGCTCACGCTGCGGCTCAAGAAAAGCCCAGCGCGGGTGTATGTGGCGATGGGCGACGGCGAACTGGCCGAGGGCCAGTTGTGGGAAGCGGCCATGGCTTCGGCTCGCTACAAGCTGGACTCGCTTACAGCTATTGTCGATCGAAACCGGATTCAGGCCACGGGGCCAACCAAGGACATCTTCGACATCCCAAATCTGGAAGACAAGTGGCGGGCGTTCGGATGGAATGTGTTAAGCGTGGATGGACACGATGTGGGCGCGATCCTGGATGTCCTGGATGAGGCGGCCGCGTTCAAAGGCGGTCCAACGGTTATCGTGGCTGAGACGATCAAAGGGAAGGGCGTTTCGTTCGCCGAGAATACTGCGGCCTTCCACAACGGCGCCATGAGCCAGGAGCAGTACGACAAAGCGCTTGTTGAAATCGAAGAATCCGGGAGGATGGCGCAATGACTTCACCAAACCTGAGAATTGCCTATGGGGCCAGCCTTGTTCGGCTGGGTAAGAAGGATGATCGCGTCGTGGCACTCGAGGCCGACCTCGGGAAGACTACGCAGTCCGCCATGTTTCAGGCCGAGTTTCCTGACCGGTACTTCCAAATGGGAATCGCGGAACAGAACATGGCCTCCACGGCTGCGGGCTTTGCCCTCTCCGGAATGATTCCCTTCATCCATTCCTTTGCCGTGTTTGCCTCAGGAAGAGCATACGATCAGCTCCGCAATTCCATCTGCATCCCCAACCTTCCCGTCCGCATCTGCGGGTCCAGCGCCGGTCTTTCCGACTTCGGCGATGGCAAGACCCACCAGGGAGTGGAAGACGCGGCCCTGATGCGCGCGCTGCCGAACATGACAGTGCTGTGCCCGGCGGACTCCACCGAAGTGGAGCAGATGATGGATTGCATGCTGGATTGGCCGGGACCAGTGTACTTCAGGATCAACAGAAACGACCTTCCTTTTGTGTATCCGGTCGGTGAGCCTTACTCGATTGGCAAGATAACCAAGCTCCGGGACGGGAACAACGTCGCGATATTCGGCTCGGGGGTCATGGTATCGAGGGCGTTGGAGGCTGCAAAAGCTCTGGAGTCGGAAGGAATCTCGGTGCGGGTGCTCGACATCAGCACCATCAAGCCGCTCGACCGCGAGGCCGTAATCAACTATGCGGCTGGAGTGGATGCCATTGTCACTGCCGAAGAACACTCCATCATCGGCGGAATCGGATCAGCAGTGGTTGAGGCGCTCCGGGGTGTCAGTCACGCGCCTGTGGAGTTCGTAGGCGTCCCTGACAGTTTCGGCATATCGGCGGAGGGCTATGAAGAACTGCTCACGCATTTCAAGCTCACCTCCGACGAAGTGGCCAACACCGTGAGAACGCTGTTGAAAGGGAAAAAGTAATGAGCACGCCGCGTCTTTCGGGCAAGATCGCCCTCGTTACAGGCGCCGCGATCGGAATCGGCGCGGAGATTGCCAAAAGGTTTCAAGAGGAAGGCGCGTCGGTGTTCGTAGCCGATATGAACCGCGAAGATGGCGAGAAGACAGCCGCGTCTATTGGCGCGGTTTTTATCCCACTCGATGTCACTGCGGAGGAGAGTTGGAAGGACGCGCTTTCTGCCGTCGTCGAGCGGTTCGGACGCCTCGATATCCTCGTGAACAACGCAGGTATCAACGTCAGGAAGAACATCGAAGAAATGCCCATGGAGTCCTTCGATGCCATGATGGCGGTAAACGTCAAGGGGCCGTTTATGGGGATCAAACACGCCCTGCCGATCATGAGGGCCGGTGGCGGGGGAGTGATCCTCAACATGTCCTCGATCTGCGGCCTCGTTGGCCACCGGTTCACCAACGAGACTTACACGACCACCAAGGGCGCCCTGACCATGCTAACGAAATCGGTAGCCGTGCGCTATGCGAAAGACAATATCCGCTGCAACTCCATTCACCCCAGCACGGTGGAGACCGCATTCGTGCAGGTCATGTTCAAAGACCCCGAGCGTAAGGCCGAGAGACTCGGCGAAATACCCCTCGGACGGCTGGCCAGCACAGCTGATGTCGCGAGTACGTTGGTCTACCTCGCGAGCGACGAGGCTTCCTTCATCAACGGGGTAGCGTTTCCCATCGACGGGGGCCTCACCGCATATTAGGGCCTCAATCAGAAGCCGGGCCGCTTCCACTACAATGGACTGCGGAAAGGACTTCCCCCATCGAAAACATTCCACTCAGTTCAGTACTTGGGACGGACGACGAGCGGTTGCTTCGGGTGACGACACACGCGCCTGGCCCGGCTGGAATGTTGCCACTCACGGCTGAAATGCTGCTTACCCAGCCTTCCGGCAACCTCTTTGGCTTGTCGCAAAACGCCGGAATGGGTTGGGACCCTACCCGCCTGCTCGACCCAGAGTTCCTGATCCTGAGCACGCACGGCGGCATGAGGGCTGAGAACGGCGAGGCCATAGCACTTGGTTTTCACACCGGACACTGGGAAGTGGGTCTGCTCGTAGCCGAAGCAGCGCGCGAGTTGAAGTCCCTGCGCGCCACGCCCTTCGCGGGCGCATGCACCGATCCGTGCGACGGTCGCACGCAAGGCACTTCCGGGATGATGGACTCGTTGCCGTTTCGCAACGATGCCGCCATGGTGCTGCGCCGCCTTATGCGCTCGCTGCCCACAGGCAAGGGCGTCCTTGGTATCGCCACTTGCGACAAGGGCCTGCCCGCCATGATGATGGCGCTCGCGTCGTCTGGCAGCAAACCGGCCGTGATGGTTCCCGGAGGCGTGACGCTTCTGCCCGAATCCGGTGAGGATGCGGGCAAGGTGCAAACCATCGGCGCGCGTTTCGCACACAACCAAATCACCCTGGAGCACGCTGCGGAGATGGGTTGCCGGGCCTGCGCGTCGCCAGGAGGCGGATGCCAGTTTCTGGGCACCGCCGCAACATCGCAGGTGGTCGGCGAAGCGCTGGGGCTCTCTCTGCCGCATACGGCTCTTGCGCCCTCCGGACAGCCGATCTGGCTCGATGCCGCAACCCGCTCGGCACGTGCACTCCTGCGGCTCCATCAACTTGGCATCGGGGTCCAGGACGTCCTTACGCCCGTGGCCATCTGCAACGCCATGGTTGTGATGGCGGCCTTCGGTGGTTCGACGAACCTACTTATTCATCTTCCGGCCGTAGCCCACGCTGCCGGCTTGCAACTACCCACGGCTTCAGATTGGATTGAAGTCAACCGCCTTGTGCCTCGGCTCGTAGACGCGCTCCCAAACGGGCCGCGCAACTTCGCCACCGTGCAGGTATTCCTGGCGGGCGGCGTGCCAGAAGTGATGCTTCATCTGCGTGAGGCCCGATTGATCGACACAAAGGTGAAGACCGTCTCCGGAGATTCTCTTGATACCTGCCTGGACTGGTGGAAGCAGAGCCAAAGGCGTCAGGAATTGCGGCGGATACTTCAGGAGCGGGACGGAATCGATCCCGACGACGTAATCATGTCGCCCGATCGCGCGCACTCGCGCGGGCTCACCTCCGCGGTCTGTTTTCCCATCGGCAATCTCGCGCCTGAGGGATCAGTCGTCAAGAGTACATCGATCGACCCATCGCTCGTTGACGACGATCAGGTGTTCCGTCACGTCGGTCCTGCAAGGGTCTTTGTTACCGAAGAAGCCGCAATTCAAGCGATCAAATCAGGCCAGATCGTTGAGGGCGACGTGATTGTCCTAATCTGTGGGGGACCTAAGGGCGCGGGCATGCAGGAGATCTATCAGATCACCGCGGCACTCAAGGTGTTGCCTCACTGTAAGCATGTCGCTGTGCTAACAGATGCTCGCTTCAGCGGCGTATCCACGGGTGCATGCATCGGGCACATCTCGCCTGAGGCGCTCGCCGGTGGACCAATTGGCAAGGTTCTCGAGGGCGACAAGATTGAGATCATCATCAATCGCAGGACGCTCCTTGGATCTGTTCAACTAGTGGGAGACGCAGAGAGAACTTTCGGTGCGGAAGAGGGCTCGCGCCTGCTTGCCGAGCGCAAGCTTCGCGCAGATTTGCGGCCGCATCCGAATCTGCCCGAAGATACGCGCTTGTGGGCTGCGCTGGTGCAGGCCAGCGGGGGTGTTTGGGGCGGCTGCGTCTACGATGTAAACAAGATCGTTACGAAACTGGAGAGACCAGAGTGAAACTCTATCGCACGAGTAACGGCAATTTCGTTGAGCAGGACGGTAGCTACTACCACGTTCCCGAGCCTTCTTGGGATGCGCTTGTTACGCACGAAGATCTGCACAACTGCCTGCTCTCCACCATCACCATGGGCAAATCTGTCCAGGATTTTTCAGTCCCGCACATACTCGCGCCCATCGGCAATCAGGAGGTGTGGGCAGCGGGCGTCACGTATTTCCGCAGCCGCAGTGCGCGTATGGAAGAGTCGAAATCCGCCGGTGGAGGAGACTTCTACGATCGGGTCTATTCTGCGGATCGTCCGGAGTTATTCTTCAAGGCCACTGCCGGTCGTGTCGCCGGTTCAGGAAGCCACGTCCGCATTCGCAGTGATGCCAGGTGGAACGTCCCCGAGCCTGAACTCACACTGCTCATCAACAATCGCGGCCAGATCATCGGCTCCACCGTTGGCAATGACATGAGCTCGCGTGATATCGAAGGCGAAAATCCTCTCTATCTCCCCCAGGCCAAGGTCTATGACCGCAGTTGCGCGCTGGGCCCTTGCATTCTCATTGGCAGTGAGCCATTACCGGTCGCAACGCCGATCCGCATCGAGATCTTTCGCCTCGGCGTCACAGAGTTTTCTGGCGTCACGACACTAGCCGAGCTCAAGCGCACCCCGTCCTCTCTGGTCGAATACCTGTTCCGCGACAACAGCTTTCCTTACGGCGCATTCCTGATGACTGGTACCGGGATCGTCCCTCCCGATTCTTTTACTCTGGCCAGCGGGGACCTGATTCGAATCACCATCGACCCGATCGGCACGCTTGAAAATACAGTTGAGCAAGGTACTCCGCACCAGGCACATTGATACAACAATCTACGTGATCCGCAGCGAGGAATCGGTTGACAGCTCAAGAACTGGATAGCAGTACAGGCATTCCAAGGCGTCGCTGGGGCATCGCGTGGTTGCTCGGCATTGGCGTTCTCGTAAACTACTTCGATCGCGTCAATCTCTCCGTCTCGCATGCCTCGCTCACTGCGGCCTTCGGGATCTCGGATATCGCCTTCGGCTATCTCCTTAGCTCCTACAACTGGACGTACGCCATGTGCCAGTTGCCCATCGGTGTTGTTCTGGATAAGCTTGGCGTCCGCCGTGTCGGACGAATTGGGACGTTTTTGTGGAGCGTCGCTTCGTTCGGTGCTGCGGTCACTCCCAGCCTTGGTGGATTGTTCGGTGCCAGGTTTCTTCTTGGCGTGGGAGAAGCTCCCACATTCCCCGCCAACGCCAAGGCAGTCGGTTTTTGGTTCCCAGTAAAAGAACGCAGCCTCGCTACATCCATCTTCGACTCGGCTGCCAAGTTTTCCTCTGCCATTGGCGTCCCCATCATCGGCATCATCCTGCTCAAGGCTGGCTGGCGCTGGAGTTTCGCTATCACCGGCTTTGTAAGTCTCGCCTATTTTGCCTATTTCTGGCGCGTCTACAAAGATCCGGACGACGACCCGCTTCTAAGCGAAAGAGAGCGGCGGTACATCGAAGATGTGGATGAAACTCCGGGGGCGCCTCACTACACGGAAGAGAAGCAGTCTTCGCTGCTCCATCTCCTTTCGCAGCGCAAGGTAATCGGCCTTGCCATAGGTTTCGGCTCTTATAACTACGTCTTCTATCTTTTGCTCACCTGGCTGCCAAGCTATCTGTCTTTTGCGCTGCACATTGACCTTCTGCATTCGTTTCTTTACACCAGCGTACCGTGGATCTTTGCCACGATTACAGACATCCTGGTCGGCGGTTGGCTGGTGGACTTCCTTGTACAGCGCGGTTGGAATGCGAATCTGGTTCGCAAGGTCATCCTCATCGGCGGCACCGCCTGCGGACTCGGAATCCTGGGTGCGGCTGGCGCCCATAGCGCTACGCGGGCACTCATCTGGATCAGTATTTCCATAGGCGGGCTGTCTGCCGCCGCGCCAGTTGGCTGGTCCCTCCCTTCGCTCATCGCAAGCCGCAACGACGTCGGCAAGGTGGGAGGAATTATAAATTTTTCCAATCAAATCTCAGGAATCGTCGCGCCCATCGTCACTGGATACCTGGTGTCAGCGCTCCATTCCTATACGTGGGTCTTTGGCGTATCTGCAATTTACCTCACCATCGGCATCGCAGCCTATATCTTCCTGCTTGGTAAAATTGAAAGGGCGCCGATTCAGGCGCCTGGCGGTCTTCAAGTTGATGGCAAGTAGTCTCGATGGGGCGTGACGAATTTGGTGCGTATCCTGATATTCGTCAATCTGTAACATCGCATGATGCACAATAGTTGATCAGGGAGATTTCGCCGTGCCGCGCATTCATTTTCACCAGCAGTTAGCCGAACTCAAGGACAAGCTTCTCGCCATGGCCGCTCTGGCGCAGCAGGCGCTCGAATCGGCGGTGGATGCCTATCTGCAACGCGACAAAGGCCTCTGCAAGTACGTGAAGCAGAACGAAACTGCCATCAACACCGCAGAACGGGGGCTGGATGAGATGGCCTATGAACTGCTCGCCAAGGAGCAGCCCATGGCTATCGATCTCCGCTTCATCCTGGCCGTAATCAAGATCAACGGTGACCTCGAGCGCATCGGCGATCAGTCGATGGGAATCGCGCGCAGAACCAAGGAGATTCTAGCCTTGGAGGAAATAGAGTTGCCTGTGGATTTTGCCGCGATGGGCGAGTATGCCGGACGCATGATCCGCACAGCGATCCAGGCCTTGTTGGATGGCGATGCCCGCCTTGCGGACTCGGTCCGGGAGATGGACGACGAGATCGACCGCATGAACCGCCGCGCCCACACTGACCTGCTTAAGCTCATCGAAGAGAAGCCGCAGTTCACTCAGCAGGCAATGAAGGGCATCCTGGTCGCAAAAAACCTCGAGCGGATCGCCGACCACGCAGCAAACATAGCCACCGATGTAATCTTCTGGATTCGCGGCGCCGACGTGAGACACGAACTGAGCATGTCGATGGATTGATGAATTTCGCCGTTGAAGAATCTTGGCGGCATTCAGAGAATTTTATGGTTCAAAAAAAGCGGTGCATTTTTGGTCTCTGGATCGAGATCTGAAATGCACCGCCTTTTGATGTGCTGGAGTGATCGGCTTGAACCGTACGGGTTCCAGTCCGTACATATTCGCACCTCTATACGCCGATGACGGCGCAGAGTTCCTTGACCGCCACTGCGCTCTTCTGAAGAGCGGCGTCTTCCTCCGGGGTGAGCTTGATCTCAATGATCTTCTCCAGGCCCGCGGCGCCCAGCTTGCATGGAACACCGATATAGTAGCCATCGATGCCGTACTCGCCTTGCAGGTAGGCGGCACAGGGAAGAATCTTCTTCTTGTCCTTGAGAATGGCCTCGACCATCTCAACAGCAGCCGCTGAAGGTGCGTAATAAGCGCTGCCGGTCTTGAGATACTTCACGATCTCCGCGCCGCCGTCGCGGGTTCTCTGCACCAGAGCTTCGAGCCGCTCGGGAGCGATGAGTTCTGTGATCGGTATGCCGGCGACAGTTGAGTAGCGCGGCAGCGGAACCATGGTATCGCCGTGGCCGCCGAGTACAAAAGCTGTCACATTCTCAACACTCACATTCAGCTCTGCGGCGATAAAGGTGCGGAAGCGTGCCGAGTCAAGTACACCCGCCATGCCGATTACCCGTTCGCGATTGAAGCCGGCCTGGCGAAAGGCAGCCTGGGCCATCGCATCCAGCGGATTGGAGACGATGATCAAAATCGACTCCGGCGACTGGGCCACCACCTTCGCCACGACGTCGGACATGATCTTGTAGTTGGTATGGAGCAGGTCGTCGCGGCTCATCCCCGGCTTGCGGGGAATGCCCGCTGTAATCACAACGATGTCGGAGTTTGCCGTCGCAGCGTAGTCGTTGGAGCCTGTCACGTTGACGTCGCGCTTTTCGATCGGAAGCGCTTCCAGCAGGTCAAGAGCCTTGCCCTGCGGCACGCCCTCAACCACGTCGATCAGCACCACATCTGCCAGTTCCTTCGCCGCAATCCAGTGTGCGGCCGTAGCGCCCACGTTGCCGGCGCCCACAATGCTGACTTTCTTTCTCATTTTCAACTTCCTCCAAATTACCGTGTGAAGTGAATCGCGTTAAGTCATCTCAGATCAAATTCGTGACAGACTGTAACCGCTGGTCACTGACCACTGTTCACTGACAACGGATCACTTGCTCCTACATATTGCCGATGATCCGCGTGGCAAACTCGCTGGTGCCTACCTTGGTAGCGCCGGCTGTCTGGCGTTCAAAGTCGTAGGTCACGAACTTCTGCAGGATCGTCTTTTCGAGCGACGTCTCAATCAGCTTGGCCGCTTCCTTCCATCCAATGAACTCCAGCAGCATCACGCCCGAAAGAATAACCGAGCCGGGATTGATCATATCCTTGTCGGCATATTTTGGGGCGGTTCCGTGGGTGGCTTCAAACACCGCAAAACCGTCGCCGATATTCGCGCCGGGGGCGATTCCAAGTCCGCCAACCTGCGCCGCGGCTGCGTCGGAGATGTAGTCGCCGTTGAGGTTCGTGGTGGCCAGCACGCTATAGTCTTCCGGGCGGAGAATGATCTGCTGGAAAATCGAGTCGGCGATGCGGTCGTTGACCAGCACCTTTGACTTCCATGCGCCTTTGCCGTGGCTCTGGCCGATCGAGTCCAGCACGCCCTTGACCTCCGCGTAGAGTGCGTCGCGGAACCCTTGCGAAGCTAGATCAAGGCCCGGTTCGATCATCGCCGCATTCTGCTCAACGGTGAGAGACGGATCGGCGTCCGCGTTTCCCAGAATCCAGCTTTCGCGCTCGGTTACGGTCTGGTCCCGGAACTCCTCGACTGCGACTTCGTAACCCCATTCGCGGAATGCGCCTTCTGTGAACTTCTGGATGTTGCCCTTGTGGACCAGCGTAACCGTCTTGCGCCCCGCTTCTAGAGCGGCTCGTATCGCGTAGCGGACCAGCCTCTTGGTGCCAAAAATCGAGATTGGCTTGATGCCGATACCCGAGTCTTCGCGCACTTTCTTCTTGCCGCCCTTGAGCAGGTCGTTGTTTAAAAAATCGATGATGCGCGCGGCGTCTGCCGAGCCCTGTTTAAACTCGATGCCCGCGTACACGTCCTCGGTGTTCTCGCGAAAGATGACGATATCCAGCTTTTCCGGGTGCTTCACCGGGCTGGGAACGCCCTGGTAGTACTTCACCGGTCGCACACATGCGTAGAGATCGAGAAGCTGGCGCAGCGCCACGTTGAGCGAGCGGATGCCTCCACCCACAGGTGTCGTGAGCGGGCCCTTGAGGGAGACGCGCAGATCGCGGGCCGCAGCCACTGAGTCGTCCGGTAGCCAGGTGCTGAACTGGCGAAATGCCTTTTCGCCGGCAAAGATCTCAAACCATCGAATGGCGCGCTTGCCGCCGTAGGCCTTTTCTACCGCAGCGTCGAACACCCGCTGCGAGGCCTTCCATATGTCCCGACCCGTGCCATCGCCTTCAATGTAAGGAATGATTGGATTGTCGGGCACCTCGAACTGCCCATCTCTGTATTCGATTGGCTGGCCATTCTTCGGCAATTCCAGCCCGTTGTAGGTGTTTTGCATGATTTTGGGGAATTCCTTTCAGCGCATGTATCCAAGCAAGAGGCTACCATCTGCAAATCAAGGGTGGCAATCCCGGATGCAACTGCTCTTGTTCCCCCATTTTGCTTACCCCGCAGGGCGCTTATTCCTCGAATTCCGGCAGTTCAGTTGGAACCTTGGCGAAACGGCTATCGAGCGGCGCGTTGCGTCTCACACTGTGAATGCAGGATGAATTCGTCGGTATTCCTGTTCCTACCCGCCCGGATGCGATAAACTCATACGGGAACGTCATACAGAAATGGCAATCTTCAAACTCATGGAGGGTACATAGAAATTGGGAAAAAGCATGGTCCCGAAGAGGATTTTCTTCACCAAGGGTGTCGGCAAACACAAGGAGCGTCTGACCTCCTTTGAGCTAGCCCTTCGGGATGCGGGTATCGCCTCGCAGAATCTGGTGCGCGTCTCTTCCATCTTTCCGCCGCGGTGCAAGGTGATTTCGCGCAAAGAAGGCCTCACCTATCTGAATCCTGGCGAGGTAGTCTTTTCCGTTATCGCGGAAAACTCTACGCGTGAGCCGCACCGGCTGATCGTATCGAGCATCGGCGTGGCCATCCCCGCCGATCGCAACACCTACGGCTACTTGAGTGAGCACCATAGCTTCGGCGAGACCGAAGAACAAGCCGGAGAGTACGCCGAGGAACTTGCCGCCGAGATGCTCGCCACAACGCTTGATGTGGATTTCGATCCGGATACTAGCTGGGACGAAAAAAAGGAGATCTACCGCATCTCCAACAAGATCGTCCGCACCAGTAACGTTACCCAGTCGGCCGTCGGCGACAAGCGCGGCCTGTGGACCACCTCAATCGCCGCTGCGGTTCTGATTCTGGATGAGTAGCGATTGCATTTGAAACGCGGTTGAGGCCAATTCCGCCAAGCGGGGTTGGCCTTGCTGCATAGCCCCCCCTGAGCTGCTACGGAGACGGGGCCGCTACGGAGAGTTGATCGGCAAACCATGGCGAATCATCGCAAGTACATCGTGGGTCTCGTGCAAATGCACATGGGAGCGGACCCTGAGGCGAATTTTGCCTCGGCGGTCCACCACGTCCGTGAGGCGGCGCGTCTGGGTGCAAACGTAGTCTGCCTGCCCGAGCTTTTCCAAACTCAGTACTTTTGCCAGCGCGAGGATACACGCCTCTTCGATCTGGCCGAGTCCATTCCCGGACCATCGACGAGCAGACTCGCGGAAGTGGCTCGCGAGGCCCGCGTAGCCATCATCGCTTCACTCTTCGAGCGTCGCGCGCCTGGCCTATACCACAACACTGCCGTCACTCTGAACGCTGATGGAGCCATCGCCGGGGTCTATCGCAAGATGCACATTCCCGACGATCCGCTCTACTATGAGAAGTACTATTTTGCGCCCGGCGATCTTGGCTTTCAGGCCGTGGACACGGCTTTTGGCCGCATCGGTACGTTGGTCTGCTGGGATCAGTGGTATCCCGAGGCTGCGCGCCTCACCGCCTTGCAGGGCGCCGAGGTGCTCTTCTATCCCACTGCTATCGGGTGGCACCCCGCGGAGAAGGCCGAATTCGGCGCTGCGCAGTACGAGGCATGGCAAACCATCCAGCGGGCGCATGCCATTGCAAACGGCGTCTATGTGGCCGGAGTGAATCGCGTGGGCATCGAGCATGGAGATATTCTCGGCAACCGCGCCGAAGGCCCCGGCCTGGAGTTCTGGGGCGGCAGCTTCCTCGCCGATCCTTTCGGCCGCATCATCGCCAAGGCTTCACACGACAAGGAAGAGATCCTCCTTGGCGAAATCGATCTTGCCCTCATTGAAGATACCCGCCGCAACTGGCCCTTCCTGCGCGATCGCCGCATCGATGCCTACGCGCCCATCACCAAGCGCTTTCTCGATCCAGTAAACACCTGGACGCAGGACGGAGACTCAAAGTAGCCATGCAAGAAGCAACGCCTCGCGCACTCGGTTACCGAATGCCCGCCGAGTGGGAGCAGCATCAGGCCACCTGGCTCGCCTGGCCGCACAATCCCCACGACTGGCCGGGCAAGTTCCAGCCCATTCCCTGGGTATACGCGGAGGTCGTGCGCCTTCTCTCCGCGCGCGAACAGGTGCATATCCTGGTCGATGACCCAAAGTCCCAACAGCGCGCCGAGAGAATCATCGAGCGTGCCGGCGCGAATCTTGACCGGGTCGACTTCCACGTTTGGCCCACAGACCGCGTCTGGACCCGTGACTCCGGCCCCATCTTCATTCGCAGTTCAGCTGGCCAAGTCGCCATCACGAATTGGAGCTTCAACGCCTGGGCCAAGTATCCTGACTGGCGTCTCGACGACCAGATCCCAGGCCGCGCAGCCACTTTGCTCGGCTTGCCGGAATGGCAACCGGCGGTCGGGCTGGAGAATGGTTTCACCCACCGTCTCGTGCTCGAGGGCGGCTCCATCGACACCAACGGCGCGGGTCTCCTCCTCACCACCGAGGAGTGCCTTCTCAGCGAGGTACAGCAGCGCAATCCCGGCATCAGCCGCGCCCAACTGGAACACGCCTTTCACGAATATCTCGGTATCGACCGCGTAATCTGGCTCAATCGGGGCGTAGCCGGCGACGACACCCACGGCCACGTAGACGACATCTCCCGCTTTGTAGCGCCCGCAACCATCGCCACCTCGCTCGAGCCCAACACAAACGATCTCAATCACGCCCCGCTGGCCGAAAACCTCGAACGCCTGAAGGCTGCGCGCACTCTGGATGGCAAGCAGTTCACGCTGGTTGAGCTGCCGCTGCCACGCCCGGTCGTCTTTCGCGGCCAGCGCCTTCCCGCCAGCTACGCAAATTTCTATATAGCCAACGGGATTGTGCTGGTCCCCACCTTCAATGACCCCAGCGACCGTCGCGCACTGAACATCCTGGCCGAAGTTTTCCCGAATCGCGAGGTCATCGGCGTCCACGCTGTCGATCTCGTCTGGGGCCTCGGTACGCTCCATTGCATGACTCAGCAGCAGCCCGCCGCGCTACCATCTCAACCATGATCGAAGACCGCGAAGCCATGGAAGCCGCTCTCGCCCAGGCCAGCCTTGCCGGCGAGTCCGGCGAGGTGCCCATCGGCGCCGTCGTCGTCCACGAAGGTGCGATCATTGCCGAAGGCCAGAATCGCGTGCTCCGCGACCTCGACCCCACCGCCCACGCCGAAGTCGTAGCCCTTCGCGCCGCCGCCACCGCGCTTGGAAACTATCGCCTCAACGGATGCACACTCTACGCCACTCTCGAGCCTTGCGCCATGTGCGCCGGAGCCATGATCCACGCACGGCTCGACCGCCTGGTCTTTGCCGCCGCCGACCCCAAGGCCGGCGCAGCCGGTTCGGTGCTCGCGGTCCTCAACCACCCTCAGCTCAACCACCAGATGCAGGTCGAGCAGGGAACTCTCGCCGAGGAATCGTCGGAACTGCTGAGGAGCTTCTTCCGGGAACGAAGATCGTCCTAGCTGCGCGTCAAACCGCGAATCCGCTCCGCCTCCCCCGGCCATTTCCCGGCCAACGCCGCATAACTCCCGCTCCGGTAATCCGCGTAGTCGAACCCAGGCGTCACCGTGCAACCCAGCAGCGCCATCTGCCCATCGCCCACCAGCAGCGTCCCCTGCCATACCCCCGCCGGAACCACTAATTGGACGTGCTGCCCGGCCGCCAAATCCGTCCCCAGCATAAAAACAGCGGTATTCCCGTCCGGATAAAGTTGCAGCATCTCGACCGGATCGCCCAGGTAGAAGTGAAAGATCTCATCCGAGTCGAGGACATGCATCTCGGAGAATGTGTCCGCCTCCAGAAGGTAGTAGATGGCTGTGCCCAGGCTCCTGGCCCCACGGGCCAACTCCACCGTTGCCTCGGAAACGTAAGTTTGGCGAAAGAAGCCGCCCTCGGTTGGATGCGGCTCCAGCTTCAGCAATGTTTTGATCTCTTTTGCGGTCATCATCACAAATGCTATCAGTGCCCAAACGGTAGAATAAGAGCATGAAAGTGCAGGTATACAGCACCTCCTGGTGCCGGGACTGCCGGATGGCCAAGCAGTTTCTTGACTCTCACGGCATTGAGTACACAGAGATCGACGTGGACCGGGACCCAGCAGCTTCAGCCGAAGTCGTGAGCCATGTGGGCAAGCGGGCCGTTCCCCAGTTCGTAATCGACGGCGAGTGGTTCCAGCCCTACAAGCCCGGTCAGGGGCTGCTCTTGGACGAGCTCCACCTCCGCTTCGGGATTCCTCGCTCCTGAGTACGTTCTCCTCGTACAATCAAAGGTTGGCCCGGCCTCAACAAATGCGGCCTTGGCAAGGAGAACGTCCTTGATCGAACGCTATACACGCCCGGCGATGGGCAACATCTGGACCGAAGAGAGTAAATACCGCTGCTGGCTCCAGGTGGAGTCGGCAGCAAGCACGGTTCTGGCCGAGGGCGGCGTCATTCCCGCCGCCGCCGCCGAGGCCATTGCCACCAAGGCCAGCGCCTCCGTAGCCCGCATTCAGGAGATCGAGGCGGAGGTCAAGCACGACGTCATCGCCTTCACCACGGCGGTAGCTGAGAGCCTCAAAGCCCAGGGCCTCGACGCCGAGTCCCGCTGGCTCCACTACGGCCTCACCTCGAACGACATTGTCGATACCGCCCAGGCTCTCCAGGTCAAGGAGGCATCGGCGATCATTCGCGCCGGCCTGGTGGCCTTCATGGCCGTCCTCAAGCGCCGCGCCGTAGAATTCAAGCACACCCCCACCATCGGCCGCACCCACGGCATCCACGCCGAGCCCACCACCTTCGGTCTCAAGCTGCTCAACTGGTACGCCGAGATGGAGCGCAACCTGGCTCGCTTCGACGCCGCCGCCGAGGACATGCGCGTCGGCAAGCTCTCCGGCGCCGTCGGCACCTTTGGACATTTGAAACCTGAACACGAAGAGCGCATCTGTGCCCGCCTCGGTCTCAAGCCCGCGCCTGTGGCCACCCAGGTCATCCAGCGCGACCGCCACGCCGCCTACATTTCCGCTCTCGCCATCCTCGGCAGCACCCTCGACAAGATCGCGGTCGAAGTGCGCCACCTGCAGCGGACCGAGGTCCGCGAGGCGCAGGAGTACTTCAGCGAAAAGCAGAAGGGCTCCTCGGCCATGCCCCACAAGAAGAACCCCATTACCAGCGAGCAAATCAGCGGTCTCGCCCGCGTCCTGCGAGGCAATGCCCAGGCGGCATTCGAAGACATCGCCCTCTGGCACGAGCGCGACATCTCCCACTCCTCGGTCGAGCGCGTCATCTTCCCGGACTCGACTATCCTGGTTGACTACCTTCTGGCCAAGACCACTGACCTCATCGACCGCCTGCTCGTCTATCCCGAGCGCATGAAGAAGAATCTTGAAAGCACCGGCGGCCTCATCTTCAGCGGCCAATTGCTACTCGATCTGGCCGAAGCCGGCATGATGCGCGAAGACGCCTACCGCCTCGTCCAGTCCCACGCCATGCGCTCGTGGAAAGAGGACCTCATCTTCCGTGACGAAGTAGCAAAAGACGCCTCAATCACCGCGCTGCTAAGCCAAGAAAAGCTGGACCGCACGTTCGACTACATGCGGCAACTGGGCAACGTAGACGCCATCTTTAAGCGGGTGCTCGGCGAGTGAGCCTCGCAGCGCAAAGGCCGAAACCGATTGGGAGCTTGTACAGAGGAAGAACGGTGAAACTCTTTCGAGTCTTCTTTTTACTTTCGATCATTCCCGCACAGTTTGTAGGCGCACAGTCAACGAGAGCAATTAGTCAGGAATTCTCTTCGGATGATGCCTTTGCTATAGCCAACGCTGTCCGTCTACCTAAACCTGTTCTTGCCGCCCTTCCGGCTTCGAAAGAAGCAGTTGCGGGAAGAGGCTGGGCTCGCGACAATCCCGGCAAGGATCTTAATTCTCTCTTCACCGCATTTCGGGCTCGTCTATCCGCGGCAGAAGAGAAGGACTATGTCGTGGTCGGTAAGAAGCCATTGACCGGTGCTGACAATGTCTGGTTTTGGGTGATTCATCCCTTTTCATCTCGGCCCCGCGTCGTTCTTTTCTGCAGTGCGCTCACTGTGGATTTGCTTTCATCCGAGCACAATTCAAATAAAGATATTCGCTGCACTTGGGAATCGCCGGGAGGCGACGGTTATATCGAAGATTATCAATTTGATGGACATCGATACCTCTTGGCGAGAAAGACCCAAACTCATCGAAGGCCATGAAGATCGCGCGTGGTATCGAGGTTGCCTCCTTTGACGATTTTGTTAGGGATGCGCTTCGATCACTAGTGCACCCGATTTCCGCTTCCACTCTCTCGCCGGCCAGAGCCCGCGCCGGAGGCGCAATGTTTGTTAGCCCCGCGCTTCAGCGCGGGGAACAGTACACAATTGTAGAATGGGAGTCCCGTAGGGACGGCGCAATATGGCGCACACGTACGCAAGCATTTTCATCCATTGTGTCTTCAGCACCAAGGATCGCGCCCCCCGCATCCCGGCGGAACGTGCCCTCGAACTCTATGCCTACCTGTCCGGCATCGCGCGCAGCGAGGGATTCTCGCTCATCACCGCCGGCGGAACGGCCAACCACGTCCATTTGCTGATCGCCTTACCCGCGGCCTATGCGCTTGCCCGCGCCGCGCAGAAGCTCAAGGGCAGTTCCTCCCGGTGGATGGGACAAGACTTTTCCTGGCAGGAAGGTTACGGCGCGTTCAGCGTGAGTCCATCGCATGTGCCGGTCGTGAAGAGGTACATTCAAAATCAGGAGACGCATCACTGCAAACGCAACTTCGAAGAGGAATTTGTTGCCCTTCTGCACAATTGTGGAATCGAGTTCGACGAGCGTTACGTCTTCGGGCAAAATGGAAATCGCGTCGTCCCTATGGGACTCGATTTGATCTTGATTGCACTAGACCCCACGCTGAAGCGCGGGGCTAACAAACGTTGCGCCTCCGGCGCGAAGATATCAAGCCAGGACAAACCTGCGCTGGAACAGGAAGAAGGAAATGAATCTCACCATCGCACTCACCGGCGCCTCCGGCGCAGTCTTCTGCCGTGAACTCCTCTGCGCCCTTGAAGCCGACGCCCGCGTGGCCCGCGTTCACTTTGTCGCCTCAGAAAACGCCCTCCGCGTCCTTGCCGAAGAAATGGGCCTTTCCGGGCGAACCGACCTCGTCGAAAAACTGCTCGGCACAGCGCCCGTCAAAACTGTGCAATACTCCGACGCCAACATCGGCGCAGCCATCGCCAGCGGCAGCCGCCCCTCCAACGGCATGATCGTGCTGCCCTGTTCCATGGGAACCCTGGCCGCCATCGCCAACGGTCTCGCCAACACACTCATCTCTCGCGCCGCCGACGTCACCCTCAAGGAGCGCCGCCCCCTGCTGCTCTGCGTCCGCGAAACCCCCTTCAATCGAATCCATCTGCGCAACATGATCCTTGCCGCCGAAGCCGGAGCGGTAATCTTCCCGGTCATTCCCGCCTTCTACAACAAGCCCATCGACTCATCCGAGATGGCGCGCCAATTTGTCTGCCGCGTCCTGGCCCACATCGGCTTGCCCCAGCCGGGAGCCTACGTCTGGAAAGCAGAAGAGTAGCGTTCAGCACACCCCCAGTTTCAAGCCCCGTCGCGCTTAGGCCGGGTAGTGAATTGTGTGCTTTCCCGGCGCCAGCTCCACCTCGATAAAGCTCCCGTTCGTCCGTGCCTTTCCTGGCTGCCCGCCGATCAAGACTTTTTCCTTCCCGGGCACTTTATAGAGTCGCAGCGTCGTCCTGGTGTCCGGTGGAGTCGAGCACGCGATCGACAACTCACCGGCCGTATTCTTTGACCAGTCCATCTCCACCGGGCCAAACTCGGTCACAGCGACCCCGCGAGCCGAATCGAGATCGGCGCAGCGCGGCTCCACAACAATCGAGCGATCGCTCACCGGCCCCACCCTCCGAGCGCCCAGAACAAACGCGGTAAGGAAATAGCCAGGAACCATCCCATAGATGTGAGCCTTCGACCCTCCGGTGTTGCTCAGACCCTCCCACGTAGTTTGCCAGGGTGAATCCACATGCCCCTTCCATCCAGCCCTCATGCGCCCCAGCACTTCGAGATCCTGAGCCGTGTCGTCCATGCGATACAAGGCATTGAAAAGGTAGTAGTGCGACATGGGACCCTTGACGTCGTCCAGATGAGCCAGAACCCATTTCCTGACCGAACCGAGCCGCTCCGCCGGCGCAATCCCGCAATAAAGCGCGAAAAGGGCAGCCTGAACTGTCGGTTGATAACGTCCATCCACAATAGGCCCCGAAAACATGCGTCCATTCAATTGTTCGCTGGTCTTGGACCCCGGACCGAACAGCGCGCTGTCGTAAACTCCCTCTCTCTCGTTCCACAACAGGGCATTGAAGTCAGCGCGCAGGCGTACCGCGCTGGTCGCGAAAGCCTTGCTTCCGGCAGCCTCTCCAATTCTGCCGCCCAGGTAAGCCGCGTCGCAAAGCGCCCGGTAAACCAGCGCATTCAGGCCGGCCCCCTCGCACACCTGGTAGCGCAGGGGATTATCCCACACCTCCCACTCGCGCGCTTGCACCAGTCCACGCCCAGTGCGCCGGTCCAGAAACCACTGCATCAGCCGAATAAGCGTGGGCCATAACTCCTTCACCAGATGCTGGTCGTCCGAGCTGTCAAAGTACTCTCGCAGCAGAATGATCCAGTCGCACGAGCGGTCCTCCATGATGGCGTGGATATCCCATCGTTCCGAGCAGCTATGCGCCTTGATCTGTCCATCCGCTTGTTGCGTCAATGCGATTCTGCGCAGCAGAGCCTTCAGCAGCCGGCTGTCGCCCCAATGCTCTTTGCCTTCTTCGCCGGGCCCGCGCATCATCACCCGCGTGCAGTCGAAGGCGGGCGGACTGTCGTCGGTCCACTCAACCCGCTCGCGATCCGCGCAATCCACGTACGAGTCTTCACTCATCAACTCCAGCGACCTTGCGCAGATCTTCCACAACTGGCTAAGCATCGCATCGCTGCATTCGAATGCGCCCACGCGCTCAAACGGATAGCGAACCTCCACCGCCTCTGCCCGCTTTACCGTGACGCGCCCCGAGTTCAGGCGAACAGAAAGCCGGTTGAAGGCAAACGTGTCTCCACCGCTGTAGCGCTGCAGGCCGTCCTTCGCGACATAAGTGTTCTTGCCGCTCTTTGTGCCTTCCGGCAGGAGATAAGCGATCTCGATTTCGCTTCCTTCGTCCGCATCCAGATCCAGGTTGTGATAACCCTGGATGATCTCTGGCAAATCGAGCGCATTTTCCTTTCCTGGCTCTAAAACGATGGGCCATAGCCTCCCGCCGCTCCACTCTCTGGGCTTCTCCATTTGCAGCGGAATCGTGCTCGGCCAGACGGGGAAGAACTCCGGCCCTCCAACAAGTATCGAGTTCGGCCATCCGGCAGCAGAAAAGGCTGGACTGGTCAGGTCGAAGCCTTGGCGTGCGTCGATGTGCTCTTCGATCGATGCCCATGCTCGATCTCGCCGGCCGAAAGAGAGCTCAGGCTGCGATTGCCAGCTTTCGTCCGTGGCGATGCTCTTCGCCGCCGCTCCCTGCCCAAGACGCACTACTGCGGCAAAACCCGGTTCGTGGCGCATGATCCGGCCTGTTGGAGCGTCGCGATGCACCAGAACGGCGATGACGTTTTTGCCTGTCTTGAGCTCTGCGGCGATCTCCCGCGTATCGTACTCCGGGCGCTGGTTCTGGAACCGGCTCGGACCGCGCCCGCAATAGACTCCGTTGATGTAGAGCCGGTAGCGCGTGTAACAGAACAGCCGAATAGATGCATGGGAGGGAACGGCATCGAGCGAAAACTCCCTGGCAAACACTGCATGAAGGTCAGGTGTCTCATCCGGCTGTCGCTCATTCGACGAGGAGGCAATCTTCGCAGCCGGGCCATTTGCTTTGAGCGGCAACGCAACGGACACCGGCGACCAGATCATCTGCGCCGTGAGCTTCTCGCTCTCCGGGGTCCCGGCCAATGCGCTGGCATGGCCTGACATGAATGCCACTGTGGGCAGGGAAGCTGTAATGCCGGCAACAAGGCTACTCTTGAGAAAATCGCGCCTTTTCAAATCGGAACCTCTTCCTGGGCGCATGGAGTCATGTCCAACCCCAGCTCCTTAAGGAATCCGCAGTCTGATGAGAGTCACTCATCTTCTGCGTTCACATCTTCTCCTATACGGGCCTTCCTGGCGAGCACTCGGCGCCGGCAGGCATAGGGAGTTGTCTTTCTGACAACGCCGTGATTTGACTTTTTCGGCCGCGGACCGCGATACTTCCCATAATGCCGAACTCAAGGAAATGCGGAATTGCGGTCATGGTCATGTGTATGTGTATGCCATGCGGACCCCTCCGCGCGGCTCTTGAACGGCAAATGCGCTAGGTGCGACCGATTCTTGAAGTCAAGCGGCCCGGGTCCTGAACAGGATGCGGGCCGTTTTAGTTTCCGGGGCGGCTCATACACATTCCCCGCCGCACCCCGCAGTCAAACCAATCGAACCTGAAGGAGTTCACAATGTCCGAACAGAAGCCGCAGTTTGCTACCCTTGCCGTCCATGCCGGCCAGTCGCCTGACCCCACGACGGGCGCGTGCGCTGTGCCCATCTACCAGACCGCGTCGTACGTGTTTCAGGATGCGGCCCACGCCGGAAGGCTCTTTGCGCTCAAGGAGTTTGGCAACATCTACACCCGCATCATGAACCCCACCACGGATGTCTTTGAAAAACGCGTGGCGGCTCTCGAAGGCGGCGTTGCGGGCCTCGCTACGGCCTCCGGCATGGCTGCGGAAACCCTGGCCCTCACTACTCTGGCTTCAGCCGGAGACGAGATCGTCTCCACCACCTCGCTCTACGGCGGCACCTACACTCTGCTTCGCTACACCTTTGCGCGGCTTGGCGTCACGGTGCGCTTCGTTGACCCGGACGACTACGACGGCCTGCGTGCGGCCATCAACAGCAAAACCCGCGCCGTCTACGCCGAGACCCTGGGCAATCCCAAACTCGACGTGCTGGACATCGAGAAGTTCGCCTCCATCGCCCACGAGCACGGCCTTCCCCTGGTCATTGACAACACCGCATCTTCCCCTGCGCTGCTTCGACCCATCGAGTGGGGCGCGGACATCGTCATCAATTCAGCCACCAAGTTCCTCGGCGGCCATGGAACCACCATCGGCGGCATCATCGTAGACTCGGGCAAATTTGACTGGGCTGCCTCTGGGCGCTTCGCCAACTTCACTGAGCCCGACCCCTCCTACCACGGTCTCTCCTATTCTGAGGCGTTCGGCCCCCTGGCTTTCATCCTCAAGGCCCGCGTGCAGGGTCTGCGCGATACCGGTGCGGCACTCTCGCCTCACAGCGCCTTCCTCCTGTTGCAAGGCATCGAGACACTTCACCTGCGCATGGAGCGCCACTCAGAAAACGCTCTGTCCGTCGCCAAGCACCTTGAACAGCATCAGGGCGTCGAATGGGTCAACTATCCGGGGTTGGAGTCCAGTCCCTACCACGCCTTGGCGTCCAAGTACCTGCCCACCGGGCAGAGTGCTCTGGTCACCTTCGGCATCAAGGGTGGATTTGAAGCGGGAAAGAAGCTCATTGACGGGCTCAAGCTCTTCTCCCTGCTCGCCAACATCGGCGACGCCAAGTCCCTGGTCATTCACCCTGCCTCAACCACCCACCAGCAGCTTTCCCTCGAGGAGCAGGCCGGAACCGGCGTTACGCCTGAACTGGTGCGCCTTTCCGTGGGTATCGAGGACATTCGCGACATTATCGCCGACCTCGATCAGGCCATCGAAGCTGCCAACGGTCATGCCTTCACCGGCACAACTACCTGTATTGCTGCACAATAAAAGTAATGACGGAAACCCGCAGCGGGACCAGCATCGATCAAAGCGCGGCGCCAGCAGGATCCAAAACCCTGGCGCCTACGTACGAAGGCGACTTTGTGCTCGACGAGCACTTGTTGCTGGAGTGCGGCCGGACGTTGGCCAATCCCACGCTGCATTACGCCGTATACGGCCGACTCAATGCCGCCCGTGACAACGCTGTGCTCATTTGTCACGCGCTCACCGGTTCCGCCCTGGTCAATTCCTGGTGGCCTGAGATCTTCGCCCCCGATGCGGTCTTGTCCTTAGAGCATGACTTCGTAATCTGCATCAACCTGTTGGGCTCCTGTTATGGCTCCACCGGGCCAGGCTCCGTGGATCCAGAGACCGGCGCGGTCTACGGGCCCGACTTCCCCCTGGTTTCCATCCGGGACAATGTCCGGGCGCAGGCGCGCCTGCTGGACTCGCTGGGTATCCGACGGCTCCGACTGGTGCTGGGCGGCTCCATAGGGGGCATGCAGGCCCTGGAATGGGCCATCCTTCAGCCCGATCGTGTCCACCGTGCGCTTATCATTGGCGTGGCGCCGCTCTCGGCCATGGGCCTTGCCCTCAATCACCTCCAGCGCCAGGCCATTCAGCACGATCCGGAATGGGAAGGAGGCCGCTATTTACCCCAGCGCCCCCCGCGTCGTGGACTGTCGCTCGCCCGGCAGATCGGCATGATCAGTTACAAATCCGCACCGCTCTTCGATGAGCGCTTCGGTCGCAAGCCCAACCGCAACGGAGAAGACCCGTGGGCGCCCGGAGATAGGGATGGCGGGCAGAATGGCAGCCTGCTCGGCGGGCGTTTCGACATCGCCGGATATCTGGACCACCAGGGCGATCGCTTCATTGATCGTTTTGACGCCAATTCGTATCTGGCGATTCTCCGTGCCATGGATACCTGGGACCCGATGCGAGGCTGCGCCTCGCCCCAGGAGGCCTTTGGCCGCATCCGAGCCCGCCTCAGCTTCATCGGCATCAGTTCGGATTGGTTGTTTCCGGCCGAGACCGTGCGCGAATTTGCACATACCATTCGCATGGTCGGCGTCGATGCCGACTATAGGGAAATGGTCAGCGACCATGGCCACGACGCCTTTTTGGCCGAACAAGTGGAACTTGTGCGCCTGCTCCAATAGAACAAAACTCCGCCAGGCAAACCACACTGAGCTGCCTCAACGGACCGTTATCTGGCATTGCCACGCCAATTTAAGAACTTTGTCGTATGCCTGCCTTGATTCGAGGAAAATCCAACGGCGCCTTCCTCTGGAGAATTGGGCGCGCCCACGGTGCAGTGAAAATGGATCACAAAGAGATTTTTCCCCGCATATCCTGCGATTTCGGCCAAATTGCTGCTCTTTGGGCCCGGCGCTGGAAGCCGATTGTGGCCCCGCTCGGGTTGCCTGGCCGGGATGTTATTTTATTTGCAGCGCAACTTCGCTTGTCACGGGGGGCAGGGCTTTCTATAATCCATCCAACACCGCATTGGAAGCCGTGGTATCGTTTATCCGTCACCACGGTACTCAACCGCCATCAGGGCTGTTGCATATTCCGCGAGCGAGTGCGTGAATTTTGATCTCCATTTCGGCAATTCCCAGGAGCACTGAATGAAGAAGTTAGTCTTTGCATCGGTGATGGCATTGGCGAGCATTTCGCTCGTTTACGCGCCCACGCTGAGAGCTCAGGATTCGGACCAGATTACTATCAAGGATCCAGCCGAATTCAATGCCTATCAAGTCGCTACTACCCAGACTGATCCGGCGGCCAAAGCATCGGCCCTCGAGGGGTTTCTGGCGTCCTACCCACAGAGCGTCGTCAAGAAGGCCGTTCTCGATATGCTCATCGATACCTATGGCGGCCTCAAAGACACGGACAAGGAACTAGGTGCGTCCACCCGGCTGCTTCAGGTTGACCCTAACAACATGAAGGGCATTTTCGTCTCGGTCGCACTCAAGAAGAGCCAGTGCGGCAAGACTAGTGATGCTCAGGTCTGCGACGACGCCGGAGCCCTTGCGCAAAAGGGCTTGTCTGCTCCCAAAGAAGCCTCTGTCTCCGATGCCGATTGGAAGAAGATGACAGACGCAACCTATCCCGCCTTCCACTCCGCCATCGCTTTGGATTACCTGATCTCCAAGAAGGACTCCAAGGCTGCTATCGAGGAGTATAAGAAGGAATTGCTGATGTATCCGCTGGCTGCCACCACGAGCGGCCCTGGCCTGGTCGATACGCTGCAAATCGCTGAAGCCTATGCCAAGCCTGATGCAAGAGACATGGTGCAGGCCGCTTGGTTCTACGCCCGCGCCTGGAACTTCGCTCCTCCCGCCTACAAGGCTCAGATCGAACCCAAGCTCGAATACTGGTACAAGCGCTATCACGGTGGACTTGATGGCTTGGATGCCCTCAAGAGCGCAGCTGCCGCCACCCTCTTCAAGCCCGATTCCGTAATCGTTGCTCCCGCGCCCACTCCTGACAAATTGGCTCATGATGCGTTGGTAGGCGGCGATCCGACCAAGCTGAACCTGGAAGACAAGGAATTCATCCTTGCCAACGGCGTCAAGGATGACGCTGAAAAGCTTTGGGCGTTGCTCAAGGGCCAGGCCACACCCGTCCCGGGAGTCGTGACAGAAGCCAATGCCGCTGCCGTCAAAGTTGCCGTCACTCAGGCTGGCAAGACATCCGACTTTGTCGTGCATCTCACCGCTCCAGCGGCTTGCTCCACCATTCCAGAAGCAGGAACGGACGTGAAGGCGTTGAAGGAGTTTGTCCTCGCCAACGGCGTCAAGGAAGACACCGACAAGGTAGAGGCGCTTTCTCCGGATTATGCCAAGACAGTCAAACTCGCGGTTGAGGGTCAGGTTCCGGTAATCAGGGTTGCCGTTACCCAGGATGCCAAAGACAACAAGAACCCCGACTTCATCGTCAATCTCAAGGCTCCTCTGCCCTGCAAGGAAACACCTCCTGCGGGCTTTGAATTCAAACTCCAGCCCGCCACCGAACTGGACGCCACCTATGACACATATGCGCAGGTTGCTGCCACTGGTGCAAAGGGCCCGACCGCGCAGATCGTGCTTCGCGACGGTTTTGTCCAGGCAGAGAAAAAGAAGGTTGTTGCCCCCGCGCACAAACCGGCGCCCGGTCACCATCCAGCTCACTAACGAGTAAATCGGCCCGATGTTTTCTCTGATGGGGATATTCCATCGGGCCGCTTGAGTCAAAGGCGCGTCACGCAATGTCTCGCTCCAGGGATCATGGGGGCAGCCTGTATACGGCTGCCCCTTTTCTTATCCCCGAACTAACAGTTCCAAGCCTCTACAACGCGGTGGTGGTAGTCTATCGGCAGCATGGAACGATCTAAATTCCTCTCCCTCGCCTTTGCAGTTACGGTTATTGTCTATGGCGGCGTCCCTGTGGTTTCACAGACACTACAGGATTCTTCCGCGAACCCCCTGAACCTCAAACAAGTTCCTGAAATTGTCCGCCCCACGCCGTTCCCGCTTAACTCCGCACCCTTGGAGACTGCGCGATCAATCGAGGTCCGCTCCCCGGACCAGATGACGCAGAGAGATCGCGAACTCGAGGCGGATGCCGAGGCTTCCATCGGCGAGAAGGCCGGATTTGCCGACCTGGGATTCAACGAAGGCAAGTGGAACTATAAGCAGCTGGTGTGCCCGGCGCTGCCTAACCACATGTTCCTCCGCTTCACGCGCAACAATGGTGCTGGCGATATAAGCGTTTTCTCCGTTTCCATTCCGCGCGGCAACGAGGGCCGGGTGCGCATTATCCCCATTCAGCGCCGCGGGTATTCGCTCTTCTCCCCCGCGCCCATTAATGCCCTCACTATTTCAGCCTTCAACCACGTTCGCGCCGAAGAGGGCTCTGACAGTGTCCCCGGCTGGCTCGGGACAGGCATGTGCTACGCCGCGCTGGCTGGTGCGTCTCCCCAGGCTCTACCGATAGAGGAGATGGCAGAGAGTAACAGGTACCCAGGGGCCTCAGCGCCCGCTTTGGAGATTCCCAAACAGGGTGGAGCCATCATCCGATTCACTGACGTGGCGCCGCTCTCCAAGCCAATGCAGTGGACCATGATCTTCAACGGCAAGGGGAAATTGCTCAAGGCTTCGCATGCGCCCGCCTCCATTTCCGCTCAGAAAGAGATTCAGCCATCTCTTCCAGAGCCGAATGCAAAGCCCGTTCCGCCTTCTCCAGTCGACCCAGGTAGATAACTCCGCCCTGCGCGCAAATCCAGCAACCGGTCGGCGTCGCGATGCGCCGGGACTATTTGCGGCGTCCCCTTCTGACTCTTTGCCAGGACGGCACCTATTCTCCCAACATGATGCGATGAATGTGGCTTGCGCGCCCGGTTTCCGGATCGCATTCAACCAGCGACGCGCACATCTTCGGGTTCCCCTTGGCAGCTTCGAACTTGCCCGGCATGCCGGTCAGGAACTTATGAAGCACAAGCTCCTTCTCCACGCCGATAATGCTGTCGTACGGCCCGCTCATCCCCACGTCGGTCTGGTAAGCCGTTCCACCCGGCAACACACGCTCGTCAGCCGTGGGAATGTGCGTATGCGTGCCCAGAACCGCCGTCACCCGGCCGTCTAGATACCAGCCCATGGCTACCTTCTCGCTGGTAGCCTCCGCGTGGAAATCCACCACGATCACCTTGGCCTTGATTCCGGCCAGTACAGTGTCCGCCGCATGAAATGGATCGTTCGTCGTGTTCATGAAAACGCAACCCTGCAGGTCGACCACCGCATAAGCAATCCCGCTCTCGGTGGTTCCTTCAAACACACCATGGCCGGGAAGGCCCGGTTGCAGGTTAGCCGGCCGCAGCACGCGGCGCGGCCGTTCCTGGCTCTCTGCCCCCGCCGATTTCATATAGTCGATCAGCTCGCGCTTGTCCCACACGTGGTTGCCCGTGGTCAGTACATCCGCGCCCAGGTCAAACAGCTCCTCGGCGATCTGCGGTGTCACTCCAAAGCCGCCGGCCGCATTCTCTGCGTTGATCACAACCAGGTCCACTTCGTTAGCGCGCCGCACATGGCCTATGTGCTCACGCACAATCCTGCGTCCCGCGCTCCCGAAGATATCGCCGACAAAAAGAATGTTCAAAAAAAGCTCCTGGCTCCTGGCCTGCATCTCTCCCAGGCGGCCGAGAATTGTAGCGCCGGCCTCCTGGCCGGCTGTTCTGAGGGCCTCCCGGCCCTCGGAGTCTTCGACAGACCTAATATTCAGGCTTGTCGCGCCGCCTGTGAGAAATGCAGACTAGCCTCTGGCTTCCGGATAGATGCCGGATGTCTCAACCCAGTATGACCTGGGATCGTACTGCATTTAGGCAACGGGTTCTTCTGTTCCCTGTTCCCTATTCACTGTTCCCTGGTCTTTGCTTCTCATCAGCGGAAACAGAATCACATCCCGAATCGACTTCGAGCCGGTCAGCAGCATCACCAGCCGGTCAACGCCCATACCCTCGCCGCCGGTCGGTGGCAGCCCGTAGGCAAGCGCCCGCACGTAGTCCTCGTCCATCTGGTGCGCTTCGTCGTCGCCGCGGCCGCGCTCTTCAAGCTGCTGGGCGAAGCGCTTGTGCTGCTCCACCGGATCGTTCAGCTCGCTGAAGGCGTTCCCCAACTCGAAGCCGCCACAGAAGAACTCGAACCGCTCCACGTGCGCCGGATCGTCCGGCTTGGCCTTCGACAGCGGCGAAACCTCCACCGGGTAGTCGTAAATAATCGTCGGCTGAATCAGGAAAGGCTCCACCACCGCCTCAAACAGGTTGTAGACCAGCTTGCCCACAGGCGCGCCCTTCATCGAATCGAAGTAGACCGCAGTAATCGCCCCATGGATGGTCTTCAACTCCGCAATCCGCTCCGGGCTCAGTCGCGCCGTCTCGCCAACTGCCTTCTCCAGCGAACTCATCGCCGCATGAAGCCGCGCCTGCATCACATCCGCCGCCTCGAAGGCGGTCGCCGCTGGCTTCGCGCCGGCTTCCGCCGGCCAGAACTCGCGGATCGCCTCGCGCATGCTCAGGCGCGTCCACTTGCCGAGATCGATCTCAACGCCGTTGAAGTTCGTGATTGTGGTGCCGTTTACCTCTTGCGCCACAAACTCGATCATCTCCTCGGTAATCTGCATCAGGTCGAGGTAGTTCGCGTATGCCTGGTAAAACTCCAGCATGGTGAACTCGGGGTTGTGCTGCGTGCTCACGCCCTCGTTGCGGAAGTTGCGATTTATCTCGTAAACCCGGTCCAACCCGCCTACCACCAGTCGCTTCAAGTAAAGCTCCGGCGCAATGCGCAGAAACATATCCTGATCCAGCGCGTTGTGGTGCGTCTTGAACGGCCGTGCCGCCGCGCCGCCGGCGATCTGCTGCATCATCGGCGTTTCCACTTCCAGGTACCCTCGCTCGTCAAAGAACCGGCGCAGCGCCTTCAGAATCTTCGCCCGCTTGACGAAGACTTCTCGGGCTTCAAGATTCGTAAAAAGGTCCACATATCGCTGCCGGTAGCGCAACTCCACATCGGCCAGCCCGTGAAACTTCTCCGGCAGCGCCAGCATGGCCTTCGACAGAAAGGTCAGCCGCTCCACATGCACGGTCAACTCGCCGGTCCGTGTGCGAAACAGGTACCCCGCAACTCCGATATGGTCACCCAAATCGAGGAGTTTGTAGAGCGCGAAGCCCTGCTCGCCCACTGCGTCCAGGCGCACATAGATCTGCAGCCTCTCGCCTTCCTGCTGCAGCGTCGCAAAACCGGCCTTGCCCTGCGCGCGGATGGCCATGATGCGCCCCGCAACGGCCACCGTCACGCGGTTCGCTTCCAAGCCCTCGGCCTGCGCCTCGCCCCACTTTGCGCGTACCTGCGGCACCGAATGCGAAGCAGGGAACTGGTTGGGATAGGAGGCCTGCCCTAGCTTCTCGATTTCCTCTAACTTTGTCTTGCGCAGTTCAAAAAGGCTGCGCTCAAACTCTGAATCGAACACGTGGTTTTCCTTTGTTTGAACCCGCTCACAGGTCCAACCGCCAGTATATCGTCCGGTGCGCATCGGAGCGTCAGCGGGCCCTCGCGAGTTCTCAAAGCGCCTATAATAATTGCAATTTCTTGAGAGGATATGTCATGAAGCGTGAGCTTTGCGCAATCTTTCTTTGTTTGTCTCTTGTTTTGGTAGTTGAAGCCCGTGCCTCGGTTCTGCCGCCTGCCTGCGGCGACGACAAGATCAAGTTTGACGTAACAACGCAGAAAGATCCGCCCGCTCCCGCGCCACCACAGGCAGGCAAGGCGCAGATTGTTTTTGTTGAAGACCAAAACGAGGCGCACAACGCCTTCCACCCCTGGGATGTGGTCCGCTTTGGGATGGACGGGGCGTGGGTGGGCGCCAACATGGGCAACTCGTACTTCACACTGGACGTTGCGCCGGGAATGCACCACCTGTGCGTGAGCGTTCAAGGCTGGAGGAAGAGCTTCGACCTGGTGCCCATCAACGCTGAGCCGGGCAAGATCTACTACATTGCGGGCCAGGTCACGGAGTCCATGTACTATTACGACTTCCGCCTTACTCAACTGAACGACGATCAGGCCGAATACCGGCTCAAGAACTGGCAACTCAGCAAATGGAAGATCAAGCCAGAGCAGCATTGATTGCGCAGTCTCTGTCATCGCATCGAAGGACGCTCATCGTGTATAACCACGATGGATGCCATTCCATCGCCCCATTCCGGAGTCGAAGACGCGCCCCAAGGAACCGGGCGGGCTGAAGATGTATGCGGAGGCTGAGAAACTGCTGCACATCGCCTTCGTCCTGCCCTCCGCGGTCCTCATCGGCTGGGGCGCGGGCGCCTGGGCGGACAGCCGCTTTCACCAGCACTGGATTGCGATCTTCGGCATTGCCTTTGGAAGCGTTTCCGGGCTGTTTTATGTAATCCGGCAGGCGATTGTTGCCGAAAATAAATCCATTTTGGAAGACGCGGCCCAGGATGGGACCGCCAAGGAAGAGCCCACCTCCAAGCCATGACACAGGAAACTCACCCCATCGTCGAACTGACCAATGAAAATCTGGATGCGCTCCTCAAGCGCGCCATGCGCAACACGCTGATTCTAGGGGGGCTTGCCGCCATCGCCGTGATGATTGGCGCTGGCTGGCGCAGTGCCGCCATGCTCGTAACTGGCACGCTCATCTCCGCCGCCAGCATTCTTGAGTGGCAGCGCTTGGTCCGAGTCATCAACGCCCGCCTCGACAAGCAGAAGACCCCTGCCAGCGCTTCCGTTGTCGTCCTCTTCTTTGTGCTCAGGCTCACCATCTTCGCAGGGGTCATTTATGTTAGCCTGAAATGTTTCCAGGGCTCGGTTCTGGCGCTTCTCTGCGGTCTGGGTTTAGCGGCTCTCGCCATCGCCTGGGAGGTACTCCGGTTGCTCCGCGATTAACTAGGTCCCTGTGGCCGGCGCGGTGAATCCGCCCCGGAGAAAGAAAGACTCAAGTCTTCATGCCCGAATCTTTTGCATTGTCGCAATTGTTGAATCAGTGGTTCGGCGGCATCCTCGCCTCCGGACTTCACGCGGTAGGCATGCCTGCCGACAAGGCTGCGGAGCAGGCAACGTCCGTTCTCAGCGCTTTTGGGTTGGAACTGCTGGTCGTAGCCGGTCTCATCGCCTTTTTCATCCTGGTGCGGATCAGCCTCTCGGTCGAGAAGCCAAACCCGGCGCAGCAAATCGCCGAGATGATCCACGAGGCCATCGGTGGCCAGGCCGACCAGGTCATCGGTCACGGATATCAGAAGTTTCAGGCTTACGTCACCTGCATCTTCCTGTTTGTCCTGCTTAATAATCTCACCGGACTGATACCCGGAATCAAAGCCCCGACCACCTTGCTGGTGGTACCCCTGGGGCTGGCCCTTCCTACGTTCCTTTTCTATAACTTCCACGGAATCCGCGAACAGGGCGTAATTGGCTACGCGAAGCATTTTGCCGGCCCCATCTGGTGGATGGCATGGCTCATCTTCCCGATTGAGATCGTCTCTCACCTCGCGCGCATCATGTCGCTCACTGTCCGTCTTTACGCCAACATGTTTGCCGGTGATCTGGTCACCCTGGTCTTCTTCTCGATGGTCCCCGTAGGCATTCCGGTCATCTTCCTGGGCCTGCACGTTTTTGTGTCGCTCATCCAGGCCTTCGTTTTCATGCTTCTGACGATGATTTATCTCTCACTGGCAGTAGCGCACGAGCACTAGAAAGACAGTTCGTATTTCACAGTTCATAGCTCGCAGCGACGACGATCACCGAACTGATAACTGACAGAGTTTCCGCCGGAGGGTGCTTCCCCTCCGGGCATTCGGACGGCTGCAAGCGTGAGGGGGCCAGCTCGGTGAGCCTCAACCACCCACTGGCAGCCAATTTCAAAAGAAGCAGGAGAATTATGCGTAAACTTCAATATGTGTTCATGGCCTTGGCGGCGCTTTGCTTCGCCATTCCGGCCTTCGCGGATGGTGGTTCAACGGCTGTCAACCTGGTGCCGATCGGCGCCGGTTTAGGCATGGGTCTGGCCGCCGGCTTGTGCGGTCTCGGCCAGGGCAAGGCTGTCGGTTCGGCCGTCGAAGCCTTGGCTCGCAACCCCGGAGCGCGCGCCGGAATCTTCACCTTCCTGGTCCTCGGTCTCGCCCTCATCGAGTCCCTCACCCTCTTCACCTTGGCCATCGTCTTCGCCAAGATGTAATCGGATCAACTTCGGCAGAAACGGAACGGCCTCACCCCCTCAAGGTGAGGCCGTTCCGTTTTTGCCGCCCGCTTCCTACCGTCTCGCGCGCACAGTTTCCCCGGGAACTCCCCGCAGCGTCTGAATCGCCTGCCGGTAGTCGAGATCCGCGGGAACCGGCGCGTACTCGGTCATCTGCTCTTCCGTGTCGATGATCTTGGTCTTGAACACTACCCGCAGGTTCATCTTCAACTGGACATGTGCGATCCGCCATTGCCGCCCGCCCACCTCCGATTGTTCAATCAGCACCCAGCCCCCTTTGTTCAGGCGCCCCAGAATGCCCCATCCGTAGTCCGTATCCTGCTGCAGATGCCCCTCCAGCCGCACCACGCGCTCCTGTGCTGCGTCAATCCAGAGTTCACCTGTCAAGGAGGTAAGTGCCTGGGTTTCGTAGTCGGGCGGGCTAAAACTCGGATTGGGCCTGAAGGTGAACTTCTCCACATTTCCCGCCGGTCCCAACACTGCGCCCGTGTACTCGTAAAGGAACGCCTTGGGTAGCATCCGCAGCAGCTTCAGCACGATTTCTGCGTCCCCTTCCTCGCCCCTTTTGCGGTGCTTCTGCAGGCTGGGGTCACTGAGCAGTGCGTCCAAGCGGGCCTGTTCCCTGAGCTCGTCAGCCTGACCCAGCGGCTGGTCGTTGACTGAAAGCAGCCGCGCCACAAAGCCGTCGCGCGTCTCAATAATCTCCTTGGTCGAGATCAGTCGCGGGCTTGCCTTGCGCAGCCGGTAACGCATGGGGTGGCTTGGATCCCTGGCATTCCGCCACTCCGTCGCGAGCGCCCGCTCTACCAGGCCCTGCGCATGCCCCAGAGAGAGGGAGCCCTCAATCGATGCAACCGGCTGCCCTTCGCAGCAGACGGTCCATGGAAGAAGAACGAAAATCAAAAAGAGACGGCGCACAACAATCAGTTTAGCGGGCATAGACCGCCTTTCGAACATTACCGGCTTGAGTAATGGGCCTGATCTGATGCCGCTCTGACAAAGCCAGTCCGGGTGCACTCTTGGCGCCGCACCCCAAGTGCAGCATTTGCAGCCTGGCTTTGGGCGCCAATGCGAAGATCGCATTGAGATGAGGACATTTCCCCGCTTTATGAGCTATTAGACACCGTGGTTCCCTTCAGGCTTCCCAAAACAGGCTGTGGATTGAAGCAAAGCGGTCGGGTTGCGTATAGTTCGGGCAGGGGCTTGTTTTTGCCCTTGGAAGGATCAAGACCATGGCAGTGGAGAATTCTCCCGCGCGCATAGGCAAGAGCGTCGTAATTTGCGGCGAAGTGAAGGGCAGCGAAGACCTGATCGTAGATGGCCGGGTGGAGGGCACAGTCAACCTTTCCGATAGCCGTTTAACCATAGGGCCCAATGCTAACGTTGCCGCCGACCTTTCCGCCAAGGATGTGCTGATTATGGGACGCGTTCAGGGCAACGTAATAGCCAGTGGCCGCGTGGAACTGCGCTCAGGATGTGTCGTCGAAGGCGATATCCGTGCGCTCCGCCTTGCGGTGGAAGACAATGCGGTCTTCCGTGGCAAAGTGGACTTGACGCAAGCCGTCGCGAAAGCACCGGAAAATGCGATTGCCCCACATACCGGCGGCATCTTCTAGCAGAGCGCTTCGCCTCGGTACTCCAGACAGTCAACTATTTCACCCGGAGAGGAATTCAGGTTGCTGAGACGTTGGTTCGCCAAGAAACAGGACAGCGTTTCCATTGCGCCCGCTTCAAGCCTGACCGGGCCCCGGGTGCCGCGTCACTCCGGTGCCTGGTCCGTGTTGCGTAAACGGCTGCAGGAAGAGTCAGGCCTGCGCGTCATCGACACCGGGTACACATCGCCCGCCAATATTAATTACCTTACGGGCCTGGGCCATAGCATCTTCCAGGCAGATTTGGTCAATGATGCCTGTACCGGAAATTGGCAAACCGGCACGGACGAAAACGGCAATCCGGTTTGGAACGTCGAAGGTTTTCTCGAACAGACGCTCAATTTTTCTGGGCGCATGTACGATGTCGCGCTGCTGTGGACGGCGTTGGACTACCTGCCTGAGCCGCTCGTCGCGCCCGTGGTCGCGCATCTGTTTTCTTACATGAACCGCGGTGGCCAGGTGCTCGCACTTTTTCACACCAGGATGCAAGGCGAGGAGACTGTGAGCTGTCGCTTTCATGTCACCCCCACAGACGACGTGGAAATACAACTGGCCCAGCCCTTTCCGATTCAACGCTCATTTAGCAATCGCAGCATCGAGCGCCTGTTTGCTGGATGGTCCGGTCACAGGCAATTTCTGGCAAAGGATAGCGTCTCCGAGGTAATCATTACCCGCTAGGAACTTGTTGAAAAGCGCCTGATGATCGGTGGAAGTGGAGGGTACGGGCTTCAGCCCGTACATGAAAACCGGCGAAATCAATGTGGGGCTTTAGCCACTGAGAGAATGCGCCGCCGAACTTACTCCTGTCGGTGGCTTTTTCAACAAGTTCCTAGGGCCGCTTTGCCAAGGAGGAAACATGACTCAATTGAAGGCAACGCGCATTACCTGGCTCGGCCATGCCACCGTCTTGGTCCAGACCGCCAGGGGAACAAACATCCTGATCGACCCGTTCATCGCCCAAAATCCCCGATATCCCGCGAATTTTGTCCTGCCATCCAAAATTGACTACATCCTGCTGACCCACGGCCACGGCGACCATATCTCCGACGCCGTGCCGGTGGCCGCCAGGCACGACTCCACCATCGTGGCAATCTACGAGTTGGCGGCCTATGTGGCAACCAAAGGGGCTGCCGAAACTATCGGTATGAATCTGGGCGGAGCGGTGCAACTTCGAGAAGTGGCCGCCACCATGGTCGAGGCCAAACACTCCTCAAGTGCACAGGATGAGCAGGGAACCCATTACGTTGGAGTTGCCGCCGGTTTCGTATTGACGATTGCCGATGGCCCGGTTCTCTACCATTCCGGAGACACTGCGGTCTTCGGCGACATGAAGCTGATTCACGATCTCTACAAGCCCCAGATCGCGATGCTGCCTATTGGCGGCCACTACACGATGGGACCGAAGGAAGCCGCGCTCGCCGTAAGCTTGCTTGCGCCCCAGGTGATCCTTCCCTTGCACTTCGGCACTTTTCCGCCTTTGATAGGTACACCGGCGGAACTGGCGTTGATGGTCGATCCCACCGTCAAGGTCGTGCCCTGGGTACCCGGCGAAGAATACTCGGCATAGCATGAGGGTGCCCCCGGTCCCGCCTCTGGGACCGGGGACGTTATCCCCACAATTTATCCTTGATTCGGTGGTTTGATCGCGCGTACTGCAGCGCTGGGAGCAAGCGGCGCGGAAGGTATCCCGGAAAGCCCGGTGTTGCCCAGCCGCAAGGTCGCCGGCGACTCGGCGGCGCGATAGTTGCGCAGGTCGCGCAGTATCTCCACCTTCTCCCGCGCGTACTGGCCTGCCAGGCGGGTCAGAGCATAGGTGATAATGTCACTGTGATGCAGATCTGAAACTGACGGATCGCGGCGCATATTCAGCCACAACCTGTGTACCAGTTGAACATCGTCCGGGCTCAAAGCGGGCGCATGAGGCCCGATGTAAAAGACCTTGCTTTCGCTCCCCGGGCCAATGATATAGAAGTTGAATTGCCGCTTGGGCTCCGGAAGAGCCTCCCACGCCTGTCCCATGTGGAACGCCTGTTCCTCGGCCGTCATCGAGCTTGAGATTCCCGAAACCACCGAGTCAACCTCAAGAGATGTTGCGCCTTGCGCGAGCGCTGCAAACACGTCTCCCGCCGGAACCACCAGCAGCGAGACTTTCTTGCCAAAGCTCTCAGCCACAGAGACCGCTTTGGTAAACACCATCTGCTCGTGCTCACTAAAACTCTGCTGCTCAGCGCTCAGATACTCCGGTCCGCCCACGCCCATCATGCGCACACTGATAACCACCACGTCCCGCTCATCGGTGCTGGTGCGTGCCAGCGTCCACTTCAACGCCAATGGATTGGCGGCGTCGCGCATGGTCACCATGATGCCGCCCTGGCGAATCGCCGCCGACTCGCGGTTCACCACATCCTGATGCTCGAGTTGGAAATGGTCCTTCATCTGCCGCGCGGTAAGGGCATGCTTACGCAGGTTCTGGCGCTCGGAGATGCTGAAAATGATGAAAAACGCCGCGGCGAAAATGATGCCGCTCACCGTCGCAATGGACTTGGTGAACAGGTTCACTATCGCGGTGGACAACAGCACTAGAAATACCGAAAACAGTCCTACCGGAATCTCGGTCTTTCCTATGGTTATATTTGGGGGGACCTTCCAGCCGCGCTCGCCGTGGTACTTCCAACGCAGCACCAGCATGGCGAGGCTGTTGAATGTGAACGACCAGATGACGCCAAAGGCATACGCCTCTCCCAGGGTGATTACGTTGCCCCTGGTCGCCACGATCGTTGTCATCTGCAGGATGAACACCAGATTGACGATGCGATAGCTGGTGCCGAACTTGGAGTGAGGCTTGCGGAACCAGTCGGTAAGAACGCCGTCCTCGGCCACGCGCATCAGCACGCCCGTCGAACCAATCATCGACGTGTTAATCGCTCCCGAAAGAATCAGAAAGCCCACCACGACCACGAAGATGCGAAACGCGATGCGCCAGAATACCGGCCCCACCATGAACATCGCCAGACCGGCAATCAGATTGTCCTGGTAGATGTGCGTCCGTTCCCATGTGGGGATAAGCACTGAGGCCAGCATCGTGGCGCCGCCCGTGAAGATCAGGCTGTAAATGGCAATTACAATTGCCGCCCGCTTCAGGTTCTTCAGCTTCGGATGCTCGATCTCGCGATTCACCTGGGCCAGGCTTTCCTCGCCGCTCATGGCAAGAATCGAATGTCCGAACGCCATCAGAATGCCAAAAAGGCCAAAAATCGGAAGACCTCTGCCCTTCAAGAAGCCCAGCGCATCATCGCTGAATTTCAAATGAGAAGGCGTGGGCAAGGGTGGCAAGTGCACGCCCGGCGTCATGAACACCGAGTAGGTGCCCCATATGAACAGAACCACAACCATTACAGTGGTGATCTGCATGACGCGCAGAGCCTTGCCGCTCGACTCTTCAATGCCCTTGATGTTCTGCCACCAGTAATAGATCGTCACCGCGGCAGCAAACACCGCCGAGGTATAGTTCATATCAAACTGGAAGGGATGGTTGTGTGCGTCCATCAAGGCCGGAGGCAGCCAGTGGCTCTGGTTTGCAACCACCATCATCTCGTTCATCAAGCCCGTAATATATTGCCCGGCTGACACACCGGATATTGGCCCGGTCAGGACGTAATCGAACATCAGCGCTGAAACGCTGATCTTGGCGAAGGTGCTTCCCAAAGCCTCCTTCACCACGCGATACACGCCACCGCGGGTAAACATCGAACAGCTCTCGACGTAAACCGCTCGCACCGCAAAACTGAAAAGCATGATGCCCAGAATGAACCAGGGCGCAGCCGCGCCCACCGCCTGTTCGGCGATACCTCCCGCATAGAAGGCTGATGACCCCAGATCGTTGAGAACAATGGCCGCGGCGCGCCAAAAAGAGATGAACGTGAGCATCACGGAGGATGCCACGATGAGTCGTACGCGGTCGGACGGAGGGGCTACGGTCGTTCGAGTAGATGCCATCGCGTGGGTGCCGGCGCGACTGCCGGCGTTCTGGAGTTGAGAGAGCTGATTATCCGCCCGCCCTCCGCTGAGTCTATGTCTGAATCAACGAAGTGTCAATCAAAATGGACCTTGGCTTGTGAGTAGCCGGAAATGGCCTGACCTAGTCCTTGCCAAACAGATGTTTTCCGTCTTCTACGAAGCTGATGAGTATGACCACCGTCGACCCCGCGAGGCCGACTAAAAACATCACCGAGAGCGCCTGAATTGCAAAACGGGCAAACATCATATCGTCCATTGTAGCCTGTTTTCGTCTAATTTAGATCCAGTTCTGCGGGCTGCGCGCAGATACTTCTCATCCCATTTGACGAAGGGCAAACTCGCCCCTCGTCGAAGCCGTGGCCCCGGCTTGAACATGTCTACTCCTTTGTTCGTCTATTGGCGCTCCTGTCCCGCCCCGCAACCACCGCCCGATGCTATAAACTCGCCCCTGTATGCAGCGTTCATCCTGGAAGATAGGTCCCTGGAAGTTGTGGGCCGCCGCGGGTATTTCCGCCGGACTGCTTGAGTTGCCTTTTCCCTTGGCTGGCCCGCTCCCCGCCTGGCGATCGATCTTCGCCTGGTTTGGATTGGCCCCCCTGCTCTGCGCCATCCTCTCAGCAGACGTGACCACCCGGCCCCGCCCCCTTCGCGGCGCTTTTCTGCTCGCCTATGTCTGTGGCGTTCTCTGGTATGCGGGCAACTGCTACTGGGTGCGCGATGTGATGATGCAGTACGGCGATATGCCGCCGATGGCTCCCACGTTGCTCCTCTTGGGATACAGCTTGGTCCTGGGTCTCTACTTCGGCCTCTTCGGCTTTGGTGTGGCGCTGGTGCGCAAGACCACAGGCAGCACGCGCCTGGCGCTGGCCGCCGCACCCGTTCTCTGGACTGGCCTCGAACTTGCCGCGTCGCGGATCACTTCAGTGCCGTGGGACCAACTCGGATACTCCCAGGTGGATAACCAACTAGCGAACTTGATCGGACCGTGGACAGGAGTCTATGGGATCAGTTTTGTGCTTGTAACTGCAAATGCAGGTCTTGTTGGTCTCTTTTTTCGAGACGAAGACCCCCGATGGCCCCGTGCAGGCAACATTCTGTTAACCGCCCAGTGCTGGATCGCGTTTTCCGCATCACTGGTAGCCGGATTGACCGACGCGAAATTCATGGAGTCCTTCCGGGCGGCATCTCCCACCGCGACAGCCGTCCTCATCCAGCCCAATCTCGACGTATCCGGCGTCGGCCTCTGGACCGGCCCCGGCGAATGGGATCGCCATATCGCCGACTTCACCAAACTCGCCGGCCAGCAATGCATTACCTACATTGCCGGAATTCCCCAAACCGGCGCTCCCTCCGGCGAAATCGTCTGCCCGCCCTATCCCACCCATCCCGACCTGGTTGCCTGGCCCGAGTCGCCCGCCCCCTTCTTTGAGGACGATGCCCGTTTCCAGGCCGCCCTCAAGCAAATCGCGCACAAAACCCAGGCGCCGATCGTCGTCGGCGACATCGGCATGGACTTTTCGGCCCAGCAAGGCGGCTGGCAGGAATACAACTCCGCGCTCGTCGTCAGTGCCGAAGGCGCTCGCGTCGGCCGCTACGACAAAATCCACCTCGTCCCTTTCGGCGAATACGTCCCCTTTCAGAAATTGCTTTTCTTCGCCCGCAAGCTCACCGGCAAAGTCTCCAGGTTCACGCCCGGAGAAGAGCGCAAGGTCTTTCGCCTCAACGGCCATCGCTACGGCGTCTTCATCTGCTATGAAGCGGTGTTTGCAGACGAAGTGCGCCACTTCGCCCAGTTGGGCGCCGAGGTGCTCGTCAACATCTCCGACGACGCATGGTACGGCGACACCAGCGCGCCCTGGCAGCACCTGAACATGGCGCGCATGAGGGCCATCGAAAACCGCCGCTGGATCCTGCGCGACACCAACAATGGCGTCACTGCCGCCATCGATCCCTACGGCCGCGTCCGCCAGAGCATCTCACGCCACCAGCAGGCCGCCCTGCCCGCACAATACGGCTTCCGCGACGACGTCACCTTCTACACCGCCCACGGCGACGTCTTCGGATGGGCCTGTGCCATACTTGGTTTGGGGATTGTTGCCTGGGCAGCAAGAAAGTGCCTCGGCGAAGCGGTCTCCGCGGCAAAAGTTCAAACCAAAGTCAGGTCATAAGAGCTAAAGCATGTCATTGAACGATCTCGAATTCGCTTTCGCTCCCGTCCGCGATCAAGTTCGCGACCTGCGGGAGTATCTTTGACCCTGCTCGCATCCGCAGGGAATTAGCAGCCATCGAAACAAAACTGGCCGATCCGGCTCTCTGGTCCAATCCCAACGCCACCAAACCGCTCATGCGCGACAAAAAGCGCCTCGAGTCGCTCGTCTCCGACGATGAGGAAATGCTGCGTCGTTCGGGCGACATCGAGGCCTACTTCGAACTAGCGCGCGAGGGTGAAGACGTTCTTGCCGATCTGGAGCGCGACATCAAGGCTCTGGCCGCCTTCAACGAGGATCTCGAAGCCCGCACCATGCTCAACGGCGAGGCCGACCCCCTCAACGCCATCGTCACCGTCCATCCCGGCGCAGGCGGCACTGAAAGCCAGGACTGGGCCGAGATGCTCATGCGCATGTACCTCCGCTGGGCCGAGCAGCAGGGCTTCAAAACAGAAATCAACGACTATCAGGACGGCGAAGAAGCTGGCATCAAGTCCGCCACCTTCACCATCCTCGGCGAGTATGCCTTCGGGCAACTGGCAGGCGAAAGCGGCGTTCACCGCCTCGTCCGCATATCGCCCTTCGATCAGGCCAAGCGCCGCCACACCTCCTTTGCCTCCGTCTACGTCTCCCCTGAAATCGACGAGACAATTCACGTGGACCTTAAGCTGGAAGACCTGCGCATCGATACCTACCGCTCCGGTGGCAAGGGCGGCCAGCACGT
>CAIKND010000218.1 GCA_903828675.1 uncultured Acidobacteriaceae bacterium
AAAAGCAAAACCCAGCCGCACCTGCGGTGCGGGATGATGCTCTATATATCTCTACCTCTCCAAGTGCTGTTCATGCCCTGGGTCACTTCTGACAAGTACAAGTGGGTCACTCTTGCCGAGCGCCGAAGTACATTGTTTAATTTCAATAACTTAGCCGCAATTTTCACCGCAGATAATTAACCCCATTCGGCGCACAATGTTCATAGAGGACAAAAGATGAAGCTGCGCCAAGGATTTCAAGCCCGAAGAAGCCCCGCCCGAACTGCGCAGACCATCCCGCTGGCACACGTCACCCACCCCCCTCCCTCCCTACCCCTCCCTACCCACCCCCCCTCCCTCCGATTCCTGTGAAGCCACTGGGATTCCGGGACTCAAGATTCACCCTCTGAAATCACCGCCAAAAAGCAAGGGGCCAACAGAAGCGCCTCCACGCTGCAATCGCAGCGGAAATCGCTTCTCTCGGCCCCTTGGTTCAGGCAACTTTTTCGGTTTCCGGCCGCAAGGCCAGCTTCCTGTTATGCCAATTCAACCTTCAGCGTGACGCCTATGTCGGAGATCTTCTCCTGAGGCATCGCCACCTTCAGGCAGCAGTCTTCCTGCTTCCACTGCACGTCGCCCTTATGGCCCAGAATCTCCACCTTGAGGATCTTGCCGGGCTGCTGCGGACTGGTGAGACCAAGCGCCTGCACCATCGCTTCCTTCTCCGGCCAGCCCTGCACAAACGCGTACAGAGTGCTGCCCTTGGTGGTGAAGCGTACATCTTCCGCACCGAAGTCGTTCGTTTTGTCCTCGTTGAAGTTGCCCGGTACGATCTTCACCTTGGTCGAGGGGCCTTCGCCGTAGATCTTCCAGGGCCGCGATGAGAAGATGCCTTCGCCGTTCACTTCCATCCAGGCCGTGATGCCTTCCAGCACCTTTGTCTCCTCAAAGTCCAGCTCGCCCGAGTTGGGCAGCGGGAAGTTGAGCAGCAGGTTGCCGTTCTTGCTCACAATGTCCGTCAGCAGATCGATGACTTTCTTGGAGGACTTGTATTTCTGGCCGCGTTTGTAGTGCCATTGCCCAATGCACGTGTCGGTCTGCCACGGGTTCTTTGAGATGGCGTCGGAAACGCCGCGCTCGTGATCCAGCAGGCAGGTGCCAATCGCGCAGTCCGTGCCTTCCTTGCTGGTATAAACGGCTTCGGTTGGCCCGCCGTGTAGCTGCGCGCTCACGTTGTAGAGGTGAGCCACCATCTTCAGCCCGGTATCCTCAAAAGGCAGATGGCCGTCGGTATAAAGCAGGTCCGGTTGATACTTGTCGATCAGGTCGGTCATGCGGTCAAGGTAATGGCGCTTCCACGATTCGGGAGTGTCATCGTCGTTCCAGTCAAGCCTGTCAATCGTCCTGGCGCAATCGGCGTCGTGATACAAGTCTTCAAACTTGGGATCAGCGCCATCATACGGAATCCCCGCCATTGGCCCGGTCTTGTCGGCGCCGTGGCTCGTCGCAAACCACTTGTAACTGATCCAGAGATGCTCGCTCACGCCGAACCGCAATCCTTGTTTCCGCGCGGCTTTCTGCCAGTCGCCCAGAACGTCCCTCTTCGGGCCCATGTTCACCGCGTTCCAGCGCTGGTACTTCGAGTTCCAGAGGTCGAAGTTGTCGTGGTGCACGCCCATGCTGAAGAAATACTTCGCGCCCGCCTTCTTGTAGAGACCCATCAGGTGATCCGGGTCCCACTTGGCCGCCTTCCAGTTGTCCACGATGTCCTTGTAGCCAACCTTCGAGGGATGTCCGTAGGTCTCCACGTGATACCGGTACTGCTCCGACCCCTGCATGTACATATTGCGCGCATACCAGTCGCCGTCTTCCACGGCGGACTGCGGACCCCAGTGCGACCAGATTCCGAACTTCGCATCGCGGAACCAATCGGGAATGCGGTAACCCTGCAGCGATTGCCGGGTTCCCTGATAGCTGGTTTTCTGCGCCGCTGCAAATCGGGAAAGAGCAAGAGCGGAACACGCGCCGCCCATCGTTTTTAGCAATTCACGCCTGTTCAATGCCATTGTCTGCTGTTCCTTTCACGGTAGCTCTTGAGAACCTTTGCACAAGGTTCTGTGTTGAAGGGTACGGACTTAAGCCCGTGCGTCCTACCGGGCAAAACCGCTTTGAAAGGGCGCGGCTTCAGCCGCGCCGCGAGTAGTTGAGAATTGATGTGGGCTTTAGCCCCTGAGGGTTTGCCCCTTCCGCAAAAGCCCAAAAGACGCGTTGACTTCTTGCGCCGGCCTTTGTGACTATTTCGGTTCCGCCGCCAGAATCGCCTGGCGGAGCCTCTGTTCAGCCTCAGCGCTCCAATAACCGCAATCGAGTTCGAAGAAAACGGAGGTGTAAGGAATCGTCATATCCGTCTTGATAATCAGGATGCGGAAAACCTCGGCCGATTGATCGAGCTTCGCGATGATCTGCTCGTGTGGCAGTTGCTTTGCTGAAACGCCAAGCAGCGCTTCGAGTTGATGCCAGTAGTTCACGATGCCGGGTGCATCCGCCTCTTCCACAAAGCCCAGCTCAACGTCCGTATACACGTTTGCCCGGACGTGTTTGCACGCGGCAACCGCATCGCGCACCTTGCGCACGGTTTCGAACTGCCCCGCGTCGGCCACGAGTGTTGTGATGCCCGGCTTCGACTGTAGCGGATAGGCCGAGTCGGCAACTACGATCCAGTTGCGATGCCCAAACAGCGGCAGAAGGCCGGCGAGTTGGCTCTCCCAATCAGGCATTTGAGATGCGGTAACTTCTGCCATCGTTTCTCTCCTGGTTCGAACGCTATGCGAGTTCTTCGTCCTGGCAAACAGCCACCTTGCCGCACTTGCCTGAAGCCATCAGCGCATAGGCGTCTGCCGCGCGCTCCAGCGGAAACCTGTGCGTGATAATTTCCGCCGGATGCAGATTCCACCGCACCAGCCGTTCCACCAGTTCTTCCATCAGCCACGTCGAGGTCACCCACGAGCCGTACAGAGTTTTCTGATCGTGAATCATGTCGGGTGAGGGGTTGATCTCCACCGCCCCGCCCTCTCCAAGAAGGACGATCTTGCCCCACTTGCGCGTTGCGCGGATCGCCGTGGCGCGTGCAACGTTGTTCGCCGAACAGTCCACTGCCCGCTCCACGCCGAAGCCGCCGGTCAGTTCCTTTACCTGCGCAACATTGTCGGGACCTGATTCCAGAACCAGATCGCAAAGATTGAGGTCGAGTGCGATCTGCATTCGCTCGTGAACCACATCGATGCCGATGATCTTGTTTGCGCCTAGCTTGCGGCAGAGCGCGCCGGTCGCCAGGCCAACCGGGCCGAGGCCCGTAATGAGTACGGCGTGGTTTCCGTCAATGCCGATTTTCTCCAAGCCTTCGTACACGGTGCCGAACCCGCAGGCCACCTGAGCGCCATCGGCATACGAGAGAGCTTCGGGAAGAGCGATCAGGTCCTTCTCCTCCGCGATCATGTACTCGGCCATCCCGCCGTCGCGCTGCCACCCGTAGGCGCGGCGGTATTTCTCGCTGGTGCACGAAATCATGTAGCCGCGGCGGCAATCGTTGCACACTCCGCAGCCGGAGATGTGGTAAACAATCACCCGATCGCCTGTCTTGAAGCGGCGGCAGCCCGGACCCTCAGTGACTATCTGTCCGCACGGTTCGTGTCCGGCCACCACGCCCTGGTAGCCCTCAGGGCCCTTGCCCAGGTGCTCGTGATAAATGCAGCGAATATCGGAGCCGCAAATCGTCGAAGCTTTCACCCGCAATAGAACTTCCCCGTGGCCAGGAGTGGGCACTGGCACGGTGCGCATCTCGACAGTCGAGTTACCGGGCAGGAACGCCGCGGTCATAGTTTCATTCATCTTTCCGCTCCCTAAAGTCAATCGGTCTAAATCGTTCTCAGTGCGCCGGATCAGTGCCTGCGCCCGCTTAGGGCGGCGTAATTTCTCCGCTCATATCCCACAAGGCTTCCCAGGTTTGGCCATCTTTCCAAAGAAACACCTGGCCCTTGATCAAGCGGCAGTTCCGGTCCAGCCCGGCGATTGCCTGCATCTCCTCGTCCGTCAGCGGATCGGCAAGTACGCATTCGAGATTTTCGCGATAATGATTCACTGAAAACGGAATCGGCGTCTGTCCGCGCTGCACGGCCCACTTGATGCATACCGCCGCCGGGTTAACGCCGTGCCATTTGGCAATCTCCAGAATCACCGGATCTTCTGTCGGCGCTGTGTCGTCAGCCGTGCGGTCGCGCTCCGGCCGCCCCGGCGAGCCGAGCGGACAGTATCCGACGGGTTGCATGCCGTTCTCGACCACAAACCGGAACAACTCCGGCTGCTGAAAATGCGGGTGCAATTCCATCTCGTTCACGGCCGGCTTGATGCGGGCGTCGCGCAGCACAAGTTTCAGCTTTGGAATGGTCATGTTGGAGGTGCCGATATTCCGCACCAGGCCCAGGTCCACAAGCTCTTCCATCTTGCGCCACGTCTTCATGTAGCTTTCGTGGATATAGGGCTTGGCGTCCGGGCTGCGTGACGTTACATCGCAGTTCGGCGGATGAAAATTAGGGAAAGGCCAATGCACCAGGTAAAGATCGAGGTATTCCAGACGCAGGTCGGCGAGCGACTTGCGGCATGAGGCGATCACGTCGTCTTCGCTGTGCTTGTCGTTCCAGAGCTTCGAGGTAACCCAGATCTCCTCGCGTTTGAGCCCGCCATTGAGAATGGACTCAAGCGCACCGCCGATCTCGGCTTCGTTCCCATAAACCGAGGCGCAATCAAAGTGCCGGTACCCCGCCGCCGCCGCGCCCTTCACCGCCTCCGCCACCTGGAGAGGCGAAACGTGGTCAGAGCCAAACGTCCCTAGGCCGACCGCCGGCATGGTGGTTCCGGTATAGAGTCTTCTCTGCGGAACCGCCCCATCCCCCATGGAAAATAATCCGCTTAGTGTTGACATGCTTGTGCCCGCTCCATGCCCTAAAGTTATCGATAACTACAACCAGCGAAGAATACGCGCCCACCCTCACTGTGTCAATATCGTAGTTTCCCACAGTGTGCCGTACGTTATCGATCAGGACGAGTCCGGGATAGAATTCCTTCAGTTGGTTCTGAGTGCCGGGGCGAGCCTTGGCTTGAAAGTAAGGTGTAAGGGCAATGGCAAATCCACGGGAGGGCAGGGAACGGCAGCCCAAGTTGCTCAGGGACGTGCCGGTTCGAATGAAGGACATCGCGCGCGACTTGGGCCTTTCGACTGTCACAATTTCCAAGGTGCTGCGCGGCCACTCCGACATTGGCGAGGAGACCCGCAAACGTGTTCTCAAGCGCATGCAGGAACTCAACTATCAGCCCAACTTCGCGGCGCGCGCCCTGATTACCGGACGAACCTGGACCATTGGCCTGGTCGTTCCCGATCTGCTTCATCCCTTCTTTGCGCAAGTGGCTAAAGCCATTTCTGCAGGAGTCCGCGGGCAAGGTTACAGCCTGATTATTACCTCTTCTGAGGAATACCCGGAATTGGAGCGGCAAGAGATTGAACAATTGTTGGCACGCCGTGTCGACGTGATGTTAATAGCGTCGGCGCAGTCGACTGTTGAAAGTTTTCGCCGCATCGAGGATCGGGGGATCCCCCTTATCCTCATTGATCGCCGTTTCGTTGATCTGGTCGCAAATTTTGTCGGAGTGGACGATGAAGCCGTAGGCGTACTCGCAACCGATCACCTGATAGATCAGGGCTGCCAAAGAATAGCGCATATCCGTGGACCCGAAACCAGCACAGCGCTTGGCCGCCTGGAAGGCTTCAGGCGGGCACTTGCCGCGCACAGGCTTACGCCTTTAGCCAAGCACATTGTCTCCATCGGCGCCTCTGGGGACGACCGTGGGGCGCCGGGCGGCTACGAAGCTACCAAAAAGCTATTGAAATCCAGTCCACGGCCGGATGGAATCTTCTGCTTCAACGATCCCATCGCATTGGGAGCTATGCGTGCGATCTTCGATGCCGGCCTCCGTATTCCCGAGGACGTCGCTGTGGTGGGATGCGGAAACCTGCTCTATTCGGACTTCCTTCGCGTACCGCTCACCTCTGTTGACCAGGACAGTTCCGCCATCGGAAAAATTGCCGCGGAACTCGCACTTTCACTCGTGAGCCAAAAAAAGCCCTCCCGTCCCAAGACTGAACTTGTTACCCCCACGCTCGTCGTCCGCGCCTCAAGTCTCCGTCACTAAACTGCTTTCGTGCGGCCTAGGTGAGTGTTGGGCATAGATTTGTGACGGAGCCTACAGCAGGGTCGTTGTGTTCTGTTTTAGGTTCGATTCATGGGCCAGAACTTCATTCCTGACACGGTCAACCAGACGCTTCTGTTTCCCCCATCGCTTCACGATT
>CAIKND010000219.1 GCA_903828675.1 uncultured Acidobacteriaceae bacterium
GGGGGCAGCGGCTCGGGCAAGAGCTGGCTGGCGCAGCGCCTGGCGGACCAGTTCGGCGCAGACGCCGGGCTGCTCTCGCTCGACGACTTCTACTGCGACTTGTCGCACTTGAGCCCGGAGGAACGCGAGCAGACGAACTTCGACCACCCCAGCGCGATCGATTGGCCGCTCTTTCAAGGCAGCCTAAGCCGCATTGGGAGCGGCCAGCCCGCCGCCCTGCCCCACTATGATTTTGCCACGCACACCCGCCGCGCGACGGCGAAGATCTGGCAGCCGCGCCGCCTGGTATTGATCGAGGGACTTTGGCTGCTGCGCCAGCCGGAACTGCGCCGGCTCTACAGCATGAGCGTGTTTGTGGATTGCCCCGAGCAGGTCCGGCTCCAACGCCGCCTGGAACGCGACCAGCGTGAACGGGGACGTTCCGCGGCGTCGGTGCGGGCGCAATTCGAGCAGCAAGTCGCCCCGATGCACGATCGTTTTGTCATCCGACAAGCGCGGCACGCCGATTTGCTGATGAAGTCCCCGATATCGCAGACGCAGCTCGCGGAACTCAGCGCCCGCTGCACCCAACGCCTGTACCAGGCCAATTGACCATGACACCACAAAAACTGAACGACCTTTCCTCGGAACGGCTGCTCACTGCCCAGACACCGTGGGGCCGCGCCCGGCTAAACGCCCGGGTGAGCTGCAAGCGCCTGAGCTGGCTGGTGGTCGTCAACACCACCTTCTTTGTCAAACGCGCGCTGGACATCGCCGTCAGCGCGGCAGGCATGCTGCTGCTCCTGCCGGTATTTCTCGTCATCGCCGTGCTCGTGAAGCTCGACGGCGGCCCCGTATTCTTCCCCCAGACCCGCGTCGGGCTCAACGGCCGCGGGTTCCGGATGCTCAAGTTCCGGTCGATGTGCGTGGACGCCGAGGCGCGGCTCAACGAACTGCTCGCGCGGAATGAGAAGGCGTCCGGCGTCACTTTCAAGATAAAGGATGACCCGCGGATCACCCGCATCGGCAAACTGCTGCGCAAATCGTCGCTGGATGAGCTGCCGCAGCTTTGGAACGTGCTGCGCGGAGACATGTCGCTGGTCGGCCCGCGGCCGCCGGTGCCGCGCGAGGTGGCGCTTTATTCACAGGCCGACCGCCGACGCCTGCAGGTCAAGCCGGGCATCACCTGTCTCTGGCAGGTGGGCGAGCGGAGCGGGGGCATGTTTGAAATCGGCGACCGCAACACGATTGATTTTCCCGAGCAGGTTAGCCTCGATGTGCGCTACATTGAGAGCCAGGGCGTCGTAAAGGACTTTTGGCTGCTGGCCAAGACCGTGCCGGCGATTCTCTTCGGCAAAGGAATGTGAACCGCAAAAGAAACGCTGAAATACTGAAAAGCTGAAACCCGACCCATGCCTCCTGAGAATCTCTGAAATGTGAAACTGCGGGCCAACCGCGCAAGCGCCTGCAACGCCCAGAATCCAGCGATCTACGCGATCTCTAAGCTTCCCCTGATACAAAAGTCCTTATTTGGGAGTCAGCTACCGTATTCAACGCATGCACTCCGCATTCTTGTGACGCGGAGTGCATGCAATGCCACCAGAAACAGCAAGGCCGGACGGCTCTTACGCGTGTTTGATAAATGTCCCCAACTGCAACTCGACCATGGCCTGCTGCAACTGAGCCTGGGTGTTCATCACGATGGGTCCACGCCACGCCACCGGTTCTTCCAGCGGCTTGCCCGAAACCAGCAGGAAACGGATACCTTCCGGCCCGGCCTGCACCACGATTTCGTCTCCGCGGTCAAACAGTACGAGCGAATGGTTTTTCGCGTCGTACACCGGCGTAGCGTTCGGGTCCACAGACGACTCAGTCAGCACGGCCTGCGGTTCAGAGGCGTCGCGAAAGGTTCCCGCTCCTGCAAAGACATAGGCAAACGCGTTGCGGTTGGTCTCCACCAAGATCCGCTTCTGCTTGCCCGGCGGCACCGAAATGTCCACATAGCGCGGGTCGGCTGCTACGCCCTCCACTGGCCCCTTTTTGCCCCAGAACTCCCCACAGATGATGCGCGCCTTGGTTCCATCATCTTCGGTGACCTCGGGAATGGCGCCCGACGGAATGTCCTGGTAGCGCGGGTCGGTCATCTTCAGATGCGAGGGCAGGTTCGCCCATAGCTGGAATCCGTGCATCCTGCCCTGCGGATCGCCCTTAGGCATCTCCTGGTGCAGAATGCCGCTCCCGGCCGTCATCCACTGTACGTCCCCGGCCGTCATGCGCCCCTTGTTGCCCAGGCTGTCGCCGTGTGCCACCTCGCCTGCCAGCACATAGGTAATGGTCTCGATGCCGCGATGAGGATGCCAGGGGAAGCCGGCAACATAGTCCGCGGGATGATCGCTGCGAAAATCGTCCAGCAACAGGAACGGATCAAATTCCGCCGTTTTTCCGAATCCAAAGGCGCGCTGCAGCTTTACGCCCGCCCCTTCAATGGTGGGTGTGGTTTCAAGAATCTGCCTTACTGCACGAAGCGACATGGGAATCTCCTTTTGCCTTACCCATAATTCGATGCACCAGAGATATATTCGTTGCAACAAGTATCCCCGTGGATAGCTATGCGGGCAAAATGCGCGGATTCCCGGCGCCGGCATCGCGCCCGGAAAAGCGTACTTCAGCTCAGGCACGAAGCGGTCTGGCCGCCTGTCTTTCCACCGCTTCCACACCTTTCATCTCCCTCCGGCCTTATCCTCAATACAGACCTTCCATGTCCGACTTCGCACAAACCGTCAAGCAGCAAGCCGACATCGTCAAGGTGATCGAGGGTTATATTCGCCTGCGCAAGGCGGGCGCGCAAAACTACTCTGGCCTTTGCCCCTTCCACAAGGAAAAATCCCCGTCCTTCTCCGTCCACGCCGTGCGCCAGTTCTACCACTGCTTTGGCTGCCACGAGTCGGGAGACGTGTTCAGCTTTGTAGGCAAAATTGAGAAGGTTGGCTTCCCTGAGGCGGTGCGGATTGTGGCGCAAAAGTGCGGCATTCCCCTACCCAAGCGCGAGTTTTCCTCGCCGGAAGAAGCTGCCGAAGCGCGCCAGCGCGGCAAGCTCCTGGAACTCCACGAGACGGCAACCACATGGTTCGAAGAGCAGTTGCGCGGGCCTGAAGGGGCGGTGGCTCGCGAGTACCTGGCCGGCCGTGGCCTCACTCCCGAGGGGATCAAGACCTTTCGCATCGGTTATGCGCCCGACAGTTTCAGCGCCCTGCGCGACCGGCTCAGCGGCATGGCCGATAACGAAACTCTGCGCGCCAGCGGCCTGTTCAGTTCCAAAGAGCAGGGCGACGGCGGCCAGGGGCCCATCTATGACCGTTTCCGCAAGCGGGTCATGTTTCCCATCGCCAACGAAAGCGGTCGCGTAATCGCGTTCACGGCGCGAACCCTCGAAACCGGTGAGAAGGCGGGAGCCAAGTACATTAACTCGCCAGAAACCCCTCTCTACATCAAGGGTCAGGTGCTCTTCAATCTGGACAAGGCGCGCACCACCATCCGCCAGGCTGAATTCGCCCTGCTGGTGGAAGGCCAGATGGACTGCATCTCCGTCTTTCTGCGCGGCATTCAAAACGTGATTGCCACCAGCGGCACAGCCTTCACCGAGCAGCAGGTGGCAATTCTGCGCCGCCACACCTCGAATGTCGTCGTCAATTTCGATCCGGACGCAGCCGGCAGCAATGCCGCTGAGAAGTCCATCGCCCTGCTTACCGAAGAAGGCTTCACCATCAAGATCGTCACTCTCGATGGAGGCCTCGACCCGGACCGCTATATCCGCGAACGCGGTGTGGAGGCCTACACAGCGGCCATTCGCGGCGCCCGCCGCCAATCCGACTATCTGATCGAGCGCGCCCGGCAGATGTTTCCCGGCGCCAGTGCCGAGCAAAAGGTAAAGGCAATGAACTACCTGCTCCCGCACATCCGCAGAATGCCGGAGAAGCTGGCCCGCGATCAGTTCGCCGGAGATGCTGCCCAAAAACTAGGCATCGACTCTGCTGTGCTGCGCGAGGAGTTGCGTCAGGCGGCCTTGCGGCGCCGAGACCACGTCGAGGTACGGGCCACCACGCTGACTGAAGTCGAGCGTGTTCTGCTGCGGGCTTTGGCGATCACCGTCCCTGAGAATGAGCAGTCCCGCCGGCTTGCTGCCGATGCTTTTGCCAGGCAAACAACCTGGTTTGAGCACCTTGGCACTTTTAAGGCAATGCAGGCGCTGGCTACCCGTCAGGCAATTGACCCCATGGAAGTAGTCGAGGATCAGATGCAACGGGCCTTGCTGGCAGAGGTTCTTCTGGCCGAAGTCAAAGCTCCTGACGAGAACGAGGTCCTCAGCGCCATCCAGGAGATCCAGGAGCGATCCATCGAGACGCATCAACGCGACCTCCGCTCCCAGATTGCCGAGGCCGAACGCCGCGGCGACTTTGCACAGTTGGCTCTCCTCACTCAGCAAAAGCTCGAGCTTGACCGGGCGCTTCGGCAGCTGCAGCATCACAAGCCGGCGCAACGCTAGAAGATTTCCGCATAGGCCGAAAAATGGGCGTTCCGGGTGAATTCTGCGTCAAAAATGCGTCTCGCGGCGTCTAATTTGTAGAGGCAGAAGAGAAAAAGCAAGCAAAATCTCCCCTGTCCGGTTTCAAGGCAGTCCGTCTGTGACGCAGCGTCCTCAGAACTTTTGTTGAGGAAAGCAAGACGGTTTGTGGTAATCTATTGATCTCTGTGAGGATGCGCGCCACTTTGCCCCAACTATGAGCTGCGGCTCGCGGGCGACCCAGGTAAAACCTGAAGCGCTGGTCATCCTGTTCCGAGCAACTACCTGAAACCGCTTCTTTTATGCGGGTGACCGCTGGTTTGCGTCCGCATGTGTCCGGATACTCGAGATTTCCACTTGGGAGTCTTTTTTCTGGCGTGGCTGGACCTGACCCCGCACCGGTGCGCAAAACGGTGCTGAATCTGATTTGCGCGAGAGAGTAGGAATATTTTGGCGATTGACGACAAATTCGAACACGAAATTGAAGGCATCATTGAGGTCGGCAAGGAAAAGGGCTACCTCACCTACGGCGACGTGAACGACATGCTTCCGGATGAGATCGGTTCTGGCGACGATCTTGACGACCTGATTACCACCATCGGCACCCAGGGCATTGATCTCCTCGACAGCCCCAAGTTCCCCGGCGACAAGGACTTTGAACTGGAAGAGGGCGAGGATGTCGAACTCGACCTGACCCCTGGGACACTGGAAAAGACAAACGACCCCGTCCGCATGTACCTGCGCGAGATGGGCACCGTGCCGCTCCTCACCCGCGAGGGCGAGGTTGAAATCGCCAAGCGCATCGAGCGGGGCCAGTTGCGTGTCCTCAAGGCCATTTCACGCTCTCCCATTGTGATTCGCGAGATCGCGGCCCTTGGTGAAGACCTCAAGCGCGGCGTGCGCAATGTTAAAGAGGTTGTTGTCTTCGACGAAGAAGAGCTCACCGAGGATGTGGTGCAGACCCGCGTCAAGGCCACGGTTGTCCGTATTGAAGCGCTGGTGAAGCACCAGAAGAAGATCGCTCTTATTGAAGAAAAGCTCGTCGTTCCCGCGCCGGCCGCCAAGGCTAAGGTGCGCGAACAGCGCCACAACCGCTGGCTCATCGCGCGAGAGAAGGTTCTCATCTCGCGTATTGTCCGTGAACTCAAGTACACCGCCATGGAGCGCAAGCGCCTGCTGGACAAGGTCAACAAGACCGTGGACACCATGCGCACGCTCGAGCGCCAAATTCGCTCGCTCGACCAGAAGTTTGAAGCCTCGAAGAGCGAGGACCTGAAGAAGGAATACCGCAGGCAGCAGAAGAACTGCCGCGCCGATCTGGAAAAAATCGAAGGCGATGCGGGTGTATCCATTGTTGAATTGAAGCGCACCCAGCGTGAAATGATCCAGGGCGATATGGACGCCGAGCAGGCCAAGCGCGAGCTGATTGAAGCCAACCTCCGCCTGGTTGTTTCCATCGCCAAAAAGTACACCAACCGCGGATTGCAGTTCCTCGACCTGATTCAAGAAGGCAACATCGGCCTGATGAAGGCTGTAGACAAATTCGAATATCGTCGTGGCTACAAGTTCTCCACCTATGCCACTTGGTGGATTCGACAGGCCATCACCCGCGCCATTGCGGACCAGGCCCGTACCATCCGTATCCCTGTGCACATGATCGAGACCATAAACAAGCTCATCCGCACCAGCCGTCAGCTTGTGCAGGAACTCGGCCGCGAGCCGTCGAGCGAAGAAATCGCGCGTCGTATGGATATTCCGGTCGCGAAGGTCCGCAAGGTCCTCAAGATCGCGCAGGAGCCCATCTCGCTCGAAACACCCATCGGCGAAGAAGAAGATTCGCACCTTGGCGACTTCATTGAGGATCGTCAGGCCGTCTCGCCTTCTGAGGCTGTCATAAGCGTCAACCTTAAGGAGTACACCTCGCAGGTCCTGCGCACGCTCACTCCGCGTGAAGAGCGGGTCATCAAGATGCGCTTCGGCCTTGAAGACGGCTCCGAGCACACGCTGGAAGAGGTAGGCCAGAGTTTCCAGGTAACCCGTGAGCGCATCCGTCAGATTGAAGCCAAGGCGCTGCGCAAGCTGCGTCATCCTTCACGCTCGCGCAAACTGAAGGCGTTTGTCGAAGGCGTCAAAGACATGTAGTTTTGGCTCATAGTGAGCCATTTAGAGAGCCGCAGCCTTGGAAGGGGTTGCGGCTCTTTAGTTTGTGCGCCCAGCATGGGCGCACTCTTACGGGTGCAAGTCCCGTCACAAGCTGGTCACAGTGAGTGAAGTGAAGCGCAACTGCATGAGGGTGACCGATTGTGGGGAGGAAGCGTGGA
>CAIKND010000220.1 GCA_903828675.1 uncultured Acidobacteriaceae bacterium
TCATCGGCCCGCAGTTTCGATCCACGCTTCCTCCCCACACTCGGTCACCCTCATGCAGTTGCGCTTCACTTCGTTTACTGTAACCAGCTTACGACGGGACTCGCACCCGTAAGAACGCGCCCATGCTGGGCGCACCCAAAAGAAAAACCACCGCTGGTTGGCGGTGGTTTTTCCTTTGCACCATCGCCTGGGATGATGAATAGCGAGAACGCGTGATCAACTACGGGTACCTTGAATTTGATGAAGCGCTGTGCGCTCCGATCAGGCGTACAAGCTATTGCCTACTCTTCACCTGTTACCGCTGGTGGAGGGATAATCCTATTGAGAAGGTAAGTCCGCGAATCGATTGTCCTGGATTCACCTTCTGGAAAGAATTCGTTCTGAAGATCAAATACTTCATCCAAAGCGCTAAACAGATACTTGAAATCTCTGGGAGTCATCCAACACTTGTTTTGCAGCTTGAGAACCTCCCGCAGTAGCGATGCGGAATCCTTGATTTTTTCCAGGTCGACATAATGGCCGCCTCCATGTTCTGCCTCTAGACTGAGATTTCCTGCCCGCAAAATCCATCGTCCCCATCGGTGGCCATCAGAAAGCGGCGAACCGAATTCTTCGCTTTTCTCAAAGATGTCATCAAGTTTGTCGAGGACTGCCGCCGGATCATAGTACTCCGAAAGCGCTGGTGGATCCTGTTGGTCCACTGCCTCTTTCACAATATCCAGAGATTCCTTCGGCAATTCTGAAATGGGCCGCAGGCAATTGCCTAACCAGGCAAACACCCTAACTGTTGACGAGTGAACTTCATCTGCCCAAGAAATCCCATTGGAATGATTGAAGATGGAGGCGTCCTTGACCCGGGCATGACCTCCTGCGACTGGCTCGAATTCCGGGTGAAGGCACAGGTTCAATACCGCCGCACCAACTTCTTTCTGACCTTTGCTCGTTTCTTGATTGGCCGATCCAATATCGCGAATGGCGTCGTCCCTAACAATAAGGATGTTTATGTTTCCCAATGATTCCCTTTCAAGGAGCTCTTGATAATGCGGCAAAAACTGCGGGACCATGCCCCTGTCTAGGCTCAGGCTCCGCTCCTCCGCTCACTGTGGATTGTCTCACGTGAGCGGATCGAATTTTGGCAGCCTTCCCAGGCTCAACGTTTTGGCCCAGGGGAAGGCTTAAACTCAATCTCGACTGAAACCAACCAAAAGCTACCTCTATTCCGGCAACTGCACCAGCTTGGCTTCCAGCAGCGCCTCAATCGTCCCCAGCGCCTCCAGCACCTTGTCAGAAACCGGCGCGTCAACCTGCACCACGGCCAAAGCCTTCACTGGCTTGGTGCCTGCTCGCTCGCGACCCAGTGCGAAGTTGGCAATGTTCACGCCATGCTCGCCCAGGATCGATCCGATCTTGCCGATCACTCCAGGCACGTCCATGTTCCTGCAGACCAGCAGGTTGCCTTCCAGTGGCGTCTCGATGTCGATTCCATCAAACTCAAGCAGCCGCGGCTGTTCCCCGTGAATCACCGTGGCGCTGGCCCGGCTAATGCCTTTGGCCGTGTGCAGTTGCACCGTCAGCACCGTCGCCGCTCCGCCCCGATGGCTTTCCTGCTTCTCCTCGTGAATGCGAATCCCGCGTTCCCCGGCCACTGCGGCAGCGTTGATGCGGTTCACATTTTCCGATCCCTGCAGCAGCCCGGAAATCGCCGCATTCCGCACCAGTTCCGTCTTGGCCTCAACAAGCGTGCCGCCATAGACCAGATCAATCGACTCAATCCCGCCCTTGCCTGCCTGCGCCAGAAACGACCCCAGCCGTCCCGCCAGGTCGATGTACGGAGCCAGCACAACGTATTCTTCGTGGCTCAGCGATGGCAGATTCACCGCATTCTGCACCACGCCCAGCTTCAGATAATCCCGCACCTGCCGCGCAATCTGAATCCCCACCGCCTCCTGCGCCTCAGCCGTCGAACCGGCTATATGCGGGGTCAGAATCACGTTGTCCAAACCATGGAATGGCGTCTCCTTGGCCGGCTCCGCAGCAAACACGTCCAGCGCCGCGCCTGCCACCTGGCCGCTCTTCAGTGCTTCCACCAGTGCCGCGTCTTCAATCAGTTCGCCGCGCGCGCAGTTGATAATCCGCACGCCCTTCTTCATCTTCGCGATCGTCTTCGCGTTGATTACGCCCGTCGTCTGCGGCGTCAGGCCCACGTGCAGCGTCAGGTAGTCCGACCCGGCGATCAGTTCGTCCAGCGTCACCAGCTTGATGCCGTTTTCGCGTGCCACGGCCGCCGACACAAACGGGTCGCTGCCCAGAATCTCCAGCCCGAATCCCTTGGCCCGCTTGGCTACTTCCAACCCAATCCTGCCCAGCCCCAGAACGCCCAGCGTCTTGCCTCGCAATTCCATACCCTGCAGATTCTTCTTCTCCCACTTGCCTGCGTGCATCGTCGCATTGGCCGCGGGCAGCTTGCGCGCCAAGGCCAGCATCAGCCCAATCGTCAGCTCTGCCACCGCCACCGCGTTCGCGCCCGGCGTGTTCATCACCACAATGCCGCGCCGTGTTGCTGCTTCCGCGTCAATATTGTCCACGCCCACTCCGGCCCGGCCAATCACGCGCAGCTTCGGCGCATGTTCCATCAGCGCATCATCGGCCTGCACCGCGCTTCGCACCACCAGCGCATCCGCATCGGCCAGGGCCGCCGGCAATCCGTCCGGCAGTTGGTCGTGCGTCAGAACTTCCCATCCCGGTTCGGCCGCAAACACAGCCAGCGTTGCCGGGGAAACCTTCTCTGCCAGAACGATCTTCATTGCGTCTCCCTTGCCCTTCTGCGTGGTTTCATATTCGTCAAAGCGGATTCCCTGCTGCTCGCACAACATATCGAACATCCGCACCACCGCCGCGTGCGGCTTACCTTCGCCCCGCTCGTACTTGGTAATCGAATTGGCATGCACGCCCAGCCGTTCAGCCATCTGATATTGGAAGATGTCGAGCTGCTTCCGGGCGATCAGCAGCTTCTCCCCAAAACTAAGTTCCGCCATAAAAACCAGCTCCTAGCTGCCAGCTTCTAGCCTCTAGCGTCCTGTCTCTGAAACTCCCGACAAAACAGAGACTGTCATTCTGAGTGAACGGGGCCCCAAACGCTCTTCAGTTCGGGGGTGGTGAGCGAAGAATCTGCTTCTGTTCTTTCGCGCTTTTTATAATGAATTTCTGAGAAATGGCACTAGCAAAAAACAAAAGCTCCGTGCCCCATCCTTGCGCCTTGTTTTTGACGCAAGGGTGGGATACCACGCACTTCAACCAGCCACAACAAACTGCCCACTGCCCACTAGCCCTTCACTGCATCCGCATACACCTGCTGCGCCGCCGCCACCGCCTGCCCATACACCACCGGCAGACCCAGCACGTCCTTGGCAATATGTTCCATCGCCCCTAGAAACGCCACCGTGTCCAGGAAGTCGAAGAACCCCAGGTGCGCCACGCGGAAGATCTTCCCCTGCATGGATCCCTGTCCGTTCGCGGTCACCAGGCTGAACTTCGCCTTTAGAGCCTTCACCACATCGCCCGAGTTCATCCCCTCAGGCACCGCAACCGCGGTCGCCGCGGCCGAAGGAGAGGTCGGCGCAAACAGCGTAAAGCCCAGCGCCACCAGCCCCGCCCGCGTTGCCTTCGCGTTCACCTGCGCATTGTCGATCAGCGCAATGCGGCCCTTTTCCAGGTCCCCGCCCGCCTGCCCGGCAATGTAGTCCAGCGCCGCGCCCAGCCCGGCCACCAGCGCCACTGCCGGCGTATAAGCGGTCTCGCCCTTCACCTGGTTCTTGCGTTCCTTGCGCAGGTCAAAGTAATAGCGCGGGTTCTTCGAGGCATCCATCGCCTTCCAAGCCCGCTCGCTCACGCTCAGATAAGCCAACCCCGGCGGAATCATCACCGCCTTCTGCGAGCCGCCGATCAGAATATCCACTCCCCAGCCGTCCACATCGAAAGTCTGCGTGCCCAGCCCGGTAATCCCGTCCACAATCAGCAGCGTCTCGGTGCCCTTCAGCAGTTTGGCCACACCTTCCACATCGTGGTTCACCGCCGTCGAAGTCTCCGACGCCTGCATATAAACGGCTTTGTGCTCTGGCTTCAGCGCCGCCTTCACCTCGTCCACCGTGAAAGTCTGCCCGTACGGCTTCTCCAGCACATCCACCTGGCAGCCAAACGCCTTGGTCAAATCCACCCAGCGCTCGCCAAACTTGCCCGCCGTCAGCACCAGTACCTTGTCCCCCGGAGAGGTCAGGTTTGAAACCGAGGCCTCCATCGCGCCCGTCCCTGAGCAGGACAGCAGCAGGACGTCGTTCTGCGTGCCCACAAAAACCTTCAGCTGCGCCAGAACCTTCTGGAACAGCGCGCGAAACTCAGGCGTGCGATGGTGAATATCCGCTGCCGCCATGGCAAACTGAGCCGCCGGCAACAGCGGCGTCGAACCGGGTGTAAACAAGCGTGTCTTCCGAATCATCCTTCTCCTCGTTTCGGACCGGGCGCGGTTTAAAGCGGAATCCATGAGCCGGTCAACAATCACAGAATACACATTTTTGTGGTTTATGTGAATTATTTTCTGTGCAAATCTCCCTGAATTTCCCCAAAACGTGCCGCTACTCCCCCAAATCCGTCGCCCCTGCCCCAGAATCGGTACAATTTCCCAGGAGGTGAATCGTGAGCCAACTGCCACTCGAACGCGCGAAAGCGATGCTGGGTGCGGGCGCGTTTCTTGCCCGCGTTCTTAATGTCCGGGACCCTGAAAACCGGAACCGCCTTCAGGTGCAGATTCTGGATCCATCCGCCATCGGCAGCCAGGATGGCGTTGTGTGGGCACGGGTGATGGTGCCCTTTGCCGGTGACAGCCATGGCACGCTCTCGGTTCCAGAAGTTGGCTGTGAAGTCCTGGTCATTTTTCTCGCCGGAGACTCGCGTTCCCCGGTAGTTCTCGGAGATATGTGGAACGGCAGCGACAAATCGCCTGTACCGTTAGGCGGCTCCTCAGGCAGCGGCGTTGGATGCACCGTCGCCGAAAAGGCGGGAATGAAAATTTCAATTCTCGAGGACAGTGCCGGATACACGATTCAATTGATGACGCCCGGCCAGGTCCCAGAGTCTGTGAACCGCGCGACTCCCTCACTTCTTGTACCTGCCGCAGCCGCGCCGACCTCAATCAGGATCGACGCCAATGGCATTTCAATCGCCACTTCGGCTGCCCAGGTCCAAATCACGGCCGCGAGCAAGGTGAGCATCACAGCACCGCAACTCAGCGTCAATGCGGCCTCCTCAACCTTCAGCGGCGTAGTCGAGTGCCAGGTCTTGCAGGCCACCACAGTGGTCGCAGCGACGATTACGCCGGCAGGGGGAAACGTATGGTGAATCCGCTGCCGATGCAAATCGGTTAAGCTCACAGACGACGAACCCCACCATTCAGGCCGGGCTGCACGACAGCCGCGAGCCACGCTTTAAGAGAGGAACACCATGGACGCAGGAGCATTAGAAGCCCTCATCAGCCAACACGTAATCACCGCCATGAAGGCCCACGACGCGGTCCGCACCACCACCCTGCGCCTCATTAAGAACGCGCTCAAGAACAAGGCCATCGAGAAGCGCGCCCCGCTCACTCCCGCCGAGTCCGAGCAGGCCCTGGCCACCATGATCAAGCAGCGCCGCGACTCCATCGACCAGTTCACCAAGGGGAACCGCCCCGAGCTCGCCGCCATTGAAGCCGCCGAAATCCTCGTCATTGAGGAGTTTCTCCCCAAGGCCCTCGACGAAGCAGGCCTCGCCTCCCTCGTCGCTGAAGCCGTAGCCGAAGTCGCAGCTTCCACCGGCCAGAAGCCCACCCAAAAAGAGATGGGCCTGGTCATGAAGGCCGTCCAAGCCAAACTTCAGGCTGCCGCACTCCGCGCCGAAGGCCGCCTCGTCAGCGAACTAGTCAAGAAGCAACTCGCGGCGTAAAGTATTCCTCATCCTGTACCTTACCGACCACACCTGCCGCGCCAGAAAGCGTAGGCTCGGTGAATAACGATGAATATCCTCAATTTCTTTCGATTGCTGAACACCATCTATAGTGACCGCGAACCGGATATCGCGTTCATTCAGCGTCTTGGCTTGCTAGCCGTCAAAATTGGACAGGTCTACGCACTCCGCCCCGACTTCCTCGGCGAAGAGCGTTGCCGCGCGCTCGCCAGACTGTACAGCCACACCGACAGCCTCCCCCCCGAAGACGCCGTGAAACTGATCGAATCCTATGCCGGAGCGGATTTCCTCAAGAACTTTTCTTCGTTCGACACCACCCCCTTTGCCTCGGCGTCCATTGGCCAGGTCCACCGCGCCGTGCTTAATTCTGGCGAGCAGGTTGTGGTCAAACTCGTGAAAAAGGACTATGTCGCGGGTTTCAAGCGCGATGTCCGAAGCGTGCGCAGGCTCTTTCAGTTCGCCATCTTCTTCTACCCAAAACTGCGCGGCGTCGCCAATCCGGTCAGCCTGCTGCACGAGATCGAAAAGATGACCCTCAGCGAACTCGACCTGCGAAACGAGACCGCCGGCTGGAAGGAATTGAGGAATATCGGCGAGGCCAATCGCGCTCGCTTCGACCTTTCGCACCTCAGGTTCCGGAAAGTTCACGAGGAGTTGTCCAGTGAGAATATCCTGGTCTCTGAGTACGCCGATGGGCCCACTCTCGATGAGTTGCTAAGCAAAGGCCAGCTTACTTACGATTCGCTCCTTGAACTCTTTCACATACATGGCTTCTTCATGTTTGCCATTGGAACCTTTCACGGCGATATACATCCCGGAAACATCGTGCTTAAGGACGGCAACTTCTATTTCCTTGACACCGGCTATATAGGCAGGGTTTCCGAGCGCATGCGGAAGAATCTTTTCTACTTCTTTGAAGCGTTGAGCACGTACGATTATCCCCAATCGGCACAATGCCTTAACGCCATGGCGGAGCGTCAGATCGGCGATGCGAAATTCACCGATTTTGAAAAGAAGTTCGTTGCCCTCTATGCTGACTTCAAAGAAAAGACCGTCAGTCAGGTGAGCCTCACCAAGAAGATGATGCAAACCATCCGGCTCGGCGTCATCTCCGGCATGCACTTCGACGAAGGTATGTTCGATATCATCAAGAGTCTCATGTATCTTGACGGCATGGTGATTCGCGCTAATCCTGACGCCGTACTTTTGAAAGACATGCGCCGCTTCATCCAGGAATTCAAGGACTTGATAAAGTAATGTGAAATGGGCAAGCCAATGGATCGAGAATCTGGTCAGAAGAGCAAGAAGATCGTCATCGTCGGAGCCGGGCCGGGTGGACTTACGGCCGCAATGATCCTCGCCTACAGGGGATTCGACGTCGAGGTATTTGAGAAAGCGCCGGTCGTCGGCGGTCGCAACGCGGAGATGGCCGTTGGCGATTTCTGCTTCGATATCGGTCCCACCTTCCTCATGATGAAATTCGCCTTGGACAAAGTCTTCCGCGAAGCCGGGGAAAAATGCGAGGACTATCTCGACTTCAAGCCGCTCGATCCAATGTACCGCTTGATGTTCCCTGACTTTTCAATGGATGTATCCAGCGACCGCGACAAAATGCGCGCCGAGATAGCAAGATGCTTCCCTGGCGAAGAAAAAGGGCTCGATAAATTCTTTGATCGCGAGAGCGATCGCTTCCGCCACATCTATGCCTGCCTCGAAAAAGACTATTCTTCGATTTCGGATTTCTTCAATCCAATATTCCTCCGGGCCATGCGCTATATCCCCTTCGGCCGCTCCATCTATCAGTACCTTGGAAATTATTTCCGTTCCGAGAAACTGCGCCTTTCATTCACCTTCCAGTCAAAGTATCTTGGCATGTCCCCGTGGGAGTGCCCTGGCTTCTTCGTGATTCTTCCCTACATCGAACACGAGTTCGGAATCTTTCATGTGCAGGGCGGTCTTTCTGAAATTTCGGCTGCCATGGCGAAAGTCGCCGAGAAGCATGGAGCCAAAATACACTTGAGCTCTCCCGTCGATAAACTCCTCATCGAGCAGGGCAGCGTAAAAGGCGTCATACTCGCGGACGGAAGCAAAGTCTTGGCGGATGAAACCATCATCAATGCCGATTTTGCTCATGCAATGCAAACACTGGTGCCTCCAGGCATCCTGAAGAAATACTCCCCCGAGCGGCTCAAGAAGAAGAAATTTTCCTGTTCCACCTTCATGCTCTACCTGGGGCTCGACAAGGTCTTTCCTGATCTGCCGCACCACAGCATCGTTTTTGCCCGCGATTATCACAAGAACACCGATGACATATTCAGGACCCTCAAGCTATCGGACGACGTTTCTTTCTATGTCAGAAACTCCTCTATAACTGACGACCGCGTCGCGCCCGCGGGAAAGTCTGGCATCTATGTTCTTGTGCCGGTGCCCAATAACTCCAGCGGTATCGACTGGGCAACCGAGAAGTCCCGCTTCCGCGACATGGTGCTGGATGCCATTGCCGCTCGCACACCCATGGGCGACATTCGCCCGCACATTGAAGCAGAGTGCGTCATAACTCCGGCTGACTGGGAAGATTCGGGAGTATATTACGGCGCCACGTTCAATCTGGCGCATAACATGACCCAGATGCTTTACTTCCGTCCACATAACAAGTTCGAGGAATTGGATCATTGCTACCTTGTCGGTGGTGGCACTCATCCAGGAAGCGGCCTCCCTACCATTTACCAATCCGGCCTGATTGCAGCGAACATGATCAGAAAAGAGCATGAACCATCGAACTAGTCCACCCTCAAAGCTATCGAATCACGTGTACCTGGATGCGTTTACCTAAGGAACCTCTGATTAAGTCGATGTTTTGAAAGGGCACGCCTTCAGCCGTGCCGCTAATGCCGAAAAATGAACGAGAGCTTTAGCCCCTGAGGGAATGCTCGGGATGGAATATGACTTAATCAGAGATTCCCTAATATGAATATTCGGTAAACGCGCAGTCCGCTTCGTACCAGGGGGCTAACATCGAGTCCCCAAAAACCCTCACATCGTGTAAGATTTGCCTCAACGGGCATATTGTGATCGCCCGTAAATTGGCAGAAGCACCGCTTGCGTACCTTCCCCGGTCAGCTCTCCGGCAGCTTGCATTTTCCCCAGGCCACCCAGTGGCTAAGCTGATTTCTATTACCTCGGTTCCGCTTCAGGAGCGTCGATGAAGTTCCCCCGAATCTGCGTAAAATTGGCGCTATGTCTGCTCCCCATCCTCGCCACACCCCACCTCTGGGCGCAGGGGCCGCCCTTTCAGACCGACGACCCGGTCCCGGTCGACCTCCACCACTACGAGTTCTATGTCTTCGGCGCCATGGACGGCACACCCAAAGAGGTTGACTCAGCCGGCCCCGCCATTGAATTCAACTGGGGCGCCATTCCCCGCGTGCAACTCCACGCCGTTCTGCCTCTGGGCACCGTCGCTCCCATGAACGACGCCGTCTATCTCCCCGAAGGCACCGGCCCCATCACCTATGGCTTCACCGATATGGAACTCGGCGCGAAGATAGCCTTTATCAAGGAGACAAAGCACGTTCCTCAAATCGGCAGTTTCACCATGTTCGAGATGCCCACCGGGGATGACACCAAGGGTCTCGGCGTCGGTAAAGTCTGGTACAAACTCCCCCTCTGGGCGCAAAAGAATATCGGCAAATGGACCCTCGACGGCGGCGCGGGCTACCAGGTAGTGCCTCAGACCGGCTTCCGCAACTTCCCCTATGGCGGATTCCTCTTGAAGCGCGGGTTTAGCGAGCGTTGGGAGGTCGCTGCGGAGATCTTCTCCCATGGCCGCGAAGGCTCGGCCCCCGCTCAAATCCAGTCCTCCACCCTAATGGATGCAGGCGCCTACTACCACTTCAAGAATCCCAACCACCAACTGCTCTTTGCCTACGGCCACTCCGTCGCCGGGCAAACCGAAAACTACGCCTATCTCGGCCTGTACTGGACCTGGGGCAAAGACGACAAGAAATCCGCCGCCAACACGTTAATCTCCGTGCAGCAAAACAAGAACGGCTTGTAACTGAAATGCGGTCCAACCGCACACGAGGTCAGGAATGGAAATCTCCTCGCACAGCCTCTGGACTCTAATTCACGGCATGGGATTCGGCGCACTCTATCTGCTCGCCTGCTCGGGAGCACTTATCGAGTTATACCGCCGCTACTCCCCTGCCGCCGAAGCTCCCATAACTCCCAGAGACGAGTCCTTTCTTCGCATCTATCTCGTTGTTATGGCAGCCCTGGCCTGGCTTGCCGTCCTCTCCGGCACTTACATCGTCTACCCGTGGTATCGCGCCGCGTTACCTCCCGGCGCCACCAACCTTGCCGCCTTCCCGCAGCGCCTGCTCATGTCCAGCCCCTCCACCATCGCCTGGCATTCCCTCGGCATGGAGTGGAAGGAACACGTCGCCTGGCTTGTCCCCACCTCCATCACCATGGCCGCCGCCGTGTTGATCAAGTACGGCCGTAGCCTCAAGACTCTCCCGCAATTGCGCAACGCGGTTCTATGTTTTGTGCTCGTCTCCTTTGTCGCCGCAGGCATTGCCGGCTTCTTCGGCGCCATGCTTGATAAGTACGCCCCCGTACAAGGCGGCCAAAACATTCAACTTATGCACGGAGAATAACCATGAGCGCAAAAGTATCTTCAACTCCCGCTAACTCCACTGAGCTAACCAATGGCTCCGGAGCAGCCGCCATCTTCTCCGCAGGCATCGGCGTCTTCATGGTTGCGCTCTTCGCGCTCGTGGCCGATAAGTCCCCTGCGATCAAGAGCCACTTCATCTTTTACAAACCCACCGGCCCACTCTCTGGAGTTACCACCTCCGCCCTTCTTACATGGCTCCTGACCTGGGCCATTCTTGAAGCCCGCTGGCGCAAGCGCAACCTCGCCCTGGCCCGCATCAACACCGCCGCACTCATCCTGCTCGGCCTCAGCCTTCTGCTCACCTTCCCGCCCATCGTCGACCTGCTCTGAAACAGTTACGCCGGAACCAGCATGCACTGGCTCCGGCGTAACTGTTAGTTCCTATCGTCTGCTTATTTCATATCGTCCACGTAGCGGGATAGCAACACGGCATTCCCTGAAACAGGGTCGTGCAGCAGCAAGCCCACCACGCGCACATTGGCGCCAGCCGTCACATCGCCCATTTGATTAAAGCCGTGACGGAAGCCCGTCTTTCCTGCCACGTATACCGTCACCGTCTCCGGAATCACCACTCCCGCAAAGCCGTTGACCTTCATCTGGAAGGTGCTATGCCCCATGCTGACGCTCCCGGCTACCACCGTGCCATTGAATCCCCAGTGCCGCAAAGAAACGTGGTTTACCGTCACCGCATTGGGATTCGCCGCTCCGCTTGCCGGACCGCCTACCGCGACGCTTTGACCAGCCAGCAGCGTACCCGAATTGAACAGGAACTGCGCCATCGGATTGTGCATCCAGTAGATGGAGTATTTTTCCGTCCCCGCCAGATTCACTTGTGCGATCTGCCCCAGCATTAATCCGGTATTCGCAGGCAGCAGGCCGCGAACGTAAAGGTCAAAGCTGGTTGCTGTTCCCGTTGGCGGCGCCACGTAGGTAATCAGCCCGCTCGCGGAGAATCCACTCTGCGACAAGATCGAAACCTCATCTGCGTCCACCGTCAGGTCGGCCTTGTCCAGCGTGCCGGAGATCTGCACAATGCTGCTCGTCGTCAGTGCACTCAAGCTGGCGGTGCCATCCCACTCCGTCTGCGCATCTACGTTCACGGTGAGTTGCCTTCCGTGCGGCCCCTGCACTACAAACGACTGCTTGCCCACATCGACGCTCACCACCCCGGCGTCAAACTCGTCGATGTATCCACCGGCGTCGCCTATCCCCACAACGTCCACGGTGAACGTCGGCGTTACCTGCCCGGTTATCTGCCCGCTCGCGTCTACCAGTATCGACTTGCTCAGATCGAAGTCCACTCGAACGCCAACCGGCGCCGCCGCCGTGGCAATCACCAGTGGCTTGCTCAGCGTCACTGTAACCGTCGATTGCGTAAGTGCAGCCGCCTCCGTCTTGATGACGGGAGCGCCTGCGCCGCTGGTGTCCAGATAGCCGATCGTTCCCGCGCCCAGCGTAATGCTTACGCTGGTATAGGTGCCAACTGGAACATCGTTCATGTCCAGCAATGTCTGCAGGCCGTTGTAGCGTGCGAAATCCACAGTGGGCGTGCCGCTAAGCAACGGCACGCTTTTGCCGGTCGCATCGATTGCATTCACGCTCGTCACCTGCACTGAGAACGACGTCACGCTTGCCATCGGCGCATCGGTACCAACAACGAATGCCGGACCTGTCGGACCGGACTGGGTTGAGATAGGGTTAATCGATCCGCTGCAACCGGCTGCCATGATCACGGCAGCGGTAAGCAGAAAAATAGCTGGCCTCGAAGGCTTGTCGTGTGAATTGGGGGACATGTCGGGTACTTCGCTTTCTGCTTGCCTCCGTGGCTTATGCTGAGCGAACGCAGAGTGGGCAAACTTGCTGGCCTCTCCCCCGTACCGGCTTATTCCGAATCGTTGCCGAAGTTGGGGCCCAGACTAGACACACAAAATACGCCTTCCTGGTTGGCCCTTATCCTCGGCAGAAAATTGGAAATGGGTCGTTCCAGGGCGCGCTCGCGCACGGAGTCATCGCCGGAAATGCCTTACAACGGATCGCACGCTCAGTTAGAGTCGAAGCCCACCGTCACCAGTGTTAGACACCAAATGAACCCAAGAGTTGCGCCCCCGGCGCAGAAAATTGAGCAGAATTAGTAAGAATCTGATTCAGACCCGGACCCAGCCGCCCTCAGAACAGCAAGAATCTCCGCTGGAGCTTCCACCACCCGCACACATGAGCCCTCAGTTCACTGTGAACTGTTTACTGTGAACTGCCCTTAAAACACTTCCGCGTGGAAACCCGCCGGCATCGGCGCATGTTTCAGCAACCCCAACTCGCCGGCCAGCCTTTCCAGCCGCACCCGCGTCGCCGCAGTCGGCGAAACCAGAGGCAGCCGCACGTGATCCGTGCACCGGCCCATCAGTTCCAGCACCGTCTTCACCGGCCCCGGATTCGACTCCCAGAAGTTTGCCTCGAACAGCCTTGAAAACCGCCGCTCCAACTCCCGCGCCTCGGTCCAGTTGTTGTTGAGCGCAGCGCGAATCATGCTGCTTACCTCTCGCGGAGCCTCATTGGAAGCCACGCTGATCAGCCCATGCGCTCCAATCCCTATCGCTGCCAGCCCCAGGTTATCGTCGCCGGAGAAGATCTTGAACCCCCTCGGCAGCGTGTGCACCAGTTCCGCAATCTGGGGCAGCTTCCCGCTGGCTTCCTTGATCGCCTGAATGTTTTTCGCGGCCATTGCCAGCCGCAACACCGTCTCCGGCTCCAGGTTCACCGCCGTCCGTCCCGGCACGTTGTACACCGCCACCGGCATCGGGTCCACCGCCTTGGCCAGGGCCAGAAAATGCTGGAACTGCCCCTCCTGCGATGGCTTGTTGTAGTAGGGGTTAGCCGACAGAATCACGTCCACGCCCGGCACTCGCCGCAACTGCACTGCCTGCCGCACCAGCGTCCGTGTCGAGTTGTGCGTGCATCCGGCCCACACCGGAACCCGGCCCGCCGCAGCCTCCACTACAATCCGCACCGCGTGCAGCCACTCTTCTTCGTCCAGGGTCGCCGCCTCGCCCGTCGAACCGCACGCGACCAGAAAGTCGATTCCTGAATCGATCTGCCAGTTGACCAGCGACCAGAGCGCCGCCTCGTCAATCGACCCATCCGCCCGAAACGGCGTCACGATAGCTGTACCGCAACCTGTAGTTTCCATCACAGCCAAGTTTATAACGAATCGACCCCCAATCATCAGGGGGAAATCGCGCCATTTTCCCAGCCCGCCTAACCCGCCTGAACCCGCCGCGGACAACTTCGTCTGGACGGTAGGCCGGGAATCTATCCCCAACAATCGAATCCGCACCTCCGCCGCAGGTTACATTCAAGAGGTGGGCCAAGGATCAGGGAGAAGACACGTGAAGTACCTGAAGAAATTTTCCAGAATCAACATCGCCGCATTGTTCCTGCTGACGGCCATAGCCGTCGCAACCGCCCAGGCCCCCGCCGATCCCAAAGAGCAAACATGGCGCTTCGACCAGACTGCCGCCATCGGAGGCCATCCCACCCAGACCCTCGGCCATCCCCACGTGATCGATTCTCCCTACGGAAAAGCGGTCGAGTTCAACGGCATCGAGGATGGTCTCTTTATTCCCGTCCATCCCCTTGCCGGAGCCTCCACCTTCACCTGGGAGGTCATCTTCCGCCCCGACGCGGACGGTGCCGAGGCCCAGCGCTTCTTTCACCTCCAGGAGCAGGACCCCGCTACCGGCCAAGACACTAAAAACCGCATGCTCTTCGAGATCCGCATCGTCGACGGCCAATGGTGTCTCGACAGCTTTGCCTCCTCGGGCACGGAGAACCGCACCCTGCTCAACTGCAAAGCCCTCCACCCCCTCGGCCAGTGGTATCGCGTCACCGCCGTCTACGATGGCAAGGAACTCCGCAACTACGTCGGCGACGAGCTTGAAGGCTCCGGCCCGCTCGCCCTCAAGCCGCAGTTCCCCGGCCACTCCTCCGCCGGCATCCGCATCAACAAGGTCTACCCCTTCAAGGGCGCCGTTCTCATGGCCCGCATGATCCCCCGCGCACTTCCGCAGGACCAGTTCCTGAAGATGCCCCCCATCATCACACCCGTCAAGTAGATTGGGTGCCCCATCCTCGCCGCGTCTTTGTTTTTGCGGCTAGGGTGGGATAGTCCAACAGCAAGCCATTCCCACCGACCCTCCGCACAAAAGCCCCGTGCCCCATCCTTCTCACAGCCTCACCGTGAGAAGGATGGGACAGAACCACTTCCCCGCGCACAAACCATCTGAAAGCTGAAAGCTTCCAGGTGTATCCACCGCCCTTGCCCCCCAATCCCCCTCTCTGAGACCATGACGCCCGAAGTTATTTATGCCTTGGAGACGTCACCAAATGAAAACAGAAGAAAAGCACTCTGAAACCGCGCGCAGATTCCCTGCCGCGGTCCTTGCTGTCCTGCTCGTCCTCATCACCGGCGCAGCCGCCCGCGCCCAGCAGTTCGCCGAACTCGATGCGGCCCGCGTTCACCAGATTGCCGGCATGCTCACCGCCCAGCCGTCCGGTTTCGCCGTACCCTGCTCCAACCGCGCCGCCTGGACCGCCAAAGCCTCCCTGCTGCAAAGCTCCATTGCGGAAGCCGAGCAGGCCCTCACCATGCCTCTGCCCCCCTTTGATCCCGATGGTTATCTCGCTTTCACCAAGACCGGCGACCGCTCCCCCATGGAGCGCAACCTCCACCAGCGCGAAGACCAGCTTGTCCCTCTCGTGCTCGCCGAGTGCGTTGAATATAAGGGCCGCTTCCTGCCCCGCATCGCAGAAGTCATGGACAGCCTGGTTGCGCAGCCCTCATGGACGCTCTCCGCCCACGATGCCCAGCTTGTCAATTTCCACGGCACCCGCTACTACGTTGACCTCAACGCCGCCGACATGGGCGACACCTTCGCTCAGACCCTCTATTTGCTTGGCGACAAGATTCCCGCCGACACCCGCACCCGCCTCAATGCCGGCATGGAAAAGCACATCTTTGGGCCCATGCGCCAGTCCTATCTCAAGGGTGGCGACCCTGAAGACCACAACGGCAACTGGTGGCTCCACGGCGATATGAACTGGAACGCCGTGTGCGTCAAGGGCGTCACCGGTGCGGCGCTTGCCATGCTGCCCGACGTCAACGACCGCGCCATGTTTGTCGCCGCCGCCGAGCACTACATCCAGCACTACAACAGAAGCTTCGGCTCCGACGGTTACGACACCGAGGGCCTCGGCTACTGGAACTACGGCTTCTCGCACTTTATCGAACTGCGCGAAAACCTCTTCCGCGCCACGGCCGGAAAACTCGACCTGCTGGCTGACGAGAAGATGCAGCACGTCGCCATGTTCGGCCTCCAGTTCCCCATGCTGCCCGATAACTCCGCCCCCTACGGCGACGCGGGCCGTATGCCCCGAGCCGACGAACACCTGGTCGCCATGATCGACCGCATCTTCCAGATTCCCGCCGAGCCTCTTGCAGTTAAAAGCACTGGCATGCAGCACGTCGGCCTCACGTCCATCTCCTTTGACCTGTTCCCGGTTCAGGGCGACCAGCTTCCTACTCCGGAGTCGGTGCGCTCTCACGCCCTCCAAACCTACTACTCCGATATGGGAGTCCTCGTCTCGCGTCCCGCCCCCGGCCAGAACTTCGCCGTCACCATCAAGGCCGGTGGCAACACCACCCACAGCCACAACGACATCGGCTCCTTCGTTATCGGCATGGGATCGGTTCAGCCCGTCGGCGATCCCGGCGGCCCCGGCTTTTATAACGCCGCCACCTTTGGTCCCCATCGGCTCGACTTCAAGCTTATGAACTCTTTCGGACATCCCGTCCCCGAGATCGGCGGCCAATTCCAGCTCGACGCATCCAAAGTCAAAGTGAGCGTTCCCGCCCACGCGTTTTCCGACGCTGCGGACAGCATCACCATCGACATGACCAACGCCTATAGCATTCCCGAACTCAAGCAGGTCAAGCGCACTCTCGTGCACAGCCGGGTTGGCCAGGGTTCGATAGCTATTACAGACGAGTTCGATATAGCCCACGCCGATGAGATCATCGAATCGATTCCCACCCATGGCACATGGGAAAAGGTCGATGCCAACACCGTACTCATAAAGTTCAGCGGCGAGCAGGTCCGTGCAGTCGTCACCGCTCCAGTCCCCGTCACCTTCACCGAGACCAAAGTAGACGAGTACAAGAACCCATTCACCCGCATCGAAGTCCACGTCCCGCTGGCGGCCTCCGGCAAGGTAACCGTAACCTACACTCCCGTAAAGTAAATAGAAGTATCCGTAAACGACGAAGGGGACGGGCCAAAGCCCGTCCCCTTCTTGTGCTCTTCTACCAGCCTGACTCTTACTCAGCCTTCGTCGTGCTGAAAGCAAACGTAGTCGTTGAGTGCCGCGTTACGCCCGGCCGCAGAACGGTGCTCGGGAAGTTCGATTGGTTCGGCGAATCTGGAAAATGCTGCGTCTCCAGGCAGAACCCGGTGTGCTTCTCGTACTTCACTCCGTGACGCCCCGTGAAAGTTCCATCCAGGAAGTTGCCCGTATAGAACTGTATGCCCGGCTCCGTGGTTTCCACGGTCATCTTCCGTCCACTCTCCGGCTCGGTCATGATCGCAGCCAGCCGCAGTGTTCCGGCATTGCCGTTCAGTACAAAGTTGTGATCGTATCCGCCGCCAAGCTTGATCTGCTCATGGTCGGAGTTGATCCGCGCTCCCACTACCGCGGGCTTCCTGAAATCCAGAGGAGTCCCCGCCACTGGCGCCAGAATCCCCGTCGGAATCAGCCCGGAGTCAACCGGCGTAAACCGGTCCGCATTCAACTCGAGATGCTCGTCCAGAATGGTTCCCTGGTCGTCGCCGCGCAGGTTGAAATAGGCGTGGTTGGTCAGGTTCACCACCGTGGCCTTGTCGCTCGTGGCCGTGTAGTCGATGCGCAGCGTGCTGCCCGCCAGCGTGTACTTCACCTTGGCGGTCAACGTTCCGGGGAAGCCCATGTCCCCATCCGGGCTCACCAGCGTAAACTCTACGCCGTTCAGCACTTCGTGTGCCTGCCATACGAACCGGTCAAAACCCATCGGCCCGCCGTGCAGCGCGTTAACACCGTTGTTGATCGGAATTTGGTAGCTCTTCCCGTCAATCGAAAACTTCCCCAGGGCAATGCGATTGCCGTAGCGGCCAACGACGCTGCCAAAATGCGTCGCGTTATCGTTCAGGTAATCTTCAAGCTTGTCGTAGCCAAGCACGACATCCGCCATCTTGCCGGTGCGATCCGGTGTCCTGATGCTCACCAGTTTCGCACCATACGCCATCACTCTCACTTCAATCTGCGCGCTCTTCAGCGTGTAGATCGGCACGGCAACACCCTCTTTGGTTTGTCCCCAGATAGACATCTTCACCTCTCCTTGCGCAACAGCCGTGAGAGCCATTGCCATCACAAACATCATTCCAAAAAACTTAACCGCTCGTGTCATATTCCCTGCCTCTTGTTGGTCTCTATACTGCCCCGGTCCGCCAAGAACTCTTCGAACAAGCTGCTGCTTTGAAAGGACGCCGCTTCCAGGCCCATGTTCTGGCCCTGCCAAAACTCGCAATTTCCACCAAAAAGAGTGTATACCGAACGGGCGGGGCACGGAATTCCCTACCCCTGGTTCTCAGGGCAATCGCATTTGAACTTTCACGGCAAGGGAACGTCTCAGGCTGCTGCAAAGACTCCATCGAAGCAAGCTTTGTAACAACCAAAGGCAAGCAGGCGCTGCGACTCGTTCACCGCCTCCAGACTCTCGGATTCCCTGTCCAGATCACATCCATCGCAGCGTAACGGACGGATTGTTTCTTTCTAGTCTCCCACTGGTGTTTCCGACCCGCCGCGCATGAAACGGTTTGCGGCATCCTGCAGAGTCTTCTTGTGCGGCCGGCACAGAGGTCGGTATTTCCTTGGTGCTCACAGCCCGTTTTCTAGTCGGACCCGGAGCCTTTGAGCACCCCCGCTTGTGCCACGGGCTGAGCCTCAGCCCCGGAGCACGATTTTTAGATTCCTTTGAACGGGGTCCACGCTGGCGGCGCATGAGGAGGAGAGATGGAAGTTCTTCACGCGCATTGCGCCGGCCTGGATGTGCATAAGGACACGGTAGTGGCCTGTGTTCGCCACATGGTCGACAGCAAGGTCACGACTATAGTCAAGACCTTCAAGACGACAACCCAGGAACTGATGGCCTTGTCCAATTGGCTCTCGGCTGAAGGCGCGACGCACATTGCCATGGAAGCGAGAGGCGTTTACTGGAAGCCGGTCTGGCACAGCTTGTCCGACGGCGAGTTCGAGTTGATCCTAGCCAACGCGGCCGACGTCAACGACGTCACATGGCTGGCCGATCTGATGGCCCATGGACTGATCCGGGCTAGCTTCGTGCCCGACGAGCCAGCCCAGCAGATGCGCGACCTGCCGCGCACACGCAAGCAGATGGTGCGTGAACGGTCCAGCCACGTCCAGCGCATCCAGAAGACGCTGGAGAATGCCAACATCAAGCTCGATTCGGTGGTGACCGACATCCTGAGCCGCAGCAAAGGATCCGCGGTTGCCTCTGAAAGTTTCAAAGCGGCGTTACTTCCGAGTAGTCGACGATCCAACCACGAACCTTGCAATTGGGCCAAATTGCCTTCCCATGCACTGTCATTCAGAGCGCAGCGATGAATCCGCGGTTGCCTTTGAAACTTTCCAGGTGACGTTACCTCCGCCTTGGCGACGGTTCGCCCGCAACCTTTTCAACGCGGCTTAACGGGAACAACATTCCAGGTGCAGACGGCTGGCAAATTGATGAGTTACCGTTCCGACAGCTTCCTAGCGATTTCTCGCTTTGACAGCGAAAGAATGAAACCTTCGGTGAAGTTTGAAGAGCAGAAGCCTGATGACCAAGCATCAATCGCAAGTAGCAGGTGATCATCATCGATCCGCTTGATCGCCGTCGTATTCGCCCCAGGAGTCCTGCAGATTCGTTTGGCGTCTATGGTGAATGTCTTCTCTGCTAATCTAATCAGCTCTGTGTCCTCTATGATCCCGCCGTTTGAGGTCACGCGGAAAAGCTGCGTGTCTGCGCTGGAGGCATTCACTTGCCATGTTGTAGCAAACGCGCCGGTCGGTGACACCGCCAACCAACCCATCGCAGCTTCGAAATCTTTATGCTTCTGAACTAGGACGCGGTTCGCTTTCGAAAAACTGACTGTAGCACCGGCGCTTTTGGAATCAGGGTGCTCAATCCGGATTGCCACTCCGTCCCACTCGACCTGCACTGGCTGGGCGGGATCTTCGCTCATGGCGTAAAAGTAGGCTCCGTCCTGTGCACAGCGGTCAATGCTCCGCTGCGGCAGCGTTACATGGCTCGTGGCAAAGAGGAGCCAGACGGTGAAGGGTAGCATCATGGTTAGCAGACTACCATCGGATAGGAGACCGACTGCAGATTACGGATCGAGTCCTCATAAATGGGCTTGGGACATCTTTTCCCTTGGGCCGCACTCACATTCCGACCGGATCACTGCCTATGAGGAAGTTTCAGAGGCTGATAACGCGCAGTCTCGGTCTTTGGAGTCAGGTCGAGCGCAAGATTAGCAAGAAAATTTGATCGACTTTTGTAATGACCTGATTCCCCGAGGCCTCGGAACCGCCTGTTTTGAAAGGGCAGGACTTCAAAGCCTGCA
>CAIKND010000221.1 GCA_903828675.1 uncultured Acidobacteriaceae bacterium
ACGTTCGAATCGCTTGAGGTAAACGTGTAGCTGATGTAGACGTACACGCCCGCCAGGGATGGATCGAAAGTGTAGTACCCGGCGCTCTGGGTATAGTCGGTCCCTTCGACCAGCGTCGCGCCGGTATCGACTCGAACAACGCCCTGGTTCGCCCAGAAATACTGCTGGTTGTTCGTCGAGATCTGATGCGGCCCAGAGAGGGGAACCTCGGCAGCCTGTGTGGTGTCGAAGTAAAACAGCGAATAGACGCAGCTATAGGAGATGGTGACCTGGACGCCGGCGTCGGCTGCCGAGAAAGTGTACTTCGATGTCGCTGGGTTGAAAGCATATTGACCTGCGCCAGGCGCGGTGGCCACCTTCGCCATAGGAACGCTTTGAGTTCCGGAGAGGGTGCGCGATCCTCCGCTTCCGTAGTCATTTGCGACCACGGAATAGGCCACGCTCTTCGTCACCCCGAGGTCCATCTGAATAGAGGCCGATCCGGCCACCTGAGGGTTAACGTCGCCGCCGCCCGGTGGAATTGTGTAGATGTAGCCGTCGTTTACGTTCCCAAGGCGGCCCTGCTGGTCCCATACGCTCAGGATCCCGCGGCAGCCTCCGGCCGCGCTGCCCGAGGCCAGGGCGAGCTGCATGTCGGCATAGTAGTCATACTCCTGGCTGCCCTTGCCGCCGCCGCCACCCTTACCGCCTCCGGAGGGCATTGACACCGCATAGAATCCACCGTAGAAGAGCAGCTTCCCGGGAACGCGCCGCGTACCGAAGATGATGGGCGCAGTGGTCCCAAAGACGCTTTGCGTGAGCTTGAGATTATGCTCCTCGCCCGAATAGCGCGCCTGCCCGGTTTGTCCTGAGCCAAAGAGTCCCATCGCCTATTCGCATCCCTTCCAGAGCGTGAAATATCTCCGGGTAAACTTGCCCAGTCTGCCCTCGTCAATGTGGCCCATTTGGCAGCCATGCCCGGGCAGCACGTGGATGATGCACGGCCAATCGAGCACGATCGCCGCGTGGCCGTGTGCCTGCCCGGATTTATAGAGCACGATGTCTCCCGTTCCGACGCAGGCCTCGCTCACCTCTGTGGCCCCGTACGACATGACGTAAGCGACCAGGCGCTCCTCTTTAGAGTGGGTCGCGAGCTGCGGAGTAAACCAGCGCGGCAGCGGCGCATCGGACGCAATCACAGTGGCGGCCTTGGCGACGCAGTAGAGAAACTGCGCACAGTTCACGCCGACACCTTTCACAGCGCCGTTGGCATGGTAGGGCGTGCCGATCCAGGTCTTTGCTTCCTCCGCGATCGCGGAACGAAATTCAGTCTCTGTCTTCATCCGATTGCCGTCTCCGGAACTGGCACATTCGGCTCGCCGCCGAAGTTGATGTAGGCGTTCGTCGCGCCCTGTAGATCCGAGCAGGACGCGAAGGTCTTATTGCATCCCTGGCGAATCGCAAAGGTATCGCCGGCTGCAATCGGGAAGATGGGCTGCATGTCGAGCTGGATCGTGTCGCTGCTTCCCCCGGGCGTCCACAGCCGCACAAAATCAATCAGGCCGCTATTGGCTCCCGACGTCCAGGTCAGCACGCCCTGCGAGAATGTCCCGGCCGCCGAGTGGGGTGTGATGTGCGCGGCGGTCACAAACTGGTAGGGATAGGTGATCGAAGCCACCGTGCCCGTCTTCGTGAAAGTCGCAGCGGCCAGAGTGCATCCGGCGTCGAAGACAACGTGCGAACAGGAAGCCTGAAACACCCGGCTCGGTACCTGCGTATTCAGCAGATACAACATGTCCCGCACTTCGATCGTGGCCTTCGTCATACCAATCTGGGGAACCGGCGCCACCATCCCTACAAACTTCGTTTCGACATAAGAGCCCGCAGTCGGCCCAGTGACGACTCCCCACGCCGGCATGTACGCCGTGTAGATCGTCACCTTCGCTTTACCCAGAAGGCCAGCCTTGATGCCATCAAACAGAAGCGCGGCATTCGATGTTCCGGGAAAGTAAACAGGCACCTGATTATCGGCGAAGACCGTCAACTGCGTGGAATTCGATTCGAGCCCCACCTTCATCGTCACGTCGTCGCGCGACCAGGAACCAAATTGCGACGGCTGATATGTGTTGCCACCGAAGGTTACCGGGAGCTGCCCGGTGGTTGAATAAATGTAAGCGCCATTGCGACACGGTCCGATCGCGAAGAGATCGGCACGATATAGCGGCAGCCCCGACGCAAGCAGTGCCATTAGATCAGCAGAGTAGTTCTTCATAAATTGATCGTCTCCAGCTTCAGGCTCTTCAACTCCCAGAGCTGATACATGAACTCATTCAGATCAAGCAGGTCCTCCGCGAACCGGCAAAGGTAGCTGTAATTGCCCGCCCAGGACAAAACAACCCCCGACGCCGGCGCTGTGTTGAAGGTGACCCACGCACCGCCCTGAGGAGGTGCTCCCAGGCTGGTTAAGGTGTAGACAGCTGGCGAAACCAGACCGCCGTTTGAATAGATCCCCGTAAGCAGTGTCACGTTTTGGATGAGCTCAACAGGAGTGACCGTGCCGCCCCCCAGGGCCGACGTGGAGCGCCAGAGCGGAAAGGATGTGGTTACCCCATCCCCAACGCCAAAGTAGCCGTTACGGAGCTTTGTGGTGTCTTGAACCACCGCCATGGTATCGAGGCTGTATTGCGACGGGTCAAAGGTGAACCAACCAAAGCCGCCACGGCAAGCCTCGTAGAACGCCTGCAGGTAAGCGACATCATCGGTGTAGGTGAGGCCCTTGTTCTTCAGGAATTCGTACGTAAGCTCGAGCTCGTAGATCACGCTCGCCTGCAAGGTCGCCGATGCTGGATGGCGCATCGACTGGGGCGTCTGCAATGTCGTCGAGAACTTCGAACGTTTCGCGAAGTCCCATCCGACACACGTCGGCAACACCAAACTTGGAAAGGTCAGGCTCAAGGTTTCGCTCCGCGAAACGAATGTAAGATTTCAGTTGTTTGTCATCGAACGCGGATGCGTTCAGATCTGATTGGCGAGTCGAAGCTGGCGGGTATGAGCAATCCTAGCCATCTCCTGTTTCAGTTTTTCAGGGTCGATGACGAGATCCGATGCCAGAGCATACATTTCGATTAGGGTCGCTTGCTCGCTTTCGGAAAGCACCTCGCCAGCCTGATATTTACGGTTGATGCGCAGCCATTCCTGCTTAACTTCTTCTTTTTTGGCAGTCCTTATCCGCTTGATCATACCCATCTCTAATCCTCTTACGTTTTGTTTCTCAAGCGAAGCTGACGCATCGCTTCGCGGGTGAATGTAGCGCTGTGCTTCCGAGCCATACTTTCAACCGAGGCGCCGTCAATGCCGCTGATCTGCGGCGAGTAGTGAAAGTGGTTAGCCTGCGATGAGTTCGAAGAGTTGTCCTGATTCGCGATGCGCTCAACGTTCCTGGTCTGCGATGGCGTCAGCACGCGCTCGCCAGCATGCGCGAGAATTGGTACCGCGCCACGGCCCCCAACGATGCCGCCCTGCTCGAATGCCTCCACAGCCGCAAACGCGCCGGCCGCCGCTATCGGCGCGAGAAACGGCCCAACAACCGGAATGGCTGACACGGCAATATATGCTTTACGAGCAGCCTCAGCAGCATCCTTCATCTTTTGTCTTTCCTGGACCGCCTCCACCATTGCGGCGTGCGTTATGTAGGCGATGGCCTGTTTAAGCAGATTCTCAACCACAGTCCGCGTCATGCCCACAAGGGTATTCGACCAGGACTGCGCGAGCGATTGCTGGCCTAAGATCCAGCTCGCGGTATTGTGACTGAAGGTGTCACTCATCTTGTCGAAGGCGTGTTGCCAATTCCTAGCCGTTTCGAGCGCAGTCCGCTGGTTGAGCTGCGCGATCTGACCCAGGTGCAGCCGTGTTGATTGTTCTTCCTGTTTGAGAAGCCGCTCGTAGGCCTTCTGGTCGTTCATGTCCAGCATTTCAATAAACTTAGACTGCTGCTGGCGTATCTGGTTCTCCTGGTTTGAAGCCAAGCGCAACGCGGCGATACGCTGTTCACCCGACATGCGGCCCATACTGACTTCAAAAGCGGTGTTCTTCTCTACTTCGGCATAGTCTTCGCTGGCCATCCGCATCTTTTCTTCAGCCTGCGAACGATAAGCCTGGAGTTCCCCTTTTACCCGTTCTTCCGCGGCCTTGATATACGCCTTACCGTCAACCCCACTGTGTGATAGATCTGCGGATTCGAGTTCAGGCCCTTTGCCCTGCGCCTGGTTGACCTTCTTCAGGATTGCGACATATTCATTTATTCCTCCACTGTTAACAGCAAGCTTCCGACGCCAGAACGCCACCTCTTCATCAATCGTCAGGCGGTGAGCAGACATAATTCTCGTCAGCTCTTCTTCGTCCGCGGAGATATCTGCCTTGGTCGAGGGAGCCCGCGTCGAACGATTCATCAATGGGGCCAGCTTCGCCTGGAGTGCAATGAACTCATCAGATCCCTCATGAGCCGCCGCCAGCTTCTTAGCCCAGAAGTCCCGTTCTTCCTCTATGGTCATGTAGTGCGCAATTTTAAGAGCATTCAGATCCGCGACGTCCTTTTTCAAGGCAGCTGCAGCAGCCACTCCGTTAAGCCCATCGTCCCCATCAGCGCCGGTGTCTCCGGGCGGCTTCGGACGCGCAACCTCTGGAGGCTTCCAATTCCAAAGCGCGGCTGTCTCTTTGAACCGTTGCCCAGCCGTGCGGCCATAATCCTCCCAGATCATAGCCAGGTCATGGGTCAACTCTTTAGCATCCGTCCTCATCCTGCCAAAGTTGCCGGTCATGGCATCGTAGATCACTCCACCTACTGTCATGAGCGCTTTAGCCAGCGCTCCAATTGCATCGATCACCGCCCAGATCACAGCATCCAAGCCCTTGACCACCGAAAGTAGCCCAGCGATAGTTTCTTCGACCAAGGCGATTGCCGGCACCATCACGCTGCGAAACTCGGCTGAGAGCCGAGCAGTCGTTTGCTGCCACAGAAACGCGGCATCGAGGGATTTGTTAGTGATGGCGATCAGTTTTGCGTGCTCACGGACGTTCTCTTCAAGCGCAGCGCCTTGCTCGTTAAGTACAGGAATCAACGCCTGACCGCCCTTACTGAATACCGCAGTCGCCGCAGCTGCCTTATTACCGGCATTCTCGGATGCAGCAAAAGCTATCGCCAGAAGCTGCAATTTTGCCTCCGGCTGCAGCCCCTTTAGATCTTCGATCTTGACGTTTATGCCCCCGAGCGCGTTAATCAACGCCTTCGAAGGTTCAGTGGAATCCGCCAGAGATTTATTCATCTTCATAAGTCCCGTAGCGACGGCGTCCCAATCGCCGCCCGACTCCCTGACAACCTGCTGAAGCCCCGCGAGATATTGGATCGTGATTCCAGTTTTCTCAGCTAGGTGAGCTAACTCGATCTCCATCTTCGATGTCTCGTCAAGAAAGTGTGCGGCGAAACCGACAAAGATTCCTGCACCAAGCAGAGAGCCCAGGCCAGCGAAGCCAGCGGTGATTCCCTCCGCGCTGAGTTTGCCAGTCTCCGCCGTCTCGACCAGTTTCTCCTGGATCAAAGTGCAGGATTCACGTACACCAAAGGCGGCCCGCTGGAAGGCAGCAATTATAACGTTGGAGCTAAGCGCCTCTTCCTCTGCCGCGGTGGCCACGGAGGTGGCTTCCTCTTTCTTAGCAGCGGCAACCGCGGCGGAAGACGCAGCGACTTTCACCTGTGCAGCAGCGAGAATTCCTGTACTGGTAGCTTCGTCAAGCTTAGCGTCCCTCGAAAGCACCGAAGCGCGGCGCAGATCAGCCAGTGCGGCCGTCTGCGCCTTGGTTGCTTCGGCCACCTTTAGTGATTCGGCGGAAACAGATTGCGCCGCCGCTTTAACATCGTCGCCGAGCTTGTTCCAGGCTGCCTTAGTGCGGGCGCAGGTCTCCTCAACCTGAACGGCGATGCTCTGCACGGTCGTCTGGACCCCGTCCTGAATACCACTGAGTCCAGCTTCTACTCCGGTCTTATCGACCGTTGCGCCAATTCTTAGGATTCCGTCACCAGGCATGTTTTCTCCAACAGAAAAGCCCCGCCGGAGCGGGGCTCAGAGCAGGCACCAAAGCCTACCGTTTGACTTGTTTCAAGAAAATATCTCTCCCACACCCTGCGAAGACAATCGAGGAATCAGGCAGATCAAACTGCATTATCACCTGCGCCCCAAGATACTCATCCGCACCCAGGATCAAAGTGTGGCCAACCAGGACCTTCCCCAGATCTAGGCGAGAAAAAAAGACAGCCAGACCATCCGTGCTAATTGAATCACCATCAAGCGTGAAACGCTTGCCATCTAGGCGAGCCTCCATGAACCTCGAATTTACAACCGCTCCGACATTCACAAAGTTTTGCAACACCTTCTGAGCATGGCACTCCACTACCAGCGTGGGCTGATTTTCTCCCGCAGTGACCTTCGGTGGGGACAAGTACTTCCCAAAGAGGACATAGCGATCAATCGTCTTGGCGTTCAAGACATCTTGCTTGGATACATGTTGCCACTCACCGGCGGGGGACTGTGCGCCCGCGCTCCTCATTGCAAAAATGAAAAAGAGCAAACACCAGACTTTCATTTTGTCACTTCCTCTAATCGCGAAACACGATGCCGCTTACACACTCCGCAACGACCGCTATCCCTCCCGCAATGCTTGCAGCGCGAACAATCCTTGCAGGCGCGACATGGATCGGAACCGGTACAGGTCACATAGGAAGTGTCCGCGCAGATCCCGATCACAGCCATCAGTAATAGCATCGCCAGTGTAGCCCGAGAACATCCTGCAAACCTCATGGCGTACAACCCTCCCATGGGCAAGAATTATACGCCATGCAAATTAAGGGACTTATCCCTTTAAGTCCCGTGTTGCCCTAAACTCTGGGATTCTCCGTTTTCGACGATCAAATTCATAGCGGATCGCATTCTCGATATCGGAGGTGGTCGTTTCATAGTCTTCGGCGATTTCAGCGACCGTATCTCCGGCCAGAAAGCGCCCTGCAATCGACGCAGTCATCACTCGCCGCCCCGAAATGCATGGCGCACCAGAACAAACATCGCAATTTGCAACGATGCCGAACGCCAATTTAATTCCGTTCTTCACGGTGCCTCCACGGGAGTTAAAGGGATAATTCCCAAATTAAAGGCCCCTGTTTTTCCCTTTTAGCTCCTCCGCAGAGCGGATCATCTCTTTAAGGTTTGCGGGGAGCGGTTGCGCCGGCATGCCCATAATCCGGCCCATTTCTCCCATATCCTTGCGAGCCTGCGCTTCGTCGATTTGCTTGCCATGCTTGCTCGGCCCCAGATAGCGCAGCGAGAGCAGAACATGGGTAGGCATCTCTTCGGCCCAGTATTCGAGTAGATCGACGATGTCACAGAAGCTGGCCTCGTTCAGAATGTCGAAGGTCCACCCGGTAGCGGTGATGATTTTGCCAGTGATCCACGGCCAATCAAACTTGCGGCTACCGGTTGCTATTCCCCCTCGGCCACCGGTGTGATCCCAGACGCGGACTGGACAGCCTTGGCGGCCATCGGCAGCGTGGTCATATCGAGCCAGACCGAAAGGTCTTCGTCGGTGACATCGGGATAGTTGCGGCGCACGGCGTGGCCGATGATCGGAACGAGCTTGTCGAAGTACTCAAACAGATTGGCGCCGTCAGCATCTGGAGCGGAGACCAAGAAGTCATGGTTCGCCTTGAAATCGACGTACGAGAGAGATGGGATGTAGAAATTCTGGCCGTTCAGATAGACCGGCACTCCGAGGTATTTCAGCTTCATGATCGTTCTCCAGAGGCTTTGCCTCAATGTTTGGGCGTCAGGTTGGAAATTGGAGGGTGGGGGAGTGACACGTCTCCCCCACCTACCTCGACCACGATGAACTGTAGCCGAGGGTCTTGTTACAAACCAGCCTTAGAGCTGGTCAGCGTAGATGGCGCCGATGTTTCCGGAGAAGTCGGCAGAGGCTTCAAAGTCGAAGTCGGAGATCCAGAAATCTTCCTGCTTGGTGGGGATCTGGACCGTGCCCAGGACGCACGCGTTGAGCTGCGCGGCGAAGAGCTGGTTCTTGAAGTTGTTGTAGAGCAGAGCCTGGAACTGAGGCGCAAAGCCCATCAACTGGTTGGCGATGGATAGGGTATAGCCGTGCGTGGCGTCGTTCCAGACATAGCTGATGGCCACCGTCAATCCAGCGGTCACATCGGCGGCCAGGAACTTGTATGTGCCACCCGTGAACTGGTAAGTTCCGCTGACTGTCGGAGCGGCAGTGACGGCCGTCATTTGTATTCCCGCGGAGAATCCAGTCCCGCCGGTGACAATCACGCCCAGGTCAGTGACCGGCGTATGCCCGGGAGTGACCGTCGCGGTAGCCGTCCAAGCTTCGTTGTACTGCGGTCTTTGCACGCCGGCCGCCGTCGGCTGCCCGAAGTAGAGCTGCGAAAAGAACATGGGATCGAGCGAGGCGATCTTGCCTTTGCCGCTCACGTCGACCTTGCCGCGCGCGATAGCCAGGGCGAACTGCTGGGTGCCGTAGAGCTTCTTCAGGTCACCCTTGAACTGGAGCTGGACCTCCTGCAGGATGCCGAATTGCATCGGCGTGGGGTTGGTGACGAGGTTGCCGGCGTTGGGGATACCATAGAGCACCCCAGATCCGAACTGCGGATTGAGCATGGTGTTCTCCTGAGGCGCTCCGAAGAGCGTCGGGTTGGAGGTTGAGGTTTAGAGCCGGAGTTTAGAGTTGGTCAGCGTAGATGGCGCCGATGTTTCCGGAGAAGTCGGCAGAAGCTTCAAAGTCGAAGTCGGAGATCCAGAAATCTTCCTGCTTGGTAGGGATCTGGACCGTGCCCAGGACGCACGCGTTGAGCTGCGCCGCGAAGAGCTGGCCTTTGAAGTTGTTGTAGAGCAGCGCCTGGAACTGAGGCGCGTAGCCCATCAACTGGTTCGCGATCGCGAGCGTGACGCCGCGGTCGTTATCGTCCCAGACGTAGCTGATGGCCACAGTCAGCCCCGCAGCGACATCGGCTGCATTGAAGACATAAGCGGCTGAGGTTCCCGTAAGTCCCTGGTCCGTCCACACCGCGGTGCCGTCATTCGTAGTGCCCGCCAGATCGTTAAACGCCGGCATCGCAGGTCCAGAAGTTCCCGCGGTAGTCACCTTCTGCGTGTGTCCCGCGATGTCCTCGATGGTCGCGTTGAGGGCGTAGACATGGTCAGGCAACCACCCAGCTCCCTGCGTTCCGACCCATGGAGTGAACTTGTACTGCCCGGTCCCTGGCGCTGCGATGCCGGAGTTGGTGAGATGCGTGCCGACGGAGAACCCGGTGCCGCCGGTGACAATCACGCCGAGGTCGGAGATTGCGCCAACATTGCCAGTAGCGACAGACGCCGCCGCGGCGTGTGGTTCGTTGTAGGCTGGACGGTTGACACCCTGAGCTGTCGGCTGGCCGAAGTAGAGCTGCGAAAAGAACATCGGATCGAGCGAGGCGAGCTTACCCTTGCCGCTCACGTCGATCTTGCCGCGCGCAATGGCGAGGGCAAACTGCTGCGTTCCGTAGAGCTTCTTCAGGTCTCCCTTGAATTGAAGCTGCACTTCCTGCAGGATGCCGAACTGCATCGGCGTGGGGTTGGTGACGAGGTTGCCGGCGTTAGGGATACCATAGAGCACCCCAGATCCGAACTGCGGATTGAGCATGGTGTTCTCCTGAGGCGCTCAAGTAAGCGCGTGGGGTTGGTGAGTTGAGCGGGAGGTTATACGAGGATGTTGATGGGCAGGATGGCGGCGGCCTGCGCACCGAAGATTCCGGGGTCCAGATCGCTGTCGCCCTCGATCCAGCAGTGAGTGACCAGGCCGCCAAGGGTGAACTTTCCCGTGCTCACGTCGTCTGGAACCACGGCTGCATCGATAGCCATGAGCAGGTTGTTAAGCGTGGTCTCCGGGAGCGTCGTCTCAGTCCCGATGTTCTCGGCCGGACTTTTATCGAAAACATAGAGAATCAGCCAGCCGCGAAGTATCAGCTTGGAAGGCACACCGGAGATCCTGCCCTCGCGCGGGATATGGATCTCCTTGCCGGCCACCTGAAAGAACGCGGGCTGATCTGCGATGGTCAGTTGCGGAGGAGCGATATGCTTGCGGCCCATCGACACAAACGAGGTTTTAAGCTGCGATTGGAACCAGGCAAAGAGCGCGGCCCAGATAGCCTCGCGGTCGACGGCAGCGTATTGATTCAGACTCATTGGTAGGCCTCCGCAACGCGCGAAGCGATAATTTCCATGATGGGCGCCGAGAAGACCTCTTTAGCCTGGCGCAGGAACGGGTGCGGGCTCACATCAAAAGCGGTGTGACCCATCGAGTAAAGCGTGCTGGAATTGGCCGCTGTGAACTGAAAGAGCTTGCCCTCGACCGCCTTGACATGAAAGCCCTCATCCAGCGCGGTCCCGAGGTAGCCCCTGAACTTTCGGCCGCCGCTAGTCATCTCGCTCTGCGCGTCAACCGTGCCGATGATCAACTCGGCCGTTTCCTTGACCCGTGGCGAGCTGAGGATGTCAGTGAAGAGTTGGCCGGTGCGAGACTGAATGCCAGCGCCGGAGGCCTGCGAAACCGCCTCGGCCGCAAGGCCCTCCATCGCTTCCTGCATACCCTCACGCATTTTTTGGAAGATGCGCTGCTTGACGCGCTCCACATACTCGACCGCCGTGTCGACGCTGCGCTGTTCAACGATGATTTGAAGCATTAGAGCAGCCCCATTCGGTCGAGTACGCCGGCCAGGCGTCGTCGAGCAACCGGCAACAGATACGCCACCTTGCGCTCTGAGCAGCGCATCGCCCTTGCGGTGCTCCCATAGCTTTCGCGATCGCGATAGATGAGCATCAAAACCGCCTGCTCTTCCTCGGTCAAACAACCCAGCGCGCGTTCGAAGTCGATGATTTGCACGATGCGGGCGTCAGCATTGTTCTGGCCCATATTGCCCGGCCGTCCCCTTTCGCGGTCAAAGTGTTGCGTCTTCCCCGAGCGAACAATCGCGCGATTGACTCCCCACTGGCGAATGCGTGTCATTACGAGGACATCGTCGGGCGTGAGCCGGCCGCGGTCTTCATTGACGCGCACCTTGTGTTTCGCGATTATCAGATCGAGTGCGCCCACTACTGAACCTCGTAGACGCTGCAGTTGGTTCCGTCGAAGACGGCTGCAACGATGATGGGATTAAGTTGGCCGAGCGGCATCGAAATGTTCGGAAGCCCGGCGATACCGGCATTCTGGGCGGGCATCCATACGCATCCGGAGCCAAGTACGATGGTGGTCGCAGGTGCGGGAGATCCAGCCGTGGAGGGGCTCGGCGTGATCTGAATAAGAAAGCGATCTCCCGCGGTCAGGCCGGTCAGATTGAGCGTGCGCGTCGAGATGGTCGCGGTAAGCGCGACAATAAACGCCGAGAGTGTGTAGTGAGTGCCGGATACCGTTGTCGGAAGGGTAATGACTGATGCATCCGCTAACGGGAGAACCTGGGGAGGCGTACCCATCAAGATAGCTGTCTGCACCGCGCCGTTCCAGCCATTCTGCACGGTGGCAAGCAAGTCCATCGTGGCGGATGGCACGACGGGAAGATAGGGCGCCAGGACATCGAAGTTGCAGACATTCGATGCACACCAGTCCCCAGCTCCGTTCGAGGTTCCATGCGGCTGAACGCAGGTATAGCCAGGCCCGAGCGCGGAACTCTTCGACGTGGAGAGGGTAACAAGATAACAAAGGTCCGGTGGATTGGTCAGAGAGACGTCTGATAGCTGCACCGAGAAAGCGCCGTTAGTCACCAGCGCAGTGACCGGGGCTACAGTGGCAATGCCCCCCCCTGGAAGAACATAGGAGGCTGGCTGGCCGCTTGTGAAAGTAAGTTGGAAGCTGATGCGGCCGTTCGCAGGCGAGCCGCCGTCGGTGAGATGCGCCGCCGAGACGGTGACCTGCGCCGGAAGCAATGCATAGATACAGAGCATCCCAAATGCGACCAGGGCAATACGGATCAAACTGCGCTTCATGATCTCTCCTTGAAAAAATAGGGGACGGAAAACCTGCACTCCGCCCCCTGCCCCAAATCCGTTTACTTCTTCTTTCCCTGCGAACGGAAGGCAGGCTTCGCCATGCGCTCTTCTCGCTCTTCGCCGCGGCGATCCACAGAAGGCGGCTTGCGTTCGTAGCGTTCGATCACCTGCAGCACGTTCGGCGGCGCGTCAAACTGTTCAAGGCGCGAGGTCTCACCCTCTGTTGAACGCCGCGCCGTCACCCCAACGTTCGGCCGCTGCTTATATCGATACCCGCACCAATCGATGACGGCCTGCTCGATGTCACTTGGCAGCGTGATCTGACCAGGTGTCGGATCTGATCCAGGCTGAACGTAGCCGGCGGAGTAAGTGAGCTTGACCGCCGCGCCATCCGTGAAGACATAGCCGTTGAGGTAGACCTGCCAGATACGCTCCGGATCGATGTCCACGTCGACGTAGTAACCGAGCGCGATCTTGTCGGCACTGGAACTAACTGTGGTGCCCGCAATCGCAAGCCCGGTAACCGCAACGATCGGCCAGTGGAACGCGACCAGGCGGCTCGATCCGTCGCCTTGGTGGACTTCCGTATAGCTATCGAGCAGAAGATCCGGCCGCTTGATCGCACGCATGAAGTCCATGCTCACAGCGGTAATTAGCCGCGAGAGAGTGACGTCATCGCTCGGGTTTGTCGGGTTGATAGGCAGCCACTGCTTGAGTGTGGCGAGAGTTGTCAGGTCTTGAGCAGCCATTTACGCCACCAAATTTCTGTAGAAGTCGAGTAGCCGACGCGCGGCGACCGGCAGCTCATCACCCTCACTGCCGCAGTTGTAGTAAGCCTCAGCCGTCAGCTTGATCGCGGTCCGGATCTCCTCAGGAACCTGCGATCCAGCCCACCCGGCGACATTTGCGACCGATGCCTTCGCGGTGTCTTTCAGCGTTGCGTTGCCGTTGACGTCCACCGAAGCGATGAAGGTATCGAGCGTGGATCCGCTCGCGCCGGCGCCAGGGATCGAGATCGGCAAACCGGTATCTCCCGCCATCAGCGGAGCATCGTCCGGATTGAAGGTGATACCCCCGGCAACAGTGAGCACAGCAGAGTTCGCGGTCATCGTTGCAGTGATTGGAGCGCCATAGCCTGCGCGGAATTGCACCATCACATTCGAAGGCACCATACGCGTAGGCGGCCACGGCCGCGCCCATCCGGAATAGATGCGGGCTGGCTGCGTCTCACCGCCGCGCGCGAGCTGGTAGCCGTACTGCAAGCCGTTATTGCCGTATGTCGTATCGAGCGGCAGAGTTTGAACTGCGCCGGCAGTGTCGACATATTTGACGAAATCAATCGACTGGAACGGCGGCTTCGCCAGCGTGATTGTTGGATAGCCGTTCCAGTTGTAGCGCACGTCACTGCCCGGGAAGCCTTCCATGCGCAGCAGCCAGCGTTGCGTAATGAAACAACGGCGCGCATAGCTCTCGCATTCACGGCGAGCGGAAAGAATGAAGGGGCGCAGCTTCTCATTCAAGATCTGCGACGCAGCGCGATCCGAGTCCTGCATGGGACCGAAGCCGAGCTGCAGCTTCAGTTCGGCAAGCGTAATTGGTTCCGCGACAGGGCGCGCAATGAGTACAAGATCAGACATTAGCGGCTCCTTTTGCGGGCGTGTGGCTGTTGCGCGGGAGAGGGTTCGATATTCAAGCCTGGAACAGCATCAGCACTGAGCCGTGGCTCCCTGTTTGCAGTCTCGGCAAATGGATCCTCGCCGCGCCCGTTGGCAATCAACTGCAGGGCAATCTCCGAGGGGAACTCGCGGATCTGGCCGGCATAGAAGCCGTCTCTTTCGCGAACAAGCATGGGAAGCTCTCCGGTGTAGCCCGCGCCCCATACGGGCGACGCGGGCTCGGGTTGTTTAGACAGTTGCGGTGGGGTTCGATTCTCCGGCATAGCGCAGGCCGGAAAGAATGGCCACAGCCGAGGCGATCACAGAGTTGACGCCGTTGGCAATGTTGAGCTGGACATAGGGGCTGCCAGCGGGCAGGTTGTCACCATCGATCTCAATGGCGTAGAAGATCCCGTCATTGGCGGACGGAACGAAGCCGGTTGCCGCGGTGGCCGTACGCGCGCCAAGCACGTCGTTAGCGGCCCCCGCAGTTTCCTGCTTGAAGAGGTCGAACGGAATGGCGGCAGCGCCGGCGACGGCGGCGCCCACGGCCGCGGTTGCGGTTCCGGCCTGCACCGTGACACCGGTGGGAGCCGCGGCGCTAACGCCGATCTGCAAGATGATGGTGGCGTGGGCTGCTCCGGCCATCGAGAAAGCCTGGCTGGTTTTGCCGCCCGTGACATCGACAGGGGGCAGGATATTGACGACATGCCCCTTCTGCGTAGTGTAGAAACCCTTCGACATAACTTTTGCTCCTTCCAGAGCGGAAGTGGAATCGTGAAGGCCTCAGGCCGCCGCGGACTTGTCGCCAGCGGCCTGCGGACCAGGGGAGGTTTACGAGCGGGTGGCGAGAGCGACGAACGGAGAGAGGGTGTTGGTGCCGTTCTTCGGCGTCAACGGCTTCTTCCACATGGGCTGCCCATCGATGCGCAACTTCCAGCGGAATGCTGCCTGGTCGGTGAGGAACTGGACGTGGATGGACGTGTCCATCTGAACGCCGCTGCGTCGTGCCAGGTAGTACTGGCTCAAGTCGGCGAGGACGATGTCACCCGTGGTTCCCTGAGTGGCCGCATACTCCACAGGGATCACGGGGCGTCCGAACATGACGCCGAAGCTGTTGTTGTTGCCACGCTCTCCGGGAGCCGTGTAGAGAAGCTCGACGGCAGTTCCGGAACCGCGGGTCAGATCCCACAGTGTGGACTCGCAATCCTGGTTGATAAACCAGGCCGCGTTCTTGCGCGAAGGGGCCCAGCAGCGCTTCCACATGTTCTCGACGTCCTTGGAATTAAAGGTGACAGTGCCGCCTACGTCGCCGGCGTCCTTGGCAATGGTCAGCAATGCTCCCGACTTGGTGAAGCCGAGCGGCATGCCGGCGCCGGTCCCGTTGTAAATGGAATCGTCGGTGCGGAATGCGAGTTCGAGCGGAACCACCTTGTCGACATAGGACGCAAAGGCAGGACCGTCCACCAATTGCTCTTCGGTCGCATAGGTGAGCGCGATGAGTTTCTTGGCTACCAGCTCCACCTGGCGGAACTTGGGTTGGGAAGGCGTGAAGGTCTGCGACTCACCGAGCCAGTAGGAGGCGACGCCGCCATACCGGCTGCCGTCTGCGCGGCTGTCTTCGTCGACCGCATTGACCGTCAGGCGGTTCGACGCGGTCATCGGCTGATCAAAGCACCGGGAGGCCAGCTCGGATGCGTTGTAGGTACGCTGCCAGACGCCCGGAGCGAACTCAGGAGCGACCAGGAAGCCGCCCTCAGCATCCACCGACTCATTGCCGCCCAAAGCTGCGGCGAACAAGCGAGGATCCCGTGCGCTGCCCTTGCTGGTAGCGTGGTTACGGACGGCGCTGAGCTGCTCGGTGAGCGATCCCCAGGGCTTCTCGGTGGCGTGATCGGTTCCAACCTGGATCGAGGTGGCCGGGGTTGACGGCAGGTTGCGCTCGATTTCGAGCAGGGCTTCCTGCGAGGCGATCTGGCCTTGCAGCTTGCCGCACAGAGCGATCTGCGCATCGAACTCCGTCTGCTCCGCATCGGTGAGGCCGCGGTTTTCGCTTTCGGCAAGCTTGTTGATCGCGTTTGCCTTGGCGCGCGCATCCGCGAGCTCCTGCCGCAGTTTCTTTAACATGATTATTCTCCTGTTCATACTGGTTGGCTTGTTGAGCGATGCGGCAGGCCCTCGATGGAGAGCAGTGCATGCGCGACGTGGAGGCGAAGGCCTCCAATGAAAAGGCCCCGCGACGGCGGAGCCTTCGAACCGAACGTTCTGCCTAGAGTCCGGCGAGCTGCAGGCGGCGTTCGCGCGCGGCCGCCGCAAGCTCAAGCTCATCGCTCTCTGCTTGCAGATCCGGAGCATCCACGGCCGCGCGTGCACCCGTGCCCGAGTTGCGCGTTACGCCGTATTTTCCGAGCACGTCATCGAGCGTCCCAACCCGATCGGCCATGCCGATCTTGACCGCCTGCTTCGCATCGAAGACGCGCCCCTGGCCGAACTTCTTATGCACGTCTTCCTGCGCTACGCTCCGGCCGCGCGCGACTGCCTTCTCAAACATCACGCCGAACGTAGTGACCATCTCCTGCAGATGCTCGAGAGCGGCATCCGTCAACGGCCCGGCACTGTTGCCTTCCGTCTTGTTCTCACCGTAGGAGATGAGCGTGATCTTGACGCCGGCCTGCTCCAGCGCTCCGGAGTAGTCATCATGCTCGCAGTACACGCCAATCGAGCCCGTCATCGAGCTGGGGCTCACGACGATCTCTGTGCACTGCGAGGCCAGGTAGTAGCCGGCGGATGCACACAGGCAATTCGAGACCGCGGAGATCGACTTCTTCTTCCGCGCGTTGAAGATTTCTGTCGCGAGTTCGTCGACGCCGTCCGTGGATCCACCTGGCGTATCGAAGTCCATCACGATCGCCTTGACGTTGGGATCGTTGACGGCCTGGCGGATTTGCTGCGTGAGCTTCTCCGTCGACGTGCCCCCGGAGTAGTCGGAGAACATGTCGGCACGATGACAGATGACTCCGTAAACCGGAATGACAGCGACCGATCCAGCCGCGGAAGCGGAGACATTCTGCGCCCTGGCTGCCTCCATGCGGGCGAAGTCTTCGTCATCTTTATACGCGGAGATCGCAAGCAGCTCCAACGCCCGCTCTTTGCGCGCATCGTTCTCGGCGCGGAGGGCTGCCAGCGTTTCGCCATCGGCCCGGCCGCCATTGAGACGCATCTCAAAGAAGGCGAGCAGTTCCAGCATCTTCGGTTTATGCACGTACCAGGTTGTGCCCTGGAGCGCCTGACGCAGATACGAGTGTTCCTTCAAGCCGTCACCCCCTTGACCGCAATCTCCGCCAGGCGAAGCGATTCACGCGCCGCCAGGAGGTCGATGTATTCGTATGCCGCGCCCTTGTCACCCAAGGCAAGAAGGCCACATATCTCGCCGGCGCGATCGTAGTAGGTTTGCCGGATAGGCACTGCGCCTTCGGCATCAAGATTGAAGGCCTGCGCAACAAATTCACGCTGGCTCGCGTAGAACTCCTCCACGTCGTAATCGGTGGCGCCGCGCTCGACCATCTTGCGCAGCATGGCCACTTCCTTGCGGACGCAGCGATCGGCGACGCCTGCAGCCAGCGCCTGGAGGTGCCCGCGCACGACGATGGCATCCGCCTTGGCAGCGTCCACCGCTCCCGTATCGCCCTCGTTTGGATCCTCCGTGTCATTGGCCGCGGTCTGCGCTGCCAGTTGGGGCTGAACTGGATTCTGATCAAGACTGATCCAGTTTGCTGGCCGCCAGTATTTCCTTCCGTATCCACCGGGAATCGGATTCATATCCTCAAGCGCCCGGGCCTCGTCCTGGCACAGCCAGCCGTCGCCGATGGCAGTGTGGTAGGCGGCGTAGCGGCTGGCTGTATCTCCACGAAGGAGAGCAGCCATCGAGAACTTAGCGAAATAATTCGACGACGTGAGCAGATCGCGCTGGATGGCCTGCTCCCACATGACCAGCATGGGCATCACGCAGTGCACGGCGTACATGATATTGAACTGCTCTACGCTGGCGTACGTCGCCGTCTTCTCTGTCTCACCAATGAGATGAGGCGGAACGCCAAAGATGCTGCATATCTCGATGCGCGAAAACTTGCGCGAGTCGAGGAGCTGCTGGTCGTTTGGCGTGATCCCCAGAACCTTGGCGGTAATGCCCGGGGGCAGCAGGCCCGACTTGCCGCGATTGGCCGCAGTGTGACGCTTCTGCCAGCTACCGAGGAAGTCTTCTTCCTGCTGCTTTGTCTTGAACGCCGCGCCCTCGAAGACGATTGGCGGCCGCGCGTCGTTTTTGAGAAAGCGAGCGACATAGTCCTGCTGCGCGAGAGCGACACCGAAGCTGTCGACGGCCATGGCGACGGTCGACTGCCCAACCGAGCCATCATCTGAGAAGTTCCGCAGATGGAAGACTTCCTCCTGCATCAGGTTGCGCGTCTCGTGTGTCAGCGGGTCATCGTAGCGGTAGCGAAGCTTACCGCTCGGGATGAGCCGCTCGACGTGCACGCGATCCGGATGCATGGGGATGAGCTGGTCGACGGGACCGCGCGGGCCTTCCTTGATTTCGGCATAGGCGTTCCCGCGCAGCTCGACATGAGCCTGCATCATTTGCTTGAACTCGAAGGCCGTTTGCTGCGAGTTCGGGCGCGAGTAAAGCACATCGAAGACCGGATGGTGAGGCACCATGCGCTTCGACCCATCCGGCGCCTCGGTGAAGATCTTGCATGGCATCATTCCGACGTTCTTGCTCTTGATACCGACGCAGGCCTGCACCGTGGCAATACGCTTCGCGCTATCCGCGTCGACGCGTATGCCGGCAGCGGACGAAAAGCCCAGCTTGCTATACCAGTAGTCGTCCCAGGCGGCAGGCGTTCCACTGACATCGGCGCGGAAGCTTAGCGCGCCGCGGCTGATGTTCTGAATGAGACCCATTACTCCTCACTCTCTGCCGATGCCGTGGCAGGCCTGTATGCGGAAAAGAAAGAGAACGCAGCAAGCACGATGCCGCCAACGATGAAGCCGAGCGGCCGCCAGGCAAGCCAGAGGCCGTAGACGAAGATCGCGCATCCCACAAGGAAGGCGAGATCAAAGCAGAGTTTTTGCAACGGTTTTATCATGGTTTGCCCCGAACTACACGTACTTGACTTCGCCCTCGGTATAGCAACTGCCGCCGGCTGCCATTGCACAGAAGAGAGCCATACAAAGCGCGACAATGCCGTCAATCTTTTCCCGCGACCGCGCTTTGTCCGGCTTGATGTTGCCAGCGGGATCCTGCTGCACGATCATGTTTGAAGCCATCCAGCGCAAGACTCGGTTTCCACCGTGCGCCAGTTCCTGAGTTGACATCAGCTCGATCATTCGCTTGGTGGGAGCAAACATGCTGGCCATGCCCTGGCCGATCTTAACCATCTCGAAGCCATCCTCTTCGCCGAGCTGGGTCACGATCTCGGTCGAGTTCCAACGATCGAAGCCGATCTGGGTGATTTCGAATTCCTCGCGCAGCTCGTTAATCTTGGCCCGGATGAATCGGTAGTCGATGATGTTGCCTTCGGTCAGCTCAAATAGCCCTTCCTTCGCCCAAACGTCGTAGGGGACGCGGTCGCGCCTGCAGCGGAAGGCGATGTTGTCTTTGGGCAAAAAGAAGTACGGCAACACATGCCAGTGCGGATCCTCGTCTACCGGCTCAAAGAGAAGCACGAAGGCGGAAATATCTGTAGTCGTGGAAAGGTCGAGAGCGCCATAGCAGCGGCGCCCCTTCAGCAGTTCGCGCGCAATTGCGAGCTTGCATAAATCCCACAGGTCCATCCGTATCGCGTGAGAGAAAGCAGTGGTCCAGACGCAGAGGCGGAAGCGCAGGAACCAATTGAGATAGCTGGGATCCTCTTTAGCCTTGATCGCCTGTTGGCGAAGGTCGTCGAGCTTGACCGCGCCGCCCAGGCAAGGATTGGCTTTGATCCAGTTGGTTTCGTTTTCCCAGTCAAAGTCCTCCTGGCCCTCATCATCGATACCGCAGATCCAGGCAAACCAGGTATCGTCAGGGACGATTCCCTGAAGAACCTTTTCCGAGTACTCCCTTTGCTTGTAACAGACCGAATTGCGGTCGAAGCCGCTGTTCGTGATCGCGAACATGAGCGGCTGGCGGCACTTGCCCAGGCGCGTGTAGAAGGCATTCCAGACGCCTTCATTCGCGTGCGCGTGCAGCTCGTCGATACAGACGAATGAAGGCCGCAAACCCTGCAGGTTTTGATCCTCAGCCGCGCAGGGCTCGAACTTGCTGCGCGTGCTGGGGTCACAGATATTCTCCTTGCCGATAAGCAGCCGGTCGCGGAGATACTCCGAGACCTGGGCCATAGTGGAGGCCGTGTCAAAGACGCGCCTGGCCGTTTTGCGATCGGTGGCTGCGGCGTAAACCTGGGCCCCTGGCTCGCCGAAGGCGTGCAGTTCGTAGAGGCACAGGCAGGAAAGGATGAGAGACTTCAGGTTGCCGGCGCCCATCTCGCTATAGGCGACCTTGAAACGCCGGATAGGCTTTCCCTTGGCGTCCTTGCGCTTCCAGCCATACAGGATCCACAGCAACGCCTGCCAGGCCGGATCGAGAACGATAGGCTGCTCGTAGTAGTCGCCATCGACGCCGCAACAAAAGAGCGGAAAGTAGTCGATGACATGCTGCGCAGCGTGGCGATTGAAGGTGAGCCCGCGCGCCTTACCCTCCTTGAGGTCGCGGACATGACGCTCGATCTGGAGACGAACAAGCTTGGAAGTGAGAACGCGTCCGGCAAGCACGTCGGCGATGTATTTCTCGGCAACGGAGCGGGGGCGGCTGGACATAGGTCAGGTCATCCAAACTTGCGGGCAAGGAAAGCAGCACGCGGATCGGCACTCTTGGGAGCGGAGGTCGCGCCGGCGTTGTTTCGGATGCCCAGGCGAGCCCGGCCGCTGCCGGTCCCCCCCAGCTCGGTACGGGCTCGCATGAGGGCAGTAAGTTCTGCTCCAGAAAGATCGTCCTTGTCCTCTTTGAGCTTCAAACGGCAATAGCCTTCGAGAGCATCGCGATCCGCGGGGCTCAGCCATGTCCACATGGCAGTGCAGTTGTCCCAGATGGCGCGAAGCTTCGACCATTCTTGATAATGCGAACGGCGGTCGCGCAGATCGCGGGCTTCTTCCCATGCGATGTGCAGCGCCGCGGCCACTTCGTTGAGAGACTTGTCTTCCGCGAAAAGCATTTCGGCCTGTTGGGCAAGTGGAGTCATCGTCATCCACTTCGCCGGCGCATCGCCGATGGGACCCGGAGATTGCGGCTCGCCAGCGCGCGCCTTGATGCGCTTGGGGTTTTTTCTGCCGGCGCCGCTGAGCAGCAAAAGCTCTGTCGGTTTTGGAAGTCTGCCAGCCATTTCGATACCTTCGCGAGTTGGACAAGGCTCTTGAAAGCCCTCCAAGGGGATTGCTGGGCCATTTACCAGCGCTGTAGTGGACCATTGAGAGAGGGTTGGATTCTAGTTCTGATTTTGGTGAAAACTTTCATTTTGTGGACGTCTAAGCGACTGGCCAATACGGTCTAGCGCCCAGGGTCCCCAGGGATTTACCCCCCCTATCCCCTTGGCACAGGCCGCCAATAGGTCTGGCAGCTCCACCATTTACAGCCGCCCCCATCCGCCCTCTTCAGTAGCACCTTTCAGTGAGTTACATCTGATGCATAACGACTGCCAGTTAGCCGAGTCCCAGAAGAGCTTCATGTCACCCTTATGAGCAACGATGTGATCTGTACACTCTGCCGCTACAGCCCGCTCTCCGTGCGCGCCCTTCGGATACCCGACGCACAGCGGATGTGATCTAAGCCAGGCCTGACTAGCCTTCTGCCATCTTGCTCCGTAGCCCCTCTGTGCTGCTGTAGGCCTCGGCTCCTTTGCCTTTCCCGCCTGCCTGCACTTCTCACACCACGATCCATGGACCGGTCGTCTACAACCTTTGCAAGGAGTCTTCGCTGCGAATGGCATCTGACTACTTCACATCGACAGGCACATACGCTTCGCCTGCGCCGGTCTGTCCAGTGAACGCCAACCTGCGCGGCGTACTCAAACGATCCACCTGGATGTGTACGCATCTTGCTACGCCCGCTTTGTTCCTCTCCAGGATTACCTTGTCAAACGGCAACTCACTCTCCAACCGCAGCCAATCAAACAACCCCACAATCGAAGTTACTGGAGCATCCACATCCGCCGCCGCGTGTCCGTCTTCGAACAAGTGATAGCTCGCAGTCTTACCACCGACACGCGCATTATGTCCTTGATCGCGATAACCGTCATGAACACGCACAGTGCCGAACTTAGCATGAACGGCTTCCAGCACACTCATACACAGGTAGTCGGCATTCGCAATCAGCCGCGCATCGCAACCGGCGACGCCTAACTCCTCTTCGCCGAAGTGCTCGGTCAACTGCATTGCGCACTCCCTGTCTCTGCCATCGCATCTTTTACTGCGGCTGCAATCTTCGCGTCAATCACTGGCGCCCGCATGAAGAACGAGTCCTTCAATACCTGGATGCGCAGCTCCATCATCGCGGGCGAGTAATTCCAGCCCACTTCAACGCCCATCTTCGAAGCCGTTCCAGCATCGCCTTCAATCGCGATACCGTTCGCCTTCACCTTGGCGCACATCGCCGCAAACCGCTCCTGCGTCACGCTCGTAAATACCTGAACCTGCCCTGCGCCCATCGTCTTCACCTCCGCACCAAAGGCGATGCCGCTTTTCGCTACCCAGCGGCATCGCCCTCAGATCTCGTTAGAATCCTGCTCGCGACTCGTAAGCAAAGAATTGATCTGGCGTCGGAGTCACGCTCAATGCAATATCGCGCGAAACCTTCACCGATGCAGCCTGCATGCTGTCTTGATCCAGGTAAGGTCTTACCTGCGCCAGAGTCACATGCACACCCGTCGCCATCTGTGCCACTTGCGCCTTTGTACTGATGCCCTGCACCAACGCCAGCAGCGTGTTTGCAATCGTAGCTACCAGGTTGATATTCCGCGTAGCCGTCGCCTGGCTCGCCGGGTTCGTGATCTTTGCAGCCTTCAACAGCGCCGTATTCGTGTTCTGCTGAATCTGCACAATCAGCGCCTGCAACACCTGCAGAGTCGTCTGGTTCGGATTGGCCAGGTAGTTCTGAGCCGCAAGCTGGAACTGCGGTCCAAACGTGTCAATCGCCAGCGTCAACGGTCGCAATACGAGAATCGTCGCCGGATCGAGTGCCTCAACCGCCGCATTTACCGTGTCTGCAGTCGAGATAAAGACAGGCGCCCAATTCACGATCTCTTGCGCGACAGTTATCTTCTGCTTCTGAGTGCAGCCCACCATCGGCATCGTCCCGAGCAGCGTCAAAGAGATCAACATCCACGCGCCCAACTTTGCCGTCGAAGTCGTCGAGCTGCTGGACGGATCACGCGCCAGCAGGCCCAATAGCGCCGTGGCCACTCCAATCGCCAAGGAAACCACGTTGCCGGTTCCCAGATTGCCAAGCGTCACCCCTTGCTGCAGAAACACGCCGCCAATTGTCACAATCGCCAGCAGCAATCCCACCGCTGTTGTTTTCGGATGATTCCAGAGATTTGAAAACATATTGCACGCCTCCTTCGGCGTAATTGGTTGAAGGTTAAACTTTGCTTCCCCTCAGGGCCGCCACCGACTCGCCAAGCTCACGAATCACATCGTCATGCCTGTCGATTCGTTCGTCCTGGCGGTCCATCCGCTTGTGTGCGTTGTTAACCCGGTCGCCCATCTGCCTCATCTGCAGTTCGCAGTGTTCAGCCAATTGGCATTCGCCCACAGCCGAGCGCTGGCGCAACATTTCATCTTTAAGATCGGCAACGCTCTGTTCAGTGCGTCCCCGATCCCGCTGACTCAACAGCAAGTGCCCGGCAAAGCTCAACACTGCTACTCCGGCCACAATCCACTCAGGATTCATGCACGCTTTCCCCTACGATGGTTTTGGATAGACGCGCACGGCGCGATCGCCGTACACAGGCTTGCCCAGACCGTCGTCAATTCTCGACGCCGGCCAAGACCAAAGCTTCACTTTTGCTTGTGCCCGCTCGATATGATCTTCAGGCGGAAGCGGTTTATCGGGGTCAAAGCGTTCATGTCGAATCAGCCGTCGTGGATCGTCTAAATCCATCCACCCCGTCGCTGATTTACCAAACAACCCGGCGTTCAGTTTGCTTTCGTCTTCGGTGATCGTCGTTGGACTCAGTTCACCGGCCGGAAGCTCCGAATCTGTTTTAAAGTTTGCGCGGAACTGGAAATACCACGGTTCGCCGTTCGGGTGCTCCATCAGGCTCCATTTGCCTTCGGCGACCTTATCGACGCCATACTCAAACGAAACCATGCGGACAACACCCCAGCCGCGCGAATCATCGACCGGATAAACTGGGAATTCACCGTCGCACTTGCGACGCAGTGATCTTGATACGCCCATTCTTGATGAGCGCCAGAAGGAGAGAAGTGCTCGGCTCGCTCACCGGAGAGCCCGGTGCGGGATTGGAACCAAACACATTTGGACGGTATTCGACCTACAGGTGAAACTGCCCACTGTCGTAGTGCTCGCCGATCTTGCCGGCGACGGGTCCGGATGTTCCCGTTCCATTCGCAATACTAGAAGAGTTTCCCTTCCGCCGTGTCGGATTTCTCAAACTTACCATGATATGTGGTATTCGGGACCAAGTCCCGCAGCGAGACCTTCAACCTTCGCGCGAATGCGTTCAGCACAAACGGCGGGCATCTATGTTGACCAACCTCATACCAGTAGACCTGCGTATCGCTTATTCCGACCGTGTCCGCCAACTGCTTCGCTGAGATCCCCAATGCCTTGCGCGCTCTCAAAATCCTTTGACCCACGAGCACGTTGAATTGCCGTTCCGGATCAGAGATGCCCTTATGTTTCACTGTCACGCCAGCCTCCGCACGGCCAACTCTGCTTTCAGATCGACGCGGCGCACGTGATTCTTCCTGCCTATCGCCCACACCACCCGCGCCTCGTCATAGCGCAACTCGAAGTCCGTGCGCACCTTGCGACTCTCATCTTCACGCCACGCGCTGAACGCGCGCCACTGGTTCGCATCGTCCAGCACTTCCGGCTTCTCCAGCACCCCGCGCTGCAACGTCCATACCGCAACAAACCTTGTCATTTTCCAGCCGCCCGTCTCTCGCGTCCGATCTCGCATCTAGCGTTCGACAGGTAGGTGTGCGGATCGCCTTCCGCGCCTAACGGAAAATCTCCTGGATACAAGGCATATTGCTGCTGAACGTGCAATATCGCTCGGCTCAAGATCATCTCACCCTTAAACCAATCCTCATACTGCTTGCGCGTCGCTTTCTTGACTGCGGCTTTCCTCATCGTGTGCTCCCCACTCTTGCTTGCGCCTGCAGTTGCTCCTGCTTCAGAACCTCGTTATCCCACGGCCAGCTTTCCCGGTTGCGCCAGTAGCCTTCGGCAAAGAACTTGCGCGCACCCCACTTGAATCGCAGCCGCGCCCCCTGCGAGGTAAAGTCCTCCCAGGCCTCGACCATCCCTACCAACGCTTCAGACAGCGCCAACACATACGGCTTCTCACTGTCTTGGGTCTCCTGGCACAACACTTCCCGGATCACCACGCGCAGCCGGCGCGCCGTAAATCCACATCCGCGCATCACCTGGTCAACGGCGTCTTCGAGAGCCTGGCCGACACTTCCATCCACCTTCAACTCCGCCCTCGCATCCTGCGCAGAAAGGCGCTGTGCCGCGAGATGAATTCCAGATCCTGCTCGCGCATTCCCAGGTCGCGGAGGGAGAGATTCACCACTCCCTTCCACTGGGGATTTGCCTCCTGCAGCGTCTGCGTCATTGCCAGAGCCATCGCTGGAGTCATCCTGCCGGCCATGCAGCAGAGATTGAGTTGAATTGGCGTTCCCTTCGGAATCATCCCGCCCATTGCGTAACGTCCCATTCGTGCTTCCCGGAACGTAGTCTTGCGCCACACTCGCGGTGCGGTCTTTCGTCGTGCTTGCATCGCCACACTCCTCAGGCAGACACTCGCCACTCTCCCCCGCTTGCGGGGGCTTAGGGGGGTGTACTTGCTTTTGTTCCTGTTCAGGTTGAAGTTCCCGTTCCTGCGCGCGTTCCAATAGAGCGAGCTGCGAGTTTGTCACCCTTCTGTCACCCTTCTGCCGCCCTTCTGCCGCCCTTCTGCCGCCCTTTTGCGCAAAAAAAGGAGCGTCAAAAAGGGTGGCAGATTGCCACCCTTCTGGGATCTCGTCTAGCGCCGTGAAGAAGTAGAAAACCTGCATCCCGCGTCCCTGATTCGCCGGCCGCAATCGCTTGATCACGCCCTTCTGTTCCAGGCTGGCCATATACCGCTGACAGCTCCTGCGGTCGCACATCGCCTCCGGCGCAATCGTGTCGATCGACGGATATGTGAACCGCTTCGCCTTATCCTGGTGCGAGTCCGCCAGCACGATCAACACGAGCTTCTCCCCACGTGAGATCAGCTCACCATTCGGACACTCGATGAGCGCCTTCGCGTATGCACTTGCCCTGGCGCTCATCGCGTCCCCTTAAATCCGTCATCAACGTTCTGAAAATTCACAGTGCTTTCCCGTGCCCGGCGCCAGCTCAACTGCGCGGGCCGCCTACTTGCTCGATTGTGTGATTGTGTTAGTTAGAGCTTCTCCAGCCAGAAGAACCGCGTCTTGCCGTCTGCTGTCCGCGAGCTGCTCATGAACTGCTTGTCCTTCTTCGCCTTGCTCCGGAGCTTGCCCTTCACATAGTCGGCATGCTTCTCGCTTTCGAAATCGACGCGAAGAGCGGTGCCCAGTTTGAGGCTGCCGATCTGCACGTAAAGTTCATCGGCGATGCTACCGTTCCGAGGCGGCGGCTCAGGTACGTCATCCATCTTCACTACGACTATGACCGGCTTCCCATATCGATGCGAGGGCACACTGTTCGCCTTGCGCTTGTCTACTTCGTTGCCCCCCCCCCACTGCCACTGCTACTTTTGTCATCGCTCTTTCCTTTCGGTTGATGTTGCGTTGAACCGCCCGCTACTTACTACTGCCTTGTCGCCTGCTCGCCGATCCGCTCCCTCGACTTCGCCTGGTACGCGCGCACATCTCCGCCGCGCACATCGCTAGCCTCCGCCATCAGCTCCGCCAGCGCCTGCACACGCCCCAGCCCTCGCTCTACATCCACATAGGCAGGCCGCCCCGTGCAGGGCGACGGAGATCCCCACCCGTACAAAACCACCTTCGCGGCCTCGCCCGCCAGCTTGCCGGCCGCCATCGCCAGCAGCGCCAGCCGCTCCACTTCCGCCGGCGACAATCCAGCCGCAGTCATGCCGTTCTCCAGTGCCTGCAGCTTCTCTTTCGCCTCGGCAAGCTGCTTGCCCACAACCCGCGAGAACGCCGCCTCGCGCTCATACTCGCGCCTCCATTCCGGCTCGCCCTCTAAACTCGCAGCCAGGCGCTTCAGTGCGTCTTCCGCGCCCATGCACCGCCGCGCAATCTTGACTCCGGCTTCCAGGTGATGGCAGCCCAGGTAGCCCATCTCGCCTGCCAGCTTGCGGTGCTCCTCAACCCACACATCCTGCATGTCGAGGAACTGCTTGTACTGCCGCCAGCGCTTTGGCAGCGTCACCCATTCGCGCGCCCATTTGACGAACCGCATCGAGAGTTTCCTCACCGTCTCCACCTTTCCTTTAGTTCCTCGAACCGTTGCAGAAACGCAATCTCCGCTACACGTGGGCTCATCGGCGAGAGAATTCCTTCAGGGAGGAGCGCCCCATGCTCCCGCCATGGTTTCGGCGCCGGTGCCATAAGATCGCGCTGTTCCCACTGCAACAAAAAGTCGTCGCTCTTCTTCACATCCGGCGGCTCGATCTCCGGAAGTCCAAACCGAAGACAGACCGCGATCATCAATCGCTTCTCAATCAAGCGATATTCATCTCCGAGCGCCGAAAAATGCTTGATAGGCCGCGGAAGATCGACGAGATATGCTTCGCCTGCATCATGCAGAAGGCCCCATAACTCATTCTCCGGATCGCAGACCTGGCTAACTCGCCACGAGTGCTCGCCCACCGAATAAAACTTCTTCACATGCCCCGCGTAGCGGCATTGGAGAGACAACGAGTGCGCAATGTCCTCAATGCAAATCTCCTCAGGTCGAGGGTCGAGCGGCCAGAACTGAAGACCAGTGAAAGTCTGCATCCAATCGCCTTTTCTCTCCATCTCTATCTCCCCCTCCAACTCACGCTCTGCCGATCCAGCGCACCGGAAGCTCGCGCCTTCAGGTTCTCGCGTCGCTTCTTTTCACTTCGATACTTCCGCGCGTCGGAAGCCATCTTCGGATCGTCAAACTGCCAACACTCGGTGTGATCGATGATGAGGAACTCTTGCATCTCCGCTAGTTTGTCCGGCGTGCGCTTATGCCGGTCGCGGATCTCCGTATATTCCCCGCAGCCATAGCACTCGAATGCATTCCATTCCTCGTGCCACACGATCCCGCCATCCGCCGGCCGCTCTCTGCGCCCACGCTTGGCAGATGTACCCTTCGCGGCTTTCTTTTTCTCCGCAACCCTGAAGTCAACGCAAAGCTTTCGCGCCTGGTCGTTGTTCCGATACGGGCATGCGAACACTCGAGCCTCAGCCAGGTGCGCACCGCAGTCGGTGGAGTTCTCCACCGTGGCAACCATGCAACCGCATTCCACCGCGCAGGCCGTCATTGGCGCGCCGCCGGGAACGCCTTATGCTCCACGCCATCCAGTCGACAGCCCGCGGCCTTTTTGCCGATCCGCTGCCATGAAACCGCCAAGCCGCCGTTAACGCGATGATCGCCTACACCCCTTGTCCCGTCAGGCCACCACGGCGCAGCGGCCGGGCAGTTCGACCAGGAAGGTGTATATCCCTTCAGCTCATAACAACGCTCTATCCAACCCGGATGCCAGTCGCCCCATTGCTTGAAGAAGAACGGCACGTTAGCTGCCGCGCATTGGTCCCGCAGCAATTGCGCCCAATCCGGATGCATCGGCCGCACACCTGGTCCTGGTCCGCTCTCCCCGCCGCAGATCACCCAATCGAGGCGATCAAGTCCGGCGAGGGAGTTCCGATCGTCGAAGCGAAGCGCGTCAAAACCATCGAACCCCGCGCCATCCGTATCAAGCGGAAAATCCGGAAGCCAGGGAATGCAACTCAGGTCCAGAGGCCCAAGCAGCGGTTCCGCGCTAACGCCATGCACGGCTGCCGGAATGTCAAGGATGTGCGGGATTCGCAGATTCGCCGCCGCCTGATCTTCCGTCGTGGTAAGCAGCCAGCACTTACACAGTTCGAAGAAGCCGCTATTGAGGCCGTCTTCGTCCATGACTTCCGAGATCCGTTCGGGGCGCTTCGTAACAAACTGCCAGTCGAGCGCATCAAATGTATCGCCAACCAGAAGCCACAGATCCTTACGCGCCAAGCGCGGCGCTTCAACATCAAAAGTATCCGAGAGAGAATTGCAAAACACCTTCTCGCGGACGCCGGCCGCGCGTGCAGCCTTTGCCCACTTCAGCGGTTCGCGCCAATTCGCACGGCCGGTCACCTTGCGCAGCGCACCTGGTCCCCACGCGCCGCCGTTCCACTTCCAGTGCTCGTTATCCCGCGCGGCGTAGCAGTTCCGGCAGCCCTCGCTTACCTTCGTGCAGCCGATCCACGCGTTGAAGGTATGATCCGTCCACTCGATGCCCGTCTTGACTCCCATGCTCTTTCCTCTTCTTACTCGTGCAACGGCCCCAACTCCAACCGCGCGGCCTGCTTCTTCTCGCGCCTGGCTGCTTCCACCCGCTCAGCCAGGCGCGGCACATAATCGATTACCAGCCGCTCAGCATCTTCCGGAGCGCACCGTGGATCCACAGCAAAGAGCGAGTCATGCGGCCGGATCACAAGCACGCAGATCGCATCGGCGCTCTTGCGCAGGTACTCGGCGTACCCCGCTACCGTTCCCGTGCGCGTCCAATCTGGCGGCGTCTTCGGCATCGCTCAGTACTCCGTGGTTGAAAACATGCAAGGCAAATCACCGTCCTCAACAAGTGAATCCAGGTGCTCGCGAAAGGTAACCAGAATCTTCTCACCATCGTCAGGGCAACCTATGTTCACCTTTCTGCGCGACAAGCTCTCCCCGTCAAGCGCGAACGGATCCTCGATACCGAATTCCTTGCGCATTGCCGCGATCCCTTCCGGTGTGGTCTCGTAGCAGTACGTCTCCGCCATCGCCTTCAGTGCGTCATCCAACGTCTCTGCCGCGTAGCATTCCTCATCGTTCATCTGAAAGACTTTCGCTTCCGCTATAACTCGCCCCTGACTGATCACTGACCACTAATCGCTAACCACTGCTTTTGTAAGTGCGGCAGAGTACCCATTCGAGGGTCACAGTGGCCTCAGCCAGTTACACCCCGCCGCACTCTTTCGCGCCTCTCTGCCCCTCAGCCCTCGGCGCGAAACTCGTTATCCCGGATCTTTCGTCCGCGATTTCTTCTTGCCGCCATTGATGACCACCGGCTGCAGGCCCGGCGTCGAGATCGTCATCGTCACGCCGTCTCGCTCGCAAGTCTCCTTCAGCTTTTGCGCAGCCAGGAATGCCGGCATCTCTTCAGCTAGCGTCTTCTGCGAAGGCTGCTGATCGGCCAAGAGTGGCTCTTTCTTCCGCTCCAAGAGCGCTTCTGCAAACTTCTCCAAATCGCGCTTGTAGCAGCCATGACGTGCAACGATCTCGCGGAACTCCTCGATGTCATGCCCGCGCACCCGCCAGCAGAGCCGCCCCTTCGTATCGCGCACCTTGTCGCCATCGGCATCGAGCGCCGGCGCGGTGTGGCACATCTCGTGATCCAGCAGCGCCAGCTTCTTTTCGCGCGTGAACTCCGGATCTTCCCACACTTCCTTGTTCAGCACGATGACGTAATCGAAGGGGACCATCTCCCGCGCCAGCGCATTGAGCAGCACGCAGCGGCCGAGCACGAGAGCCCCGTCGACATTCGGCTTGGTGCCCTTCTTCCAAGCCAGCGCGATCCGCGCCTCAACACAGTCAAAGTGCTGCTCCGCTCGAACCTCGGCGAGCAGCTCGTAAGGCTGTCCGGCGAGCACAACCTCTTCCGGCGTGATGATCTGATACGGCAGTTTGCGGGGCTTGCCCATTACTGCACCCCCCCCTGCGTGATCCACTCGATGACGGCGTGGCCGAAGACGAAACCGAGATACAGCAATGCGCAGCCAACAAAGATCAACTCCGGAACCCACAGCAGATGCCGCAGAGACATCAGCCGGCTATACACCCGATCCGCGCCTGGCTGTTCGCGCTCCGCCCGCTTCCGTTCCTCAAGCGCGTACATCCTGTTCAGAGCCGCAATCTCTTCCGTGCATCGGGCGCAGTATTCAAGCTCGCCCGACGGCTGCTCACACCCGCGACAAAGTCGGCTCTCCACGATCCGCATCCCGGCCGGCCTCCGCGCCTCGCAGATCGAACACACCGAATCGGTCTGCCGCCATAGAGCCCGGCCGCATGCGCAGACTCTCATCCCCAAGCCCCGTCCCCTATTCCGTGCTTCATTCACGCCGCTCTCCTTCTTCCGCGCCGTCTTCTCCGGCGGTCTTCACGCCGCAATGTTTCAACGATTTCGCCGTAGCCCATGCCCGCGAACCTTGATTTAGGCCTCGCGGGCTGGGCCGCCCTCTGTCGCGCGATTTCCGCCTTGATGCATCCCGGCGCAGTGCAGACCGTGCCCATCGTTCCCGAGAGCCATCCACACGTATCGCCGTCGCTATACGGAGGCACCTTGCACGGGTTGTGCTCGGTGCATCCGCAATAGCGACATGTGCCTGGGGCGATGGCGCTCACCGCCTGGTCCCTTTCTTGGCGACCTTTTTCACGGCCTTCTTCGCGACTGGCTTGGCGGGCTTCTTCGCAGCAGGTTTTGCGGCCGGCTTCGAGACCGTCTTCGCTGGAGCCTTCTTTGCCGATGGGTTCGCAGGCTTGCCGGCTCGAATCGCGGCCACGTCGAGACCCAGCAGCGCGGCGATCTCCTCCATCCGCTCCGCCTTTTGGCCGTGACTTACGGAGTACTCACCGACTGCAAGATCGGCGACCACAAACCCCAGCGCCGCGGCGCGAAGCACCTGCTCATAAGGCAGCGCGGCAAGGCGCATGATCGCCCCGTCCCGCTTGCCGTAATCGAAAGCATCGTCCTTCATGCCAAGGTCAAGAGCGTGGGCAACCGCCGCGCCCGCCTGTGCCGCCATTTGCGCGCATGCATGCCGGACGATAACCTCCTCGGCTTTTCCGGGCTTCACACGCGCCGCGGCAATCGCTTTCCACAACCGCTCGCGATAGGCCTTCTCGGTCTCGACCTTTTTGAGCAGCTTCTCCCGCTCGGCTTTCTGCGCATCAGCCCTGGCCTTATCCTCGGCCGAAAGCTTCGGCGTTGTGCCGCCTCTGCTGCCGCTGGACTTTGCAGGCGCGGGCGCGTCTTTGCCATGGGTCGCGCACTTCTTGTCGCGGCAGATCTGTACGCGGCGCCCCATCAGCCTCCCGCTTACCCAGATCGCTGCTACCTGGCTGCCGCACTCCGCGCCGACGACCACGTTCCACTTGGCCTCGCCGGCCTTATCCTGCGCCGAGCCGTCATAGAGCATCACGAGTTCGGCTCTCTCTAACTCTGCCTTAACCCAGACCTTCAGTTTGGTTTCATAACAGTCAGGATCAGTGCAGGCATCCCGCAGGATGTCGTCAAAGAGTCCCTGCTCGCGGCGTGTCCGCTTCGGGCAGTCGATGCATGCCATGGGCGGAATCTCGTCTTCAAGCGGGAACGGCGCCTCTCCCAGGATGCGCAGCTCACGGCTCACGACGCGTTTGCGCAGTTCGGCCACCGTCTGGCGCGTGGGATGAAATCCGCCCATCGCGGCTTCCGCTTGAGCCTTCGCCACACAATCGGGCGCGCTGCACACCGTCTCCTTTTCATTCAACCAGGTGCGGCCCGAGTCCCTCAGCTCATCCTCTTCGGCCTCGCAGTATTTGCAAATGCCCTCATCGTCATCGTCATCACGGAAGGGATCGTCCGCGCCTTCGTCTTCTTCGCCTTCCTCCGGAGTCCGGTAACCGACCTCCAACCACTCCAGCAACTCCTGCTGTTGACGCGGGCTCAGGCGCGCCAGTTCCAGCGCGTGCCCCACTTCAATCGCGCCGTAGCTCAGCGCTTCACGAACCGGCTCAATGGCGTCGAGAAGCTTGAGGCGGCGGCTTACGTAGCCGGAAGGTATGCCGATCGCAGCGGCCACGCTCTCAACCGTTGCGCCCGGCTCTTCCACGAGCTTGCGGTAAGCTTCGGCCTCTTCCATCGGCGCCAGGTCCTGGCGTTGGCGGTTAGAGACGATGGCCTGCTCGCGCGCCTCTTCGTCCGTCAGTTCGCGGACGATGCACGGGCAGGTTGCTTTGCCGGCGATCTTCGAAGCCTCGAAACGGCGCTGCCCTGCGACGATCTCGTAAGCATCGGGCACGTTGCCCACGCCCGATATCGGCGAGCCCGTCATGCAGTCCAGATCAATCAGCCTTACGATCAGCGCTTCCAGAACGCCCTTAGCCTTGATCGAAGCAGCCAGTTCCTTGAGCGCAGCCTGGTCGATGGTCTTGCGGGATTCAGAGGGCGAAATTCTCAGCTCGCCGATCGGGATCTCGCGTATCTGCTCGTAGGCGACTTTCTTGGCGGCCGTCATTCGGCACCGCCTTGATCGTGGCGCGTGTTGTGTCCGCAAAATTCGTCATCGGGGTTTTCCCGACTAACGCGCTCAAGCACGTCGAGCATCTGGGTTCGTGTCATCAATCCTTCCGGCGTCGGAAAATCTTCGTACTGCAGCTCAGTCCCGATCCACTTTTGCGTGCAACGCCGAATGATCCACTCCGCGCTTTCTTGCGGCTCGCGCGGGCGAATCCCGTCGCCCGCGCGGACCGTCTCCCCTTGAACACCCACGCAACCAAAACCTGTTGCGCGGGGCCCGTTTTCTGGCGCGGCCTCCTTTCCCTTGGAATCAAAATCCGAAGTAGACGTGAGTTCGCCGATGATGCCGAGCACGCGGCCGGTCCGGCAAGTGTCCGTGTGCTGCAGACGGCCCAGGTGCTCGGTCATCTGGCACTCCCTGCACCAAGACGCCGCGTGGGCTCCAGCCGGAATCGGCGCCCAGTCCTTGCCCAGGATGTTTTGTTCCGCCAGATCCCGCGCCGCAAACAGGAGCTGCGACAGCAAGTCCTCGCGGCGGACAAGGCGAGCTTTCAGAATTCGCAGGCTGGAATCGAAAGCAACGAGCAGGTCGCCGTCTTCGATGGAATCGCGTTGCCGCCAGATCAGATCCGCCGGCGGCTCATTGTTAAGCAAGCGCAGCAGCGATGGTGGCACATGAGCGGCAATGCCAGGGTTGGCTTTGGCCCAGTTTGAGCCCCCCCCAGGGAAGCGGGTGACGGCGTTCGGCGAGACGGCGCAGTCAGCGGCGTGCACAAAGCCGACGCCGGGCTGATCGATCCCTACACAGCAAAACGGCGCCTGGGCAGCGTTAGCCGCCTCGGGCGCCGTTTCCATACTGACGGGTTCCAGGACTTCTGTTGATACTACTGGACTTGTGGTTGGAACTTCAGGCGCCCGGCCGATTTCAGCCGGTGCTCTAACGGGCAAGAGGGGCGAATGCATGAGGGGCTATCTCCTGTTTTTTCAAGAGATAAGCCACGGCAGGCTACAATACTTTCTGTGGGCGAGTAGCTCAACTGGATAGAGCACCGGCCTTCTAAGCCGGGGGTTGTGGGTTCAATCCCCGCCTCGCCCACCATTCCCCTCTAAGCCGTTCCCTCCTGGCAAAAGATGCGAAGACATCCTCGCGATGAACTGTGCGCTTACTTCGCAAGCCAATCAGGCCAAGGTATTGGCGAACCAGTTAACTTCTGCGACGAATCCCCGGGCGTGCGCGCCGATTCTAGGCCTGCAACATGGCCATTTCTTATGTCTAGTGGGTAGAACGGGTGAAAAGCCGGCGTAAAGCCCATGCGCTGCAATATTTGCTTGTAATTGAACTCTACTTGAACGATACTTCTTCCGCAAACTCCTCCCCCTAGTTTATCGCTCTGGAACGCCAGAGTAACTGCGCGAAACGGATTACAGTTTATGCCCCGCGTTGCCATCACAACGAACGCTTTGTTGCCGGTAGCGAAGGTTGGGTCAACGTTGGGTTGCTTCTCCGAAGCACGCACATGGCTGTTCCGGGGCCTCTAATGCCTGACTGTGTTTTGAGGTGATTCTCATGCAGCATTATCCCGTTCGCAATCTGTCGTCGTTTTCGGTTGTATCCAAATCTCCGGCATGGGCCATTTGGCATCGCCTTGGCCTATTCATCCTTATACTTGCGGGTTTATTGCTGCCGGCGACTGCCCAAGCGCAGTACAACGGTGTCCAAACCACGTTCCCCGCGAGCGGCCTGACTAACCCATTGGGGGTCGGCGTAGACAGCTACGGCAACGTGTTCATTGCGGATACCAACAACAACCGAGTGGTTTCGCTTTCGCCCGATGGCACCTTTCAGACCACGGTCGCTAGCGGGTTGACTCTTCCCCGCGGAGTAGCGAGGAGTCTCGCAGGCGATCTATTCATCGCGGATATGACCGACGGCGGCCGCGTAATAAAACTGACGGGCGGCAGCGGTACGCCGACAACAGTGGGTACGGGATTGTCTTCTCCTTATGGAGTTGCGGTGGACGCGGCAGGAGATTTGTTTATCGCCGATTTTGGCAATGGCCGCGTTGTGGAGGTGCCCGCAGGCGGCGGTGAACAGACAACGGTTCCTGTCACTGGGTTGGTTTCCCCCAGTGCGGTGGCGGTGGACGCGGCAGGAGATTTGTTTATCGCGGATGCCGGAAACCACGACGTCGTAGAGGTCCCGTGGACCGGGACAGCGTGGGGCACTCAAACCACGGTGGGCTGCGGGTTTTCCGCGCCCAATGGTCTGGCCGTGGATGCGGCGGGCTTTGTGTATGTATCAGATGCCGGAAGCAATGCTGTTTACAAGGTGGCTCAGGGAACGGTCTGCCATCAGACCACTGTGGGCAGTGGACTGTCTGGCCCCGGCGGCGTGGCAGTGGACGCGTTGGAAGATGTATTCATCGCGGATTCCGGCAACAACCGTGTGGTCGAAGTGCAGACCCAAAGCGTGAACTTCGGTTCGCAGCCAGTGGGCAAAACCAGCGATACGCTGACGATGAACTTCACCGCTCCCGCTGGCGCGACGGTCGGTAGCGTCGCCTTCCTGACCGTGGGCAACAAGAACATGGACTTTGCCGATGCCGGTGGCAGTACCTGCACAGCGCAAACTTACACGGTGGCCACGGATTGCGTGGTCAACGTCAACTTTACGCCTCGTGCACCCGGCCTGCGCCGCGGCGCGCTTGCCATTTACGATGGCGCGGGAAGCCCGCTCGGTTCCTGGCGTATATACGGAGTCGGAACCGGGCCGCAGGTAGCTTTCGGCGCCCCGAAGACTGCTGTTTCGGGCACCGGCAATCCGGATCTTGCGAATGCTACAGGTATTCGGACGGATGCAGCGGGCAATTTGTATGTGGCGCTCATGGCCGATGTCACCAATCACACCAGCAGCGGCTCCGTGATTGAGTTCAAGAAGAGCGGCTCGGGGTTCAATGCCGCGGTTACGGTGGTAAGTGGCATCAGCTACGCAACTGACGTGGCTATTGACCCCGCCGGCAACCTGCTGGTGGTGAGTGAGGCGAATTCCAATGGGGATGCACAGAGCGGCGCACTGCTGGCATTCCAGAGGACCACAACGGGCTGGGGTCCGCCGAGCGTGGTTCTCAGCGGGTTGAACTATCCCTATGGGGTTGCTGTGGACGCTACGGAGAACGTGTTCCTGACGGTTAAAGGCGACGGTAAGATCATCGAACTTCCCCTCGTAGGAGGGAGTCTTGGTTCTCCGGTGACCATAGCCACGGGATTGTCTAACTTGGAGTATCTTGCCTTCGATGACGATGGATGGTTGTTTGCGACGATGGCTTGGGACGAGACAGGGCAAGCCAGCACCGGCAAATTGATAGCGATACCAAAGAATGGATCCAGTTATGGTACGCCGGTCACGTTGGCCAGCGGGCTGAGTGTGCCACAAGGTCTGGTCGTGGATGCCAACGATAACGTATTTCTGGTAACCAACGCCGACAGCAACAACTTCGACCCCGCCACCGGGACTATCCTGAAGGTCCAATATTACGCGAAGGTGGCCAATAGCAAGCCCGTTACCCTGGCCGATGGTGTGTCGTGGCCCACGAGCGTGGCTCTGGATGGCTCCGGCAATATCTTCTTCGCCGACTCGCTGGTGAGCCAGGTATTCGAGTTGCCGCGTTCTACCCCGCCCACGTTGAACTTTAATTCCACGGTTGTAGGGATGACCAGCGACGATAGCCCTCAGATAGTGGAACTTCTGAACATCGGCAACACTGAACTGACTTTTCCCATCCCGGCCACAGGGAGTAACCCAAGCGTCTCTGCGAACTTCGCGCTCGCCGGCAGTGGCCTATCGGCCTGTCCGCTTGTAACGTCAGGCTCGTCGTCATCGGCAACGTTGGCGCCGGCCTCCAGTTGCTTTTTGCCCATCAACTTCGTTCCGACAGCGGTCGGTACTCTTGACGGTTCGCTGGTGCTGAAGGACGACTCGCTCAACTTCGCACCGCCGCTGGTCGCCATGGTCAATGGTCCGCTAATGCATGCCGGTGACTCGCCGAACGTTGCCGCTCCCACCTATGCGCAACAGACCATCCCATTGGTTGGGACTAGTGTGTCGCCTTTGGCGGCACTGACATCCCCCACGCCGGGGACGGAACTGGGAGCCACCAAGGTGACCTTTCAATGGACATCGGGGACCGGGGTTAAGCAGTACCGTCTCTGCCTGACCACCGTTGCAGGTTCGTGCAACTTGTATAACTCGGGCTACATAACAGCCACTGCCGCCACCGTACCTAGTTTGCCGGCCAAGGGGGCAACAGTCTACGCGCGGCTCTATTCGCTTTTGAAAGGCATCTGGCAGTACCAGGACTACACCTATACGGAGGCGCAGCCGGTACCGGCGGCTCTAACAGATCCAACACCCGGGCCGGGGACGGTGCTGGGCACTTCAAACGTGTCCTTCCAGTGGAACACCGGCATTGGAGTCACCGAGTACCGTCTATGTCTGGCCACCGGCGCAGGTCTGTGCAACTTGTATAACTCGGGCTACACCACAGCCACTACCGCCCTTGTGGTCAGTCTGCCGGCCAAGGGGGCAACGGTGTACGCGCGGCTCTACTCGCTTGTGAATGGGGTCTGGCAGTACCAGGACTACACCTACACGGAGGCGCAGCCGGTACCGGCGTCGCTGACGGCTCCAACACCCGGGCCGGGGACGGTGCTGGGCACTTCAAACGTGTCCTTCCAGTGGAACACTGGCATTGGAGTTACCGAGTACCGTCTATGTCTGGCCACCGGCGCAGGTTTGTGCAACTTGTATAACTCGGGCTACACCACAGCCACTACCGCCCTTGTGGCCAGTTTGCCGGCCAAAGGGGCAACGGTGTACGCGCGGCTCTATTCGCTTGCGAATGGGATCTGGCAGTATCAGGACTACACCTACACGGAGGCGCAGCCGGTACCGGCCGCTCTGAGGACTCCAACACCCGGACCAGGGACCGTGCTGGGCACCAGCAACGTGGCCTTTTCGTGGACTGCCGGCCTGGGAGTTACGCAGTACCGTCTCTGCCTGACCACTGTCGCAGGTTCGTGCAATTTGTATAACTCGGGCTACACCACAGCCACTACCGCCCTTGTGGCCAGTTTGCCGGCCAAAGGGGCAACGGTGTACGCGCGGCTCTATTCGCTTGCGAATGGGATCTGGCAGTATCAGGACTACACCTACACGGAAAGTCACTAACGAAGTCAACATCATTGCCTCACGCCGCGCTCAACAGCGAGGCGTGGGGCAACAGCCCCGCCATAGTCCTCACAGCCGGAAAAGAAATCCGTGAGCCCAACTCAGGGCTCCACAGCCGCACCTTCCCGGGTGTATGATTCATCCGCCGCGTCCCCTTCGTGGCTCATCGCTCGTTGTCGTTCGAAGCCTATGAAGTCGAGGGGTACACCTTTCTCAATCGGGTGGACCTTGCCGCCGTGTCGGTGAGGCCTGCCGAGATGGAAGGCCGTTCGCGGGTACGCGGAAGTGTGGAATCCCCGAGGAGGAAGGAACCATGGCGACATCGACCGAAGTGCATCCGGGCAGGCTCAGCAACGGCGTGAGCTTTCGCCCGCGTTACGGCAACTATATTGGTGGCAAGTGGGTTGAACCCGCATCCGGCCAGTACTTTGAAAATGTCACACCTATTACCGGAAAAGCTATTTGCGAGATTCCGCGTTCGAATGCGCAGGACATTGAGCGGGCGCTCGACGCGGCCCATGCGGCGCGCGAGAGTTGGGGCCACACCAGTCCCACGCACCGGGCCGTGATTCTGAACCAGATAGCGCAGCGCATGGAGGACAACCTCGACATGCTTGCGCTGGCCGAAACCTGGGACAATGGCAAGCCGATCCGTGAAACCACCGCAGCAGACCTGCCGCTGGCCGTTGATCATTGGCGCTACTTTGCCGGATGCATTCGCGCGCAGGAAGGTGCGATTTCCGAGATCGATCATGAGACGGTGGCGTACCACTTCCACGAGCCGCTGGGCGTGGTTGGGCAGATCATTCCGTGGAACTTTCCAATTCTGATGGCAACGTGGAAGTTAGCTCCGGCTCTGGCCGCGGGCAACTGCGTGGTGCTGAAACCTGCGGAGCAGACCCCAGCCAGCATCCTGGTGTGGGCCGAGCTCGTGGGCGACTTGCTGCCGCCGGGCGTGCTGAATATTGTTAACGGATTTGGGCTGGAGGCCGGCAAGCCGCTGGCATCGAGTTCGCGCGTGGCCAAGATAGCCTTTACGGGCGAAACTACAACAGGCCGGCTGATCATGCAATACGCCAGCCAGAACCTGATTCCGGTCACGCTGGAGTTGGGCGGCAAGTCCCCGAATATCTTTTTTGCCGACGTGCTGGAAGAGGACGACGATTTCTTTGACAAGGCCATTGAAGGCTTTGTGATGTTTGCGCTGAATCAAGGCGAAGTTTGCACCTGTCCAAGTCGTGCACTGATTCAGGAGAGTATCTACGACCGCTTTATGGAGCGGGCGCTCAAGCGGGTGGCCGCCATCAAGCAGGCTAATCCGCTGGACAACTCAACCATGATCGGTGCGCAGGTTTCCAGCGAGCAGTTAGAGAAAATTCTGAGTTACATCGACATAGGTCACAAGGAAGGCGCCGAGTTGTTGATTGGGGGCGAACGGGCTCACCTAGGCGGCGAACTTGAAGATGGCTACTATGTGCAGCCTACCGTGTTTCGCGGCCATAACCGCATGAGGATCTTTCAGGAAGAGATCTTCGGGCCGGTGGTTTCAGTCACAACTTTCAAGACCGAAGAAGAAGCGCTGGCCATCGCCAACGACACGCTCTACGGCCTGGGCGCGGGACTGTGGAGCCGCGACGCCAATCGTTGCTATCATCTGGGGCGCGGTATTCAGGCGGGCCGGGTGTGGGTCAACTGCTACCATGCGTATCCCGCGCATGCTGCCTTTGGTGGTTATAAGCAATCCGGCATTGGCCGCGAGACGCATAGCATGATGCTTGACCACTATCAGCAAACCAAGAACCTGCTGGTAAGTTACAGCCCGAAGAAACTGGGCTTCTTCTAAGGGGAGTTATGGCGGAGTTACCTGTGCAGGTGCTGGCGACCGACCTCGCCATCCATCTGATAAGAACTTTGCGCCAGAAGCATGGGCCGCTGATGTTTCACCAGTCGGGGGGCTGCTGCGACGGCAGTTCCCCGATGTGTTATCCGCGCGGCGAGTTTCTAGTTGGAGACGTGGATGTTCAGTTGGGTGAAGTGGATGGCGAGCCGTTCTACATGAGCCGCAGCCAGTTTGAGTATTGGAAACATACGCAACTGACGCTCGATGTGGTGCCGGGCCGCGGAGGCATGTTTTCGCTCGATGGGCCTGAGGGGCTACGGTTTTTTATCCGCTCGCGCGTATTCGACGACCAGGAGATTCGCGCGCTGCGCGTGGCCGGACGGATCTAGGAACTTGTTGAAAAACGTCGGACGTCACGCAGATTGAAAAACTGAATCGCCCTACAAAGCCCGCAGGGCGATCGGTAATGCCTCAGTGAGGGTTTTGGTATTCCGATATTTGCCACATTCCGAGACCTCTAAGAACTTGTTGAAAATCGTCGGACGTCACGCAGATTGAAAAACTGAATCGCCCTACAAAGCCAGCAAAGCGATCGGTAATGCCTCAGTGAGGGTTTTGGTATTCCGATATTTGCCACATTCCGAGACCTCTAAGTGTTTTTCAACAAGTTCCTAGATTGTGAATTGAAGGGATGTTACTATCTGGCTTTCCCGCCAAGGATGGTGCGGTCCCAAGTTACAAACGTCCTGTTTCCGCAGGTTGGGCGCTCGCAGACGGCGTCATCGGCCTGCCAGTTTTGTTTCTTGAGTAACTCGTGCAAGCGGGACACGCCGGCGGTTTCTTCAATTGCAATGATGCCAACCGGGACGAAGTATCTGCATACTCCACAGGCACATCCGAAGTAGCGCATTTGCAGCTTCTCAGCTTTTTTTTCTTCCGCCTTTGATTCCGCCGCCATCGTCTTCCTCTTTCTGGCGAGACCATAATATCCCCTCCGATCGCGTCCGGTCACTTTGACTCATCTGGTTTAAGTCAAAGCTGTGCTGAGTGCAAACTTCTCCGGTTTTGCATACCGTTCGCGTAGCCTTCTCGGAGCGAATGTTTGCTGCCCGGCCAACTGTCCGGAATCGGACACTGCGTACCGCAAGCGGTCACCTCTCCACCTGCCCGCCGTTAGCTGTTCGCAATTAAGCATTGTGTTTTCAGCGAAAAAGATCTTACCTCCTCTGGCACGTAACGTGCTTTAACAAGTTGTGATGGATATCGCACGCCCAGACTTGAAGCAAAAGAGGAATCGCCGGTTGGCAATATGGGCCGGCGTCGCGGTGGTGGTTATAGCCCTGTTAGTCTTGGCCGTTTCGCGGCTCAAGCCAGCTGCACCCTCGGTGGATCGATCCACGATCTGGCCGGACACGGTGAAGCGCGGGCCACTGGTTCGGCAAGTGCGCGCATCGACCGGATCCCTGGTGCCGCGCGAGGACAGGCTGCGCCTGATTCCCGCTGAGACCGAGGCCACGGTGACGCGCATCCTGATTCTGCCCGGCGCGCTCGTTCAGCCGAACTCCGTGATCATGGATCTGACCAATCCGCAACTGGATCAGGAGGCTCTGAACGCCAGTTTGGCCTTGAAGGCCGCGCAGAGCGATTACCACAACACCCAGATCAAGCTGCAGAACGACCTGATGACGCAAAAGGCCTCCGCGGCCACTGTGAGCGCGGACTTCAGTCAGGCCAAACTGCAGGCGCAGACTGATCAGGCTCTCTACGGTCTCGGCGTCATCTCCGGCCTTACCTACAAGGCATCGCAAAGCAAGGCCGACGAACTCACCACCCGCAACAAGATTGAGGATGACCGGCTGGCCATGAACGAGAAAGTCATCGCTTCGCAACTGTCCGTGGAACAAACAAAAGTTGACCAGGCACTCGCCCTCTATCGTCTCAAGCAGGAGCAACTGGCCGCCCTGCACGTCACTGCGGGTATTGCCGGTGTTCTAGTCGACCTGCCCCACCAGGTGGGTGAGCACGTCGCCCCCGGCACTACGCTGGCCAAGGTTGTTCAGCCCGATCAATTGAAGGCCAGTCTCAAGATCGCCGAGACCCAGGCGCGCGACATACAGATTGGCCAGCCTGCCTCGATCGACACCCACAACGGCGTTATTCCCGGCCGCGTTACCCGCATCGACCCGGCCGTAATGAACGGAACGGTCACGGTTGACGTAGAACTGCTTGGTGCTTTGCCGCCTGGGGCCAGGCCAGACCTGAGCGTGGACGGGACCATCGATCTGGAGAGGATGACCAATGTGATTTTCGTTGGCCGTCCGGCTCTGGGTAATGAGAACGCGACGCTGAGTCTGTTCAAGATTGACGCCGACGGCAAAGGCGCCACGCGCGTTCCGGTAAAGGTAGGCCGCGCATCGGTTAACGAGATTCAAGTGATCGAAGGCCTTAAAGAAGGCGATACGGTGATCCTCTCCGACATGTCGCGATGGGAAACCGTGGACCGGATAAGGCTGGAGTAGAAATGCAGGGGCTAGGGAATAGACACCTGCCACCCGAAAACTACGAATTGCGAACTAAGAACTGTGAACTGCAACAAGGGGGAACGAATGGCATCGAATGGGACGTTGATTGAGATTGAGGACCTGACAAAAGTCTTCTACACCGACGAAGTGGAGACTCATGCGCTCTCCGGGATTCACCTCACCATCGCGCGCGGCGAGTATGTAGCCATGTCCGGTCCCTCGGGATGCGGCAAGTCCACGCTGCTCTCGATTCTCGGCCTGCTCGACACGCCGACGGGCGGCAGGTATCTGCTCAATGGCAATCCGGTGGAAAACCTGAGCTTCGCGGATCGTTCGCGCATCCGCAATCAAGAGATCGGGTTTATCTTTCAAAGCTTCAACCTGATCGGCGACCTCACCGTCGAAGAGAATGTCGAACTGCCACTTACCTATCGCGCCGGCATGCCCTCGGCCGAGCGTAAGAAGCGCGTAAAGGATGCGTTGGAGCGCGTGAATATGGCGCATCGCATGAAGCACTATCCCGCGCAACTCTCCGGCGGTCAGCAGCAGCGTGTGGCGGTGGCCCGCGCATTGGCCGGTTCGCCTTCCATCCTGCTGGCCGACGAGCCCACCGGCAACCTGGACTCGAAGAACGGTGAAGCCGTGATGCACCTGCTGGCCGATTTGCACCGCGAAGGATCGACGATCTGCATGGTTACGCACGATCCGCGCTTTGCCCGGCACGCGCAGCGCGAAGTGCATCTCTTCGACGGAAAAGTTGTCTCTGAAGATGAGCTCAAGAAGCTCGAAACTGAGGCGGAGGCGTAGTCATGCTGCTCCAGAACGCAATGCACGACCTGCGTTACGCCTTGCGCCAACTCCGCAAGAATCCGGGATTCGCTGCGCTGGCAGTGGGTACGCTGGCGCTTGGCATCACCGCCAACATCACCATCTTTAGCTGGATCAATTCGACCCTGCTCAACCCGATCCCGGGAATCGCGCACACCAGCAACATGATCACCATCATGCGCGGAGAACGGAACGAACACCCTACGCCTCCGTTCTCGTACCTTGACTTTGTGGACCTGCGCGACAACGCACGCACATTCTCGGGCCTGCTTGCCTATCATGACGATTACACCGCCATTACCGGGTCGGGCACGCCGGAGCGCGTTTACGCAACGCTGGCCTCGGCCAACTACTTCGAGGTGCTCGGCGTAAGGCCCATACTGGGCCGAAGCCTCCTATCCTCGCTGAAAAGCGAGCGCCAGGGCGTGGCCGAGGCTGTGCTCGGATACGACCTGTGGCAGAAGAGATTTGCTGGCGATCCGTCAATCCTTGGCAAGACGATTCAGATCAATCTTCATCCGTACACGATTGTCGGCGTCGCCCCGGAGGGCTTTCAGGGATGCAAGACCGGTCTGCGCTCCGATATATGGATTCCTCTGGGGATGGACAAGCAGGTCTGGGGCTCCAACCGCATCAACGAGAGGGAAACTCTCTGGCTCAACGTACTTGGCAAACTCGCGCCGGGAGTCGATCACGCTCAGGCAGAGAGCGAACTCAATTTGCTGATGCTGCGCCTCGTCGAGCGCTTTCCTGATCAGCATCGCGGCCCCAACAAGATCTCTTCCGACCCGCTGTGGCGTTCCCCATTCGGGGCCAACGCCTACCTGTATGGGACCCTGCCGATGCTGCTCGCCCTGGCCGGTGCGCTGCTGATGCTGGCCTGTGCCAATGTGGCAAACCTGCTGCTGGTGCGCTCGGTGGCGCGACGCCGCGAGATGGCCATTCGCCTGTCGATGGGCGCGAGTCGCTGGAGGGTGGTGCGTCAACTGCTCGTGGAGAACGTTCTGATTGCCTTGGCTGGGGGCGGGGTTGCGCTGACTCTTACCCTGTGGACAGCCGGCACCATGTCTGCTTTTCTGCCTCCGACCACGCTGCCTCTGACCCTCAACGGCCATGTCGATTCGTCCGTCTTTCTGGCCACAATGCTGATTTCAGTTTTCACCGCCGCGGTTGCGGGCGCCATTCCAGCTCTGCGTGCCTCCCGCCTCTCGCCGGTTTCAGTTCTAAAAGACGAAGCGCTCACCACCTCTGGCGGGCTTTCCAAATCACGCCTTACGAGTGGCCTGGTCATCGCGCAGATCGCTCTGTCGCTGCTGCTGCTCACCTGCGCCGGGCTGTTTGTTCGCAGCCTGCAGAAGGCCCAGAGCGCCGACCTGGGCTTTGATCCCAATCATGTGCTGCTGACAACGTTCGATCTCGATCCAGTGGGCTATTCAAGAGCCACAGGCACTGAGTTCGACCTGCAACTGCTTGCGCGCGTAAAGGCGTTGCCCGGAGTTCAGTCAGCGACGTTGGCGGATTTCTCGCCTCTCAATTTTACAATTCACTCCGATTACATTCAGCCCGAGGGCTATGTTCCCCGGCTTCACGAATCCATGGAAGTGGATCGGGGGACAATCGGTCCCGGCTATCTTGAGACACTGCGGACTCCGCTGATCTCCGGACGCGACTTTACGGCGCAGGACAACCAGTCGGCCGTGCCGGTAGTGATCGTCAACCAAGCGTTGGTGGATCGTTACTGGCCGGGTCAAAATGCAATTGGAAAGCGCGTCCAGGTTGCCGGAGGATGGTGCACTGTCGTTGGCGTGGCCGCCAATGGAAAGTATCGTCGCATGACTTACGGCAATGCGCCGCTGGTGCTGGTGCCCATGATGCAACGCTACACGAGCCAGGCCATTCTCCATGTTCGCGTCGCCGGTGACCCGCTGTCGTTCTCTTCAGCGGTTGAGCAAACGATCCATGGTCTCAATGCCGATTTGCCGCTCTACAACCAGACCACGCTCAAGGCGAATATTCAGATGGGAAGCGTCTTTGAGCGCATCGCCGCGGCCTTTGCCGGCGCGTTCGGCTTGCTTGCTCTCGTCCTCGCCGCCGTTGGAATCTATGGCGTCGTCGCCTACACCACGCGCCAGCGCACCCATGAGATCGGCATTCGCATGGCGCTCGGCGCAGGGCAGGGCGATGTATTTCGCCAAGTGATCGGCCAGGGAATGCACCTCGCCATCGCAGGCTTGGCGGTTGGCCTTGCCGTCTCTTTCGCCTTCACCCGTCTCTTGCGCGGCATGCTCTTCGGCGTAGGCGCCGTTGACTGGCTGACCCTTGCATTCGTCGTAGCGTCGCTGCTCGTCGTTGTGTTGCTTGCCTGTTACGTTCCAGCGCGCCGCGCGGCTTCTGTCGATCCCATGCAGGCTCTCAGAACTGAGTAATTGAACGGCCGAAGTCGGCAATAAGGATGGTACGCGATGAACAATTTGTGGCTCGACGTTCGTTACGCGCTGCGTCGGTTACGCCAATCGCCTGGATTTACGCTGACCGCGATGCTCACGCTCGCATTCGGAATCGGCGCCACTACCGCCATTTTCTCCATCGTCGAGGGCGTGCTGTTGCGGCCGCTGCCTTTTCCGCAGCAGGACAGGCTGCTCTGCCTTGGCAATATTCCTGACGGAGTCAAGGACTTTGGCAGTGGCCCGCCCAATGTAACAGCGCCTGCGACGCGCGTCTATGCTCGCGCCACACACGTCTTCACCAGCCTTGGCGCTTACCGGCAAACCGGCTTTGAACTCTCCGGCATCGGTGATCCCGTGCAGATCCAGGGCACACGGTTCACTGCTGGCGTCTTCTCTGTTCTCGGAGTCTCGCCCCTGATGGGTCGTGCCTTTACGCAGCAGGAGGATGAAAGCAGTCAGCAGTTGGCCGTCGTCAGTTACCAGATGTGGCGCAGTCGCTTCCATGGCGCTCAGAACATCCTTGGCCAGAAGATTCAGCTCAACCGAAGGCCGTACGAAATCATCGGCGTTATGCCGCGCGACTTTGAGTTCCCGCTCGTTGCCGGGCAGTTGAACCGTAGCGAGCTTTGGGTGCCCATGAGCTTTGGCCCTGGCGAACTGGTGAACGGCGCGGGAAGCTGGAACTTCAGAATGGTGGGCCGCTTGAAGCCCGGCGTCACCACTGCGCAAGCCATCGCAGATGCGCAGCCTGCGCTGCAGGAGATTCAGCGGAGTTTCCCCCCAGCTATGGGCAGCCTGCACATTCATTCCGTCGCCATGCCTCTCACCGAGGCGACGGTTGCCGAGGCCAGGCCGCTGGTACGCACACTCTTCCTGGCGGTTACGGTCGTGCTCTTCATCGCGTGCGCTAACTTGGCCGGGCTGCTGCTGGTACGCGTCATTCGCCGCCGCCGCGAGATCTCTGTTCGTCTCGCGCTCGGCGCCAGCGGCGCGGCCGTAGTGCGCCAGTCCCTTGTTGAAGCGTTGTTGCTCAGCTTGGGCGGCGGACTGCTCGGCTTGGCTCTGGCATCGGCTGCGCTCCGCTTGGGAGTCAGCCTCCTGCCCGAGACGCTTCCACGTGTCAGCGAGATCGGTCTTGACTGGCGTGTGGTCGGCTTCGGACTTCTGCTGGCTGTGCTCACAGGCCTGTTCTGTGGACTCTTGCCGGCTCTCTCTGCCGCGCGCACCGGCGTCAACGAGGCGCTCAAAGAAGGCGGGCGCACGGGCACTGCGGGTGGAGGCCATGCGCGCTTGCGTTCGGCCCTGGTGATCGCCGAACTTGCTGTTGCGCTGGTCTTGCTCACTGCCTCCGGTCTTCTGCTCCGGAGCTTCCAGAAGATGCGCTCGGTCGACCTGGGCTTTCACGCCGATCGCACCCTTACCGCCTCCTACGGTCTGCCTGGTCAGCAATACACCAGCCAGGCTGCGGTGGACGCATTCAACTCGGCGCTATTGGGCAAGTTGCAACAACTGCCGGGGGTGCAAGCGGTAGGCTTAACTACGCTGTTACCCATTGCGGGAGGAAACGACAACAACGCCTTTGTCCCGGAAGGATACGTTCCACCCAAAGGAGAAGGCCTGAATCTTGCCTGGCCGCCCCGAGTGATTGGCGACTACTTTCGCGCCGCAGGCATTCCTCTATTGCGGGGACGCGATTTCACCGAGGCTGATCGCGCGGACTCGCCGCTTGTGGTGATTGTCAACCGCACCCTTGCAATGCACTACTGGCCTGGACAGGATCCCATAGGCAAACGGATACACATTGGCGTGAAAGAATCGGACACGCCCTGGATGACCGTTGTAGGAGAGATCGCCGATATCAAGCAGACTTCAGCGGACACCGACACGTTGAATCAAATGTATACGCCGGCCAGCCAGTTCAAGGTTTCACTGGGTCAGTTCGCTCCGCCGGGGATGCTCAACGGTACCTATGGCAGCGTCGTCGTTCGCGGCCAACTTCCACCCGAGCAAATGGAGGACTTGCTTCGTGCTGCCGTTCGCTCCATCGATCCGCAACTTCCGTTGACCCATGTCGATTCGATGGAACATGTAGTCCAGGAGGGCCAGGCCTCGCGCCGCTTCTCAACCGCCCTCATCTCCAGCTTCGCCGCGGCGGCCGTCGTGCTCGCGCTGCTCGGCATCTACAGTGTGATCGCCTTCTCCGCCGCATTGCGCACGCATGAGCTGGCCATTCGTCTAGCGCTCGGCTCGCAGCGCGCCAGCGTGATGCGCCTGGTGCTGGCGTCAGGCGCAAAGCTGGGTCTGGCAGGCTGTGTTATCGGTGCGATAGGCGCCATGTCAGCTACCCGTCTCTTGCGATCCATGCTTTTCCAGGTCGACCCGCTGGACCCCTATGTGTTGATTCTGGCGGCATTCTCTATCTTCCTGCTTGCGCTTGCGGCGTCCGTCATTCCCGCCCGACGCGCCGCCTCTATTGAACCGATGCAGGCGTTGCGCACTGAGTAGATTGAGTTGAAGAAACGAGGCTCGTGATTGGAGTAACTGACAAGCAATGATCGAATTGAAAGATGTCGAACGCAGTTATAAGACGGGACACACGGAAACCTGGGTTCTGCGCCGCGTCGGGCTCACCATCAACGAAGGTGAATTCGTAACAGTAATGGGTCCGTCCGGGGCAGGGAAGTCGTCACTGCTAAACGTGCTGGCTCTGCTCGATGACGGCTGGCTTGGCGAGTACTGGTTCGGCGAGACGGCGGCTCACAAGCTCAACCGCAAGCAGCGTGCCGACCTTGCCCGCCAGCGCATCGGCATGGTCTTCCAGAGTTATCACCTGCTGGACGACCTGACCGTCGCCGAGAACATTGATCTGCCGCTCTCTTACAAGAACCTGCCTGCCAGGGAGCGCCAGGGAATGGTGGCCGACATACTCGACCGCTTCCAGATCGTAGCCAAAAAGGATCTCTATCCCTCGCAACTTTCCGGTGGACAGCAGCAACTGGTTGGCATTGCGCGCGCCGTGGTTCATGCCCCCGCGCTGCTCCTCGCCGACGAGCCCACCGGCAATCTTCACTCTTCGCAGGCTCGCGAAATCATGGACCTTTTCTGCCAGCTCAACAGCGCCGGCACCACCATCGTCCAGGTCACTCACTCTGAAGAAAACGCGCACTACAGCAAGCGCATCGTGGAATTGCGCGATGGCTGGGTAACGCGCGACGAAACTCTTTCGGCAACGGCATCGGAGGTAAGCTCAAAGTGAACCGTTCAATTGCAAGTCCGGCCCGGCGCATCCAGGCTGTAGCCGCGATCCTCCTCATGCAAGCCAATCTCGCCCTCGCCGTAGAACCCCCAGTTGCTTCAACTGTCCCGCAGCAAATGCCCGCGGCGACAGCGCCTTTAGAGACACAGCAGAGCAGCATCCCATTCGCCCAGTTGCAGCATCCTTCGCGCAATCCAATCGACGCCTATCGTGGCAAGACCGTTCCCCCGCCCAGTCTCGCGAACTCGATACGCCTAGACACCCTGGTTCGTGACGGCAAAATCTACCTCTCCCTGCGCGACGCCATCGATCTCGCGCTTGAAAACAATCTGGATATTGTCATCGCGCGTTACAACCTGCCCATCGCTCAGATGGATATCCAGCGCACCCGCGCGGGCGGTTCGGTGCGCGGCGTGAATACTGGCGTCGTATCCGGCACGCCCGGCGGCGGCGGTGCGGGCGCCGGGGCCGGAACCGGTGCAGGCGGCACATCGAGCGGCGCGGGCGGCGCGGGCTCAGGCGCTTCCGGCATCGTCTCCTCCACCCTGGGAACGGGCACCTCCGTCTCCAGCTACGATCCTCAGATCAACGCCAACATCTATACAGATCACACCTCGGAACAGCTGACCAACTTCCAGGTGGAGGGCGTCTCGATTTACAAGTTCAATACCTCTCAAGCCAATGTCAATTACAACCAGGCCTTCCCCACTGGCAGCAGCCTGCAAGTGTCGTGGGACAACAGCCGCCTTACTTCCAATGGCATCTACGACTACTTCAGCCCTTCCTATTCCTCCTCCATGCAGGTGGTCGCGCAACAGCACTTGCTCGCAGGATTCGGCCTGGGACCCAATCTGCGCTTCCTGCGCATCGCACGCACCAACCAGAAAATCTCTGACATTGCTTTCCGTGCCCAGGTTATCGCCACCGTTACGCAGATCTGCGATATGTACTGGGACTTGGTGAACGCCTACGATAACGAGCAAGTTGGCGAGCGGTCGGTGGCCTTTGCAAATGACACCCTGGCCACCAGCCGCAAGCAGCTTGAGCTTCAGGCCATTCCCGAGATGGACGTGCTGAAAGCGGAGGGCGAACTGGCCGTGCGCGAGCAGAACCTGACCGTGGCCCGCACCAATCTGGAGTTGCAGGAACTCTATATGAAGAACGCCATCACCCGCACTCTGGACAATCCCATCCTGGAGGAGATGCCGGTGGTGCCCGTCGATCACATCGCCAGCAAGATCGAGGCAATTGCTGAACCCGTGCCGGACATGATTGCCGCCGCGCTCAGGGATCGCACCGAGTTGCTCGAGTCGAGCCTGGACCTCCAGAACCGCGAACTGAGCCGCAAGACCGCCCGCAACGCCCTGCTGCCGTCACTCGATATGTATGGCGCGTACGTGGGAACCGGGGCGGCCGGCACGCTGAACTCCAAATACTTCAATCCCAATGTGCCAACTACCTTGCCGTCCAGCTTTGGCGGCGCACTTCAGAATGCGCTGGACAACACATCGCCCGAGTACCGGGTAGGCTTGTCGCTCAGCATTCCCTTGCGCAACCGCATCGCAAAAGCCGACCAATACCGCACTGAACTCGAATACCGCCAGTCGCAGGTGTATCTTGAGGAGTTGAAAAAGCGCATCCGTATTGAAGTCCGCAACGCGCGTTATGCTTTGGAGCAGGGCGCCAGCCGCGTCAGTGCGGCGCGTAAGGCCCGCGACCTGTCTCAGAGGACCTTCGACATCATGCAGAAAGAGCAAAAGCTGGGCGCAGGATCAAATCAGCAGGCCCTTGCGGCCGAGCATGACCTGGCATTGGCCGAGTCCGCGCTCGTTACCGCCGAGACCGCTTATGAGAAGGCGCGCATTGAAGTGCGGCGCGCCACCGGTTCGGTGCTGGTGGACTACGGCATCTCGATCGCCGACGCCAAAGCCGGCGTCGTGGAGGCAGACCATTCCCGCTAAGCAAGAGAGAACGCGCGTTTTGGTGGCTGACGATCAGCCCCACATTCTTGAGGCGGTCGAGTTGTTGCTCGGCCCGCACGGCATCGATGTGGACTGCGTACGCTCGCCCCGGCTGCTGCTTGAGGCGCTTGGCCAGGCCGACTACGATGTGATCCTCATCGACCTCAACTACACCCGCGACACCACCTCCGGACAGGAAGGCCTCGACCTGCTGGCGCGCATTCAGGAGTTCGATGCCCGCCTGCCCGTCATCGTCATGACAGCCTGGGGTAACATCGGCCTCGCCGTAGAATCCATCAAGCGCGGCGCACGTGACTTTATTCAGAAGCCGTGGGAGAACGAGCGCCTGCTCTCGCTCATTCGCGTTCACGCCGAACTCAGGCAGGTCTTGCGCCGTGCCCGCCAGCTTGAGCTTGAAAACCGCCTGCTGCGCGCCGAAGGCATGCCGGAATTTATTGCGGCCGCGCCTTCCATGCAGCCGGTGCTTGAACTCATCGCGCAAGTCGGCCCCTCCGACGCCAACGTGCTCATCACCGGCGAACACGGAACCGGCAAGGAGATTGTTGCCCGCTTGCTCCACGCCGCTTCGCCCCGCGCCAAAATGTCACTTGTGGCCGTGAACGCCGGAGGACTTCCCGAAGGAACCTTCGAGAGCGAAATCTTCGGTCACGTCAAGGGCGCTTTCACTGACGCGCGCACCGACCGTATTGGCCGTTTCGAACTGGCCAATGGCGGCACGCTCTTCCTGGATGAAATCGCCAACGTCCCGCTGCGCCAGCAGGCCAAGCTGCTGCGGGTTTTGGAAACTGGCGAACTGGAGCGCGTAGGCTCTTCGCAAACCCGCCGTGTGGACGTCCGCATTCTGTCGGCCACCAACGCCCTGCTCCACGAAGAGGCTGCCGCCGGCAACTTCCGTGAAGACCTCCTGTTCCGTATCAACACTGTCGAGATTCACCTGCCCGCGCTGCGCGAGCGCCGTGAAGACATTCCGCTGCTGGCCACGCATTTTCTCAACCGCAACCGCGCCCGATATCGCAAGCAGGTGACTGGATTCACGCCCGCGGCCATGCAGCTGATGATGCAGTACTCCTGGCCCGGCAACGTGCGCGAACTCGAGCACACCGTCGAACGTGCCGTTCTGCTTTGCCGCGGACAGGAAGTTGAGCCCGCCAATCTCGCCATCTCCACCGCGCGCTCTGGCGCGGCCTCGCTTGATAACATGAGCGAGAACATGAGTATCGACGAGGTCGAATCCCTGCTCATTAAAAAGGTCCTTCGCCGCTGTGAGGGCAACATCTCGCAGGCTGCCGAGGCTCTTGGGCTCAGCCGCGCCGCGCTTTATCGCCGCATCGAGAAATATGGAATCTGAGAAAGTCGGTCGCAGGCATAGACGCTCTGTGGTGCGCCGGGCATGGCTCTTCTGCCTGCTCCTGGCGCTGCCCGCGCTGGTTTTAGCCGCAGTCCTGCCCTATTACAAATCCATCTCGCTAGCGCCTGCTCTGCTGCTGGCCGCGGGCCTGCTGGTCTATCTCCTGCTGGTGGCCGCAGCTCTCATTGAAGGTCTGGTCCTCCCCTTTCAAACTCTCTCGAACGTCGTCTCGTCATTGCGCGAAGGCGATTACTCCTTTCGAGCGCGCGGATCAGGCTCAGGGGACGCGTTTGGTGAACTGGCCTGGGAGGTCAACGCGCTCGCCGACCTGCTGCAAAAGCAGCGGGTGCGCTCGCTGGAAGCAACCGCCTTGCTGGCTCGCATCCTTGAAGTGATGCACGCGCCCCTGTTCGCCTTCGACCGCAACAACCTGTTGCAACTGGTAAACAACGCCGGACTCAAGCTGCTGGGCTTGCCCCATGCCCGCAGCTTTGGCCGCACCGCCGCCGAACTCGGCCTTGAGATTCTGCTCGACTCGCCTGACCAGACCATTCATCCTTTCAGCGTCGATCAAAAGTCCTCTGCCGCCCCCACGCGCTGGCTGCTTCGCAAGGCGGTCTTCCGCCAGGAGGGCGTTCCCCACACGCTGCTGCTGCTGGCCGATGTGAGCTTGCCCTTGCAGGAGGAGGAACAGGCTGCATGGAAGCGCCTAATCCGTGTGCTTGGCCACGAGCTCTCTAACTCGCTTGCGCCCATCAAGTCCATTGCCGGCAGCCTGCTGGAACGAGTGGATAATCTGCAGGGCGACGATGCAACCCTGCGCGATTTTCGCCGCGGCCTGGGCGTAGTGGAGAGCCGCGCCGACGCGCTTCACCGCTTCGTGCAGTCTTACCGGCAGCTCGCCCAGTTGCCGCCGCCTCAACTCAGGCCGGTCGCATTGGCGCCGCTGATTGAGCGCGTGGTGCTTCTCGATCAGCGCCTGCCAGTCCGCCTCGATGCCGGACCGCAGATCATTCTCAACGCCGACCCCGACCAGTTGGAGCAGATGCTCATCAACCTGCTGGCCAACGCGGTGGACGCCTCGCTCGCGAATAATGCGCAGCCGGTGCGTGCAAGCTGGGAGGTCGCAGGTTCAAATCTGCTGGTGGTCTTAGAAGACCGGGGATTGGGCATCGCCAACGCAGAGAACCTGTTCGTTCCCTTCTACACGACCAAGCCTGCGGGTAGCGGCGTCGGTCTGGCGCTCGCGCAGCAGATTGCGCGTGCCCACGGCGGAGAGATTCAGCTCATGAATCGGGAGGACGGCGAAGGCGCCCGCGCTACCATTCGCCTGCCATTGACGGCAGGTTAGACCGATCGAGCGGGTCTACTCAATGAAGTCGCCTGCGGATCGATTTCCACCGCCACTACGCAGTTGCGCCCGTTGTCTTTGGCGCGATAAAGAGCTGCGTCCGCGGCATGCATGATGGATTCATAGTCGGTTGGAAAGCCGGAGGCCACGCCGAAACTCGCAGTTACCTGCATCCTCGATTCACCTTGCGGAAATTGGGCTGCCTGCACCGCAAGCCGCATTTGCTCTGCGCGAAGGCGTGCGGCTACAAAATTCGACCCCGGCAGGATAAGCAGGAATTCCTCGCCTCCAAAACGGCCAACCCAGTCGTAGGAGCGCACTGAGCGCATGAGGATCAGGCCAATCTCTTGCAGAACGACATCTCCGGATGGATGGCCATAGGTATCGTTGATCCGTTTAAAGTGATCCAGATCCACCAGGATCAAACTCAGAGGCGTACCATCGCGGCGCGCACGGTCGACTTCCCCACGCAGGCGATCGATGATAATCCGGTGGTTCCACAGGCCGGTCAGATCGTCATGCTCGGCAAAGTGGCGCATCTGTTCCCGGGCATGCAACAGATCTGCCTTTTCGCGTTCCAGATCTTCGGTCCGGCGTTGCACGGCGAGTTCGAGTTGCCGCTTTTGCCCAACCAGAAGATGGACGCGCCAGCGCCACGCGAGCATGATTCCGATGCATACCAGCAGCGCCAATCCCAGGCGCAGTTCCCAACTCTGCCACCAGCGTGGAGTGATGCGAAAGTTGATCTCCACAATCGCTGAAGACTTACTTCCTGTCACATCCACTGTTTCTGCCTGGAATCGGTAATCCCCAGGCGCCAGGCGCGGATAGCGCAGATTGGCTTCGTCCGTCTCCACCCATTCCGGCTCCAGCCCCAGTAACCGGTATCGAATGCGGAGGCGGTGCACATCGCGAAAGTTGAGAGTGGCCACGGAGATCGCAAGAGGGCTCTCGCTCCACGGAATTCGCGCTCTGTCGGCAATAGCCGCGGATCCGAAAGATATTTGAGAAATAGTAGGAGTCAGCAACGTGATGTCTGGGACGGTCGCAGGCTTGACCAGGTGCGAAAGCCCGCCGGATGTGCCGATCCACATGCTTCCATCGCGGTCCTCGTTCAGCGCGTGGCCGTCGGTGTCGTTCCAGATCAGCCCGTCATCCTGATCAAAGCTGCGCCATGAGCGGCCGTCGTAAACCGTGACCCCGGCGTCCTGTCCTATCCACACCCAGCCACGATCGTCCACGGCCAAAGAGACTACCTGCTCTGAGAGCAGGCGAGGGTAAACGACATGCTCCGATTCAACAACCTTGTCTCCAACAATCCGCAGCCGCATTACCCCGGCAAACTCCCCCGCCGCCCAGAAGTTTCCCTGTTTGTCAGCCTCGATCTGGTGCGGGATGACGCCGGAGAGTCCGGGATCGATGCGGTGCCAGCCAGTCGAGTCCAGCCGGTAAAGCGCCTCGTCCGAGGCGGCCCAAAGGCGGTTTGCGCTGTCCAGGGTCACGTGCCTGAAGCGCGCCCTGGGATGTGCAATGGCAGGGTCTTCCACCAGGCGCGGTGTACAGTCTCTGGCTGCGGTATCCACCACGTACAGTCCGCCGTTGGTGGCCACCCACAGGCGGTGCTCGCTGTCGCTTTGCATGTGGTAAACTTCGGGAACTTTCCAGGAGCGTCCGGCCAGTGTCTTCGCGTCAATCCGGGTCAGCGTACCGGCTCCGCTGCCCAACCAGATGTTGCCATCGGCGGTTCCAGCCAACGCAAAGGCGCGCGCCGTTTCGATGCCCGGGCTCTGCCATGTTCTGGCGGCGTTTGCTCCTGGCGGAATCCAGTTAAGGCCAGACTCGGTGCCAATCCATAGCCGGCCGCTGCGGTCGCGCAGCGACGACCATACAATGTCGTCACTCAATCCTTCCGCAACGGTGTAGGCTTCCCAACTATCCTGTCCAACCCAGCGAAGAAGACCGTGGCCAACCGCACCAATCCAGATGGAACCTTCGCGGTCGACAAATAGCACTGAAATGTCAGAGCGTGACAGTCCATTGCGCCCGGTAACCATGCGCCAATGGCCCTTGTCCCAAAGCCCGAAGGCAGCGCCTTGAGATGCGGCTATGCGCCCCTGCGCATCCTCGGCCAGCGTGTTGTAGGGCGCTGCAAGCGGCTGGCCAGGAAGTTCATGTGCGGCATACTTGCCCTCCGCGGCGTTCACTTCGCCCAGATGGGTCATGCCGCGAATCCAAAGGCGGCCATCGCGCGAAATCAACAGATGGAGCCAGCGCTCCTCGGGAAGGTGAAGGCCCGCTCCCAAGTGCGTCGTCTTGCCGCCCGCTAGACGGCACAGGTCTGATCCGCAGCCATACCACAGGGTTCCATCCGGCCCGTAAAGCACGCTCCAGATGGGTCCATTCTCTAGTTGAACTGGCTCGGCGGTCCATTGCTCCGGCGCCGCGCGCCTGAGCATAAATGCGCCGCTTTGATCCGCTGCCAACACTTGGCCCGGCGCACTTTGAGTGAAGACCGTCCCAATGCGCTGCGAGAAATGGCTAGTCTGATCAGGGGGATGGATTTCGGCGAAACTGCCATTCCGTTGCTGAAAGTAGATCCCGCTCGTGGTTCCCGCAAATAGCGTCCCATCCCGCTCGATAAAAAGGCTTTGGATGGTCCGGGCGCGCAGGCCGTTGCTGCTGCCGAACTTCCTGAACTGGACGCCGTCATAGCGATACAGGCCGTTCTCGGTCCCAACCCAAAGGTAGCCTGAATGGTCTTGCACAATGCAATTCACATTCAGGTTGTCCATTCCACCGGCAGCCTGGCTGAAGCTCAAGTGCTGGGCCCGGCTTGGAGACACGGCCAGCATGAGCGTGGCAACCACACACACCAATGCCACCAGAATGCCTGTCAGCTTAAGTGCAGCGTTCCGCAAGATGAATCCCACTTTAGATGAGTTCAATATATACCCGGCTCGTTAACCGGGAAAAATGAAGAATGTTCGTGTGGGATATCAAGTCTCGTAATCCCCGGAATCGCTTAGCCGCAAAGGATTGCCGAATCGGGAGAATCCAGAGAGTCGACTTCAGGATACGCATCGGAGTCCTCCCCGCCACTCGCTTCTTCCTTGCCGTCTGGCGTAGCAAGCCGCGTAACAAAGAACCGCTCCACTTCGCCCAGCACTTCTGTTCCGGTGCGAGCGTGGTAAATGGCGGCCCGCAGCTTCGCTCCTCCCGGCACTCCATGCGTGAACCAGGTGGCAAACTGCTTCATCTTCCCGGCCGTTTCGCCCATCCGGGCCGCCCGGGGCAGTTCCTTGGTAGCCTCAACCTCGGCCAACAGCATCTCAAAGTAGGCCCGGATCATCCGGTAGCGGTCTTCCATGGTGGGCTGTTCGTAGCTGCCGGTCACCGTGTACTGGGCAATCTGCCGGAAGATCCACGGATTCGCCGGAGCCGCCCGCCCGATCATCACCGCGTCGCAGCCGGTTTGCGCCACCATCGCCGCCGCGTCTTCCGGGGTGCGGATATCCCCGTTGCCAATCACCGGAATCCCAACCGCCTGCTTGACCTGGGCAATCCACTTCCACTGTGCCTGGCCGCTGTACCCTTGTTCGCGAGTCCGGGCGTGCAGTGCCACGGCGTTCAGCCCCTCGGTCTCCGCCATCCGCGCCAGCTCCACGCACACAATCTGGCTCTCGTTCCAGCCCATGCGGAATTTCACGGTGAAGGGAATCGTCACCGCTTTCCGCACCGCCTTGAAAATTTCGCCGATCTTTGGCAGATCGCGCAGCAGTCCCGAACCGCCGTTGCATCCCACCACGCGCTTGGCCGGGCAGCCCAGGTTCAGGTCCACCAGGTCGAACCCCGTCTCTTCCACGATCCGCGCCGCGTCAGCCAGCGTCTCAGGATTGGACCCAAAAAGCTGCGCGCCGATCGGATGCTCGTCGTCGTAGAAGGTAAGGTACCGCTGCCGCTTTGATTCCCGCATCCGCGCCAGCCCATCGGCAGATGTAAACTCGGTCATCAGCAGCCCGCACCCCGACTGCGCATTGGTCACCGTGGCCTCAATCCCTGTTCCATCGGGAAGAACGGGTGCCCCAGGTCGCGATTCTGAGACCGGGGAATCAAGTTCACTCTGAGCGCCCTCGGTGGCTACGGCCGTAAACAAGCTGGCGTGCCGAATGAACCGCCGGAAGACCGTATCCGTCACCCCGGCCATGGGGGCAAGCACCGTCGCCGGTGTTACTAGGACATTCCCCAGGCGCACCTCCGCCGGTACCCGCGCCTGCTCTGGCATGGCGTGGTCTATGGGATTGTCCCAGTCCTTGTTTACGGTGAAGCCCTTGCCCGCCATAACTCTCCAGATCAGTTCGGCAACTCTTCCAGCACGTACACATAGGGCTTGCCGCGCGAAGCCGGATCCCATCCGTCCGCCATCGCTTCCCGAATATGCGCTTCAACCTTCGCCGGCAAAATGCGCGGCTGCACCGGAGTTCTTCTAATCGCCCCCGCCCTGTGCGTCATTTCCAGCGGATACTCCAGGTGAAGCTCCTTACGCACGCCTTCCGACACTCTCACATGGATGGAAATTCCCTTGGATTCGTCCACCGCGCTCCATTGCTGCTCGCGGTGCAGGCGCCAAATCAAAGAAAAACCGTCAATGGTGACTGCTGACTCAATCAAACGTTTTGCGCGTGGCATCGGTGGTCACATCCTGGATCTAAAACAGCGTTCCCGTGGGCGTTGCAACACAACAAGGCCTCCGCCGTAGCGGAGGCCCGATCGTACTAACCTACTGCTGCGGAACTGGTTACTTGGCTGCTGCGGCCGCTGCCTGCGCCCCATCGGACTTGGCATACTTGCGGCGGAAACGTTCTACGCGGCCCGCTGTATCCACCAGTCTCTGCTTGCCCGTAAAGAACGGGTGGCAAGCCGAGCAGATTTCCACGTGGATGTCGCCCTTGTGGGTCGACCGGGTCTCAAAATGGTTCCCGCAGGCGCACTTGACCTGCACTGCGGCGTAATTGGGATGAATCTTTTCCTTGGGCATCGCTTTGAGACAGACCTTTCCTGCAATTCTTCTCTTCCATTGTAGGGGGAATGGAGCCGTTTAGCAATTCCAAGAGCGCAGGGAAATGGGATCAGGGAACAAAGAACGGGAAACCCACGGCGAAAACCCACGGGAAAAGCCCCGCGCCCCATCCATTCCGCTTCTTTCTGCGGAATGGGTTGGACAGCACGAACTTCACGCTCGCTGCGTTTCTGATCCCTATTCCCTGATCCCTATTATTTCAACGCCTTCTGAATCCCGGCCTCCGCCAGCGGCGCCATCACCGCGTATCCAGCCGGCAGCGGATGCACGCCGTCATGGCTCAGCGTGACCGGCAACCCGCCGCGCTCGTCCTTCATTACCGAGTAATAGTCCACATACACGTGGCCCTTTTCTGCCGCGTAAGTCTTGATCCACTCGTTCAGCGTAACCACCTTGCTTGCCGGCGTCAGTCCCGGCCGCCAGGGAAAATCGAAGGCTGGCAGCACCGAGCACAGCACCACCTTGATTCCGTTGGCCGTGGCCATCTCAGCCATCGCCGCCAGGTTGTTTTCCGTCTCTTCCAGCGTCATCGGCCCGGTGTTTCCAGCAATGTCGTTGATGCCCGCCAGAATCACAACCACCTTCGGCTTCAGGTTCACCACGTCCTGGTGGAACCGCAGCACCATCTGCGGAGTTGTCTGCCCGCTGATGCCCCGGTTGATATACGGCTTGCCCGGAAAAGTGCCCGCCGGGCCTTCAATCTTCCAGCCCTGCGTAATCGAGTCGCCCATAAAGACCACCCGGTCTTCGCCTGCGGCCGGTGCGGCCAGAGCCAAATCAGCCTCCTTGAAGCGGCCCAGCCACGGCCAGTCGACCTTGATCTGCTCATCACGGGGCATCTTGGCCGCTGGAACCACCACCTGCACTGTCTGCACCGCCACCGGCGCTTTAGCCTCGGGCAGAGTTCCAGCTTCCTGGGCTGCCAGGCCGGACGCAGTCAGCGCCCCGGCCAGCGCCATCGCAAATAAGGTCGTACGCACTTTGATTCGAATCATCTGAAGCGTCTCCATTTTCCAGCCGGACAGAATTTGGCACAGAAAAAAGCCCCGTCCGCATACGGATTCGATTGTAGGGAATCGTGCTCCACTCCGCGCGCCGCTTTTCCACAGAAAGGGACGGACCTGCACCGGAACGCTCCCGCGGCGATTGCGCTAGGCTTGGATATAGATGAGCTCTTGTTCTATTTGCGATGGAGTGGGCCTGGTTCGGGTGATCGACAGCTCAGGAAACTGGGTCTCCCGGCCCTGCGAGTGTCAGGAGATGGAGCGCGAAGCGCGGCGACTGGCCGCAGCGCACATCCCTGAGCGCTACCGCCAGTACACTCTCGACGGCTACGAGACAGCCTTTCGCGGCGCGCACCCGTCCCTGGGACAGGCCCACCTCACCGCACGCAAATTCGTTGAGGCCTACCCCGTCGATACCGCAGGCAAGGGCCTGCTCTTCGTCGGCTCAATCGGCGTTGGCAAAACCCATCTGGCCGTCGGCGTTCTCCGCCGCCTGGTTCAGGAGCGCGGCGTCAAAGGCCTGTTCTGCGACTACCGCGAACTGCTCAAAAGCATCCAGAACAGCTACAACCCTCAGGTGAACACCACCGAGCTTGAGCTGCTTAAGCCCGTCTTTGCCGCCGAAGTTCTGGTCCTCGACGACCTTGGCGCGCAAAAGCCCAACGAGTGGGTCTGGGACACGGTTGCACTCATCCTCAACACCCGCTACAACGACAAGCAGACCACCATCATCACCACCAACTACCCTGACTCGGCGGCAGGTCGCGGACCCCAGACCGATGTTCAGAAGGCGGCCCGCGAAGACAGCCTTGGCGACCGCATCGGCGACCGCATGCGCTCCCGCCTCGCCGAGATGTGCGTTCGCGTCGAAATGGCCGGAGAAGACTTCCGCCAGACCGTCAAACGGGCGCGCTTCGGCTGAATGCTAAAATTTCTTTCTGGAATTTCGCCTTAAAACATCTGAGACAGGCACAGCAAACCCGTTCAGTCCGCCATCAAGTGCCCACTGTCAACTGACCACTGCCTTTAAAACACCCAAAGGGTGCATAGTAGCAAAAGCATCGCTGCGATGGTCAGGCTTTGGTACGCCACATCGGACTGCGTCAGCCTCGACTCCGGAAGTGCCATTGAGGATGCGGGCGGAGGATTGGAGGAGAATTCGGGGTATGTTTTCATCTCTGGCTCACCTTTAAATGCCCTTCGGCAATTCAAACTCCCTACAGTTGGTGTTACGAATCGTCTGTTGCGCCTGTTCCACCTGCGCTTGATTAATTAGAAGCAATCCACGCTTCTGGGATGCCAAAAGCGAATGAACATTTGAAGAAAATCTTCACTCCTGTTCGCCCTCTTGATACCACTATCGACCACGTGCGAAGAAATCTCGTGATCCCCATGTAAAAAAGAAAGGCCCGGAGTATTCCTTCGGTAACAGGTGTAAAATTTCGCTCGTGAGCACTGGTCCCCAACTTGTCCGTTCCACTGACGCGCCTGAACGCAACTGGCTGCCGGTTGCCGTGGCTGTTCTTTTCGTTCTCGTTGTCGTGGCCGGTTTGGTCCTCATCTTCGGGCACGGAAAAAGGACACCCGGGGTTACGCCCATCTCCGCCGCTCCCGATCCGTACTCCGCCAGCCTCCCGGTTACTGGATTGGTCATGAGCGAGTCGGCCAATCTGGCCGGCGGCAAGGTCACCTACGTCGATGGCCATATCGCCAACATCGGAAATCGCACCGTCACCGGAATCTCGGTTCAGATTCTGTTCCGCAACATCGCCCATGAAGTCGTTCAGAACGAAACCCATCCACTAAAGCTGATCCGCACCCGCGATCCATACGTCGATCTGGAACCGGTTTCGGCCGCCCCGCTCAAGCCCGCAGGCGAGCAGGACTTCCGTCTCATCTTCGACGCAGTTTCCCCGGACTGGGACGGCGCCTACCCAGAGATCCGCATCGTGCGCCTCGACACAAAGTAGCGCTTACTCGCTCTGCTTACCGGGTAGAAAATACCCAATAATGAACAAATTACATAGTCCTTGCTTATCAAGGTGACGCTTGCTTTCGTGCGAGCCTTAACGTTATCGCGACAAAGCGCACATTCTAAATGCGATACGTTTTTCCCCTCCTGATCGTCTGCTTTGGCATCCACGGTGCAATAGGTAAGGGCGAGCAGACAGTACAGCTCACCCCGCAGAACCATTGCGGTGAACGAGTCAAAGAGGGTTCAAACCCATGAATAACCGTTCCAACAATTCGAGCATTTTCTCTCGCCGGTTCGCTGTACTTATGCTGGCATCTGCAATCGGACTTCCCGCATGGGCGCAACAGGCGCAGCCTGCCGGGGATGCACAAAGCACCGCGGCCCAGCAGCCCCCCTCCCCCAAAGCCACAACGTATGTAGCTCCAGGCAGAGAAGGATTCTGGGGAAGGGTAAACCCCTTCGCCCGCAAAGTCTGGGTAAAGAAGCAGGTCACTCCCATCAACGACAGGCTGAGCGAGTTGGATCAGATCAACGCCAATAACGCTCGTGACATCAAGGATGTGGACAGCAGGGCGCAGGCGGGAATCCGCCGCGCACAGTCGGCAGCCGACGCGGCCAACCAGACCGCCACCGCGGCAGGCGCTCAGGCTCTGAATGCAAATGGCATTGCCCAGGGCGCGGCAGGCCACGTCGATCAATTGAATTCCACCGTCAGCGGCTTGGACAAATATCATCCTGTCACTGAAGCGGATGTCCTTTTCCGCACCGGTGCCCCCGTATTAACCGCGGCTTCCCGTAAACAACTTGACGACCTGTCGGCCAGTATGGTCGGCCACCAGGGTTATATCGTCGAAATCGAGGCACATTCGCCTCATGCGGGCAGCGTCGGTATCCAAAATTCACAGCGTCTGGCAGAAGCGGTCAAGCGCTACCTCGTTACAGAACACCAGATTCCCGTCTACCGTTTGCACTCTGTAGCCCTCGGCAATGCCGAGATGGCCGCAGCCGGCGATGCTCCCATCAAGCCGGTGCGGACCAGTAGTGTGCATCTCCGGTTGATGGAAAACAGTTTGGCGGCCCAGGCTACAGCTCCTCCCCAGGGTGCAGTAGCTTCGACAGGCGCGGAGCGGCCGTAAGGCCATAGTCCCTCCCCCCTGAGGCAAATCTCCACGCCAGCGGCTACCCCGCCGTCCGGCCGCCAACCAAGCTCTCGCAACGCGAGAGAACCAAGGCAACTTGGCCCCCGTCCAAAACGGGGGCCGTTTTTTGTCTGGGGTTAAATATTTGTTGATAGCCATGCGGCACATTCGATATTTGCTGCTGCGGATTCGCTCCCCCCCATCGTTTACCAGCGAAACTGCGTCTCAATTGACAGTGCGACAAACGTCACACTATAGTCCGTGCGTCGGGCGCAGACGCAAAGCAGACAACGCGAACTGCACTGCCGCGTGTCGTCCAAGCCCTCCCGGAGAAATCAACGTGCCCATCGATCGTCGTGAATTTGTAAAAGCCGGAGCCGCCCTTGCCGCTTTCGGAACCCTCGGTTCCCGCACTGCCTTTGCCGCTTCTGCCAGTGCGCAACCCGTCGGCCAAATGGCTACCTACCCCGCCACCTGGTATCGGCCCTACGTCTCTAAAGTCACGCATGAGCCTACCGCTGCCACCTGGCTCCAGATCGATCTCGGCGCCCCCCGCGCCATCGATGCAATCCGCCTTTATCCTTCGTTCACGCCTGGCGATCTGCATGCCAATGGCCATGAGTTTCCGCTGCGATTCAAAATCGAGGCATCCAGCGAGCCCTCCTTCACAAATCCAAAACTTATCTTCGACCAGACCGCTTCCGACTTCGCCGACCCCTACGACCAGATCAACGAGTTTGCCGCGGCCGGCGTCTCCGGCCGCTACGTGCGCCTGACCGCAACCCGCTTGCGTTCCCCTGAGGATGGTGTCGGCTACCGCCTCGCGCTCGCCAAAATCGACGTTGTCTCCGGCGGCAACGATGTAGCCGAGCATTGTCCCGTCACCGGCGATCCCGCCCTCGGCAATCCCAAGGACCTCGCTCAGATCACTCGTTCACCGCGTCCCATGGGCGAGGGCATCGTCACCGACAATCCCGCCAACGTAACGCCCGCTGCACAATGGCACACGGTTCCTTATCTGGCCGGCGTTCCGCTCACCGGCGTCACCGTCGCAGAAGGCAAAGGCCTCTTCCATCGCGCCATGCAGGACAACATCACATACCTGCTTGGCTCCTTTTCCGTGGACGAAATGCTTCGCCCCTTCCGCGAGCGCGCCGGCAAGCCCGTCCGTCCCGGCCTGCGCCCGCCCATCGCTTTTTGGGATACTACTCTGCCCGGTTCCTCAGCCGGCCGCTTCCTCATGGGCGCCGCCAACACCCTCCGCTGGATGGAGCACGCCGAACTGCGCGATGCCATGAATGACCTCGTGGACGGCATCGAAGAGTGCCGCGCGCCCAACGGCTACATCATGGCCTATCCCGAAGATATGATCCTGCTGTCGGAACGCGGCGGTTACACCCGCGCCTGGGTCACCCATGGCCTTATCGAAGCTGGCCTCAGCGGCAATCCCAGAGCCTTTCCGCTTTTGCGCGGATTCTACGATTGGTTCGACAAGTCCCCCGGCCTGCCCAAAATGATGCGCGGCGGAACCCAGGGCATTCAGGGCATGGTCGGTAACACCCGCATGTTCTTCACCCCCGTCGGCAAGCCGGAAGATATACAAGTTATTCAGCGCTATTACCAGGAGAACTATTGGCTCGAAGGCCTCGCAAAGCACGATAAGGACGTAGTCTGGCAGTATCCCTATGACCGCCCGCATAACTACCTGATAACTGACTTTGAAGCCTATCTCGATATCTATCGCGCCACCGGCGACAAGCGTTATCTCGACGCCATGAGCGGTGCATGGGACCTTTATCACGATAACTGGGAGCACGTCGGCGGCTCCATCGCCATCACCGAATTTGGCGAGTTCCCGCCCAGATCCTATCGCCTCAATGCCCAGTTCCCATTCTGCGAGACTGGCGAAACCTGCGGCAGCGTCTTCTGGGCGCGCTTCAATCAGCGCTTCCAACTCATGCAGCCGGAGCAGGAAAAATACACCAGCGAAATCGAGAAGTCCATCTACAACGTCGGTCTCGCCAATCAGGTCGGCTCGCGCGGCATCATCTATCACGCACGCCTCATCGGCATGAAGGGCGATCTACCCGTCCCGCTCTGCACGAACTCCTGTTGCGAAGGGCAGGGAACGCGCCTGCTCGGCTCGCTGCCTGAGTACATCTTCTCCACCGCACCCGACGGCCTCTACGTCAACCTGTTCGAGCCGTCTACCATTCAGTGGGCCCAGGCCGGCGTCCAGATGAAGGCAGTTATGTCCGGTAACTTCCCCATGAGTCCCGATGTAACAATCGAGATAACTTCGCCGCAGCCGGCGCAGGCCAAAGTCAGGGTTCGCGTTCCCGCATGGGCCGCTGGACTTATGAAGATTAATGTCAATAAGGAAGCCGCCGTCTCCGGCAAGCCCGGTAGTTATGTAACTCTCGATCGCACCTGGTCCACCGGAGATACTGTCCACTTCACCCTGCCCATGGAACTCAGGCTTACCCGCTACGTAGGTCTCGACAAGATCGAAGGCCACGAGCGTTTTGCGCTGGAGTACGGACCGGTCTTGCTTGCACTCATCGGCTCCGGCAGCGCCGTCCTAAAAGTTCCCGGAGGCCACCGCCACGAAGACATTCTCAGCCGCATCAAGCAGGACCCCGATCGCCTCCTCCACTTCACCATCGAGGGCCATCCGGAGTTCACTTACATCCCTTACTGGAAGGTGGTTACCGAGCCATTCACCTGTTACCCGGTCATCGATCTTGCTTAAGCCGTCGGTCCGGGAATCCCCTGCTCCTGCGCCTATGGTTCCCCCGGCCGCGCAAAGGCTCCGCGGTAATAGTGCAGAATCCACATAGTCGCAATGAGAAACAGAATCCCCATACCGAACGACACGATGTAAATCGAGTTCTGAAATTGCGCCGGTGGCTGCTGCTGTCCAAGTCCCATGGTCTGGTTGATCTCCGCTGAGTAGCGCGTCATCAACGATGGGTGCGCGACATAGATAACGTACTGAACCAGCCCGAGTGCCTGGATGGCCATCGCCAGTCGCCGCGCCCACTCCTCCAGCCGCCACAGTCCCACGCCCGCCGCTGCCAGCAAAACACCATAGATTAGGAAGAACGCCGCCTTTTCCCATCCGTGCAAAAGAAATCCGAAAATCGGAGTCGGAATAGTAAGAAATGCCGTCAGCACGCATGAGCATGCCCCAATCATGGTCAGGACCGAAATCACGGCAATCAAAACCGGGCGGCGGCTTTCCACTACCCAACCCGGCCCGCTTGCGAACGCGTCTCGCACTTTTTTCAGATTGAAGTAAATCAGCCAGGAAATGCCCACGGCGCACATGATCCCGTAAAAGAGCGCTACGATGCCAAAAATGACCTTGGTCATCGCGTGCATGCTCTCCACCTGTGCGGGACTCATGGTCGCCGTAGCCGGCAAAGACACCGCCATCGTCACCAGAGTCATAAGCATGGAAATCAAGCCAATCACAGCCAATCCGCCGCCGATCACCAGCACCGAGTACCGAGCCCAGCGTCGTGTCCGGAACAGCCCCACCGCCGTCCAGATTCCCCACACCGCCAGCGCCGCGATGAATGCGCACATCCCATACATGACGATGTGCATCCAGCCCGGTGTAGGCATGCCCGTTGCCGCGCCGTGCTGCGCGTCGGAAAATGTCTTGCTCCCTACAACGGCGCCGGCAAATCCCATGCCCACGGCCATCACCAATTGCAGCAACGAAATCAGCACGAGGATGATCGCGGAAATAATCACACCAGGCAGACGCTTCACGGTTCCTCCTTGCAATCAATGAGCGCGAACGGTTCTGTCGCCAGCGAAATTCGGCGTTAGTTTATGTGAGTGCTTTCGATTACGGAAAACTATATCACCAGCCGATCTCACGCAACAGATGGGCTCGCGGCACGCGCAACGGTACAATGCTTGCATCCGTCCAATGGAGGTTTTATGCGCAAAATCCTTTTAGCCGTTCTCGCCGCACTCTTCGCTGTCCCGGTTGCCGTCCCACTCATGGCCCAGGGCGCGCCGCCCCAGGGTGGAGCCGGCAGTCCCTACACCGTCGAGTACTACTACAAGACCCAGTGGGGCCATCAGCAGGAGTTCCTCGACCTCTTCCTCAAGAACCACTTCCCGCTGCTTCAGAAGATCCAGGCCACCGGCCGCATCCTCTCCCTCAAGATCGAGTCCCCGGCCTACCACACCACTGAAGATGGCCGCTGGGATTATCGCGTCACCATCCGTTACAAGGACTCCACCGTCGCTACCACCGCCAACCCGGACGAGCCGGCCTTCATCAAGCAGCTATGGCCCGACCAGACGACTTATCAAAAAGAAGAACAGCGCCGCTTCGAGATTCTTATCTCCCACTGGGACTTGCCCGTAACCGACATAACTCCCGCAAGTAAGTAAGAGGCAAGGAACGGGGAGTCCGTCCGCACACATCGGCGAGCGGGCTTTCTGTTCCCTGTTCCCTACTCCCTATTCCCTGTTCTTCCACTGCATTACCAGATCCTCGGCAGCCTCGGCCCATTCAGGAAACTCGAACTCAAACCCGGCATCCAAAAGCCGCCCCGGAATCACACGCCGGCTTTTCAGCACCAGTTCAGACTCGGTCCGCATCAGCAACGCGCCTAGTTCGACAAGCAGCGAAGGCGCCGGAAACCCGTTCGGCATCTCCCACGCATCCCGCAGCGTTTCCATAAATTCGCGATTGGGCAGCGGGTTCGGCGCGGCCAGATTCACCGGTCCTTCCATCTCCTCGCGATCGATCAAAAACTCCACCGCGCGCGCAAAGTCTGCCTCATGAATCCACGAGACAAACTGCCGTCCGCTACCCAGCGTCCCTCCCACACTGAACCGCACCAGATTCAGGAAGGCCGCGAACGCATTCCCCGGCGTCGCGCTGAAGGTGATGGCGCTGCGCAGTGCGACTTTGCGTGTAAGCGGCGTCGCCGTTTCAAAGAAAGCGGCTTCCCAGGCCTTGGCCACACCCACTGAAAAATTCCATGTATCGGGCGCGCGCCGCCTCTTCGAAATCAGTTCGTGACCGCCCAGTTCGCCCGTCGCCTCATCCATAGGCCGGTCCAGTGAGTGGCGATAAATCGTAGCTGTCGAAGCGTTCAGCCATACCCGCGGCGGTGCGCTCATCCCCGCGATCACGTGGTTCAGCAGCCTCGTCGTTCCAATGCGCGAGTCGTAGATCTTCCGCCGATTTGTCTTGTTATAGCGGCAATTCACGCTGCGCCCGGCCAGGTTGATGCAGGCGTCCGCGCCTTCCAGCGTCTCAGTCCACGGCCCGGGATTCTCGCCGTCCCAGTGAACTGTCTGCCACGGAGCGGTATACGGCCCGCGCGTCAGCACCGTCACATGGTGTCCGTGTTCCTGCAGGCGTCGCGCCAGCATCTGGCCGATCTGTCCGCTGCCGCCGGGCAGCACAATGCGCAGCGCTCTCGGGCTTGGTGCCGGGAAGGTCTCCATGGATTCAGCCTACAGTGTCCCGACGCCTGCATGGCGCGATTACGGCTTGGGAGGAAACTGATATCCCCGCAGTACCAGCCGCCGCCGATACGCTCGGAACTCGCGCACCACCACAATAATCACGACCAGGAAGACCAGCAACGGTCCCCAGATGATCCAGCCCGGCCACTCCACGCGATCCCCGCCCACACTTACTGAATCCGCCGCATGCAGCGTGCCGAACATCGCCACCAGGTCCTTGCCGACAGAGACGTTTTCACCCAGCCGCACCCCGCCGAAAAAACTCACCAGATCGTCGTCGATCGAGGAGCCATTTTCCGCCGTCACATCGCCGAAGAAGTTCACAACGTCATGCTGGGCGTCGCCGGCAATGTGGATGCTTCCGAAAAACACCACAATATCGCCTGTCACCTTGCCTTCCACATGCACGCTGCAAAAAAAGCACACGGCGTCATGGACCGGTGAGTCGGCCGTGACATGAATGTTGTTGCCAAACTGAACCGCGTCCCGGTCCGCGTGGGCAGGTGTCCCGCAAAGCGCAAGGGCGGCTCCCAGCAGGCCAACGGCAAGCATTCGTTGCTTCATGATAGGTGTCTCCCCCCAAACGATACGCGCAAACGCGGCCCGCGGTTCCAGAGACAATCATCAACCCGCGAAAGAATTTACTCTCAGAACTGAAACCGCATGCCTAGTTGTATCCTTCGCGGCGCCGACGCCCCCGTGATTTTTCCGAAGTCCGCCGACGATTGCACCTGGTCGATGCCCCACCCGTTTACATGGTTAAGCACGTTGAAGGCGCCGGCAGAGAAACCCACTTTTGGCGCTTCATCGCCCTTGTCCGCGGTGAAGGCGAAGTCGTGGCCCCAGCGCACATCCATGTCCACATACGACGGGCCGCGCTCCGTGTTGCGTGCCACGCCGTCCGGCCGCGTGTTAAACAGGTTGTCGCCGAAATCGTCGGTGCCGGTCAGCACCGTCCACGGTGAACCAGTGTTCGCAAACACACCCACGGCCAGGTTCAACAGTCCATCCGGATGGAACATCGCGTACATATTCATCTGGTGCCGGCGGTCCCAGCCGGAGTCGGCCCATTCGTTGTTGGGCTCAAATTGATTTTCCGGATACCACCCGATTCCGCCTGTGTTTGATTCGTAATGGGACCACGTATAGCGGCCGAAGCCTGTGAAGTATTTGTTCAGCTTTCCACGGTACGCGACGTCCATGCCGCTGCCTGCCAGAAAGCCCTCCGGCTGCATCTGCCTTATGCGTCCATAGGCCGGATTCGGCCGCTGGGCAAAGCCCGATAGTTGCGTCGGAGCGTTGATGTCCACCGAGCGGAACATGTCGATGCCCCGCATCGAGTAAACGCTAATCGTGGCGGTTGCGCGCTCTCCCAGTTGCCGCTCGACCGACAGCCCGTATTGGATCTGGTAAGGCAGCTTGGCGTTCGGCCGCAGTTGCGCCAAGGAAGGGGGCTGCGCGGTCAGCGCAATGCAATTCGTGATCGGGACGCAGCCCGAAACCGGTAAGCTCGCAGGGTCCATCGACACCTGCACCGAACGGCGGCGCGCATTCCCATACCGCGCTAGATCCAGAATCGGCCCGCCGCCAAAGCGGTCGTAATAGATGCCCCCGCCTCCGCGCACAATGGTCTTCGAGTGCGCATCCAGCACCCACGCAAATGAGAACCTCGGCGAAAAGCCAAGCCTCTTCGTCGATAGAAAATTCTGCCAGTCGTACCTTAGCCCCGGCGAAATCGAAAGCCGGGTGCTGATCTTCATCTGGTCCTGTACAAACGCGCCCATCTCCTGTTGGTGATAGATAAAGTGCACGTCGCCCGTGTTCTGCGAGAATGCCGAGGGCCGGTTGTTGGTATAGTTCTGGAACGTCGTTTGCAGCACGGTCACGCCGCCGGCCGCCACCGTGGGGCCAAACGTATAGGTTCCCAACTCGTTGGTGTGATCGTCGTAGGCGCGGCGCGCCAGGTGCGGAATGTTCACGCCGTACTTCACCAGGTGACGCCCGCGCGTCCAACTCACAATATCCGACAGACGGAAGTTGTACTCCGTTGAAAACGCGTCGGTCTGCGCCGAGCCGCTTAGAAAGTCGCCCGGCAGGTTGATGCGCGGACCCTCGGTCGTGTTCTTGTTGCGGCTCCAGCTGTGCTCGCCCACCAGCGAAATCTGGTTCAGCAGCACCGCCGAATACGCCGAGTCCAGGTGGGTCACCAGGTCGTCTTCGCGGTACTCCGAGTTGTATCCGCCCGAGGCCAGTGTCTGTCCGCCCACGCCCTGATTCTGCCCGGTCCAGTCCTCGTAGCTGTACTGAACATAAGCCGAGTGCCGGTCCCCGAACTGATGCCCGGCGCGCGTGCTGAACTCCGTGTCGCGCGTCGGCGTGGGCACGTTGGCTTCAAAGCTCCCCGTCGGATTGGCCACCGTAGGCACAATCGTCGCGTTCACCACCGTCTGGCGATCTTCCTCGGCGCGGTTGAATGAAACCAGAAAGCTGCTCTTGTTCGCATGAGGGATGGGCCCGGTCGTGTGTCCCTCGTAAATACGCCGCTGCTCCGGCGGCTTCGATGGAGCCAGCGCGTTTTGCGCATTCATCGCCGCGTCGCGAAAGTAAAAATTAAACTGCCCATGGTAGTGCTCGGCCGCGGATTTGGTCATGATCTCCATCTGTCCGCGCCCAGGGTAGTAGTACCGCGCTGAGTAGGGATCCTGGTTGATCTGGACCTCCTGCACCGCCGAAGACGAGACCGTTGCCCGGTTAGCCTCGATGCCGTCCACCAGCAGGCCGCTGCCCCCGGTCGAGGTCGCGTTGCTGTCTAAAAAGGCGCCCATCGCCGCCACGTAGTCGTTGTCAAAGATGGGCAGAGCCTTCAGGTCCGCGGTTGTCAGCGTCGACGAGTCGCTGTTTGAATCCGTCGACGTCAGGTCCTGATCGGTTTCCGCATTCACTTCCACATCGGTGGCCACCGACGCAATCGGCAGAATCACGCGCACCGGCGCTGGCAGTGACGGCCCTGCCGCGGTCGCCGAACCTTGCCCGGCAGGCGCGGCAATCATTACCGCTGCCCGTACCGTCTTGAATCCCGCCTCCGACACCACCAGCACGTACCTGCCGGCATGGGCGGCGGTTATCTGAAAGTTGCCCACCGCATCGGATTTGTACTTGCCGGTTATCGTGCCAGTCGCGTCCACCAGGTCAATCTGAGCGCCCGGAATAATCGCGCCGGTTGCGTCCGTCACCACCCCGCGCAATGTGAACGCCGGGGCAGTATGGGCCGGGGGGACAGCTGGATTGGCGGCTTGGGCAGAAGGAATAAACAGGAAAACACCCAGTGCAAACGCACCGGTAACAGCAAAAGCAATAGAGCGCATGACAGACTTCTCCAGGCAACAAAACACAAAACAAGAAAAACAAGGGTCGTTCGAGTACACAGGCTATTCATCCCTTGGAGCGCATCCGGGACAATGTCCGATTCCGTGGAAAGATAGCCCGCTTCACGTGCGCAGTCCGTATATCCAATTGACGCTGCCGCGCTTCAAAGCGCGCGCCTCGGTCCAATGTCGCCCCAGGGTCTCTCCGGGTGCGTTCGTACACAAAAAACTGTCCTCTACGGCTGCACACCGATTTTCGCAGGACTCAGGGCTGCCGTCCAGTCTGCAGCACGGTCCACAAGCACATCCGGAGGAGTGTCCATCAGGTTTTGCGGCCCAAATCCAAACTGGCATCCGATCGACCACGCACCGGCGTTTCGCGCTGTTTCCACGTCTACCTGGCTGTCGCCAATCATCACCGTTTCCTCCGGCGTTGCGCCCGTCTCCTCCATCAGCGAGCGCAGGCCCATCGGATCCGGCTTCTTCATCTGGAAGCTGTCGCCCCCGTAAATATGTAAAAAGTAGTCGGCCAGCCCCAGCCCCTCGCAGATGCCCCGCGCCGGGCGCACCGGCTTGTTGGTCAGCACCGCCATCGTCCGCGGCGTTCCACCCGGCGCATCGTGCAGTTCCTTCAGCGCCGCCAGCGCCTCCAGAACTCCCTCGTAGGCGTAGGTAAAATCCAGCTTGTGCTCGCGGTAATACCCCAGGAAAAAGGCGGTCGCCTGGGTCAAAAGCTCTTCGTCCACCTGCTCCGGTGCAATGCCGGATTCCTGTGCCAGCGAGCGCCGCATCAGCATCGGCACTCCGTTGCCCACATAGCTGGCAATCAGCGGATCCGGAAGCGGTGCCAGCCCCGCATGCTCCAGCGCGGCGTTGACGCTGTTGCACAAATCCTGCGCGGAGTCGATCAGCGTTCCATCCAGATCGAAAACCAGCAGCTTTAACCGTTCCACAGGCAGAGCGCGAAAGACACGAACCATACCTTCAGTGTAACCAATAGGAACTCCACCCATTTCATCGATTGGTTGGCGGGTGCCCCCGGTCTCAATGCCTTATCCAAACCACACTGAGGGTGGCCCCGGTCCCTCGTTTTTGGGACCGGGGTTGACATACGATGAGGCGATCGGCTGCCCCAGGTCCCGCTTCTGAAACCTGGGAAAGAATGAACTCATTGGTGTCGCCTTCTTTGGGCTCCCAGCCTCTTCGATGCGATGATGGATGGGGCAAACTGCGGCGTGCTCCCTGCACGCCCTTTGAAAGGATCTACTTCCGTGAAAAAGCATCTCGCGCAACTGGCAGCCATTCTCGCCATCTTCCTGGCGTCCCTCTGTTCCGCGCAGCAACCCTTAGCACCCGGGCTGCAGCATTCAGCCTCCAGCGCCAACGCCCATGCCGAGCTGCTTCCCAACCTCGACATCGTCAAAGGCGAACTGCGCCAGTATCACGACTGTACCTGCAAGTGCGGCTGTTACGCCCGCGATATCGACGTCCAGGCCGACCGCGCCATCGCATTCCTCCACCGCCGCGCCGCCCATCCCCGCCCCCAGGAAAAGCTCGCCATGGTTCTCGACATTGACGAGACCTCTCTCTCCAACTACCCGGAGATGCTCAAAGCCGATTTCACCTATGAGAGCAAAGCTTTTGATGAATGGGTGCAGTCCGCCCAGGGACCCGCCATGCAAGGAACTCTGCGCCTCTATAGAGAAGCGCAGAGCCTCGGTGTCAGCGTCTTTTTCATCACCGGCCGCCCCGAGTCCGAGCGCGCCGCGACGGTGCGCAATCTTCAGGCCCAGGGCTTCCATAACTGGCAGCAGTTGGTCCTTCACCCTGCCGATCAGCCCTCGCTCAAAACAGTGGCCTACAAATCAGGGGCGCGCGCCCAGATCGTGGCGCAGGGATACACCCTCGTCCTTAGTGTTGGCGATCAGTGGAGCGATCAGAAGGGCGCGCCCGAAGCCGAGTTCTTCGTCAAATACCCGAATCCCTACTACTTCATCCCGTAGCGCCGCCCCGCCTCAGTGGATTCGAATATCGCCCGATCCGGTCTCGATCTTCACCGTCGGTCCGCCGCCGTTCACCTTGCCCATAATGTGGTGCCGGTTCTGCGACCCCTGCGTCGTCATCTCGCGGTCGCTTTGAACGGTGCCTGAGCCGGTTTCGGCGTCGATCGTCATTCCTGCGCTGCCGGTCCACAGTTCCACGCTCCCAGAGCCTGTCTCCAGCTTCCACGGCGAAGTCGGCGTGCCGCCCGCCTTGATCGAGCCAGAACCAGTCTCGGCCTTCAATCCCCCATGCAGGTTGCGCAGCTCGATTGAGCCCGACCCCGTTTCAGCCTTCACATCGCCTTCGCCGATCTGCTCGGCATAGATGCTGCCTGAACCCGTATCCACAGAGAAATTCCCCTTCAGCCCGGTGGCGCGAATCGAACCCGAGCCTGTGCTCAGCTTGGCATTCAGGCCCACCCCGTCATCGGTCACATCGCCCGAGCCCGTGCTCGCGTTCAGATAAGAATCCGCCGGTACTTCAATTTCGTAATCGATGCTGATGTTGTGCAGATTCTCGTGCCGCGCACCGATCCGCACAATGTTCCCCGTCTGGTCCACTGGCGGATTGGCCGCGATTGACTTCACGCGCTCCTCGTTCCCGCCCCATCCCGACTTGACCCGCCCAAAGATGTGAACCCGCCCCGAGGTTCCGTGCGTCAGGCGAATATATCCTGCGCCGGTCTCGACCGACAGATCCACTTTTCCGTTCACCGCCAGGTTGCGCTCAAAGGTAGCCTCCGCACCCATTGCGTGAACCGCTAGCGCCCCCGCCAGCCCAAGCATCGCCGTTGCCACAAAAAGATGTCTCATTACGTCCTCGTTTCCTCTTGAAACCTAAGCCCGGAGCCCAGAGATTCCCGGTCGTTTCCTTGCACCCCAACTGCCAAACCAGATCCGCATCCAACCGCATATTTGTCAGCAGGTTAGCTCCAAGTAACAGCCGTACAACCGTCCTCTCAGTGCCCGTTTTCGAACACCGCTGTGCGCCCCCGGACACACAACCCCCCCAATAGAGAGTCAACCTTGAAGACCAGTACGCTTCCCGCCGTCATCCCGTTCCCCAATTCTTCAGCCATAGCTCGCCAGTGCAGGCAAATAGCTGACCACTGACCACTGTTCACTCACCGCTGCCCACTGTCGACTGCCTTCCGAAGTGCTATCCTCACACCCAGATGCACGGCCTTCCGCTGCTCGAATCTGTCGCCGTGGCCATGCTCATCTTGGCCAACGCCTTTTTTGTGGCTGCCGAGTTCGCTCTCGTCTCCATCCGCGATACCCGTATCGAACAAATGCTCGTCGCCGGCGTCCCTGGAGCCCGCGCCGTTCGCCGCCTTCAGCGCGGAATGGACGAGCTCCTGCCCGCCGTCCAGCTTGGCGTCACCCTCTGCTCCCTGGCCCTTGGCTGGCTCGGAGAGCCGCTCGTAGCCTCAGTCATCGAGAGTTGGCTCTGCGCTCTCCCCCACGCCCATATCTACGCCCACATCGCCGCCGTGGCCCTTGGCTTTGCCCTCATCACCTACTTCCACGTAGTTCTAGGGGAGTTGGTTCCCAAGTCCCTGGCTCTGCGCCGCGCTGAGGCTCTGGCCGTGGCCGTCGCGCCACCCATGCTCGTGTTCATGGCTATGGCCCGCCCCGCCGTCCGCCTGCTCCAGAGCTCGGCCGCCGCCGTCCTGCGCGCCTTTGACATTCCCATCACCGAGCGCGCCACCGTCCACTCCTCTGACGAACTCAAGCTCATCACCACCGCTGCCCGCCGCATGGGAATCCTGCCCAAATTCCAGGAAACCCTCATCCACCGCGCCCTCGAACTCGACGGCGTTTCCATCCGCGAGATCATGACACCGCGCCAGAAGATCTTCTCCCTCCCTTCAAACATGCTCATTGAGGAGGCCAGCGCCAAAGTCATCGCCCGTCATCGCTCCCGCGTTCCCATTTACGATGAAACCCGCGGCCCCGAGCACATCATCGGAGTCATCTACGCCCGCGACCTGGCCCGTCTCATCTTCTTCCGTTCCGCCGCCCAGCCCCACGCTGCACAGCCCGCTGAGCAGGCCGATGCTTTGAAAGGGCGTGGCTTTAGCCGCGCCACTGGCGCGCCGGAATTGACGCGGGCTTTAGCCCCCGAAGGTGTCTCCACACCGAACCTGCGATCCGAAACCTCGGAATCCACTCCGCCCCATCTCACCACCCCCTTCGTCGAACTCCGCCTTCGCCAGGTCATGCGCGACATCCTCGTCGTTCCCGAAACCAAATCCATTCTCGACCTCATCCTCGACTTCCAGCACCGCCGCCGCCACATGGCCGTTGTCGTTGACGAATACGGTTCCGTAGTTGGCCTGGTCACCTCAGAGGACGCCATCGAGCAGATCACAGGTGAACTGGAAGACGAATTCGACTCCCCAGCCGTACCCGTCCTCACCACCGCCAGCGGAGCTCTCCTCATGGATGGCGGCGTCAACCTGCGCGACCTCGAAACCCAGATGCAGTGGAGCCTGCCCCGCGACGGCGGCGTCGAAACCCTGGCCGGTTTCCTGCTCTTCCGCCTCGGCCACATCCCACAGCCCGGCGAGGCCGTCACCAACGATGGCCGCCGCCTCACCGTCGTAGAAATGGACGGCCGCCGCATCTCCAAAATCCGTGTCGAGCCCCTGCCCGCCGACCCACCGGCCCCCACCGTTTGATCCCGCCCATAAGCGCCGGCGGTGTCCGCCACACAGATCGTCATTTGTCTGTTTTGAAAGGGCATGGCCGGGGTACCCTCTGGGTCGCCGCGCCGCAAATAGTTGAAAATAAATAGGGCCTAAACCCCTGAGCGACTCGGCGTGGAATAAGACCTAATCGGAGGTTCTCTAAAGCCGGCCCCCGATTTCCTCAATACAGCAGCACGGCGATCCGATAGGCGGTAAACGAGCCTTCCACGCCCTGGGGTGGGCAGCTGCCAACAGCCGCACGCCGATACTGGCCTGACGCTAGGTGATCCGCGAGCGCCTGGGGCAGGTGCGAGAGGTCGGAATCCTGCCAGCGCATCACGAAACCTGGCTGCTGGTCGGCAGATGAGCTTCCAAATCCATGGCTCGCCGCGCAGGCGGCGCGCGCTTGTGCGGAGGCGCCGAGAATGGAAACTCTGCTGCTCCGAAGCAGTGCCGCCACTCGAGCCTCTACCTGCGACGCGGTCAGCGATTGCACGGCGCGCTCGTAGTCGGCCACCGCGTACAGCACGCCACGGCTCTGCACCACCGCCACTCCTACACGGTCCACATTGGGGCTCAGCAAGTTGGTGCGATGGCCGGGGGAGCGCATCCACTCTTCGTGAATTGCCGAGGAACTGGGTCCGATGGCCACGTTCTCTTCAATCAGGCTGAAGTGCGCGCCGGCCTGCGCTGCCCGCGCGGTAAGATCGGGCTCGCCGCCGTACCTGTGAGCAATGGGGCCTTCGGCGGCCATGCGCCGGCAGTGAAACAGCGCGGCTGCGGCCAGCGCCTGGTCCCACTGCAAGCGCCCATCGCCAGCCTGTGCGCGTGCCTGGTTGGCCAGCGCAAACAACTGTTCGGCCTGGGACGGGAGATTGGCGTTGGTTTCGTTCCGGGGATACGGCTGGGCCTGCGCCGCCCCGCATGCAACCACAAGAAATGCCAGAGACAACACAACGCCCTTTGCGAAAGACTTCATAGCTGATTAAACCCCGCCTCGGTGCCGGTGTCGCGGTATTCTTGCTTTGCGGATGTCTTTTCTCACTTCAGTCGCGCTCCGATCTCTGCGGAACCGTTTGCGCCGCCAGCCCTTGGCTGTGGCTGGGATCGTTCTGCTCACATGCTTTGTGGTGTGCGGGCTTACGGCTCCCTGGCTTGCACCGTTCAACCCATCGGCCATCGACCTGCTGCACCGCCTCCAAAGCCCCTCCCCCGCCCACTGGGCTGGAACCGACGAACTCGGCCGGGACACACTGTCGCGCATGATGTGGGGAGCGCGCCTTTCGCTGGCAATCTCGGTGAGCGTCGTTTCAGTTTCGCTGGCGCTGGGGCTGGCCGTCGGCGGTCTCGCCGGTTACCTGGGCGGGTGGATCGATACGGCTCTCACCACCTTCGCGATGAATACTTTTCTGGCGCTCCCGGGCATCCTGCTGGCCATTGCCTTTGCCGCCTTCCTGGGGCCCGGATTCACCAATCTGGTGCTGGCCCTGGCCATTGGCGGCTGGGCCGGATATGCACGCCTCGTCCGGGCGCAGGTTATGGCGGTGCGCGATCGTGAATATGTGGATGCGGCGCGTGCGTTAGGGGCCAGCGGACTCCGCATCTTCTTTCGGCACATACTTCCAAATATTGTGCAGCCGATCCTTGTCCAGGGAGCTATCGGCATGGCGGGCGTGATCCTGGCCGAGGCCACGCTGTCGTTTTTAGGGCTGGGGATTCCGGCCCCCGCGCCCAGTTGGGGCTCGATGCTGAACGACGCGCGGCTCCATTTGTTCGACTCGCCGCACCTGGTTCTGTTCCCCGCGGCTGCGGTGGCTGGAGCGGTGTTGGGGTTCAACTTTCTTGGCGATGCCTTGCGCGACCAGCTCGACCCAAGAACGCGGCTCGAGTTGGGGCTTTAGATGATTCATTTGTGTGCCCATAAAACCTTCTCTGCCCCATCCTTGCGAGTTTTTCCCGTCGCAGGGGTGGGAAACCTTCAACCTTCAACCGGAATATGGTCTTTCCTATGAAGATTGGTGTTCTTAGCGATACTCACGGTCTCCTCCGCCCCGAGGTTATCTCGGCGCTGGCCGGGGTCGACCGCATTCTGCACCTGGGCGACGTGGGCATTCCCTGGGTGTTGAAAGAGCTTGGCAAGATTGCGCCGGTTACTGCGGTGCGCGGCAACGTGGACCGTGAAGGCCAGTGCGCAAAGCTGCCTGAAACCGATGTGGTGCTTATCGATGGTCTATATATTTATATGCTCCATGACCTGCACACACTCCACCTGGACCCGGCCGCGGGGAAGTTCGCAGCTGTACTCTACGGGCACAGCCATGAGCCCGGTTTCTACAAAAAGAAGGGTGTTCTCTACTTCAATCCCGGCTCCTGCGGACCACGCCGGTTTGCCTTGCCGGTCACTGTGGGAACACTGACCATCGGGGCTGACGGCGAGTTGCAGCCGGACATCATCTCGCTGGAAACTGCCTGATTTCAACCGCTGCGTATGCCACCATTTTTGCTTGGCAGCTGTGAGGCAGGACGGCACGGCGGTTTCTCGCCTCTGCGGCTCGATCAAGAATCTTAAAAAGAAGAAAGTGCTTGCCAGCCCCGTTAAATCTGTGCAAAATTGGTCCACTTCGGCCCCTCCAATTTCTCCGCCGTCGAAAAGTGGCGAACGTTGTGCCCCTAGGTCGCGGGACCGAACTGCCTACATCTCCCCCTGCACGGCAGAGTAACAGGGATTGAGAACGGACAACCCATCGCAGCGCAAACACTCAGCTTTGGAGAGTAACTATGACCTTGATTCGAAGCACATGGACCTTATCCGCTCCCCCGCCGTTAACTGGATTGCTGACGGCAAGTGAATGGTCCGGAGCCGCAACCATGGCGATTCCGCACGGAACGCTGCTGGCTCAGAACGATGCGACTCATCTGTACATCGGCCTCGACGTAACAGCAGAGACCGGTGCACCCAACACCAACGATTACTTCTGGTTTGTCGTGGATATCAACGCCAACGGCCATATCGATGCAAACCGCGACAAGCTGTTTTCGATTCTGCCGGGGAATCTGAATCACCTGGTCATGGCCTACATGCTCGGTCCCAACACCACGACCGGCATACCGGCCACCCAAGTGATTCCGTCCAGGTTGCAGAGCGGTTTTGGCCCATCGCTAAACTCGGCCGTCAGTCATCGGCAGTGGCAAATATCGTTCGCCCTTTCGGATCTGGGCATTGACCCCATAGACCCTGCCGGCCCCTCCCCAGTCGTCGACTTCGGGTTGAGAATCGCCACGTTAGGCGGCTTCGTTGGAGAAGTTCCGCCAAACCCGCTGGGCACATTTACTGCTTTCAACCAGATAGCGCTTGCACCGGTGCCTTCGATCGCGGCCCCGCCGGGCAGCCTTGGCCCGGTGATTGCCACCATTGGCCTCATTGGCACTGGCGAAATTGCCGCCGATGGCTATTGCACCATCACGCCGCCCTACTACATCAACCCGCAACAAGCGGCCTTCTGCGGCACCATGAACATGATCGGCAACGTAGCCACCCTGAACGGGTTATGGGCGGCGGGTGCCAGAAAATACAGGGTGTTGCACCGCCACGGCGCCACCGTGGCGCTTGCCTCGGCTGCTCCCTGGACTCCCATCCTGCAAGCCTGGACGAATTTCGAGATTGTGGGCGTCAACGACATTTGGCAATCGTTCGGTCCAGATGCGGGCGGATTCTATCCCTTCATCGCTCCCAGCATTCCGTATACCATCCAGAATCTGCTGTTCCAGTGGACAACGGCATCGGAACCGGACGGTGCGCATCAATTCGAACTCCAGTTCTTTACCGGCGCAAATGTCGTGGTTCCGTCCTCTGCCCAGATAGTCACGCTGGCCTTGGACAACCAGCCGCCGATTGTGAACCTGATCAACGTTCTCCATGGCGGCGTTCCGGTCCCGGCATGCGCACTAGTCAACCTCACTTCGATCACCGATGGCATTCAACTACAGTTCGAGGCCTACGATCCGGAAGGCGATCTCTACAACCTGGCTTTGACCGCGGAGTACGGTCACGGCAACAGCGCGGGGATCTACAGCGACAGTTACGCCGCTCACCTCAGCGCCTCGCATATCTGGCAAGGCGTTACCACCGATACGCGGCCAGCTTCCCCCGCGCATTGGACCCCGCCAATTCCTCCGGGCACCTGCTCCTATCTGTTCAGGATCACTGCCTGGGCACGCTCCACCAACGGATACAGCTACCCATGCCTGTACAGCACTGACTTCCAGACAGTCACGCTGATTGAGCCCGGCGTTACTCTCAAGGCGCCCATCATTTCCGGCCCCACTCATGTGGCGGCGGCTGGATTTGAAAAGCTGCCGGAGTCGGGCAAACTCGCCCATCTGGCCGTGAAGGCGCTGCCGGCAGAATAAGCGCTAACCAAGCCGAAGGAATTCGGCCTGCACTCCGGGGCCTGTCTACTCTACCGAGGCGTCACCTCGGTTGAGTAGACAGGCCCTCGGCTTTTATCCCCGCATCCGGGGATTGATCCAGCGGTAAATCACGTCCGTCAGCAGGTTGACGAGCACATACGTCAATCCAATCGACAACAGGCAGCCCTGCACCAGCGCATAGTCGCGGTTGGAGATGGCGCTGACCACCAACCGGCCCAGCCCCGGCCAACTGAAGATGGTCTCCGTGACAATGGCTCCCGCCAGCAGCGCGCCAAACTGCAGGCCAACAACTGTGACGATTGGAACCAGCGCGTTGGGCAGCGCGTGGCGGCAGACCACGGCAGTCTCTGTCAGCCCCTTTGCGCGCGCCGTGCGTATGTAGTCCTGGCCCAGCTCCTCAAGCATCGCCGTCCGCACCATGCGGGTGAGGATAGCCGCCAGCGAAGCCCCCATCGCAATCGAAGGCAGGATCAGGTAGCGCCAGTCTATCGACGATGTCCCGCCGGAGTTTGCACCGGAGACCGGCAGCCACCCCAGGCCAATCGAAAACACCAGGATCAGCACCGGGCCCAGCGCGATGCCGGGTACTGACAGCCCGAAGAGGCTTACCACGGAAAGAACCTGATCGAGCCACCGGCCCCGGCGCACGGCGGCCAATATGCCGGCAGGCAGAGCCATCGCCAGTGCCAGAACCAGCGCCGTGAGCGTCAGGGCAAGCGTGTATGGGTATCTCACCGCGATGAGGCTGGAGACGGTCGCATGCAGGCGAATTGAGCTGCCCAGGTCACCATGCAGAACCCCCGCCCAGTAGTGGAGATACTGCGTGTGCAGAGGCAGGTCGAGGCCGTACTGGTGCCGCAGTGCGCTTATGTCCGTAGGCGTCGCGCCCTCGCCAAGCATTTGCAGAATCGGGTCGCCCGGCACTAGGTGAATCAGCATAAAAACGATCGATACCACCAGCCAGACGACCGGGAGAGCAAGGAGAAGGCGGGTGAGGATCTGCTTCATGGGCTGGGTACAACGATAAATCAGCAGGCAGCAAGAATGGCGGCCGCGCCGGAATCCCTTACTGTGGCAGAACTTCTATGCCGCTGACGGTCGCGTAGCCCTCCACTGGAACAAAGCTCAAAAGCAGTTTGCCTTGCGCATTTGGGGCGAGTCCATTGAACGTTTTGACAAGCGCATCCTTGCGCTGAGCTTCCTTGGTCACATCGAAATTCTGCAGCAGAGCCTGCCCATTGCAAAACACGTTAAAGACGCGGCGAACACCCGGCTCACTTTGCCCCCCCTCCGCCGGCGACCGATTCGAGTCGGCGTGCCGAGCCGCAAAGTAAAGTGTCACAGTGTATTTTCCCGGCGACACCGGAATCGCATACGTGAAATTGCCCCATCGCTCGGCTTCGTAGAGGTCGGGGTCGTCGGTTCCGCTTGCGGGAGCGCTGTAAACAGCCAGTTGCCCACCTTGAAAATAATTGTCAGGGCTCCACCAGCGGCTGTCGTTCGAGTAGTAAGGTGTCTGCCGCGGCAATACCCGAACCGGCAGAATATGCCCATGAACACCGGGCAGAATCTCGATGGCTGAAAGGATCGCCGCGCCGCCGTTTTCTCCCGAGAATTCCAGATGCAACACCCCATCTGCTGCCGGAGCAATCTCCGGGAACACCTTCACATCGGCGGTGTGGCTGGCGCCGGCGTCGGCCACCACATCGAAACCGGCCAGCAGCGTTCTCCCGTTGGCGCGCACCGTCATAATGCGGCTGCCTTCTCCGCCTGTGCTTGAGGACTCCGGAGAATAGACCGTCTCCGCAAAATGAAGGCGCAGCTCATAGATACCCTTCTTCAGCGGGATGTCGTAACGGAACTGCCCCTGCCGGCTGGTCCGGAAGAATCCTTGCTCCTGGGTACGCCAGATGTGCAGGCCGGCACTCTTCACCGCCGTCCCCCCGGAGAACCAGGCATCGGCCTCCCACAGTTTTCCCGCATGGTCCACAAAACTCCGATTTGCCCCGGCCAGAACCCTGATTTCCTGGCCGACCGGCGGACCAAACTGCATTTCACCGGACCTCGCCGCGGCCTGACCCAATTCGACCGCCTGCCCTGAATGCGCTGGCTGCCGCAAAAGAAACCAGATCAAACCCATCAGCGGCGCCGCGAGAATTGCCGCCACCAGAGCAACACGCACCCATTTCTTCGACAGCCGATTGGCAACCTTCTCGGCGGCGGGCTTCGCCGCATCAGGCCCCACTGGTGGGCAGGTACCACCTGCTGGAGTTTGCGAACCGACCGTCAGGAACTTCGGAACATATTGGCCCACAGGAATGCAGATCCGCAGTGCATGGCCCGCGCCCTCGCCTGCGTAATATTCCGCCAGGCGCTTCCGCAGCCGGTTGGCATGCACGCGCACAATCGAATCCGAGTCCTGGTCGAAAGATGCTCCCCGGTGAAAAACCTCCACGCCAATCGAGTATTCCTTGATCCGGTTCGCCTCCCCGGCAAAGAACTTCTCGCACACGTAAGAGAGAAGGTGAGCCAGCGTCGGCGCGCGAACAAATTCCGTCGACTCAAGTACAGCCTTCAGCTCAGCACGCTGTTCTTCCAGATCTACCGACTCCAAGCCTTCGATGGCCATCTTCAGGGCCTTCCACCACCTATTGATTCTTGGCGCGACTCCAATGTTAGCTCCAAGGGGCAGCCGCGCGAGCGTTTAGCGCCGGGTTTAGCGGTCAAAGCAATCGTGTAACCTCATGTAACCCCCCTCGGCAGAGCCGCAGCACCGCAAGCAGCCCCTAAACAAGCTTGTTCCATAAGTAGTTGCAGCGCTGCGAGTTATCTAACCAACCTAGGCCCGTAACCTTGAAGTCGCGGACGGTTAGCAGGGATAGCGTTGTCGCCGCCTGCCGTCGGGGCTCTACTGAGATCGAACTGGAACGCTTCTCGCCCAAGCCGGCCATTCAATCCACAGCCCCCGGAGCGAGACGCGCAATCGAACAGGAGGTGTACCGTGTTGAGACTTGGAAGAACACTCGCAATCATGAGTCTGGCGGTTTGCACAGCCTCGTGCGTCATGGCGGAGATTCTGCCGGACCTGCGAAGCGTAGACAGCCTGCAGGCCGCCAGGGCGGCGGAAGAGAAAGGCGATCTGGCGCGGGCGCATCGCGACTACGCGACGGCTGCCATGAACTACCAGAAGGCTCTCCGCTTCGATGGACAGAATTCGAAGCTGCTCAACAAGCTGGGAATCGCCCAACTCAAACTCGAGAACAGGGGTGCCGCGCGTAGAAGCTTCAATCAGGCAATCAAGTACGACCCCCGCAATACCACCGCACTGAACAATTTGGGGGCCTTGTGCCTGTTGGACAAGAAATACAAACAGGCCCTTCGTTATCTGAAAGAGGCGTTGGCCCTCGATGAGTCAAGCGCCTCCGCTCACCTTAACATTGCCGGAGTCTGGATGGGACTGAACGAGATCGACCGCGCGATGACGGAATACTCTCGAGCCTTCGAACTGAATCCCGACCTGATGCAGGACGACGGCAACGGACTTGCCGCCCAGGTCAGAACCCCCGAGCAGCGCGCCCGCATCTCCTACCTGATCGCGAAAGCCTACGCTAAACGCGGCAACCTCGACGGCGCTCTGGACTATCTGCGCCGTGCAAAAGACGATCGCTTCCCGCGTTTGTCCGATGTCTATAAGGATCAGGAATTCGCCTCGCTCTGGGCCGATCCGCGCCTGGCGAAGATCATCAAGCGCTAGTCCAGCGCATTGCAGAATCCCTGGAACCAGAACGGCCCGGCGCCCATCTTCGCAAGTGGATGGGCGCCGGGCCGCTTTTTTAAGAGATCCAGCTATCGATAGATTTGCGGTATAAAGTTCTGCTCCTGAATCGGCGGCCGAACATATTTCGATTTGCCCAGCGGCGGCAGCTTCAGCGGTTCGGGCGTCAGGTCGCGGTAAGGGATCATCGAGAGCAGGTGGCGGATCACGTTGAGCCGCGCTGCCTTCTTGTCTTCCGCGTTCACCACGTACCAGGGCGACTGCTTGGTGTCGGTGATCGCGAACATCTCGTCTTTGGCTTTCGAGTAGTCGGCCCAGTGCTTGCGCGACTCAAGATCCATCGGGCTGATCTTCCAGCGCTTGGTCGGCTTGCTCATGCGGTCCTGGAAGCGGCGCTCCTGTTCGGCGTCGGACACTGAGAACCAGTATTTGATGAGGATGATGCCAGAGCGCAGCAGCATGCGCTCGAACTCGGGACAGCTCTGCATGAACTCCAGATACTGGCGCTCCGTGCAGAAGCCCATCACGCGCTCCACACCGGCGCGGTTATACCAGCTGCGGTCGAAGAGAACCATTTCTCCAGCCGCGGGCAGGTGGGGGACGTAACGCTGGAAATACCATTGCGACTTTTCGCGCTCCGTGGGCGTAGCCAGTGCCACCACCCGGCAGACGCGCGGATTCAGCGACTCGGTCACACGCTTGATGGCGCCGCCCTTGCCGGCGGCATCGCGGCCTTCAAACAGGACTACTACGCGCAGCCCTTCGTTGCGCACCCATTCCTGCAGCTTTACGAGTTCAGTCTGCAGCCGGCGCAGTTCGCGCTCGTAGTCGCAGTCCTTGCCCAGACGCTGAACGCCGTCCGGCTGCAGCAGGCCTTCTACCGGGTTGCCTGCAGGCGAAGGTGCCCCCTTCATGTCAATCTGCTGGTCTTTCTGCTTTGCGTCCTTGTGGTTCTTCTTTTCTTTGTTCGCCATGGTTCTTCCTCCGGCGATGCTGAATTCCTATCCAACTTATTATCGGCAGGACTCGGGTCGGCGCTACTATGGATCCGGCAACGAAATACTGTTCGTGTGCCCCCTTCATTCCCGCGTATTTTGCGGAAATGGGTGGGAACAAGACGCCGTTGCTTTCTTGCCGGATCAATAATATGCTGCGCGAACAGATGCCAGCCATTTTCACCCCGGCAACCGAAACACGCAAGTCCTGTTAATTACTATTGGCGTTGTTGCGCAAGGTGTTGCCCCGAATTTCGACTTTCTGGTTAGGTTCCATCCACGTTTGCTGCGCTATCCCGGCGCCGCCGTTGCCTTCCGCCAGACTGGCTTCGACGGTCACCTCGCGTGACTCCGCAATGCGAACGCCGTCCAGGCCATTGCGGGCAATCTCACAGTCGCGGATGGTCACGTCGCGGCCAAACCTCACGGCCACGCCGCAGCCGAACATCGAGTCGGAGAGCCGGCAGCCGCTCACCGTTACGCCTGAGACGTGGTTGAGCTTCAGGTTGTGATTCTTGCCCGGCCCGGGCGGAACCAGCCCGCCGCTCCCCGAAAAATCGCAATCGACAACCGAGAGCTGCTCGGCGCCAAAAATCTCAACCCCCGAATAAGTGCAATTGCGAACGGTCAGGTGCTCGAATCGAATGTTGCGAAGAGCCAGCTTCTCATCCGCCTGGAACAGCACGCCCGCGCGAATCGGCCCCCGCTCCATGCGCCGATGCTGCACGTCGCTGTTGGGGTCGCGGCCGGGCTTGGGGGTTTGCGCTCCGTCGATCACAAAGGCGCGCAGAACAATTTCGTGCATGTCTGCGTCGGCGTTGACGATTGCGGCTTCGTACTCAGGCTTGGCCGGATCGAGAAACACCTCGCAATCCAGACCTGCGCCGACAATCGAGACTCCGCTCGGCAATCGCAATGTTGCTGTTAGCGTGTGCAACCCAGCGGCAAGACTCACCGTGCCGCCCGTTGCCTTCAGCTTGTCGAGTGCGTCCTGTATGGATTGGCCGGGTGCCACGTCGATTGCATTGGCAGGCGCGGGAGCCGAAGGCTTGGTTTGCGCACCGGCCGCCACCGCGACCTTCGAGGCGACAGGCGCAGGCAGCAGCCTTGCCGCAGTCGTGCCACGGTCGCCTTTGAAGAGCGTCAGCACGCTGCGGGAGTGGTCGCGTGCCTGCATGGCCGCCCTCTCCGTGTATGGCAGGTCGATCTGCTTCAGGTACCGGTAGTGATTCAGCACACCCTCGTAAATGTCGCTGAACCGGTTGCGGTTGTCCACGATCTTGCCGTAAACCGGGACCGTCTCGCCCAGCAGCAGCCGGGCTGTGTACTCGTAGCCCAGAGCAAGACGGTTATCGGCCTCACCGAACAGGTCCACGCCCTGGTTCCACGCCACAATGCAGGTGCGCGCCAGGTAGCCGAGTCCGAGCTGCACATGCCCCTGGTCGCGCGTAGTCTCTTCGCACTGGCCGCTGGGATAGATGTAGCGCGTTATGCCGCTGTTGACAGGCCCGACGCGATAGTGATGGCAGGCCTCGTCCATTAGCGTGCGGTCGTCGCAGAAGATGCCTATCGAGAGCAGCGTGTACATGATCGCCGCATCCCAGTTGCCGTTGGCCTCCGGGTAGTACATGCGCAGCAGCGGAACAAAGACAGTGAGCATCATCCGTTTGAACTGTGCCTGCGACTCGCCCCGCCATGCCGGATAAGTGGCGCGCAGAATTTCAGCGGCGTTGCAAAAGTCTCCACCGGTCCAGCCCGACAGCAGCATGGCGTCGTTCTCAAAGAAGTCGGCGAGCGTCCCCGACCATGCGTCAAAAATCTCGATAGCCTTGCGGGCATAGGCTTCGTTGCCCGTCACCACCCATTGAATTACGTGACTGTTCACTGCGCTGGCGCTGGCCGTGAGTTCGGCGCCGCCCTTTTGTCCCGCCCCGTAAGCGCCGCGAATGATGTGCGCAAAGGCCGCGGGCTTGAAGTCGAGCCAGGAATCGGGGTCGGCCTGCAGCCGCTCCCATGCGGACTTCCACGGTTCTTCGCCGGCCTTGATCTTGGCCTTCATGAACTCCAGATCGGCACGAGTTTGCAGGATGCCGGGATGAACGAGACCGTGTTGCGAAGCGCCTGTCTTGCCAACCAGGGGTGCGGCGGCTGTTTCTGCAAAACCAGGCAAAGCGGCAGCGGCCAGTCCGGCGCTCGACTGCAAAAGAAAGGCACGTCTTTTCATGGAAACTTCACTCCTGAGAGGCGCGACCGCGAACAGTCGCCCTGTACAGCAAGGATGGGTCTTGATTTTCCGGCTCGCGCCAGTATACGCCGGGAGTGCAAAGCAGCGGCCTGCCTCTGTATGGCGCATCCACGCACCGCCTGACTTGCTTCACCTGCTCCACCCCCCCCTGCCGCCATCTCCACTTGGATCGTTCGCAGAATCCCAAACTTGTTTCTTGTTGGTCTCTAGACTGCCCGGCTCCTAAATATCCATCGCCAGGTCAACCGGGGCAGGGATGTCAAGCTCCATGCGGATCGTCGGGCCCTTGCCTACAAACTGATCGGAACGCCTGACGATCAATTGCATCTCGCGGAATCCCTTGCCGCTGAAAAAGTCTCGCGCCGTTTGGTTCGGCTCGCGCACGTCCAGCGTGACTCTTGATTTCCGCATCGATCTGCCTAGCTCAATCGCGTATTCCATAAGCCGTCCCCCGGCTCCGGTTCCCTGAAGCTTCCGGTCAACGGCAATGTATTGAATGTAGAGTTCGCCCGGCCCAATGTCGGGTGCTGTATCGCTCAAAACCCGCCAGTTTCGCCACGACCGCACCAGGCCGACAACGCCCAGATGATAGAAAAGAATCGCGGGTACCAATAGCCAATAAAGTACTCCGGCCCTGAATGCCGTCGAGTAGGTGCACTTCAACAGGCCTATCACCTCGTGTGGCTCACCTTCTACGGCAACTTGGAACGACCGAAAGCCAAAATTCGGAATTTTGCCATTTGCCATACGCACCAGGTTAAGCAGGATCTTCTCGGTCATCCGAGGGCTAGTGTCGAACGCCGCCGCATACATGTAGCCGAAGTGATCCGTCATAAGGCGCGCTAACGCCAGTGAATCGTCGCGGCCTGCCTGGCGAACTCGTATATTGCCGGTCCCCAGGTGCGATTCTGCGCTGAAGGCGCTTACGCCGTCGTGGCTCATACCGGTAGTGTCGAGCTTGGTCGAGAACGTCGCATTCATCGAGTAGCCCATGTTGAATGCCAGGATAGCCGCAGCGACTGCCGCACAGATTACATATACCGCACTCGGTAACGTGTGCGTTAGCAGGATGAGCAGTGAAATCGCCTGAACGGCCGCCACGCCCGCAATGTTCATGGCCTGCAACCTGCGCTCTTTGCGGTAGCCCTGGTAATTGGCAAACATCGGTTCCTTCAACGAGCCAAAGGCGCGGATATACCCGATAAGCGCCAGTATCGAGACAATGCTGATCCGCTTGTGAAACTGCATCACCGCAAAGCCCGGCACGATCAACGACGAAAAAACGTGATACTCCAGCATGCCGATCACAAAGATAAGAAGAACGTCAGCGAAGTTCGTTGCCCATTCGTCGTAATCCAGCGCGGCCGTAATATAAGTCTGAAAAATCCGTAGCAATAACGTAAAGGCCAGCAGAAAATGCGCAGCCGGAATCAGATCGTGAGTCGCCTCGGTATAGCTAAGAATCATCTGCAGACGGCCGGCAAGATCGTTGAATGCCAAACCCTGGATGATGCTGATGACCGCCAGGACGATTGCCGTCCAATTGCCTTGGAAGTTACGGTGAGCACGGCTGAGCATAAGTCAGATCAACCCCACAAAAATTGAGACTGTTCCCAGAACGCAATGGGAGACCGTGACTCCCCACAAATTCCGCGCGGCACGATAACTCAGCCCCCATGCAATTCCCATGCAAAGCGTCACGCCCAGGGTAATTGCGTCCCGGTAGATCACATGCAAAAGGCAGTATGCAGCACTTGAGATGGCGACCTGCCAAATCCTGTGCGTTATCCCCGCCCGGTCCATCTCCGCGAACAGTGCGCTGCGAAACAGAAACTCCTGCGCTGGGCACGACAGCAGCACATAGAAGACGAAAAACCACCGCCACGCCGGAATAGAGGGTGCGCGCATCAGCCCCAGAAAATAAACAGCCGCGATCGCAACCAGCGCCAACGCCGTAATTGACAGGTTCAATTGAAGCGAGCGCTTTAGCGTATCCCTGCGAAGCCCCAGCGCTGCCAGCCCGTTCCCTTTCCACAGCACATACGCGAGCACCATCACCGACGTGATCAGCAACACTGGAAAGCGGAAGCGGAAGGGAACCACGTCGAAGAAGATCAACAGCGGAGGCACAACATAGACGAGCAGTAAGAAACCGGCAAAACCCAGCGGGCTTCCTGCAACTATCCCTGTACCTTGCGTTTTGGGTTCTACAGTGCTCATGAACTCTAATACCTGATTCTGAAACTAGCCTACCAGAGATCATGGCCAAGGCAGTTCGACTGGACCGAATTGAAATCCGCTCCTGGAAACTACCAAAACACTGGGTTCAGGGCGCTGCCCCGGCCGGATTCACTGGAAAATTCCGCTCCGCGAAATGCCGGTCAGTCTTGTTCAATAGGGGGATGGCGCAGTATGCTAACGAAACGGGGTTGCGTTGCCTGCTCGGCGGCTCTTCCTTGAACTCCAACGGCCCGTCGCACGGTTGGCAGTTATACCGCCTACTTGGCTCTTGCGGGTTTCTGGAGTTTGAGACAGAACCAGCCGCTTCATCCACCCGCCCTAACGAGCAAGAAAGCCGGCGCACACAGCCGCCGGTTTCAAGTGAAAGTAAGTCGATGCGAATGCCGGTTATTCCTGAAGTCAAGGTTCCAAGGTTGCTGAAAGCCTATCTGGCCATTGGTCCGCGCGATGCCGCGGAATTGGCTTGGAGCCGGGAATTTCGTACCATCGGTTTTCTTACTCAGCTCGATATCAAGCTGATTTCGCGCTCGAAGCGTAATCAGATTCTGGCTCCCCTCACACAATGACCTTTCGCCGCTTCCGGCGCGCTGTGGCGTTGGCCTTTTCTCTAGCCCTCTGTATCGTTCGGTTCTGGCTGTTGCATCTCACCGGTCCGGTTACTCTCTATCGTCGCGCCCTGTGGGTTCAGCAAACTGCGCGGGGAATTCTCAAGAGCCTCGGCATTCATTGCAAGGTGGAAGGCCAACCGCCTACACACGGCCTGGTTGTTGCCAATCACCTCAGCTACATCGATATCCTCGTCCTTTCGGCGGATATGCCCTGTTTCTTTGTCGCCAAAATGGAAATTGGCGGCTGGCCGTTCTTTGGAAAGGCGGCGCGCACAGGCGGCACCATCTTTGTCGACCGGTCCAGCCTTGCCAGCGCCCAATCCGTTGCTGAACAGATGACCGAGAGGCTCCAGTTGCCCATCCCGGTTCCTGTCCTGCTGTTTCCCGAGGGCACCAGCACCGATGGAAGCCAGGTGATCCGTTTCCACTCCAGGCTGATTGATCCCGCCACATCTTTAGGCGTGCCCATCACAACCGCCGCCGTGCGCTATGTTATCGGCGACGGCATGGAGGAACGGGAGCTTTGCTGGTACGGCGACGAAACCTTCGCGAACCACATGTGGAAGGTGCTCGGCGTGGCCGATTTCTGGGCCGATGTCCGCTTCGGTGAGCCCCGCGTCTATACCGACCGCCGCAGAGCCGCCGACGAAACCCGCTCGGAGATTACAGCCATGAGGGAAGAGAGCGCGCTGGTTCTCCAGTAGCCCTCAATGAACTCCCCAATAGCTCATCTGCCAGGCAACGGAAAAAAGCGAAAGCTGCGAGTTCTACTTCGCCATGATCGCCGCGGCCGCGCTGGCGCACTGCCCGTCCTGCACGCTTTGACCGCCTGACACACCCACCGCACCGATAATCTTGCCGTTCTCAACCAGCGGAATCCCGCCCTCTATCGGTATCGCACCCTCGACTTTGAGAATGCGCAGCCCAATACCGCCGCCGGCAACAGCGTCTTCATAGACCTTTGTGGGGCGCTTGAAAAGTGCGGCTGAGCGCGCCTTTGCAATCGACAGCTGGATGCTCCCGATCTGTGTGCCGTCCATCTTTTCAAAGAAGATCAGGTAGCCCGAGGGGTCCACAATCGCGACCGCCATGAGCCAGCCATTCTTCTGCGCCTCGGTAACGGCGGCAGCCGCCACCAGTTTGGCCTTTTCTATTGGGATCGGGCCGCCGTAAAGAACGGGTTGCTGGGCCTGGAGACTTGCGCTCAGTGCAAGCGCGGCCCCCAACAGGCTGATTGCTCTTACGACCATTTTGCCTTGATGCATGCTTCTTCTCCGGCAGAGAGTGGCTTCGCGGCGAACGCGCCCGTTCAGCTTCACAATTCGCTCCCATCATAGATGAGGGATGAAAATGCGCAGGACCCGGTACTTCGTAAGCATCGATGCCTCTGTCTAAGCGCTCAGTCCAGCACTGTCTTTCGGTCTCGGAGTACTCGTCGAACCCCGAACCACCAGGCTGGTCGACACCAGGAATTCACGCTGCATATGAGGATCGCCGGGGTCTTCTGCCTGCTGGCGAAGCGCCTCAAACGCAGCCCGCGCAAGGTCAATGCGGGAAAGGCGAATTGTCGTCAGCGGCGGCAGAGTGAACTCGGCAAAATCGATGTCATCGAGGCCGATGACCGACAAGTCCTTGGGTACGTGCAGGCCTTCCATGTAAGCCGCACGCAGCACGCCGATGGCGATCATGTCGTTCGAGCAGACTATCGCTGTGGGCCGCACCGGGAAGTTCTTCAACTGGGCATATCCGGCTACGCCGCCCTTGAGCGTGTGGTTGCACTCTATAATCCAATGCTTCTCGATTGCCAACCCCGCCGCCTGCATCGCCGTCCTGAAGTCGTTCTCGCGCGTAATCGCGGAGTGGAGTTTGTGCGGTCCGGCGAAAAAGGCGATCTTCGTGTGCCCCAGTGCGGCCAGGTGGTTCACGGCTGCATGAATGCCCGTCGAGTAGTCCAGCAGAATCGTGCTCGCCTTGGGATCGTCCAGCTTGAACTCCGCCAGCACGATCGGCACATTGCGGTGCGTCAACTGGTCAAGAATAGGCTCTTCCTCGCCGAACGTCATTACGGCGACCCCTTCCACTTTGCGTTCCAGCATGCGGCGAACGCAGTTGGTCAGAACCTCCGGGTCGCTATTCGAAGAACTGACCAGGATCTCGTATCCGTTGGCTACAGCGATCTCCTCAAAGCTCTGGATCAGCTCGGGAAAGAATGGGTTGGTGATGTTTTCAACGATGATGCCTAACAAACGGCTCCGCCCCGACACCAGCGTGCGCGCATGAGTGTTGGGAAAGTAATTCAACTGCTTGATGGCCTGCCACACACGCTTTGACAGCCGTTCGCTCACCAGCGGAGATCCGTTGATGGTCCTGGAAACTGTTGCGATTGAAACCTTGGCGACGGCGGCGACGGTACGGATATCGGGCGTCTTGATGACTGTCTTGCGATCTGCTTTTCGAGGCACGGACGGATCCTAATTCATCTAAATCGAGTGTGAAAGCAATGGTAGTGCATTTGCCGGAAGATTGTTGGCTTCGGGTGAGAATTATTCTCACCCGAAGCTCATACCTAAGTAATGCTCTCCTCCAAAAAAGATGAGCCTAATCTCTCTCCGCAATCAGCAAACGCAAATCGCGCAGATTGTGCCCCGTAGGCCCGGTGACGACTGCATCACCCAGAGCCGTGAACATGGGACAGGCGTTGAAGGCCGCCAGCGACTCCTTGAGGTGGAATCCAAATGCATGCGCGCGGGTCACCGTCGTTGGATCGGCGATAGCGCCGGCCGCCTGTGTGTTGCCGTCGATGCCGTCGGAACCGGCGCTCAAAACGGTTAGCCGCTCACCCGGATGGTTCTCCAGTTCCAGCGCGCAGGCCATCGCGAATTGCTGGTTGCGGCCGCCCGCGCCAGGCTTGCGGTTCAGCGTTACCGTAACCTCGCCCACCGAGATCAGGCAGAGCCGCTTATGCGTCGTGCGAAGCGAGTGGAAGAGATTCAGCAGGTAGCGCGCCGCATCCGCATAGTCCCAGTCGTCGCAGCTATTGTCCACGGCGGCAAAGTAGCCGGCTTTCTCCGCCATGGCCTTAGCGCTCTCCACCAGGTCATGGCTTGAAAGCAAAATCTCGAATACAGAATCGCGAAAGGCCTCGTCTTCTTCGCTCATGTTGACCGCGGCCGCCACCCGCCGCGCGGGAGCGATCTCGGGTCGCGCCAGCTTGGGAAAGAACGATGGCCGCCAGCCCTTGTTGCCCGGTGACTCGGGCATATCGTCACGCTCGAAAAACGCGCGGATCGAGGCTGGAAGCTTCGCCGACAAGTCGTACTTTGCAATCAGCTCGCGTACATCAGCAATTGTGGAGTGATCGGGAGAAGTAGGGCCGGACGAAAGCGCGTCCAGCGTGCGTAGCGGCACGTCCGGCAGCAGCAGGCTTACCTTGGCAGCATCGGGCGCGGCCATCGCCAGCCGCCCGCCCTTGACTGCGGAAAAATGCTTGCGCAGCGTGTTGATCTCGTTGATGGGAGCGCCCGAGGCCAGCAGCAACTGGTGGAATTCCTGCGTCTCTTCCAGCGTGATCTTCGGATCCAGCGGCAGGTCGAACATGGCCGAGCCGCCTCCGGAGATCAAAAAGAAGATGAGGGTATCCTTTCGGGCTTTCCGCAGAAGCGCCAGCGTGGCGCGCGCCGCGGCAAACGTGTCTTCGTTGGGCAGCGGATGCCCGCCCTCAAAGTACCGGATGCGCCAGTTGCGGCTATGCGGTACCTGATTCCAGCAGCAGATCCCGCTCAATCCCTTGCGCCGCTTCATCCGATCCAGCAGTGTATCCAGCATCGGCCCCGCCGCCTTGCCCAGCGAGATCACAAAAATGCGCTTGTAAGCGGAAAGGTCGATTGTCGCGGGACCGCCACCGTCCGGCAGCAAGCGGTGCAGCGTGTTGCCTTCGAAGTGCAGGCGCCGGTCAAACGCTGCTGCTATGTTGCAAGCCTTGATCGCGCCGGTAAAGATTTCCGTGGCCGTAGTGTGCAGTGTGTCCAATGCGGTATCGCTGGCCGGGGTCATGGTAATTGCTCCTTCAGCCACCCTGCGAGCGCTTGCTGCATCGGCTCCAGATGACCGGTAAAAAAGTGATCGGCGCCGGGAAGGAGCACCAGTCGTTTAGGTTTGGCGGCATAGGCGGCCACTTGGGTCAACTGCGAGGCCGGCGCGAACTGATCGTGGTCTCCACTCAGGAAAAGCTTGGGAAGGGAACAGGTACTGAGGGAAGGATAACTGTAACGGCGGTCTTGATCCTCAGTGGGAAGGCCAAGTGCTGCCAAAGCGCGGACCTGCGCAACGGCATTGCTAGTGCTGCAACAAGCGCCCACCATCATCGCCGCGCCAAAGCTGAATCCGGCTGCAATCACGGGAAGATTGTATTCGTTTTCAAGCCAGCTCAAACCGGCCAGAACATCGCCCGTCTCTGCCTCGCCATCGTGCGTGCCCTGGCTCAGCCCCGTGCCGCGAAAGTTGAAGCGCAGAACCGGACAGCCCAACCCCCATTGAGGATCGTTCATCGCCTTCATGGCGTGGTACACAACCTTGTTGTGCATGGTGCCGCTGCCCAAGGGATGGGGATGGCAAAGCAGCACTGCAAACGGTGCATCTGCGCCACCTTCGTTCACCAACGCTTCCAGCCGGCCGGCTGGGCCGGTCAAATCCACGCTGCGCAGCATCGCTGTGGCGGGAACCTGGTTTGGTTGGGCGGGTGTCGTGGTGGCGCTCATTCCACCCCTCATTGTACGCGCAACCGGCTCCCCGATTTGTGACCTTTGCCGCCAGTTAACAGATTTCGCGGCGTCACCCTGGTCGCAGCCGTCACTGCCGATTCTTTGCCTTGAGAAAGTGAAACCCCTTCTAAGGTATTCTGGCTGCATCATGAACGATAACTTCCAGCCTCACCCAATCGACCCCATCGCGCTGACGCGCCAATTGTGCGAGATCGAATCCACCACCTACAACGAGGGTGCGGTGGGCGACTTCCTGGCCGATTTTCTAGCCCGGCGGGGTTGGGCGGTCGAGAAGACACCGGTCGAGCAGCCTCAGGAGAGCGTTGACGGCGGACCGCGCTGGAACGTCTACGCCGGCGTGGCTGGCCAGATGCCCGACTTGGTCTTTTCCACCCATATGGACACTGTCCCACCCTACATTCCTTTCAGAGAGGACGACGACTTCATGTATGGGCGCGGAGTTTCCGACGCCAAAGGCATCATCGCCGCCCAGGTGGCCGCGAGCGAGGTGCTTCGCGATGCGGGATTCCCAGTAGGACTGTTGTTTGTCAGCGGTGAAGAGCGCGACTCGGCCGGAGCCAGAGCCGCCAACCTCGTCCCCAGGGGCAACCGCTTCCTCATCAACGGCGAGCCGACCGACAATCGCCTGGCCCTGGCTTCCAAGGGAGCCCTGCGTGCGACCTTGAAGTGCACCGGCGTCATGGCTCACTCGGCCTATCCGGAACTGGGCGACAGCGCCGTCCACAAGCTTGTAGAGGTTCTGGGCCGGCTCTTAGCCCTGCAACTCCCCGTCGACAAGGATGCAGGCCCCAGCACGCTCAACATTGGTCAGATTCAGGGCGGGCACGCTCCCAACGTGATCGCCGACAAGGCTGAAGCGCAGGTGCTGGTCCGTCTCGTTGGTGATTCCGCCCCGGTGCGCGCCGCCATCATCGAGGCCGCCGCCGGACTCGCCGAAGTTGCCTTCACCCTCGACCTCGCCTTCGTCCGCCTGCGCGCTATCCCGGGCCTCCCAACCATGGTCGCCAAGTTCGCAACTGATATTCCCATGCTGACTAACTGGGGTGAGCCACTCCTGCTCGGCCCCGGGTCCATTCACGTCGCCCACACCCCCCAGGAAAAGCTGGCAAAGCAGGAACTGCGAGATTCAGTCGACTTATACGTCAAAGTAGCGAAGCAGCTACTGGCATAAAAAATCCGTCCCTCGCAAATTCGACTGAGAAGTACGAACTCAAACTGTCGCAGAAAAGCCCCGTGCCCCATCCATTCCGCGCTTTTTGCGGAATGGGTGGGAGAGCATGAACTCCATCTCGCCAATTCACCAACCTCCGCGAACTTTCTCCGCCCCGTCTGCATCCATCCGCCCGCTGCAACATCTAAACCTATGAAGGATTGGAGGATGAATTCAGAATGAGTGCATCAATTTATGACATTCCGGTTCACAAAATTACCGGCGAGGACACGTCGCTCGGCGAGTTCAAGGGCAAGGTGCTACTGGTAGTCAACGTAGCCTCAAAGTGCGGCTTGACCCCGCAGTACGAGGGCCTCGAGAAGCTCTACGAGCAATTCAGCGGACAGGGTCTTGTCGTTGCCGGCTTCCCGGCCAACGATTTCAAAAGCCAGGAGCCCGGTACCGAGCAGGAGATTCAAACCTTCTGCACCATGAACTTCGGCGTCAAATTCCCCATGTTCAGCAAGATCGCCGTCGTCGGCCCGGAAAAGCATCCACTCTACGCGGCTTTGATCGCGGCCCAGCCCAAGGCCACAAGCGTCTCTGAGATTCCCTGGCGCGAGAAGCTCAAGGGCTACGGCATCGAGGGCAACCCAGAGCCGGAACTGCTCTGGAACTTCGAGAAGTTCCTGGTCGGCCGCACCGGCGAAGTCGTCCAGCGGTTCGCGCCCGACACCACCCCGGATGCGCCCGCCCTGGTTGCCGCCATCCAGGCCGAACTAGCAAAGAACTAACCAGGCAATTGGCGCGGGTGGCTGAGATCTCGCTACAAAGCGAGACCACAGCCACCCGCGCCATTTATTCTCAGCCCATGCCCGACCATCTTTCCTCAACGCACGGCGTCTCCAACCTGCTTGAATCGGCGGCTTCCTCCTACCTGCGCTCGGCGCGGCATCAGCCCGTCCAATGGCATCCGTGGGGTGAGGCGGCTTTTGCACGCGCCCTGGCTGAGGACAAGCCGGTACTGCTGGACATCGGCGCGGTCTGGTGCCATTGGTGCCACGTCATGGACCGCGAATCCTACGAGAATCCCGAAATCGCCGCCCTCATCAACAGGGACTTCATCGCCGTCAAGGTGGACCGCGACGAGCGCCCCGACGTCGATGCGCGCTACCAGGCTGCGGTTTCGGCAATTACCGGCCAGGGCGGCTGGCCCCTCACCGCGTTTCTTACGCCCGATGGCCGCCCCTACTTTGGCGGTACCTATATCCCACCCGACGACCGCTATGGTCGCCCCGGCTTTGGCCGCGTTCTGCAGGCCATGGCCCAGGTATGGCACGAGCGCCGCGACGAGGCTCTTGAAACTGCCGGCAGCGTCATGTCCGCCATCGAGCACAATGAGAGCTTCTCTGGCGGTGGTGGCGACCTGACTCTGGCCCTGGTCGACAAGATCGCCGGCTCGGCGCTTGGCAAATTCGATCCGCGCTACGGCGGCTTCGGCTCACAGCCCAAGTTCCCCCATCCCGGCGCTCTTGACCTGCTGCTTGAAATTGCCATGAGCCGCGACAACGAGCTGGCCCGCGATGCCTTCATCACCACCCTTGAAAAAATGGCGCGCGGCGGCGTCTATGACCAGCTTGCCGGCGGATTTCACCGCTACAGCGTCGATGAGCGCTGGGTGGTCCCGCACTTCGAAAAGATGCTCTATGACAACACCGAGCTGCTCAGGAACTACGTGCACGGCTTCCAGAGCTTCGTCCGCGAGGACTTTCTGCAAACCGCTCGCGAGATCGTCGCCTGGCTCGATTCCACCATGACCAACCGCGAGCGAGGCGGCTTTTATGCCTCTCAGGATGCCGACGTGGGACTCGACGACGACGGCGACTACTTTACCTGGACAGTGCAGGAAGCGGCGGCAGTGCTCGATCCGGCCCAACTCGAATTTGCGGCCAGCTACTGGCATATCGGCGAACTCGGCGACATGCACCACAACCCCGCCAAGAACGTCCTCCATGTGGATTCGACTCTGGAAGAGCGCGCCGCAAAAGGGGCTGACCCGGAACACCTGCGCGGACTGCGGGACGCTGCAAAGCGCAAGCTTCTCGCCGCGCGCAGCCTCCGCCCCACTCCGTTTATTGACCAGACCCTCTATACCGGCTGGAACGCGATGGCGGTCACGGCTTATCTTGAAACCGCCCGCGTCCTGCGCATGGATTCGGCCCGCGACTTTGCCCTCCGCACCCTGAACCGGCTCTTGGATGAGGCATGGGACGGAGCCGCCACGCTCGATCACGTTATTGCCTATCCGGATGAAGCCAACGGCACTGCGGCTGAGAAGGCCCCCGGCACCCTCGATGATTACGCCTTCACCGTGCACGCCTGCATCGACGCCTGGTTTGCCAGCGGAAACATGAAGTATTACGAGGTGGCGGTCAAGGTCGCCGACGCCATGATCACCCGCTTCTATGACAGCACCGGCGGCGCCTTCTACGATGCCGCCGCAACCCAGCAGGGGAAGACGCCGCTTGGCGCTCTCGGCGCGCGCCGCAAGCCTCTTCAGGACACACCCACCCCCGCCGGAAATCCAACCGCGGCCTCCGCCCTCCTCCGCCTTGAGACCCTGAGCGGACGTCAGGAATATCGCGACATCGCCGAGGATACGCTGGCCTGCTTTGGCGGCATCGTGGAGCACTTCGGCCTCTACGCAGGCAGCTACGGGCTGGCTCTCGAGCGGCTGTTGCTTGACCCGCTGCAGGTCGTAGTCGTCGGTTCAGGCCCTGAAGCGGCCCGTCTCGAGGCAATGGCCGTTGCGCGCTTCGCCATCAACAAGACCGTGATGCGTGTCGCGCCTTTCCGCCTGGTCCCCGGCGGCATTCCTGAGGCCCTGGCCGAGATGTTGCTCCAGGTTCCGCCCCCGTCCGGAGCTGAAGTGTGGGCCATCGTCTGCCGCGGCCGCACCTGCCTTCCCCCCATCACCGATGCTGAAGCTCTCCTTCAAGCTCTGGAGCCAATCGCCTAGCAGCATCAGCCACCAGTTGTGCTTTCCATGCTGCGGATGGGCTACAGCAATTCCAGGATTGGTATACCTCGAAGGCAACCTCGCCCGAATTCTGCCAGGGTACGGTAATTCTGGTTTTGCTCTAAATGTTCTGGGAAACCGCTGTCCCTTCGCAATGCGTTACATCGCTTCGGTAATAGCAGAACGGCGCATCCGGAATCTCCCACCATACCTCCAGGCGATGCGCCACGCGCATGCCGTTCCAAATGCGGAAGTCGCTGCCCCTTCCTTCCCACTTGGTATCCACTGCGTCTCTGCCCACCATGCGCGGCCGTATCGTGTGACACGAGGTCGGCTCGCCATCCGCTCCGATCTCAAAATCGACCGCAGCCCCGGTAGGGTCCGCTGAGTCCCGCACACGCAACACAGACTCAGCCACCGCGTTCCACTCCAGTGAAGCGTGATTGACAATCGCTGCCGGGCAGAGCATCAGCGAGCTTAGGTAACGTTGCACCTCGCCGCGATCGAGCTCCGGCCCGCGCGTGGCCTTCTTCAGCGTCAACAAGCCCGCCAGTCGGGACATCGCGATCCCGTGCCCGCCTTCATACGCGTCGGTGATCACAATGCCGCTGGTCCGCGCATCCCAGCGAAACTCGCTGAGTCTCGTCTGAAAGGTCAACTCGGCGGTAAAGGACATCCACCGCGACTCCTCTGACGCGCGCATTTCTCCCTTTTCAGATATCCGCACAGCCTGCAAGCCGCGCGCCGCTGCCTCCCCCTCAGGGAGCAGGAAGCCTGTGAGTCGTGCGAGCAGCACTGCTGTTTCATGATTCATAGAGGCAGGATCATAACACCGCGTCGCCATCCATGGCTGCCACCAGGCTTGCACTCCGATAGATCTTGCCGAGGAGCAGCGTGGAATCCCTCGTTTCTGGCGCGCAGCGCTACTAAAGTATTTGAAGATGATGCGAGAGCGACCGCCAAGCCGCAGGCGCCATGAGCAAAACCACGTGAGGGAAGTATCGCTGAAAATCCAACCCCAATGCCCGTCCGGCGCCATCATCCCCTACCCACAGCAGTGTCATCCTTGAACACAGTGAAGGATCCGCGGATGCCTTTGAAAGTTTCACAGGGTCCTTATTTCCGCTCTGCCGACAATCCGTCCGGGGCGCAGGTTGACGGGCAAGCCGCGCAATCACCACAATTGCCATTGTTCCCTGAAATCGGTGACTTGAGGTTCTTATCGATGGACGATTCGTCTCAGCACGTTATATCTCCCCTTTCGCTTGTGATGGTTGTCAGAGTGACAAGCGAAGAGCCGGATTGGGGTGGCTACGAGGGGCGAGTATTTCGGATCGGCTACTACAACGGAAACGATGGCCTGGATTGCGTTTGGCTCGTCAATGATGATGGACAATACCAGGAGACGGTTAATCAGGGGATGATCAGGACCCACTTCGAGATACTGCAGCGCAGTCACGAGTCTGATCTCTACGGAGTAGACAGACCCATAATTGGACCGCGTTGAGTCTTTGCGGACGAGTAACCGCCAACTCGTCTCCAACCCGTTTCTCGGGTTACAGATGGATGGGCGACCATCCGCTCAATTGGCACATCGCTCTGTGCCCCATCCATTCGCCTTGCTTTTGGCGAATGGGTGGGACAGCAACAAACAAATCCTCGTGCTTTTCCATACCCTAAGGGTCAAGCCCAGTCATTCATAGCGCCTCGCCCCACCATGAAATGACAAAAACGCACCCGATTTTCACGTCGCTGAATTGAAAGAACTTACCCTTAGTTCTCACTGCAGAGAATTACCGCACAAAGGCGCACAATCTTTATAGGTCATGCAAAAACTCAAATCGCTGCCTTCCAACGGATGTGGAGGCGCATGCCCACCAGAGGCCCCACCCCCTCCCTACCCTCCCCCCTCCTGTGACGCCACATTGCCCAGGAGGCGATGCCATGGCAATTCCAGGATTGGAATACCTTGAGGGCAATTGACGAAGTGTAAGCGGCCATCTGGGAACGGCGACAGCGCGTGATTTCTGCCAGGGTAGGGAAGTCCCGGAATTTTTCTAGCTGTTGCCGTTTTCAAGTGCTGCGGTGTTCTGGCAATGCTCCCGCGCCGTCTCCAGCAAGCCGACTAATTGAGCCAGTTCCAGTCCGCTCATGTGCCCCAGCATTTCCCGCGGGACCCGTTGAATGACGGGGTCCATCGCCTGCAGTAGCTCTAGCCCCGCTTCGCTTATCTGGGTCCAGACCACGCGCCGGTCATGCTTGTCGCGCTGCTGGCGGATCAGTTTGAGCGCCTTGAGTCTGGCCAGCAACCGGGTAATGTCCGGTTCGGCGGTGATCATGCGGCCGCCTATAGCCGCGCAGGTGAGCCCGTTGGGCTGTGCGCCGCGCAGAATTCGCAGCACGTTGTACTGCGTTGCGGTCACGCCCCAGTTGCGCGTCTTGCGATGAAACGCACGCTGCAACGCGTCGGAGGTACGTAGCAGATTTAGAAACGCCTCTTCTTCCACACTCGAAAAAGGAGGCTCTTGAACGATTTCGAGTTTCAAGCTGGACATTGACTTTCTCCCGGCCGGCAGCCGCGAACGAAAGTAAGGTCAGCCGGCATGCTGCGAACTGACCTCACCTGTGGCTCCGCCTACTGCTTGGCTACATCCAGATCGATGTTCAGCTTCACGTCGTCGCCCACCATGGCGGCAGGGAACTTCGTCCCGATACCGAAAGCAGCGCGGCTAATGGTCGTGGAAGCAGAGAACCCGGCGTGCTGCTTGTGGTCCATGCCCTCAACCGGTCCAGTCGGTCCTTCAACTGTAAGCACCACCGGCTTGGTCACGCCGTGCAATGTAAAGTTGCCGGTCACAATCAAATTGTTCCCGCTCTTCGCCACGCTGGTGCTCACAAAGGTGGCCGTGGGAAAGTTGGCGACATCAAAGAAGTCAGGGGTCTTCAGGTGGTTATTGCGCGCATCCTCACCCGTGTCAATTGTCGAAATGTCGATAGTGGCCTTCACCGTGGACTTGGTTACATCGGCCTGGTCGTACACAAGCGTGGCGGCTATCTTGCCGAATCGGCCATGCACGTTGGAGATCGTCAGATGGGTGACGCTAAAATCAACTTCGCTGTGAACCGAGTCGGAGACCCAGGTCGAGGCTTGCGCCATGGCTAGGGGAGCCGCCAGCGCCAGAATTCCAGTCACAATTGCCAAACGTTTCATATTTGATATTCCTTTCGGTACAGGGCCTGAGGGCCGAATTGGGGTTTGAGGGGAAGCAAACGCCTCGCCATTTGTGCATGGAAACAAGTAAGCCTACCCGTTTACATTGCGAATCTCTTCTCTGCAAATAAGATGTTGCCGCCAAGGTATTCGTTGCAACAAATATTTCTGCGGGTCGAGATTGGCACGTTTCGGTGGATCAATATCACGGCCAGCGTTGTCCTGAATGTTTCCCATAAAGGAACAGAATCCGCTTCGTCGCTCACCGCGACAGGCCGGCCGTCGTTTGGGTCTGATATCCTCCCGCCTATGTCCGTGCTAGCTCCGTTTCGCCAACTCAACAGTCCGCAGCGCCACGCCTTCGTGGCCTCGTTTCTTGGCTGGACACTCGATAGCCTTGATTTCTTTCTGCTTATCTTCTGCGTGAAGGCGATTGCCGGAGAGTTCCATACCCAGCCCTCGGCGGTGCTGGGAGCAGTTTTCATGACGCAGGCGTTTCGGCCCGTGGGCGCTCTTCTCTTCGGCCTCCTTGCCGATCGTTATGGGCGCCGCCCCGTATTAATGTTCAACATTCTCAGCTTCTCTGTGATTGAACTGGCCTGCGCCTTTGCGCCTTCGCTAAGCGTCCTGCTGGTGCTCAGGGCTTTGTTCGGAATTGCCATGGGTGGCGAGTGGGGAGTGGGTGCGGCTCTGACCTTCGAGTCGCTGCCGACGGAAGGCCGCGGTGTATTCTCTGGCATTCTCCAGGAGGGCTACGCGCTGGGGTCGATTCTCGCCTCGGCGGCCTTCGCGCTCTTCTTTCAACACATTGGCTGGCGAGGGTTGTTCATTCTCGGCGCCATGCCTGCCATCCTGGTTTTCTATGTCCAGGCCAGGGTGGCGGAGTCGCCGGTCTGGCTTGCCGCGGCTGCGAAGCGCAGGTCGCGGGCCCTATTGCCCGTCAATTCTGCCGCGCCGTTGATACCCAAGAATCTACTGGCCTTTCTGCCTACGTTCCTGTTTCTGATACTGCTGATGACGGCCTTCATGAGTTTCTCCCATGGCACGCAGGATGTGTATCCGACCTTCCTTGCCGTGCAGGCAAAGCTTTCCCCACAGACCATAGGCATTATCGGAGTCCTTTATGGCTTCGGCTCCATTGCTGGCGGCTTTGTGGTAGGGGCGCTGTCTGAAAAATGGGGTCGCAAGCGAGCTATTGTGACTGCTGCGCTCTTGGCCATTCCAGTGATTCCGCTGTATGCCTATGGGCATTCTGCGATTTCGCTGGGGGTGGGTGCGGTGCTGATGCAGTTTATGGTGCAGGGCGCCTGGGGCGTGGTTCCCGCTTATCTAACGGAACTTTCGCCGGCGGCGGTGCGTGCCACCGCACCGGGCTTGGCCTACCAGTTGGGAGGTCTCCTTACTTCATGGAACGGCAAGGGACAGGCGCTGGCGGCTGAGCGTTGGGGCAACTATCCGGCGGTCCTGGCGATTACCGTCATTGTTGTGGCGGTTACGCTGGCGGGACTGGCGCTGCTGGGCCGCGAGGCAAAGGGCATGGACATGAGCGACGCGTAATGCCCTGGCCGACGCCATCGATCGCGAACCGACCCGTAACCTTTGCGTCATATCCATTCCTATTCATGCAACTTAGAATGAGTTGTAATGACCCTCGCATCGGCTGAGAAGATCGCTATTGTCGCCATCGGGCGCAACGAGGGCGAGCGTCTCAAGAGTTGTCTTAGCGCGGCGTTTGCAGGCTGCGAAACTGTGGTTTACGTGGACTCGGGTTCTCAGGACGCGAGCGCGAGCTTTGCGCGGTCGGCGGGTTGTCACGTGGTGGAACTCGATCCCGCGCGGCCCTTCAGTGCGGCGCGCGCTCGTAACGAAGGCTTCGCCTGTGCAATGGAACATGCCCCCGACGCGGCCTTAATCCAGTTTGTGGATGGCGACTGCGATCTGGCCGAGGGCTGGTTGCGGCAAGCCAGAGCCGTACTCGCCGACAGAAGCGATGTGGGCATGGTGCGCGGCCAGCTCCGCGAGATTAACCCGGAGGCTAGTGTCTACAACCGCTTGTGCGATTTGGAGTGGCGGCAAACGCCCGGGGAGATTGGAGCGTGCGGCGGCATCTTCATGGTCCGGACGGAGATCTTCAAGGCCGTGGGTGGATTCCGGCCTGATGTGATTGCGGCAGAGGACGATGAGTTCTGCATACGCGTGCGGGGGCTGGGCTCGAAGATTCTGATGATCGACGCACCCATGGCCAGCCACGATGCGGCCATGAGGCACTTTAGCCAGTGGTGGCGCAGAGCAAGGCGGGCCGGTCACGCCTATGCGCAGGTTGCGGCTTTGCACGGCAGCGGAGAAGATCGCTATTTCGTCGCCGAGCGCCGCAAGATTTGGATTTGGGGACTGGCGCTGCCGGCCGTGGCTCTGCTTCTTGCGCCCGTTACATACGGCATCTCCCTCGCGGCCCTGTTGGGTGTCTATCTACTGCAACTGGCCCATATCTGCGGTGGAGTAAGCAAGCGCGGCTGGAAAGCAAAGGACGCATGGACCTACGCCTTCTTTTCGGTGATTTCAAGATTCCCAGGGTTGCAAGGCTTGATCGGCTACCGATGGCGGCAAGTTCGAGGCCAAACGCCAGAGATCATTGAATACAAGAGGAACGCATGAACGATACGACCCACACCTCGCCCAACCAGGCAAACGGGGATAGATACTTGTCCGGCACATCAGAGTCCTCGTTGAAACGCCGCGTGGCGTTGGTGGGTGCGGGCTACATCGCGGACTGGCATGCGAAGTGCATTGCGTCCGTGGCCGATGTGGAGCTGGTGGCGGTGTGCGATCTGTCCCTGTCGAGAGCTCAGGCATTGGCGGAGAAATATGGCATAGCTAAGGTGTATGGGACGCTCGAAACCATGCTTGCCGAAGAAAAGCTTGATGCAGTGCATATCCTGCTGCCTCCGCACCGGCATTTTGAGGCTGCGCGCGCGGCGATTGAAGCCGATGTGGATGTGTTTATGGAAAAGCCCATGTGCGATTGCGCGACCGGCTGCGAAGAACTGGCACGGCTGGCCTCCGAGCGTGGCGTGCGATTGGGCGTGGGACACAACTTCCTTTTCTCTGAGCCTTACGAGCAGTTGCGGAGAGATGTACGCAGCGGCGTTCTGGGGCGCATCGACCAGGTGACGATCACGTGGAACCGCTTTCTGCCGCTGGCGGCATTTGGACCCTTCGACACGTGGATGCTGCTCGACCCGCGCAATATCATGCTCGAGATTGGATCGCACTCGGTAGCGCACATGCTTGACCTGGTGGGCGAGCCGGAAGAGATGACGGTGCGTGCATCGAATCCCGTCGAACTGCCCACCGGACGCAGCTTCTATCGTCATTGGCAGGTGAATGGCTTCAAGGGCAAAACGGTTGTGGAACTGCGCTTTTCGTTTGTGCCGGCCTTTGCCGAATACACCATTCATGTGCGCGGGTCGCTGGCGGCAGGCACGGTGGATTTCGAGCGCAACACCTATATGCTTCACGAGCACCGGCCAAGCGATCCGGACTTTGAAAACTACGCCATGATTGCGAACCAGGCGAAGAGCCTCAAGCAGCAGGCGCGGCGGACTTTGCGGAAGTACGTGCTGTCGAAATTGCACCTCTGCGCCCGCGGCACGGCTTATGGCGAGAGCATTTCACGGGCGATGGACGCTTTCTACAATGCGGAAACTCTGGACGAACGCATCGATGGACGCAATGCGGCCAAGATCATCGGTGTTTGCGAACAGATCGGAGCATTGGCGAAGCTGCCGCCGGAGACGGTTGCGCCCAAGGGAAGTCCAATTTCGACCAGCGACGCTGCAACTCCGCGTGTTCTGGTGCTGGGCGGAACGGGTTTCATCGGCAAGGAGTTGGTTAGGCAATTGATCGAATCGGGCTCATACGCACGGCTGCTGGTTCGGAATGCGGCAAGTATGCCTGAAGCTTTGCGGACACAAGTGCACTGCCTGAGCGGCGACTTGATGAACAGGGACTCGCTGCTGCGCGCAATGGACGGCGTGGAATGCGTTCTGCACCTGGCGCGGGCGAATGTAAAGAGCTGGGACGACTACCAGAAATACGAGATCGAAGCGACCAGGCAGGTGGCCGAATGCGCTCTGGAGGCGGGTGTCAAGCGGCTGGTCTACACGGGCACAATCGACTCGTATTATGCGGGTGCGGGGGCCGGGGCCATTACCGAGGCGACGCCTCTCGATCCGCGGATTGCAAGCAGAAATCTTTATGCGCGGGCCAAGGCCGTTTCTGAGGAATTATTGGTAATAATGCACCGGGAGCGGGGATTGCCGGTTGTGATTCTGAGGCCGGGTATTGTGATTGGGCGCGGTGGAAATCCTTTCCATTGGGGCGTGGGCATGTGGTGGCACGATGCGGTGTGCCAGGTTTGGGGTGAAGGCAGGAATAAGCTCCCGCTGGTGCTGGTGGAAGATGTGGCCGCGGGGCTGATGGCCGTGATCGGGAAGCCCGGCATCGAAGGCCGGTCATTCAATCTTGTGGCGGACCCCTGCCTGAGCGCGCAGGAGTATCTGGATGAACTGGATCGCGCAGCCGGAATGCGTATTCAGCGGCACGCTACGCCAATTCTCAAGTTCTATTGCATGGACATGGTCAAGTGGGCGGTCAAGGTTGCGGTTCGTCACCCGGAGCGGCGACTGCCCTCGTATCGCGACTGGGAGAGCAGGACGCAGCTGGCCCATTTCGACTGTACGGCGGCGAAGGACGATCTGGGCTGGCGGCCCGTGAGCGAGCGCGAAGAACTGGTACGCCGTGGGATTGAAGAGCCGCTGGCTGATTTCTACAAGTAATGCTCAAATCCGTTGCGGCCAGGCAAGGCTGGTATCTGACAAGCAAAAGGTGGCTGGAGGGAAGCGCACTTTACCAATACGGAAAATATATCTATGTCTTATAAGCGAGTGATAAGATGGCTGGCGGATCGCGCGCAATGCGCGAAGGAGAGTCAAGTATGAGCGAATTCAACCCTACGTGGAAGGCGTGCAATTTCACCCGTTTGCTCGTTGCGGGTTTTGCCTGCGTTGTGACCGCGGTCTCCCTGCATGGGCAACCCGCACCCAAACTCACCATTGACTGGGACAAGACCACGGTAGTTTCGAGGTCGACGCCCACGTTGCAGGTGGTGGTGAATCCTCCGCTGCGTCCGGGAGAGCCGCTGGGTGTGGCCTCTTATAAGGCCGTGAAGGAACTGGGCGCCGACTACGTGCGCTACGTGCCTTGGCTGCCCTATCCAAAACTCGCCGTCGCCGAACTGGAGCCGCCGACAGCGCAGAAGACTTCGTGGGATTTCAGCCTCATCGACCCCATGACCAAGGACTTTCTGGCGGCGACCGAAGGCCACTCGCCGATCCTGAATTTCAGCACGATTCCGACCTGGCTGTTCAAAACAGACAAGCCGGTTGCGTACCCCGCCGATCCCAACCAGGTGGTCTGGGAATATACGCAGGGCACCGAGCTTCGCGATCCGACCGGCAAGGAACTGGGCGACTACTACGCGAGGCTGGTGAGCTGGTATGTGAACGGCGGCTTCACCGATGAAAACGGCGTGAAGCACGAGTCCGGCTACCACTACAAACTGCCCTACTGGGAAGCGCTGAACGAGCCCGAGTTTGAGCACAAGACCACGCCGGAGCAGTACGCCGAGCGCTACGACGCGATGGTGAGCGCAATCCACAAGGTCTCGCCGGACACAAAGTTCGTGGGCATGGCCCTGGCGATGCCGAGCCTGGTTCCGAAGTACTTCGAGTATTTCCTTGACCACAAGAACCACCGGCCGGGGATTCCTCTGGACGTGATTTCCTACCACTTTTACGCATCGCCGGGGAAGGACCAGACCATCGATCAATGGAAGTACACCTTCTTCGATCAGGCCGACGGCTTCCTGAATACGGTGCGGTATGTGGAGCAGATTCGCAAGGGGCTTTCGCCGGAGACGCGCACCGACCTGGACGAGTTGGGCGTGATTCTGCCCACCGATAACAAGCCCGAAGACAAGATTCCCCCGCCGGACGCTTATTGGAACCTGGCCGGATCGCTGTACGCGTATGTGTTCATCGAGACCTCGCGGTTGCAGATCGACATCATTGGCATGTCGCAAATGGTGGGCTATCCCACGCAGTTCCCGAGCGTCAGCATGATGGACTGGCGGACCAACCAGCCCAATGCGCGCTTCTGGGTGCTCAAGCTGATCAAGGACAACTTCCATCCCGGCGACAAGCTGGTCGAGACCTCAATCGACTCGGGCGACCTGGCGGCACAGGCATACGTCACGCCCGGCGGACGCAAGCTGCTGCTGGCGAACAAGCGCGACAAGGCTGTAGACGTCCCGATTCCCGATGCGGAAAAGGCAAGCGCTCTGACGGTTGATTTGCAAACCGGCGACGGACCGGCGCGCGCTGTAAAGCCAACGGGCGGCAGCATTAAACTGGAGCCATTCGCCGTAACCGTCATTAGCTGGTAAGCGCTGTCGAGAGGATGAGGACAACCATGAGCAATGAGAGACCCCTGCGCGTTGGGCTGTGCGGCATCGGGCTGGATGCCTATTGGAGCCAGTTTGCGGGCCTGGAAGAGCGGCTCAAAGGCTATGTGGCGCAGGTGGCGGCGCGATTGACGCGACCCGGCGTCGAGGTGGTGAATCTGGGACTGGTGGACACTCCGGCACGCTCCAGCGAAGCCGGCCACCAGTGCCGCCGCGAAGACATCGACGTGCTGTTTCTTTACGTCACCACGTACGCCCTCTCGAACACCGTTCTGCCTCTGGTCCAGCGTGCCGGGGTGCCGGTGGTGGTGCTCAACCTGCAGCCCGAGGCCGCCATCGATTACAAGACGTTCAACCGGCTTGAAGACCGCACGGCGATGACCGGCGAGTGGCTGGCGCACTGCTCGGCCTGCCCAGTGCCTGAAATCGCCAACCTGCTGATGCGGGCGAAGATCCCTTTCCACCAGGTAACCGGGGTGCTGGATGAAGAGCAGACCTGGCTGGAGATCGAGGAGTGGCTGGCGGCGGCGCGGGTGCGCTCGACGCTGGCCTCGGCTCGCCTGGGCCTGATGGGCCACTATTACAGTGGCATGCTGGACATCATGACCGACGTGACCCTGGTTTCGATCACTTTTGGAACGCATGTGGAACTGCTGGAAGTGGACGAGCTGAGCGAGCTGTGCGGCAATGTCAGGGAAGACGAGATAACCAGCCGCGTCGAAGATTTCCAAGCCGCCTTCGATGTGCAAGCCGACTGTCCGCTGGAGGAACTGCGCCGGGCCGCGCGCACCTCGGTGGCTCTGGATGCCTTTGCCGCGCGCTACGAACTGGGCGCCCTGGCCTACTTCTACAAGGGCTCGGGCGTTGCCGCCAACGAAGACACCATGAGCTCGATCATCCTGGGCACTTCGCTGCTGACCGCGCGCCACATTCCCGTGGCGGGCGAGTACGAGGTGAAGAACGCCCTGGCCATGAAGATGATGGACTCGCTGGGTGCGGGCGGCTCGTTTACCGAGTACTACGCGATGGACTTTAAGGACGACCTGGTGCTGATGGGCCACGACGGACCGGGCCACATCGCCATTGCCGAGGGCAAAACCAAGGTGAGGCCGCTGAAGGTTTACCACGGCAAGGTGGGTCGTGGCCTTTCGGTGGAAATGAGCGTCAAGTACGGCCCCGTGACGCTGCTTTCCGTGGTCGAGGACGCGGATTTGCGCTTCAAGCTGGTGGTGGCCGAGGGCGAGTGCGTGGCCGGTGAGATTATGGAGATTGGCAACACCAACAGCCGCTATCGCTTCCCGCTGGGCGCGCGCGGATTTGTGAACGCGTGGAATGCCCAGGGACCCGCGCATCATTGCGCCGTGGGCATTGGCCATGTGGCCTCCGCGCTGGCCAAAACCGCTGCGTTGATGGGGGTTGGATTCAAACAGGTGTGCTGAACCGCGGGCTGCCCCCGAAGCCCGATTTGAGATCATTGTTCCAGGGGTTCGGCGAGCCGGCGCAGGATTGGTTCACAGGGTGGGATGGGGGGGACGGAAATTGAAGGCAGGCGAAAGGAAGGCGCAGAACTCCTTAGCCAAAATGGGCCCAAAACTGGTACGTTGATTTAGAAGGACTTTATTTCCCCATGGCTTCAAATTCCTATTTTTCCTTGGCGGTTCTGTTCCTGGCGGCATTGGGTTTTGGGCTGGCCCCGCTGGTGCTGGCATGGCTATGGGGGAAGGCATTTTCACCCGCCAAGCCAAACGCGATCAAAAACTCCATTTACGAGTGCGGACTGGAGTCGAGGGGCGATGCCTGGATGCAGTTCCGCTCCGCCTATTATCTTTACGCCATCATTTTTCTCATCTTCGACGTAGAGGCGGTTTTTTTGCTGCCGTTTGCCGTAGCGTTTACCGGCTTGGGCGCGGCAGCGTGCGGCGCCATGCTGGTGTTTGTGTTGATGCTGATTGAAGGGCTGGCGTGGGCCTGGGCCAAGGGCGTTCTTACGTGGGCGTAGAACAGAGATCAGGGGCACTCGGCAGGGAATTGGGAACCCAACAGGAGCAGAGCGATGGCTGTAGATGAAGGTCTGAAGATCGAACTGGGCAAGCAGGGCGTCTTCGTTACGACCATCGAGGAACTCTATAACTGGGGACGGCGCAACTCCGTGTGGCCCATGCAATTCGGGCTGGCCTGCTGCGCCATCGAGATGATTGCCACCACCATGGCCCGCTACGATCTGGCGCGCTTCGGAGCTGAGGTGTTTCGCCCCTCCCCGCGGCAGGCCGATCTGATGATTATCTCCGGCACGGTGACCAAGAAGATGGCGCCGCAGGTGGTGCGGCTTTACAACCAGATGGCCGAGCCCCGGTACGTGATCGCCATGGGCGCCTGCGCCATCTCCGGCGGGCCGTTCAAGCAGGGATACAACGTGCTGAAAGGCATTGACCGGTACATTCCGGTGGACGTACACATTCCCGGCTGTCCGCCGCGTCCCGAGGCGCTTATCCAGGCCTTTATGACTTTGCAAAAAAAGATCGACGAGCAGCCTCTGACCGGGGCTGGCCGTCCGCGCCACCTGGACGCCGAGGCGCAGGGCGAGTTTCCCGTACCGGAGCAGGGTGCGCACGATCTGGAACCAACTTCGAACAAGGGCGTTTGGACAGTGCCGGTGGTGATTCGCTGATGAAGACGATGGAAGAGATCAAGGCGGCGATCGAGGCGGCCGCACCGGGAGCGGGAGTGGAGATTGTGCCCAATCCCAGCCCCAGCGGACAGCACTCGCTTAGAATCGCGCCCAGCCATGCCGTGGCGGTGGCGACGTTCCTTCGCGACGATGCGGAGCTTGCGCTCGATTTCCTGTCAAACGTGACCGGCGTGGACTGGCTGGACAAGGAAGTCACCGAAAAGGTGAAGGTAACGAGCACCGTTACCAAGACCGTGGATGACGTGGAACAGGATGTGGAAGAGACCGTCGAGGAAACCCGCAAGCGCGTTCAGCCGGGCTGCCTTGAGGTGGTCTATCACCTGTTCTCTTCAGCACTGAAGCACGGTCCGGTGATTTTGCGGATGAAGACGATGAACCGCACCGATCAGGTGGAGTTGCCGTCGCTGACGCCCATCTGGCGGTCGGCGGAGTTTCAGGAGCGCGAGGTCTTCGACCTCTATGGAGTTGTGTTCAAAGGGCACCCGGACCTTAGGCGGCTGCTGATGTGGGATGAGTTCAAGGACCATCCAATGCGTCGCGACTACGTCGATCCGGACGACTATGAGTACGAGCCCACGCCGCACGATGCCGTGTTGACGCGGGCTAACGCGCACAAGGCAGCGGAAGAGGCGAAAGCCAGGGAAGGGACGGGTGCCGGCCTATGACGGATACTGCGTTCCGTCGGGAAAAGATGGAAGAGGGCTGGAACCGGCCGCCGCTCATCGAAGAGGATGGCGAAGCGGAACTGCTGGAAGTGGCCATGGGGCCGCATCACCCCTCGACCCACGGCGTCTTCCGCATGGACCTGGCTTTGGACGGCGAGCGCGTGGTCCGCTTGAAGCCGGTGTTCGGTTACCTGCATCGCAATCACGAAAAGATTGCCGAAGGAATAAGCTATCTGGCTTCCATGCCGTATACCGACCGGCTGGACTATATCTGTTCGCTCACCAACAACTGGGCCTATGCGCTGGCGGTTGAAAAGCTGGTGGGCCAGCAAGTGCCCGAGCGCGCCGAATACATTCGAGTCATCCTCGCGGAGTTCACTCGCATTCAGAATCACGCCTCGTCTATCGGTTTTCTGATTCAGGAGATGGGTGCCAGCGGCACGCCGCTCATGTACGCCTTCAGAGAGCGCGAGAAGATTCTGGATCTGTTCGAGGAACTGACCGGCTCGCGGATGATGTGCAACTACATGCGCTTCGGCGGCTGCCGCGTGGATACTTCAGCTGCCTGGCTGGATGCTGCGCGCAAGGTTGTCGACGGGTTGCCGGGCTTTGTGGACGAGTTTGAAAACCTGCTCAGCACCAATGAGATTCTGATGGCGCGCTGTCAGCGGGTCGGTATTCTGAGGCCGGAACTGGCGGTGAACGCCGGCATTACCGGGCCCATGCTGCGCGCCTCTGGGGTCAACTACGACATCCGCAAAGTCGATCACTACGGCATCTACGACCGCTTCAAGTTCCGCGTGCCGCTGGGCGATCACGGCGACATCTACGACCGCTACATGGTGCGCATTCTGGAGATGCGGGAGTCCATCACGATTCTGAATCAGGCGCTGAGAGACATTCCCGGCGGCCCGATCATGGACGCCAAGGCGAAGATTCGCGGTTTCCGCCCCAAGCCGGGTGAGGCTTATGGACGCATTGAAGCGCCCAAGGGCGAGTTGGGCTTCTATCTCATTAGCGACGGCGGGCCGAACCCCTATCGCTACCGGGTGAGGCCGCCTAGTTTGATTAACCTCACGGTGCTTGAGGATATGTGTCTGGGCAGCAACGTGGCCGATGTGGTGTTGATCTTCGGCAGCGTGGATATTGTGCTGGGAGAAGTGGATCGGTAGAAACCAGTTCAAAGTTCATAGTTCGCAGTTCAAAGTTGAAAGCATGCGACCAAGAATGTGAACTATGAACTGCGAACTTGATGGAGGTTTCATTTGCTGGGCGAGGGAATACTGAAGGGAATGGCGGAGACGGCAAGAAACTTTGTCGGTAGCTATTTTTCCGCGGAGCGGATGACTACGGTCGAGTATCCGGAAGAGCGGATCGCGCCGATCGAAGCCGCGCGCGTCTTCCCTTTTCTGGTGTACGACACGGAAAACTGGGAGGCTGGGCTGCGCTGCGTCGCCTGCCAGATTTGCGAAAAGGAATGCCCGCCCAAGTGTATCTTCATCGAGAAGAGCAAGGACAAGAAACCAGACGCAATCGGCAAGCCGCAGTTTTATCCCACCCGCTTCGACATCGATATTTCGGTCTGCATGAGCTGCCAGATTTGCGTTGAAGTGTGCCCGTTTGAGGCCATCAAGATGGACAACGTGTTCGAACTGGCCACGGATGACCGCTTTGGCGGCCTGCTGCTGGACCGCAAGGAACTGGCCAAGTCGAACGAGTACTACCACGGGATTCACCCAACCGAGGCCGCCCGCGTGGATGCGCGGCTGGCTGCGGAAAAGGTCAAGGCGGATGCCAAGTCAACGGCCGCGGTGGTCGCTTCGGCCGTCAAGGGCGCCGAACGACCGGCGCCGCCGGCTGCGGGAGGAGTCTAGCCAATGATCGTCTGGATGGATCAGTTCTTCGTGCTCCTAAGAAATTGGCTGGTAGGGTTTTTGCCCGTATCCCTGCAAGGGTTTGCGGGTGTGCTGCTGAGCGTGGTGACCATTGTTCTCCTTTTTCCGGCGCTGTTTGCCCTGGCCGTCTGGCTGGAGCGCAAGGGACTGGGACGCATGCAGAACCGGCTGGGGCCGAATCGTGTGGGGCCGTTTGGGCTGCTGCAGCCGATCGCCGATGGCATCAAATCGCTGACCAAGGAAGACATTGTTCCGCTCAGCGCCGATGCGCCGGTGCATTTTCTGGCTCCGGTCGTCCTGGTGGTTGCTGTCTTTATGGGCTTCGCCGTGCTGCCCATGGGACGCAACATGGTGCTGGTGGACATGGACGCTGGGCTGCTGTTCTACTTCGCCATGGGTGCGTCCACGGAGTTGGCCGTCTTCATGGCGGGCTGGTCGAGCCGCAACAAATATTCGCTGCTCGGAGCCATGCGCGCCGTGGCCCAGATGATCAGCTACGAAGTGGTGCTGCTACTTTCCAGTGTGGCCGTGGTCATGATCTCCGGCTCGCTCTCGCTTACCAAGATTGTTGAAGCGCAGAACCACTACACCTGGGGATTGCCGCACTGGTACATCTTTACGCCCTGGGGATTGGCGGGCTTCATCATGTACGCCATCGCGGCAACGGCCGAAACCAACCGCTCCCCCTTCGATCTGCCAGAAGGCGAATCGGAACTGGTGGCCGGATACCATACCGAATACTCAGGCTTCAAATTCGCGCTCTTCTTTCTCGGCGAGTACCTGGCCATGTTCTCCATCTCCGGCCTCGGCTCCACGCTGTTTCTGGGCGGATGGTCCGCGCCCTTTTCGTTCCTCACCTGGGTCCCGTCCTGGATCTGGTTTTTCTCGAAATTGATGCTTTCGGTCTTCGTCTTCATTTGGATGCGCGGAACGCTGCCCCGCCTGCGGCAAGATCAACTAATGAACTTCGCCTGGAAGTTTGTGCTGCCCTTCACACTGCTCAACCTGATGGTGACCGCGCTTTGGCGCTTCATGGGCGAGGGATGGGAGCGCTGGGTCGTCTGCTCGGCGATTCTGGTGGTGGTCTACGTTGTCATGGCGAGGGTGAGTTTGTATAAGGAACACATCCGGCCAAGGAGATACCGCTATGCCGATTAGCATTTGCCGGACCGATATCATCGCGATGGACTCTGAGATCCCAGGTCTCAAAAGCGAGACGTGGGCCACCCGGATGAGTACAGACGGAAAGGGAAACTGTCGATGAGCCCTGTCTTCTATCTAATTTCAGCCATGACGGTGGCCGGCGGTCTGGCGGCGGTGCTGCTTAAGAACACGGTGCATTGCGCGCTAGCCCTCACCGTGGCCTTTGCCGGACTGGCGTTGCTGTTCCTGCAGCTTGACGCGCAGTTCGCCGGCTTTGCGCAGATTCTGGTTTATATTGGCGCGGTCGCCATCCTGGTTGTGTTTGCGATTCTGCTCACGCGCGGTTCTGAAACTCCCAAGGACGGCGTTTACAGCCGCAACTGGCCCATCGGCCTGGTGATTGCAGCGGCGGTGTTTTCAGTGCTGGGTTGGGCGGTGCTGCAAAGCGCGCGTGTTCTGCCCAATGAGACGGCCGTGCCCAAGGTGACGGTTCTGGATATCGGCAACGCCCTGGTGGGCCGCTACGTTTTGCCGCTTGAAATTGTGGCCCTGCTGCTGACTGCCGCCACCATCGGCGCGGTCATCGTGGCCCTGCATGAGAAAGAAGGGGCCAAATGACGCCGCTTACTGGATATCTTCTGGTCGCAGCCTTGCTGTTCGCCATCGGACTGGCCGGCGCGCTCACACGGCGCAACGCCATCCTGGTGCTAATCGGCATTGAACTGATGCTGAACGCGGCCAATCTCAATCTGATCGCCTTCTGGCGTTACGGGCCTCATCCGGAGGCGCTTACCGGCATGATGTTCGCCATCTTCTCCATCGCCGTGGCTGCGGCTGAAGCTGCGGTAGGACTTGGACTGGTGATTTCCATTCATCGCCACGCGCACACCACCGATCTGGACAACATGAACAGGATGAAGGGGTGAGCGCATGATGATGCAAGAAGAAGCAGCAGTCGCGTTTTCTCCGCTCACACAGTGTTATGGGGGATCGTCGTTTGCGGCCCATATGCTGTGGCTGATTCCCGCACTTCCGATCATTGCCGCAGGTGCAATTGCTCTGCTGAAGCAGCCCCGCCGCAAAACTTCCGCCACCCTGGCTATCGGTTCTCTGAGTTTCTCGCTGCTGCTCTCGCTGGTGGCATTTGGCCAGGTTTTGATGGATTGGGCGTATGGAGACTACGGAAGCCGCGAGACCGTAAACCTCACCTGGTTCCAAGTGGGCGCCATCCACGTAGACCTCGGCTGGGTGCTCGATCCGCTTTCGGCCATCATGCTGGTCATGGTCAGCTTCGTCGGCCTGCTCATCTTTATCTACTCGACCGGCTACATGGCCCACGACGAGAACTACACGCGCTTCTTCTGCTTCCTCTCGCTGTTTGCAGGAGCCATGCTGGGTGTAGTGATCTCGAACAGCCTTCTGCTCCTGTTTATGTGCTGGGAGTTGGTTGGCCTTACATCGTATCTGCTCATCGGCTTCTGGTATCAGAAGCCATCGGCTGCAGCCGCCGCCAAGAAGGCTTTCCTCACCACGCGCGTCGGCGACATTTTCTTTCTGCTAGGCATGGTCTGGTTGTTCGCGCAAACCGGCACGCTGCTCTTCTATAACAACGGTGGCGGCTCCATGGAGCACGTCGCTCTGAGCGCACTGCTGGCGCAGCCTGCCGCACTCGGCCTCACCGCAGCGGGCGCAATTGGCCTGCTGATCTTTGCCGGAGCAGCGGGCAAGAGCGGCCAGCTTCCCCTGCACGTCTGGCTACCGGACGCGATGGAGGGCCCCACGCCCGTCTCCGCTCTCATTCACGCAGCCACCATGGTTGCCGCTGGCGTCTACCTCATCGCCCGCGTTTATCCGCTGATGCAGGCCGGAGCACTTGCCGGCGGCACCACGACAGCCCTCACGGTCGTCACCTGGGTGGGCGCGTCAACAGCCGTTTTTGCCGCGCTCATCGCCGTTGCGCAGAACGACATCAAGCGCATCCTGGCCTACTCCACCGTTTCGCAGCTCGGCTACATGATGGCCGGGCTGGGCATGGGCGGCGTTGCTGTAGGCATGTTCCACCTGATCACGCACGCCTTCTTCAAGGCGCTGCTCTTTATGGGCGCGGGCTCGGTGATTCACGGCTGCCACGAGGAGCAGGACATCCGCCGCATGGGCGGCCTCAAGGCCGATATGCCGCTCACTTTCATCACCTACTCCATAGGTATGCTGGCCCTCTGCGGCTTTCCTATCTTTTTCTCTGGCTTCTGGTCAAAGGACGGCATTCTCGAAGCCGCGCAGCACTGGAGCGTGGCCAAGGCTCCGTTTTACATGCTCGTCTTTGGCGCGCTTCTGACCGCGTTTTACATGACCCGCCAGGTTGCGTACGTCTTCTTTGACCACTGGCGCGGCCACAAGCCGGCGCACGAAAGCCCAGCGGTAATGACGGTTCCGCTGGCGATTCTGGCCTTCTTCGCAATCACGCTGGGCGCGCTCGGCACTCCGGTCTGGCCGTGGTTCCGTGCCTTCCTGGATGGACGCGCGGCAGGCTTCGACCTGCACGGTTTTGCCGAGCCGGGCCTGCTGGCGCTGATGACGACATCGACGCTGGTTGTATTTCTAGGGCTCGGAGTGGGTTGGCGGCTCTACGGCAACAAATCCACCAGGCCTGAAGCCAAGGATGCACTGGAAAATGCAGTTCCCTGGGTCTGGGCTGTACTCCGCGACCGTTTCTATGTGGATGAGCTATACGGAGTGACGGTGATTGCGTTTTATGCGTGGTGGGGACGGGTTGCCGACTGGCTCGACCGCCATGTTTGGGGCGGCGCGGTTACTGGAGTGGCCTGGTCTTTTGGCCTGTGGGCGCGGCTGAGCCGCTTTCTCGACACCAACGTGGTGGACGGCAGCTTCGACAAAGGCTGCGAAGAGCTTTCAGCCGGCGGCGGACTGCTCTCGCGGGTGCAGAGTGGCCGCGTCCAAGCCTATCTCAGAATCCTGGCGCTCGCCGTTGTGGCGCTGGCAGCAGTTTTGATCTGGAGCGCCCGGCCATGAACGAATTTTCGACCGGAATTCCTTTATTGTCGCTGTTGACCGGGTTGCCCCTCATCGGGGCGGCTATTGCGCTCTGGTCCGGCAAACACGCGCGTGCCGTGGCCCTGATCACAACCATGTCCAGCCTGATGCTGGCCTTGCTGGTTTGGACCCGCCTGCCCGTGAGCGGCGGCATGGGACTGGTTGAGCAGTTGGCCTGGGCGCCTTCTCTTGGCATCGAATATCACCTCGGCGTCGATGGCTTGGGCGCGCTGATGCTGGTGCTCTCGGCGATTGTCACCCTCATGTCCGTCGATGCGGCGCACCGCGTGCATCACCAGCCCAACCTCTACTTCGCACTGGTGCTGGTGCTCGAGTCCGGCCTGTTCGGCTCCTTCACGGCGCTGAACTTCTTCCACTGGTTCTTGTTCTGGGAACTGAGCCTCATCCCTGCCTTCTTTCTCATCAAGCTCTGGGGCGGCCCCCGGCGTGGCCCGGCGGCTACGCAGTTCTTCGTCTACACCATGGCCGGGTCGGTGGCGCTGTTGGTTGCGTTCCTCGCCATCTTTGTTTCCACCGGCAGCATGGACTTCGGCCACTTGACCCTGCTCGCATCCACCGGCGAACTTGAGCAAATGGTCACGGCGCATCTCGGCCCGGTCAGCTTGTGGCTGGCCATCGGCGTCCTCGCCGGATTCGCGGTCAAAGTCCCCATGTTTCCGTTCCACACCTGGCTGCCCGCCGCGTACGCTGAGGCGCCTTCTCCGGTAACCATGCTGCTCACCGGCGCCATGTCCAAGATGGGCGTCTACGGATTGCTGCGGATCGCCATTCCGCTCTTCGGCCCGCAAATCGCCCAGATCCGCACGCCGCTTCTCGTCCTGGCCGTCGCTACTATCGTGATGGGCGCGTGGGCTGCGGTGGCGCAGAAAGACCTCAAGCGCGTCTTCGCCTACTCCTCGGTAAACCACCTGGGCTATTGCCTGCTTGGCATCTTTGCGCTGGCGGTTCCGTCTGCTGGCGCGGCGGCACAGGCCAGTCAGGCGGCTGCGCTCAACGGCGTCATCCTTCAGATGTTCAATCACGGCATCACGGCGGCGGCGCTCTTCTGGTTTGTCGCCATGATCCAGATGCGCTCCGGTGGCGGCCGCGGCATCGACGACTTCGGCGGCCTGCGCAAGCCCGCTCCGGTCTTCGCCGGTCTCATGGGCATTGCGCTCTTTTCGTCCCTCGGCCTGCCCGGACTCAACGGTTTTGTCGGCGAGTTCCTGATCTTTCGCGGCGTCTTTCCGCTGGCGTGGGTGGCGGCTACGGTTTCCATTCTCGGCCTGCTGGTCACGGCGGCTGTCATTCTCACCGTCATTCAAAAGGTCTTCAGCGGTCCCGTCCCCGAGCGGTGGGCCGCCTTTCCCGATCTGCACCACGGTGAGCGCCTGGCGCTGGCCCCGGTCATCGGCCTCATGCTCCTCCTGGGCCTTGTGCCCCAAGTCATTGTGGACAGCGTGAACCCTACGGTTCTTAACCTGCTGGCGCACTGGAGATTTTAGATGTTGGCGTGGACGATCTATCTCTCGTTTGCCGGGGCGCTGCTCCAGGCTCTCCTGCCCAAAGGCAGGAATGACCTGGCGCGCTGGCTGGCGCTGGCCTTTGCCGTAGCTGGCCTCGCGCTTGCTGTGGCAGGCTTTGTCGCCGGCATGGGGCAGGGCCGCGTCATCATCATTGACGCTCCCTGGGTGCCCACGATGGGCATTCACTACCTGCTCGCCGCCGATGGCATCAGCCGTGTACTGGTGCTGCTCACCGGCCTGGCCGCGGTCGCCGGAGTCCTTTTCAGCTGGAATATCGAACTGCGCACCAACGAGTTCTTCGCCTTCTTCCTCGCTCTTATCGGCGGCGTCTACGGCGTCTTTCTCAGCTTCGACCTCTTTCTGCTGTTTGTGTTTTACGAAATCGCCATCGTCCCCAAGTACTTCCTGATCGCCATCTGGGGCTCGACCCGCAGAGAATACGCTGCCATGAAGCTGGCGCTTTACTCCTTCGCCGGATCGGCCATGGTGCTGATCGGCTTGCTTGCCGCGTATGCCACTTCGGGCAGCCATTCGACCAGCCTGATTGATCTTGCCGCCTATGCGCATTCAGGGGGCCTGCCTGTCAGCTTCCAGATGTGGTGCTTCCCGCTGGTCTTCACCGGCTTTGCAATTCTGGCCGGCATGTGGCCTTTCCACACCTGGGCGCCCACTGGCCACGTCGCCGCTCCCACTGCCGCTTCCATGCTGCTCGCCGGAGTGGTGATGAAACTCGGCGCTTACGGTTGCCTGCGCGTCGGCATTTGGCTTTTTCCGCACGGCCTCGACTCCTGGGGATTCACCCTGCTCGGCTTCATCGGCTCGTGGCGCGACGTGTTCGCCCTGCTGGCCGTCATCGGCATCGTCTACGGCGCACTGGTAGCCCTGGCGCAGACCGACTTTAAATTCGTCATCGGCTACTCCAGCGTCAGCCACATGGGCTTTGTGCTGCTTGGCCTTATGACGCTGAATCAGATTGGCGTCACCGGCGCGGTCATGCAGATGTTCTCGCACGGCATCATCGCCGGACTGCTCTTCGCCATCGTGGGCCGCATCGTCTACGAGCGCACCCACACCCGCCAGTTGGACGAGCTTGAAACCATGCATCTGGCCAAGCGTTTGCCCTTTGCCGCCTGGGCCTTTGTGGTGGCCGGAATGGCCTCGATGGGCCTGCCCGGCTTCTCCGGCTTCGTCGCCGAGTTGCAGGTGTTGGTGGGAGCGTGGACCGCCAAACCCTGGTGGACCTTCGCTGCCGGAGTAGGCATTGTGGTCGGCGTGGCTTACACCTGGCGCGCGTTGCAAAAAGCGTTCTTCAGCGACAGACTGCCCACGGCGGACGAACATCCAAAGACCGGCTGGCACAACCTCGGCGCCATCACATGGCCTGAGTATGCCGGCGTTGCGCTGCTTACCGGAGTCAGCCTCTTCGTCGGCCTCTATCCAAGAATTCTGCTCGACACCATCGAACCAGCCGTGAAAGCCCTGCTAGCGGGAGGCGGACAATGAACTACCCAGGGTTCTATCCTGACCTCTTCCGCGTCACGCTACCGGAGACCGCGCTCGAAGTTGCGGCGCTGTTGGTGCTGGTTATCGATCTCGGCTTTCTGCGCAAGGCCGCGCTCAAGGTGCGCGTGGCAGTTGCGGCACTCATCGGCATCGCCGGGTGCGGCGCGGCATTGTGGGCACTGCAATGCACCGCCCGGTCCGGACTCAGCTTCGATGGCGATGTGCTTCTGGCCCAGGGCGGATACACTCAGGTCGCTCAGACCGGAATCCTCGCCCTCACCATCCTTACCCTGCTGCTCTTCATCGGTTCCGCCTTCACCCGTCATGCAGGCGAATACGTCTCCGTAGTGCTGATGGCTGCGGCGGGCGGCCTGATCGTGTCTTCCGCGCAGGACCTGCTGGTGATTTTCATCGGTTTGGAACTGCTCTCGCTGGGCCTCTACATCCTTACCGCCTTCGCGAAAAGTTCAGGCAAGAGCGCCGAAGCGGCGATGAAGTACTACCTCTTCGGCGGCATGTCGGCGGCGTTTCTGCTCTTCGGCTTTAGCTATCTCTACGGCATCTCCGGCTCAACGAACCTGAACAAAATTCTTCTGGCGTCGTTCTATTCGAGTGCTTCAGGCGGCGCGCCCTTGCTGTATGTTGCGCTGGTCCTGATTGCCGCCGGGCTCGGTTTCAAGGTGGCCGCCGTTCCTTTTCACCTATGGGCGCCCGACACTTATGAAGGTGCTCCCGCTCCCGCCGCGGCCTTTATCGCGTCGGTATCAAAGGTGGCTAGCTTCGCTTTGCTCATTTCCATCAGCACTGCGGCAGTGCACCTTTTCGATGGCGTTCACGAATTGCGATTCGTTGCGTTCACTTTGGGGCCTCCACCGAAATATCTGGGCTTGTGGATTCCCTGGTCCCTGATTCTGACGGTTCTATCCGCGGCATCCATGGTGGTCGGCAATCTGGCCGCGCTTGCGCAAATCAGCGTTCGCCGCCTGCTCGCCTACTCCGCCATCGCGCACGCAGGCTATATTCTGCTGGGCCTTGCCTTCTTCTCCCATTCGAATGCGAGCGCCAACGCGATCCTCTACTACATCCTCACCTACGGCCTCACCACCATCGGAGCTTTCGGCGTTGTGGATGTCGTCCAGCGCGCCACTGGCAGCGACCGCCTCGATGCCTTCCTCGGCCTGCACAAGCGCAACCCGCTTCTCGCCGCGGTGCTGCTGGTGCTGTTCCTCTCGCTCGCCGGAATCCCGCCGCTGGTTGGCTTCTGGGCCAAGTTCAACCTCTTCGCCGCGGTGCTGGGCGTTTCCGCCGGGCCGGTCGCCTTCGCCCTCGTCGCCTTGGCCGTGGCTCTCAGCGCCGTCTCGCTCTACTACTATTTGCAGGTCCTCAAGCGCGCTTACGTCATGCCCGCGGTGGACGAGACGCCCATCAAGGCTCATCCAGTCACGATGGCCGTGTTGCTTGCCATCGCCGCCGCAGTGGTCGTCTTCGGCTGCTTCCCGGCACTCCTCCAAAACTGGATCGCGGGCTTCTGACACCCTCCCTCACAGAGAAATCTCCGTGCCCCTTCCATTTCGCGCACTCTGCGAAATGGAAGGGATGGCAGCCAACTATACTTTCGGACCGGGCTGCGGACGTAGCGTTGCCTTCTACACCACCCGCCGAATCCCTGGCAGCCGCACCAGCGGATCGGACAGCAGCCAGGTGGCTGCAATCGCCAGCAAGCCCACGACACCAAACTTCATCAGCGCCGGTGCAACCCAGCCGTGCAGCAGCAAACTGATGCCCACCAGCACCGGCGGGTGAAGGATGTAGACCGCGTAGGCCCGCCGATTGAGCCACGACCAAAAGGCCGAGGGCTGGTTCATCCGCTCGCGGAAGATCAACAGCCACAGCGCAATCAGGCCCCAGGCCACGAACGGCTCCCACAGCGCATAAAGAACAGCCGTCCATGAAAAGCCACCTGAAAAGTTCGACTTCCCCGGACCAGCCAGAGCGCGCGCAAGGGCAATGCCCACCGGTATCAGAGGCCAGGCGACCAGCAAACCCACGATTCCGGCTCGCGCATTTCTCCAGTCGAGCTGCCTGAGCCAGTCGAATCGCCAGGCGGCTATGCCCGCCGCGAACAAAAAGATATAGGTGGCAAAATAGCCGAGCTGCAGCCCGATCACGTTCACACCGGTGGGAACAAATTGGCGAATTGCCAGCGCTGCTGCGCCGGTTGCCAGGGCGCTCAGCAACCACCAGCGTCCTGAAGGAACAGGCTTGGGCGTACGCGCGGACTGCGCCAGCGAAGAGCCAGTGAGCGCCCGCCAGGCGCAGTAGGCGAGACTGAAGATCAGCAGAGCCTGCGCAAACCAGAGCGGTCCGTTCATAAACCGCTTGTGAAGCCAAAGCCATGAAATCGTGGGCCAGAAACCGTGACCTTGCGCGAAAGTGACAATACCCGCGGTCAACGGCCCGAGAAGCAGACCGAAGGCCAGCAACGGCAGGCCCAGGCGCAGAAAGCGGTCGCAAATAAAGCGCGCATACCCCTTGCGTTCCAGCGAGGCTGGCGTAAAGTAGCCTGCCAGCAGGAAGAAGAAGCCCATGAAGTAGGCCTGATTGGTTGTGCAAAACAGAATAAGGGCGGTGCAGGAGGGCGAGCCGGAAGGCTCAACTTCGCGCCAGAACCAGCCGCCAATAGCGCCATAGGTGATGGCCGTGTGGTGCAGGATGACCAGGGTAGTCATCACGCTGCGGAGGCGGTCGACGTAGAACTCCCGTTGGGACATGAGACATTCTACGTTCGACCGCAGGCTCCGGTTCAATCGAAATTATGGCAATTCCAGGATTGGTATACCTCTAAGGAATTGCACAAAGTTGACGCGACCATTAGGGAGCGGCAACCTCGCATGAACTCTGCTAGGGTACGGTGATCCTGAATTGCTCTAGTACTTCACAATCGCCGCGAACGAGTCCGGCTTCAGGCTTGCGCCGCCCACCAGGGCTCCGTCGATCTCTTCCTGGCCAATCAGCGAAGTCGCGTTGTCGGGCTTCACGCTGCCGCCGTAGAGAATGCGAACCGCCGCGGCCACTTCCGCACCCAGCAGCTTGGCCACTTCGGCGCGAATGATCTTGTGCGCGTCAACGGCCATTTCGGGCGTGGCGGTCTTGCCGGTGCCGATGGCCCAAACCGGCTCATAGGCAATCACGATCGGCGCAGCCATCTCGGCGGTGATACCCACCAGGGCTCCGGCGATCTGCGTCTTCAGCACGTCGGCGGTCTTGTCGGCTTCGCGCTCGGCCAGAACCTCGCCCACGCAAACCACGGGAACCACACCATGCTTTAGGGCCGTGTGCAGCTTCTTGTTGACAATCTCGTCGGTCTCGGCAAAGTACTGACGCCGCTCGGAGTGGCCAATCAGGGTATGCGTTCCGCCCACGGCCTTGAGCTGGTTCAGCGAGGTCTCGCCGGTATAGGCGCCCTCTTCGGCAAAGTGGATGTTCTGCGCACCCACGGCCACATTCGAGCCCTTGGCGGCTTCAATCACGGTCGGCAGCAGCACCGGCGACGGAAACAGGGCAATCTCGTCACGGTCATGTCCGGCAACGAGCGGCAAAAACGCATCGACAAACGCCTTGGCTTCAGCAGGCGTCTTGAACATCTTCCAATTGGCGGCAATCAGGGCTTTACGCGGCATTTTTATCAAACTCCTCAGAGTAATTTTAGTGGATGGAAATCAGGCGCAGGGTGACGGCGGGCACATGGGCCGCCATCTACTCGCTTGGCCCCGCTGCAATCACGGCAGTTACGTCGCCCGGCACTTCCCCTGCCAGAAACGCCGCCCTATGATCCGGGTCGCCCAGATCCATGGTGAAATGGTGCCAGACGCCGTCTTGCAACACACCCATGTTCCACGGCCCCGACACCGAGTCCGAAAACTGCCACACGATGTGGAAGCCCTCCTCGTTGGTGAATCCCTCGGCGTCGGCCTGAATGATGGCCTCTCCCCGCTCCCACAGGGCCGAGCGCAGCGCGTGCAGCGCATCGCCGCCTTCCACCGTCTCTGCCCCTTGCAGATGCTGGAAGGCGTACACCATCTTCACTTCTTCAAGGTATTCCTCCAGCCATACGACGCCACTTTCCGGCTGGCAATCCTGCAGATCCTCGATGAAGTCCGCAATCTCGTCCTGACCTGCGGAGCCATCGCTGACCTGATTGCGCTCGACCAGCGCCACCTCGACCTCGTCATCGCCCGACAGCAGAAGCGTCTCCCATTCTTCCTCGTCGCCCTCTTCGATGGTCAGTTTGTAGTCAGGGTGCTGGGAGCGGATCAACTCCGCGAGTTCTTCAAACGGAGGGAACTCTTCATCTTTCGACAAGACACGGGTGTAATAGGCCAACGGGGCTTCTCCTGCTGGAGGGCTGAATTCTTCTGGTAACTGAGTTTAATGCCTGGTAGTTGCTCGATGAAAAAAGTTGGCCGCATTTGACGGCAACTTGCGGAGGGATAGCCGGCTGACTGAAATTGCGCTACAATTTGACTATAGTCTGTGACTATAGGAGAATTCGGGATGCCAGCCACAATTGCCGCAGGCGAATTCAAGGCTAAGTGCCTCAAACTGCTTGACCAGGTTGCGGAAGACCGTCAGCCGCTGGTGATTACCAAGCACGGCAAGCCAGTGGCTCAGATTGTACCTATCCCGCAGGATGTTGAGCTTTTCGGCGCCATGCGCGGGAGTGGGCAGATTCTGGGCGACATTGTTTCTCCTCTCGATGTCGAGTGGGAGGCGATGAAGTGACGGCGGCCGAGGCCTCGGTTCCTGCACGGTTTCCGCATCTGCTGCTCGACACGCACGTGCTGGTATGGCTCATGTTTGGCGAGGCAAAGCTTGGGAAGAAGGCTGCAAAAGCAATCAGCCTGGCTGCGCGCGAAAGCAGGTTGGTGATTTCGTCAATTACTCCATGGGAGATTGGGGTGCTGGTGGCGAAGAAGCGCATCTATCTGCATCAAGACACAATGGAGTGGGTCCGGTCGGCGATTTCTTTACCAGGAATGATGCTGGCGGCGTTGAAGCCGGAGATTGCCATAGTCAGCACGTGTTTGCCTTTTGAGATGCACGCCGATCCCGCAGACCGCATTCTTGTCGCCACAGCACGCCATCTGGGCGCAACCTTGGTTACCGCGGATCGCGCTTTGCTGGATCTGGCTGGTTCAGGTTATTTTCGGGCCGTCGACGCCAGCCGCTGAATCATTTGGTGGGCGGGAGATACTCAACCGTTTGGAGTCGAACCAAAGTCCAATTGCCGCTTGAATGGCACGTTGCATCCAGTAAGCGACGGCGGCAACAGCAACTATTCCAAGCACCCATGCGGCCCATCCCAACGTGTTCGCGTGAGTGCTGGGACATCGATTCTATTCAGGATCTGGACCGCAGATTGGGCCACCGTCGATGACCGTCCATCGAGTTAAGAAGAGCAGAATAGCTGCGGCGGGAGACGTCGAGAAGACCGCAAGTGCGACCTGCGCAATCAGGGAAACATGAGCGCGATCAAAGCCAGCACTGAAGATATGCCGAGACATCCCAACGTGAACAAAATCAGCGCGTAAACTTCCAATGAGAGGCTCCCACGCAGCATAGTAGCTTTCAGGAATCCCCCTACCCAGAAAAGACGCATCCGGTGGATTACACCGAATGCGTCTTTTCTGATCCCTGAAAGCCGATCTCCGTTGTTACTTGTCCGTCAGCGCCTCAACTCCAGGCAGCTTTTTGCCTTCGAGGAATTCGAGGCTCGCGCCGCCGCCGGTGGAGATGTGCGTGATCTGATCGGCCAGGCCGGTCTTGTTGATGGCCGATACCGAGTCGCCGCCGCCGATGATGGAGATGGCCGACTTGTTGGCTGCAACCGCCTTGGCAATTGCGTTCGTGCCCACCGCAAACTTCGGGAACTCGAACACGCCGGCCGGGCCGTTCCAGACAATCGTCTTGGCCGAGGCAACCACAGCTTCAATGGCCGCGATCGACTTGGGACCGATGTCCAGACCCTGCCAGTCAGCCGGGAAGTTCACTGACGTATCCCAGGGCTGGGTGTTGGCGTCGGCAGCAAAGCTGTCGGCGAGGATGTTGTCGACGGGCAGCAGCAACTGCACGCCCTTGGCCTTGGCCTTGTCCAGAGCGGCCTTCGCCATCTCGATCTTGTCCTCTTCCACCAGGCTCTTGCCGGTGGTGACGCCGAGGGCGCGCTGGAAGGTGTAGGCCATGCCGCCGACGATGACCAGCGTGTCGACCTTATCAAGCAGGTTGTCGATCACGTCGATCTTGCCGGAAATCTTGGAGCCGCCGATGATGGCCACGAATGGCTTCTCTGGCGCTTCCAGGGCCTTGCCCAGGTAGGTGATTTCCTTTTCCATCAGCAGGCCGGCCACGGCGGGCTTGAGGAAGTGCGTGATGCCTTCCGTTGAGGCATGGGCACGGTGCGCGGAGCCGAAGGCATCGTTCACATAGACTTCGGCCATCGAAGCCAGGGCCTTGGAGAAGGGTTCGTCGTTGGCTTCTTCCTCGGCGTGGTAGCGGAGGTTCTCAAGCAGCAGCACCTGTCCAGACTCAAGCTGGCGGGCCATTTCGCTGGCAACCTCGCCGATGCAGTCGGGCGCAAAGCCAACGTTGACCTTCTCGCCGAGTTTTTTGTTCAGCAATTCGCGCAGGCGGTCAACCACCGGGCGCAACGAGTACTTTGGATTCGGCTTGCCCTTGGGGCGGCCCAGGTGCGAGGCCAGTATCACCTTGGCCTTGTGCTGAAGCGCGTAAACGATGGTGGGCAGCGTAGCCACGATGCGGGTGTCGTCGGTAATCGTCGAACCATCTTCGGTCAACGGCACGTTGAAATCGACGCGGATGAAGACCCGCTTGTTGGCAATGTCGATATCGCGAATTGAAAGCTTGGACATGGGGCTTTGCCTTCCTTGATTTTTTTAGGGTTGCTTGTCGGTTGATTCGTCTGGTTCGCCTGATTCATCGTCTTCGCAGCCGCAGCCGCAGTCGCAGTCGCCGTCCTCGCAGCAGCAGCAGTCGGAGCAGGGAAGCACGGCTTCCATCTCCATCTCGATGCGCCACGCGGGATTGAGCAGCGCGGCGACCACTACCATGGTGGCTGCGGGACGGATTTCGCCGAAGAACTCGCCGTGCACGCGGCCCACGGCTTCCCAATCCTCGGTGTGGGTCAGGTACATCCGGGTGCGTACGACATCTTCGAACGAAGCGCCGGCCTGCGCCAGTGTTTCAGCGGCCAGCTCAAAAATGCGGCGGGTCTGGCCTGCTGCATCCTGATCTTCGGCGCCAACAGGGCCGGTTCCGGAGAGATAAATGGTATCGCCCATTTGAACAGCGCGCGAGAAGCCGATGATGGGCTCGTAGGGAGAGGTGCCGGGGATGTTTTTGCGCATGGGGTTCTTCAGGAAACAGGGAACAGGGAACGGGGAACAGCGGTCATTCCTCTGTCCACTGTTCCCTGCCCACTGACAACTGCTTTTACAGGCCCTTCTCGACCAGGAAGTCGATCAGGTCGACGACGCGGTTGGAATAGCCCCACTCGTTGTCATACCAGCTGAGAACCTTCACGCTGTTGCCGACCACCTTGGTCAGAGGAGCGTCCAGGATCGAGCTGCGCTTGTCGCCCTTGAAGTCGGAGCTGACCAGCAGATTCTCGTCGTAACCCAGAATGCCCTTCAGTTCGCCTTCGGAGGCTGCCTTGAAGGCGGCGTTCAGAGCTTCGGCGGTGATCGTCTTCTCGCTGATGAAAGTCAAGTCAACGATCGAGACGTTCGGTGTGGGAACGCGGATGGCAAAGCCGTCCAGCTTGCCCGAGCTCTCGGGGATGACCAGCTTGAGGGCCTTGGCGGCGCCGGTCGAGGTCGGAATCATGCTCAGGGCAGCGGCGCGGGCGCGGCGCAGATCCTTGTGCGGAGTGTCCAGAATGACCTGGTCGTTGGTGTAGCTGTGAATGGTAGTCATGATGCCGCTAACGATGCCGCATGTTTCCAGGATTACCTTGACGACGGGCGCTAGGCAATTGGTCGTGCAGCTGGCGTTCGAGATGATGTTGTGCTTGGCCGCGTCGTACTTGTCCTGGTTGACGCCGAGGACGATGGTCAGATCCTCGTTCTTGGCCGGAGCCGAGATGATGACCTTCTTCACGGTTGTGCCGAGGTGAGCCTTGGCCTTCTCCGCATCGGTAAAGAAGCCGGTCGACTCGACCACAATCTGCGCGCCGACTGAAGCCCAATCCAGCTTGGCGGGGTCGCGCTCTGAGAAGACCTTGATCTGTTTGCCGTCGATGGCGATGAAATCTGCGCCGGCTACGACTTCGTTCTTCAAGTTGCCAAGAATCGAGTCGTACTTGAGCAGGTGAGCCAGGGTTGCCGGACTGGTCAAATCGTTGACGGCAACAAAATCAATCTCTGGATTGCCAAGCGCGGCACGCAGAACATTGCGGCCAATGCGGCCGAAGCCGTTGATACCAACCTTTACTGCCATGTGTGATTCTCCTTCGTAGTCGATGAGGCTGTGGTTTGAGCTTGTGTCGTGCTGCGTCTGGGTGCGCCAGAAGGCAATTCCACCAAACTCTTGATCGTATCATTCCAGTTAACCGGGCCGAACTCAAAACCTGCCATGGCCCGGCTCCATACAAAGAACCGCTCACCGCTAGGATGCTTGCTGGGGTGGAGAACTGTATGTGATGGGATGCACACTATTTGCAGCCCCCAGCGCAAGTATGGTATTCGGGTATCACAACAAAGGTGCATAAGGCGGCATGAGAAAACGCTCCAGACATACCCCCAATACCTCGGAATCCACAGGCAAGATTGGCCAGGAACTCCCGTCGAATCAACTAGCTCCACTGGTTCCGTTCTACCCGGATGACCCTCCCGCCGCTGCTCCTGCCCCGCCGCCTCGCGCCGTTAAGCCCCCTGAGGCCCGGCCCGTGGCTCCCGCCCGTGCTCCCAAACCGGAACGTCCGCCAAGGCAGGACTGGAACGACCCGGCCGCCGCAGGCCGTTTCGAGCTTGAGACCCAGCCTGACATGCACTCGACGCCTCCGCCCGATCCCGAGGAAGCCGAGCCTGCCCCTGGGGTCCCCAAGGGCTTTGTCGTGCTCGCTATCGGCCTCCCCGGCTCGGGAAAGACCACCTGGTTCGGACGCCGCGGCATCACCCCACTCTCCAGCGACCTGCTGCGCAACATCCTCTTCGACGATGTCGAGGAGCAGCGCTACCAGGGCCTGGTCTTTTCCACCCTGCGTTCTCTCTTGCGCGCCCGCCTTATCGCCCGCATGCCCTGGAATTACGTGGACGCCACCAACCTCTCCACCCACGAGCGCCGCCAGTGGATCAAGATGGCCAAGAGCTTTGGGTACGAGGTGCAGGCGGTTTTCTTTGATGTACCGCTGGACGTCTGCCTCGAACGCAACCGCAAGCGCGACCGCTCCGTCAGCGAAGACATCATGCGCAAGATGGCAGAAAAGCTCAAACCGCCGGTCTTTGAAGAGGGCTTTGAGAAAATCACCGTAGTGCGCGTCAAAAACGCGGGCTAAAGGACAACAGAACCATGAGCACTTCCCCTGTGCCCAACCCCGACGTCGAGCCCTGGCTGCGCGGAACCCACGCCGAGGTTCCCGCCGTGGGCCGCGCCGTCCTCCACGCCCTCCACCTGGCCCTTGAAGATCTCACCCGCTGGACCGCCGGCCTCACCGATGCCGAGGCGCATTTCCATCCGCTGGGGCTTACCTCGGTCGCGTACCATCTGCGCCACATCGCCCGTTCCACTGACCGCCTGCTTACCTACGCCGAAGGCCTTCAGCTTTCCGCAGAGCAACTGGCGGACCTCAAAGCCGAGCGGGGCGGAGAAGAGACTCTCGCCGAACTGCTCGCCGAGGTCGAGGTCTCTTTCAGTAACGCGAATGAGAGAATCCGCGTGCTGGCCACCGCCGACTTCGATACCTTTCGCGGAGTTGGCCGCAAGCTACTCCCCACCACCATAGGCGGCGCGCTCATCCATGTGGCCGACCACACCCAGCGCCATGCCGGCCAAGTCATCACCACGGCCAAGGTGCTCAAAGCACTGCGGGCATAATTCGCTCACACCCGGTGCTCCTGCGGTAGACTGTGTCACTGTGGAGCAAGCATGAAAATGAACCGGCGTGAGTTTCTGGTCACATCAGGATGCGCTCTTTCCGCTATTGCAGCGCCTACCATCGTCCCCGCCAGCGTCTTCGGGGCAAACGCGCCAAGCAACAGAATCAACGTCGGCTTCATCGGTACCGGCCGCCAGGCCTTCGGAGCCAACCTGCCGCAGATGATGGCTGTTCCCGGCGTTCAGGCCGCGGTTGTCTGCGATGTGGATAGCTGGCGCATGGCGGAGGCTCAGGCGTTCGTAAACTCGTTCTACGCCAAGCGTGACGGGCTTGCCGGCTATAACGGCTGTGCGCAGAAGCCGGATTTCAGAGACGTGATCGCGGATGCCAATATCGATGCGCTCATGATCTCCACGCCCGACCATTGGCATGTTCCCATTGGCATTCTCGCGGCAAAGGCAAAGAAGCATTTCGCCCTCGAGAAGCCGCTCACCCTGAGCGTGCAACAGGGGCGCATGCTCGCCGATGCAGTGGCGAGTTCCGGCGTGGTCAACAGGACAGACAGCGAGTTCCGTTCCATCCGCGTGCAAAATCACGCCGTCGAACTGGTGAGAAACGGCCACATCGGCAAGCTGGAAAAGATTGAGATCGTTTTACCGTCCGATCCTGATCCGGTGGGCGTGCAACCCGACATGCCGGTGCCGCCCGAGTTGAACTATGACCTGTGGCTTGGCCCCACCGCTGCGGTTCCCTATACCGAGAAGCGCGTGCACGATGTAAAGCAGCACAGCCTCAGGCCGAACTGGATGCGCATCGACACCTACGCCCAGGGCATGATCGCCAACTGGGGCGCGCACTACTTCGATGTCGCCCAATGGGCCATGAACACTGAACATTCCGGCCCCAGCGAAGTCGAGGGGCATGGCGTTTTTCCGGTGAGCCTGTGGAACACCATGATCAACTTCAAGGTCCAATACACCTACGCAAGCGGCGTGATCATGACCTGCGAACAGACGCCCACCAGCAAGCCGAGCATCACTTATTTTGGAAGCGACGCGTGGATCAAAGTGGAGGCCTATCCCGGCGTAATGCAGAGCAGCAAGCCGGAGTTAGTGACGCTGGAGCCGGAGCCGGGAGAGTTGAATTTCTCTCAAACTCTCTGGGACAAGAACGACCTAATCGCGGCCATACGCGAACGCCGCCCCACCCTTGAGCCCATCGAGGTAGGCCACCGTTCCATCACCATCGCCCAGATCGGCCTCATCGCCTGCCAGGTGGGAGACAAGCTGCGCTGGAATGCCGAGAAAGAGCTGTTTGAAGGAAACAATCACGCCAACGCATTGCTGGCCGCGCCGCTAACGCGGCCGCAATGGGCGATTTCCTGAGGCGAGGAAACACTCATCGGCAAAGGCCGAATTTCATCAGGCCAGCTTCTTCAACTCCGGGTAGCGCGCAAAGATGCGCCTCTGATCTTCGGCAGTCAACTGTCCCAGCCGCATCGGCTTGTCCTGGGGACGCGTGCCCTTCTGATTCAGGACGTTCATCAGGCTCCACTCCCGCTGCAGCGTCCGCGGCTCGTGCGCCGGCAGATCGTAGCGGGTAAAGTCAATCGCCATGGCGGGTCCGCCCGTAGTCCAGTTCTTGAGCAGTCCCAGCCGGAATTCCCGATTCATGAACCACTGGATCTCCAGCTCCTTTTCTGAGCCCGGCGCGCCGGTTCCCTTGGCGTCGAACCGGTAGTTGAGCGCGGCATTGCCGGGCGTATGCTTCCGCCACTCCAGGCCGAACGCCCCTTCGGTCATTACCTGCGTGTCCGGCCACCTTTCCCTAACCGCCTGCAGCCACCAGGCCAGGTCCTCGTCGTGGCCCACCGAGACTTCCCAGATGCCCGTCACCCATCCCATTCCGTTCAGAGCGCGGCCCTGGTCAAAGTGCATCGCGGTGGTCGCCATCATCTCTTTGCGCCCGGCTTCCAGTCCGAGGTTCCCCACGGTTTCAATGGGGCCCACGCCCAGGCGGCTATTGAATCCGCCTTGGAAGCCGTCTCGCCGTGCTGGAAGAAAATCGCACGTCCAGCCATCTAGGCAAACGCAGTCAATAAAATCAGCGGCACCCTGGGCCGGTTTCAGATAATGTTCGCGGCTGGGGTAGTAGGGATAGCAGATGCCGCCGTCGCCATCACCGTAGTCGATCGCGTGCTGGCTCCATATCTGGCCCTGGCAAACATGAATGCCTTCTTCTGTGGCGAGATACCTCTGGTTTTCCGCACCCAGAAAACCTGCCACCAGGCACTGTGGGCGGTACCCGTTGCCGACCATCTCCGAAATCATATGCAGCGACGTGTGGATCGTCTTTCGGATGTTTTCTGGCGTGTCGTACATCGGCGCGTGATAGCCGCCGGGAATGAACGTGATCTCGTCGCCATACTGCTCGTGATAGGAAGCCAGAAGCCGCCGCGCATCCTTGTATTCCTGTCGGGTGTCGTGCAGAGCCAGCCAGCTTATCGCCCAGGTCATCCTGCCGCCGGGGCAGCCTCGCGCAAAGGCCTCCCGCCGCGACCGGATGAGGTCGGGGCGGTTATCCTTGGCCTCGTCCAGGCCGATCGAGCGGGTCGGAGTCACTTCGATCTGGTTTACGCGCACTACGGAAACGTGGGTCAGGAATCTGCCCTGAAGAGCCGCTGTGCCCGCGCCGTATGCCAGCGAACGTGCTGCCGCTCCCGCAAGCGCGAGAGAAGCCGTGGAACCCGCCGCACGGGTCAGGAATTGCCGTCTGGTCCAGAAGTCGTTCATGACTTTCCTTTAATCCCCGCTCAAAGCCGCGAAGCGAAGGAAGGAGAATCTTACTTATCCGGCCCACGTCCGAGTCAAATCAACTCCCAACAATGCGGATCTACCCTATCGCAATGGCCCTATCGTCAGGTCCGTCGACAATGTGCCCCATCTTCTCCTGTTTGGTGCGCACATAGTCCGCAAAGCTATCCAGGGGAACGACCTCGGCTGAGACCCGCTCCGGAACCGCGATGCCCGCCGACTCCAGCGCAGCCACCTTTTCCGGGTTATTGGTAATCAGCTTGACGGCCTTGACGCCCAGTAGCTTCAGCACTTCAGCTGGCAATTCGTAGGCGCGGCAGTCGGCGGCAAACCCCAGCTCGACATTGGCTTCCACGGTGTCCAGCCCGTGGTCTTGCAGTTCGTACGCCTTCAGCTTGGCCATCAGCCCAATACCGCGGCCCTCCTGCTGTTCGTACAGCAGAATGCCCGCGCCGGCCTCGCCAATCTTCTTCAGCGCCAGTTCCAGTTGCAGCCTGCAGTCGCACCGCAGAGAACCGAAGACATCGCCCGTAAGGCATTGCGAGTGGATTCGCACCAGCGGCGGCGCGGAATGTATATCGCCCATCACCAGCGCCACCAGCTCTTCAACTTCGCCTTTGACCGAACCGGCAGGCACAGCCTCCTCGCAGACGCGAGGCTCCGTCACTATCCCCTCAAAGCCCAGAATGCGGAAGGCTCCCCAACGGGTGGGAAAATCCGCCTCGGCTACCTTCGTCACGCTCTCAAATCCCATGCTCCTATTCTACGGTGCGAGAGTTGCCGCCCTCCCAACGCGCACGGTCCACTGCTCGCTGCTCACTGCATTGCGATACAGTGAATGCGTGGTCGATAACAAGCTGATTCTCATCACCCTGCTGGTCAAGCTGGGCGTGGCGGCGGCGGTTGCCAGCGCCCTGGCGCGGTCGCGCACCTTCCAGCGGCTGCTGTTTGCCGAGCATCGGCGTCGCCGCCAGACTGCGGCTTTGCTGGCTTTCTTCCTGGTGCCGCTTACCTTGGGCGTATGGGTGCGCACCACGGTTCCCAATTTTCTGGCTGCTGACATCTCCTTCGAGACCGTCATTCTGCTCGGCCTGCTGGTGGGACCGGGGTGGGCCATGCTGGGCGGCATGGTGCTGTCTGCGCCGGCGGTCTTTCACCACGAGTTTCTGGCATTGCCCTTCAACGCGGCTCTGGGCCTTGCCGCCGGGACCCTGGGCCGCTTCGTCGAGGCCGACGAGATCTGGTCCTTCACCCCGCTCATAGATCTGAGCCTCTACCGCTGGGTGCGCCGCAATCTGCGTCAGCCGCGTATCGATCGCCAGATCCTCATGCTGTTCCTCATCGCCGCCCTTGAAATCTGCCGCGAATGGCTGGCCCGACTCTATCCCGGCCGCCTGTTCGCGCTTGATACCGGCGTGCTGGGCCTGCAGGTGCTGGTGTGGACCTGTGCCCCCATGGTGGTCGGCATTGCCCTCAAAGTCTGGAACGCCCTGCGTATTGAACTCAAGCTCGAGGAGCAAAAGCGGCTACTGCTTGAGGCCCGCCTCGACGCCCTTCAGCGACAGATCAATCCCCACTTCCTCTTCAACACGCTCAACTCCATCGCCTCGCTGGTGCGCAGCAAGCCGGAGCTGGCCCGCGTCATGACCGTCAAGCTGGCCAATATCCTGCGCGCCCTGCTCAAGGACCACGACACCTACGTCCCCCTGCGCGAGGAACTCAGCTTTACCGACGATTACCTCGACATCGAGGTGGTGCGCTTCGGCACCGACAAGCTGCGTGTTGAAAAGGATATCGACCCGCGCACACTGGAGGTTCTGGTTCCCAGCATCCTGCTGCAGCCGCTCATCGAGAACAGCATCAAGCACGGCCTGGAGCCCCGCATCAACGGCGGCACCGTCACCCTGCGCAGCCGCCTCGAAGGCGACCGCGTGCTCATCGAGGTGGCCGACGACGGTGTCGGCATGGGCAATCGGCCTCCCTCAGCGTTGCGCCGCGCCGGAGCCGGCATCGGCATGAAGAACGTGCGGGAGCGGCTCGATGTCCTCTATGGCAACCAGGCCAGCTTCAATGTCGTCAGCAACCCCGGCCGCGGCACCCTCGTCTCCATCGACATCCCCGCCAACCTCCCTGGCGCGCCTTAGACGTCGTCGCACGACGGTTGCGCCCGGTGGTCCGTTGCTTTGAAAGGGCACCGCTCTGCCGGCCATTGAAAACATGTAATTTGCTGAATCTAAAATTGGTAGAATGGGTGAAAGAGTCGAGACAGGCGCACCCGTAATGCAAACTGGCACAGAACCTGGCCTGGGACTGCCACGGGCATGAGCAGAAACTTCCCAATTGGCGACAATTCACTCGGAACCTATGGAAAGTGCCTACGGCTCGGGAAGCCTTGGTCAAATTCAGAGAGGCCCTTCACGATCCGTTCAGCGACAAGCCATTTTGACCCGTCGAAGTAAAACCGCGCATAGGTAGTTCTGAAGTCTTGATCGCCGTTGAGAGGCGCTGACCAATTCGGTCGACATTGAGCCAGTAGAATCTGCTTCCCTTTGCCGTCCGGCGCAGCCACAAACTTCCAGGTGGTCTTTAGCGATTCCATCAAACTTATCTCTCCTTTCTTGCCAGTCGTGACCTCTGTCGATTCGACCCAGTGCAAGTGGCCACCCTTCACCTCCACCAGGGTCGTAATTGGCCCGGAATAAGAGCCGAATCCCGCGGAATAGTCTACGGTAAGTAAATACGTCAGCCTGGAATCTGCATACAAATGCGCCGTCCGAAGCTTTGCAAGCGGGCGCTCCAGCTCTTTCGCTTCCAGTACCTTTCCTGCTCGATCGACGATTTGAATCACCGCGTTGTGCGGCGGTTCACTCTTGAAAATCGCTAACACCGGATCATCATCGAGGTTGGTATCGCCTGTACCCCACACGAGGCCGCTCAGCTTTAGAGTGAGCCGGGAGTCTTGCAGCACTTCCAAGTGGCCGTCGACGCCGCTGGATGTTTGGGTCAACGGCAATCGATAGGCAATTGCATATTGAGTCGCTCGCTCCCGAGGTTGAGCTATCTGCGCGTTACCACAGGGAACAGGCAATACGAGGGAAAAAGCGAGAAGAGTTGCGATCCGTAGCGGCGTGCCGGTCATGGGGGAAGTATAGTTCCCAGAAAGTCTTGTTATCGTGGCCTTGGCGAACCCACCCCGCGCCACAGTTCCTTAGCGGTGACTCCGGGCGAGTCACCGCCAATGCGGAAGTTTCATCTGCGGAAACGCCTGTTCTCGGCTTTTACGGTCAGGCATAGCGGCGGGTGGCCACGGTCTCAGTGACTTTTTTCAACCCAGATGAGGGTGCCACCGGTCCCTCGCATTTGGGGACCGGTGATGACGGCGATACCGAATCATCGGCGTTTTGTAGGTCGCGCCTGAATCACCGCCAATGCGGAAGTTTGATCTGCGGAAACGCGCGTTCTAGGCTTTTACGATCAGGCATAGCTCAAAATTGGCACGGAAATTTGCAAGCGTGCCACATGATTAAGTATCTAAGTTCGTTTCATACCGTCCGCTTTGAAAGGGCAAGGCTTTAGCCGCCGAGGGGATGCAAACGGCCAAAATCCGCCCCCCCCCGCAGCTAGCCTCAGGACGAGCCTTTTCAATAAACACTAAATGCACAACCGTTCGCTGTATCCTCAAAGCATGGTGCGTTTCACTGTGCTGGCGTCGGGCTCCAAAGGGAATAGCACAGTCATCTCTGGCGGTCGCACCCGCATCCTTGTGGACGCCGGTCTGAGCTGCCGTGAACTCTTCCGGCGCATGCAACTGGCCGGCGAAGAGCCTGAAACCCTGGACGCCATCCTCATCACCCACGAACACTCTGACCACGTCAACGGCATCTCCGTGACCGCCCGCAAGCTGGGCATTCCGGTGTACTTTACCGAGGCCACCCACCGCGCCTGGATGCGCTGGCTCACGCCCCGGCGGCAGATGACCTACGCCCAGTGGCTGGAGCAGTGCCGCCGCCAGGCAGCCGAGCGCCAGGCCGAGGCCGAGTCTGCACCGGATGAAGCAGAGCCGGACGACGCTGAGATCGAAATCCAGCCCACCGCCCTCGCCTCCGAACCGCCGCCGGAACCAGCATCGGACCAGCCCCCCTCCCGCAAGGAAGATCCAACCTGGTTGCCCGCAGTCGAATACTTTCAGTCCGGCAAGCCTTTTCAAATAGGCGATATTGCCGTCAGCCCCTTCACCACACCCCACGACGCCGCCGATCCGGTGGGCTTCGTCTTCTGTACCGAGGGCATCCGCATGGGCTATGCCACCGACCTTGGCTACATTCCGCCCAACGTCAAGGCGCAACTTCAGGGTCTCGACTTACTACTGATCGAGTCCAACCACGATCTTGAAATGCTCCGCGACGGCCCCTACCCCTGGGCAGTCAAACAGCGGGTACTGTCCAGAGTTGGTCACCTCTCCAACGAAGCGGCGGCGGAGTTCCTTGAGAACGACTACGACGGCCAGGCCGCCCACATCATCCTTGCGCATCTATCTGAAAGCAATAATCTTCCTGAACTGGCACGGGTTACCGCCGAGCGCGCTCTCAACGGCCGCGCCAGCCTGTTGGCGAATCGCTTGCTTTTGGCTGTTCAATATGAACCACTTTCGGCTATTTATTTTTAATGCAGGTGCATTACAATGGAGATACACGGGCATCTCTCTGTAGCAAGCAGGATTGGCACGGGAACCGCCTTGAGTTTTTTGTCATGGCATGCAGAGTTGATCGGGACCGCACTGAGCATACCATCGCTGGTGGAGCCCCCTAACTAGAGCACTCCGTTGCCTCGTGAATGCCGCGCGCACGCATTGCGGTTAAACAGATCCTTCGCAAAGTGAGTCTAATGTCTATGGCAAGTACCCGATGCAATGACCGAGTTGTAGGCGCCATCCTGGCAAGCTGGCGCTATGACATCTCTGGAATTTCTCCGGAGATGCGTAAAGATTACGAACAGCACTTTGTTGAATGCGCCCACTGCCGCGCACGCCAGAAGTTTCACCGCAGCCTCGATGGATCCCTGGCCGTCCTCACTTCTCTTTCGGCTCTTTTCTTCCTCTTCGCTCTCGCGGTCCTCAAGCACATCAAGCCCGTCGAGCACGTAGCCTTCAACGTGTTCGGCCTCGACGTCGCCGACACCTATCACATGCTGTTTTCAGCCGGTATCGCGGGTCTCTGCTTCTCGGTCATCGGCCTGGTGCTTGTCCTCACCACCACCCCGGCCCCGGCCTACCTGGGCGGAATCGCTTCGGAGCGCGCCAAACTGATTGAGGAGAGCCTCCCCGCGGTCATAAGATCCCTCCGCCCGAGATAGAGCGGCTTCGCGGCAATACACTTCAGGGCCTCCCTTCGCGGGAGGCCCTTTCGCGTCAGGCGAGCTCCTTGCACCCAGCGCAGCCGCAAAACAACCAACGCGAAGCCGCAATGGCCTCGCGTTGTTGTCTTGGCTGTGTCTGAACCTACTTCACAATCGTCGTTCGCAGATCTCCACCCGTCATCTCTTTAGGCAGCCCCAGCTTCAGCAGGTTCAGCAGCGTCGGCGAAATGTCGCGCAGCGACCCATCCGCTCGCAGGCGGTAGAAGGGCCCGTCCTCGGCCACATAGATCATCGGCACCGGGTTGGTCGTGTGCGCTGTGTGCGGAGCGCCGGTGATTAAATCCACCATCTGTTCTGCGTTGCCGTGGTCGGCGGTGATCAGCCAGGCCCCGTTCTTTTCCTTGATGGCCTTGTAGACGCGGCCCAATTGCGCATCCACGGCTTCAATGGCCTTGATGGTCGGCTCCAGCTTGCCGGAGTGCCCCACCATGTCCGCATTGGCAAAGTTGGCGACAATCAGGTCGAACGCGGTGTCGTTCACGGCCTTCACAATCGCGTCGCCGATAGCTTCGGCCTTCATCTCCGGCGCCAGATCGTACGTGGCCACCTTGAGCGAAGGAATCAGCACGCGGTCTTCACCGGCGAAGGGCGTCTCGATACCGCCGTTGAAAAAATAAGTCACGTGCGCAAACTTTTCCGTCTCGGCCACGCGCAGGTTGCGCAATTGATGCTGCGCCAGCACGTTGGCCAAAATGTTATCCAGCGACTCCGGCGGCATGATCAGCGGTAGAGTATAGAGCTTGTCATACTGCGTCATGCAAAGGTAGTAGAGGTCCTTCGGAATTTCGCTGCGGGGAATGGTCTCGTCCAGCGCTTCCCACCCATCCAGATTGCGGCCGCCCTGTTTGTTCAATCCGCTCTCGCGCATCAGCACGCGGGTTATCTCGCGGGCGCGGTCAGAGCGGAAGTTGAAGTTGATGCAAACATCCTCGTCGCGAATCTGCGCCACCGGCTTGCCCGCGCCGTCCACCACGATAAACGGAATAATGAACTCGTCGGTTACGCCGTTGTTGTAGCACTCGGTCATGCGTGCCACCGGGTTGGCGTAAGCGCCGCCCTCGGCCTTGCCTGTGACCATCGCGTCGAACGCCTTGCGCTCGCGCTCCCAGCGCTTGTCGCGGTCCATGGCAAAGTAGCGGCCGCTTACCGTGGCCACCTTGCCCACGCCGTACTCGCGCATCTTCTGTTCAAGCTGCGCAATGTACTCTGCGCCCGAGCAGGGCGGCGTATCGCGCCCGTCCATAAAACAGTGCACGAAGACCCGCGTCAGCCCGTATTCCCGCGCCGTGCGCAGCAGAGCATACAAGTGCTCCAGTTGCGAGTGAACGCCGCCGTCCGAGCACAACCCAAGCAAATGCAGTTGCCGCCCGCCCTCGCGCGCCCGTTGCATGGCTGTCACGATGGACGGGTTCTTGACGAACTCGCCCGAGGCAATCGCCGCGTCGATGCGCGTGATGTCCATCTGCACAACGCGTCCCGCGCCGATGTTCAAGTGTCCCACTTCACTATTGCCCATCTGCCCGTCAGGCAGGCCGACGAAATGGTCCGACGCCTGAATCAGCGTGTTCGGAAACTCGCGCAGCAGCTTGTCGTAGGTGGGCTTCTTCGCCAGCGCAATGGCGTTGTTCGAGGTTTCGGCACGATAGCCCCATCCGTCGAGGATGGTTAGCAGCAGCGGACGCTTGTAGTTGGACACTTAGAATTACACCTCGGAATAAATCGATGGACTCAATATTCAGAATAACCTGTCAAACGGATGTGACACCGCACAATGGAACAACAATAAAGACCGATCATACTGAGCATCTTTACTCGCGGCAGCGCGTTACGCCTGGGGATGAGCGGTCGCCGTCCACCCCGCAACTAAGCACCGTGCCCCATCCATTCCGCGCTCTTTGCGGAATGGGTGGGACAGAACAACACTCAACCGGGCCGTTCATGAGGAGCATCTTTACTCGCGGCAGCGCATTACGTCCGGGGATGAGCGGTCGCCGTCTACCCCGCAACTAAGCACCGTGCCCCATCCATTCCGCGCTCTTTGCGGAATGGGTGGGACAGAACAACACTCAACCGGACCGCTCATTAGGAGCGGAGCGTAGTGAGCATGACTGTCCGGTAGTGAAAGAAATCGCGGCTCAAAAAAGTGAAGGGAAAAAGCTCTCGCTTTTTCCCTTCTCTTCATTTCGATCGTGCCTCGGAGTTAGCCGTTATAGTTCAGGCTTTCCAGTCCAAGGTAGATTGCGCCCGAGCCCAGCTCTTCTTCAATGCGGAGCAACTGGTTGTATTTCGCAATCCGGTCGGTGCGGCTGGCGGAGCCGGTCTTGATCTGGCCGGCGCCGGTGGCCACAGCCAGGTCGGCGATGAACGTGTCTTCGCTTTCGCCTGAGCGGTGCGAAATCACTGAGGTGTAGCCGTAACGGCGGCCCAGTTCAATGGCGTCCAGTGTTTCGGTCACCGTGCCGATCTGGTTGACCTTGATCAGAATCGAGTTGGCCACGCCCTCTTCAATACCGCGCTGCAGGCGCTTCACATTGGTCACGAAAAGATCGTCGCCAACCAGTTGAATACGGCTGCCCATCTTGTCGGTTGCCAAGCGCCAGCCGCTCCAGTCGTCCTCGGCAAGGCCGTCTTCGATGGAAACGATCGGGTACTGGCGAGTCCAGTTATCCCAGAACGCAACCATCTCTTCGCTCGACAATTCGCGCTTGTCGCTCTTCTTGAAGACGTACTTGCCCGTCTCCTTGTTATAGAACTCGCTTGACGCCGGATCGAGCGCAATCGCAATCTGCTCGCCTGGCTTGTAGCCGGCCAGTTCGATGGCTTCGAGAATCACTTCGATGGCCTCGGTGTTCGACTTCAGCGAGGGAGCAAATCCGCCTTCGTCGCCCACGGCCGTGTTGTAACCCTTCTTCTTCAGCACGCCCTTCAGCGTGTGGAAGGTCTCCGCGCCCCAGCGCAGCGCATCGGCAAAGCACTCTGCTCCAACCGGCATCACCATGAACTCCTGGAAGTCCACGTTGTTGTCGGCGTGTGCGCCGCCGTTGAGAATGTTCATCATGGGAGTAGGCAGAACCGATGCATTGATGCCGCCCAGGTAGCGGTACAACGGAATCTCCAGTGTCTGCGCCACTGCGCGCGTCGCGGCCATCGAGACGGCCAGAATCGCGTTCGCTCCAAGCTTCGCCTTGTTCGGCGTACCGTCCAGAGCAATCATTGTCTGGTCAAGCAGGCGCTGATTGGCTGCGTCCATGCCTTCCAGTTCAGGTGCAATTACGGTTTCCACGTTGGCCACGGCCTGCAGAACGCCCTTGCCGAGGTAGTGGCTCTTATCGCCGTCGCGCAGTTCCACGGCCTCATGCTCGCCGGTGGAGGCGCCCGAAGGCACAATGGCGCGGCCCATTGCGCCGCTTTCCAGAATTACGTCCGCTTCCACGGTAGGGTTGCCGCGCGAGTCAAGGACTTCACGGGCACGAATTGCAACAATCTCAGTCATATCGCTCCTCATAATGCGGTGCAGCAGCCGGTCATTCAGTTGGGGACGGCGATCCACGGCAAGAGTTTCTCCGGCGGCGCTTTGAATCGTGTTCAGAAGCTCCTGCACTTTCGGAATCTCCTATTCGTCCTGCGTTCAAAAAAAGACGGTTCTATACCGTACCGATTCTAGCAAGCCGGGCGCCAGCGCCCCTTGTGGCGGCGGTCACACGGGCCGCACGGCCCCGAATCAGGCCGGGAAGGGGACTGGGGTAACCCTTTTGATTCGTATTCCCGAAGGCACCCGCCATACCCTCCCCGCTGACGGGCTTTGCTCATACGCGCTAGCCTTACGTTGGGTGTGCTGGCTCCTGGACAGCGAACCGACCCGCCGCACGCAACTCTTTGCGACCGGAGGGGTCTAATGAATCAGGAAGATTTGTGCCCGCTCAAGGGATGTTCCGCGCAACGGACCCCCCTATGGAGACTCGAATGAACCGTCCATTTCTGATGTCGGCCTTGTTCGTCGCAGCCGCCGCTGCTCTCGGAGCGCAGCAGGGTAGCCAATCCGGATCCTACGAGGGGACTTCAACTCCTCCCCCGGATGACACCATCATTACAAGTTCCGCCCCGGCGCCCATCGCCAAGCCTTCGGCAGGCACGCCCATGTATCCCTCGGCGCAGCCGGTGGCCCAGGCGCCTGCCCGGTACCAGTCCCAGTCCGAGCCGCGGCCCACTTCAGTCGATCCGTCGGTCAATTATCCCGATTCCGGCAACGACGATGGCATCGTGCAGATTGCGCCCGACCAGCCCGCCCTTAACCAGCGCACTTCCCAGCGTGCTTCCGCGTACGATCCCGATGGCGATATCGTGCATCCAGGGCCACTTGGCCCGGGAGAACTAGGCGAAGGAACCACGATTCGGGTCCGGCTGCTCCAGCGTCTGTCCACTACCGATAGCGTGGATGGCGAGGTGTTCAAAACCCGCGTGGCCACGGATGTGTTGCAGGGAGGCCAGGTGCTGATTCCCGCCGGGTCTGAGATTGATGGCCGGGTGTTGAATGTATCTTCCGGCCGCCCCGGCGGTCACGGCTCCATGCACCTGCGCCCGGATACGGTCACCTTGCCGGGCGGTGCGCGTTATCGGCTCTACGCCCAGGTCACCGGCACTCCCGGCTCCACCACGCGCGTTGGCAGCGAGGGTGTTATCAACCCCGGTTCACGCCTCAAGCGCGATGGCATCGAATATGGCGGCACCGTGGGAGCGGGCGCGGTTACCGGGGCCTTCCTCGGCGGCCCAGTCGGCGCATTGGCCGGCAGCCTGGTCGGCGCCGGTGTGGTCAGCGCCCATCTGCTCATCAGCCATCCCCAAGCCACGCTCGAAGCCGGCACTACGTTGCTCTTTACGCTGACCGAACCCCTCAACCTGGTCCCGGCCGGCGCCAGCAGCAACTAGTACCGTGAAATCATGATTGTGTGATGGTCGGGAAATGTAGCGCCGGTCTCCAGACCGGCTGTCGTGCGGGCGTCCACGCCCGCATTGGCCCAGCATCGATTACCAATTCATACAGTCTGGGTTCCAGATTCCATATCGACGCGGTCCATCGAAAGTCCGCGTTCCTCCAGATCCCGCATCTCCGTCCCTGCCGCATCGATTTACACTAAGAGGCTAGGACTGTGCGGCAAAGGGAATCCCTTCGGCCATGAGCCGTTGAACAAGTGATTTCCGAGCCCATCCCCTGGAGCTTCGTAAGTACCTATGGACAAATTTGTCATTCGCGGCGGCAACCCGCTGGTCGGCGTCATTCGTGTGTCGGGCGCAAAGAACTCGGCCCTTCCCTGCATGGCCGCGGCCATTCTCACTGAGGACGAGGTCACCCTCGAAAACATTCCCCAGGTTCGCGATATTGAAACTGAGCGCAAGCTGCTCCAATCCATGGGTGCCGAAGTTGGATTGCGCGAAGGCGAGGCGCAGGATCGCACCACCATCTGCTGCCGCAATCTCTCTGACCCGGTCGCCCGCTACGAGATCGTCAAGACCATGCGCGCCAGTTCGCTGGTGCTTGGTCCGCTCATCGCCCGCACTGGAATGGCGCGCGTAGCCATGCCCGGCGGCTGCGCCATCGGCGGCCGGCCCATCGACCTCCACATCCGGGGGCTTGAGAAAATGGGAGCCACCATCACTCAGGAGCACGGCTACCTCGAAGCCCGCGCAGACCGCCTGCGGGGCGCGCACCTGGTCTTTGACAAGATCACCGTCACCGGCACCGAGGACCTGCTCATGGCCGCCGTGTTGGCCGAGGGCGAAACCCTCATGGAGAAATGCGCGCGCGAGCCTGAAGTCACTGATCTGGCCGCCCTGCTCACCGCCATGGGTGCTCAAATCGAGGGCGCCGGCACCTCCACAATTCGAGTTCAGGGCGTCAGCCGACTGCACGGCGCGCGCCATTCCATCAATCCCGACCGCATCGAGGCGGGAACGTTCCTCGTGGCCGGAGCCATTACCGGCGGCGACCTGGTTGTCTCCAACTGCAACCCGACTCACCTCGGCGCGGTGATCGCCAAATTGCGCGAAGCGGGCGCAATCGTGGACGTTCTCGGCCCGGATGAGGTGCGCGTCCGCTCCGGCGGCCCTTTGCGTGCGGCCGACATCTCCACCGAGGAGTACCCCGGCTTTCCCACCGACATGCAGGCGCAATACATGGCTCTGGCCACCCAGGCCGAGGGCGTCAGCATGGTCAGGGAAAACATCTTTGAAAATCGCTTCATGCACGTGCAGGAACTGGTGCGCATGGGCGCGAACATCAAGGTGGATGGAAGTGTCGCCACCGTGCGCGGCCCGGCCCGTCTTTCCGCTGCCGCCGTCATGTGCTCTGATCTGCGCGCCTCTGCTTCGCTGGTGCTCGGCGCACTGGTCGCCGACGGGGAGTCTATCCTCGACCGCGTCTATCACATGGACCGCGGCTACGAGCGCATCGAAGAGAAACTGCGCGGCGTCGGCGCTCAGATTCGCCGCCTCGGAAACCTTTTCCCGCCCAGGGAAGACGAATAGTTCGCGGGACGCACCCGGCGTCCCGTTGCAGCATTCTTGCGGAAATCCCCGCCAGTGTCCTGAGTCCAAAATTCCCAGCAAAATATCCGCTGTCATCCTGAGCATCTTTACTCGCGGCAGCGCGTTACGTCCGGGGATGAACGGCAGCCGTCTACTTCGCAACCAAGCACCGTGCCCCATCCATTCCGCGTTCTTTGCGGAATGGGTGGGACAGAACAACACTCAACCGGACCGTTCATGAGGAGGCCATCAAGAGCCACTGGTCAATCCAGCACAACACACCCAAGTTTCCCGGTGGTACAAGAGTGCATGCATGGTTCCCGGCCGGTTCGCGAAGTCTTACGTTGATACCTTCAACAACCAGGACCCTGCGCCGCGTTCCGGAGGCACTCAAACCCTCCATGAGGTGAATTACCGTGAAGAAAATCGCACTGGCACTATTGCTCGCATTCGCGCTGGCTCCTGCGGCTTCGTTTGCGCAGATTGCAATTCGCATCGGCCCGCCCCCGCCCGTTTACGAGCGCCGTGGCCCGCCACCCGAGCGTGGATCTGTCTGGATTGGCGGCTATCAACGCTATGATGGCGACCACTACGTCTGGAATCCTGGCCGCTACGAGCGTCCGCCCCGTGAGCACCAGCGCTGGGTCCAGCACCACTGGGCTCATCGCCATGGCGGATGGGTTATGGTTGAAGGCCACTGGCGGTAGATTGCCGCCTGAATTGGAGAAAGCGGAGCGCCTGCGCCCCGCTTTCTCTGCGTCAGTTGCCGTTTAGCTGATTTCGATCACGTCCGTAGCCGCCGCCGCTGCCTCTTCGGCGCGCTCGATCAGCTTTTCCGCCACTGCATAGAACTCCGCTGCCTGCGGGCTCTTCGGCCCGGCCAGCGCCACCGGCAGGCCGCGGTCGCCGCCCTCGCGAATCGCCGGCACCAGTTCGATCGATCCGAGAAACGGCACATTGAACTGCTTTGCCGTGCGCTCCGCTCCGCCTCGTGAGAAGATGTCGATCTCCTTCTGGCAATGCGGGCAGGTAAAGTGGCTCATGTTCTCCACCATCCCCAGCACTTCCACGTTCACCTGCGCAAACATCTCCAGCGCCTTGCGTGCGTCCTCCAGGCTCACGTCGCTCGGCGTGGAAACCACCACGGCTCCGGTCAGCGGTACTGTCTGAACCAGCGAAATCACCACGTCGCCGGTGCCCGGTGGCAGATCCACGATCAGGTAATCCAGCTCGCCCCATTCCACCTGCTGCAGAAACTGCCGGATGATCTGGTGAAGCATCGGTCCGCGCATCACCAGGGGCTTGTCGCCCGGCGAAATGTAGCCGATCGAAATCGTCTTGATCCCGTGCGTATCGTTGGGCAATATCTGGTTGCCCGGACCCACGCGCGGCTGTTGCGTTGAGCCCATCATCAGCGGCACATTGGGCCCGTAGATGTCGGCGTCGATCAGCCCCACCCGATGCCCGAGCTTCGCGAGCGCGATGGCAAGGTTGACGGCGACCGTGGTTTTCCCCACCCCGCCCTTGCCGGAACCGATTGCGATGATCTTCGAAACGCCGGGCAAAGCCACTGGCGAAGGCATGGCATTTGAATGCGCCATATTTTTTGGTTGCTCCTTTTTTTGTCCCCACTGGCGTTACCGGCCCGCGGGTCATGAAACCTGAACTCACTTATTTGCTAGTTAGTTCTTGCCGCTCGCCGTCTACGCTTCGTCGTCCGTTGCCAGCCGTGCTTCCTTGCGCCGGGCGCTCTCCGCCTCACGGTGTTCGCGGCGGCGCAGCGCATCTTCATAGCGTCGCACTTCATTCGCCGTCTCAGGCAGCAGTTGCGGGACCTTTTGCAGGCGTCCCTGCTTGTCGATGGCCACAAACACCAGGTAGGCGCTGGCCACGTGAACCACTCCGCCCGTCTGCGTGTTCTCCGCCCATACCTTCACGCCCACTTCCATCGAGCTGGTAAAAGCCCGGTTCACGCTCGATTTCAGCGTTAACAGGTCGCCCAGGTGTACCGGCCGGATAAAATCGATGTGGTCCATCGCGGCGGTCACCACATGCGTCCGCGAGTGGCGGTAGGCGGCCATAGCGCCGGTCAGATCGATAAAGTGCATCAATCGTCCTCCCAGCAGGTTGCCCAGCGTATTGGTGTCGTTGGGCAAAATAATCTCGGTCATCTCCGACTGCGTGCTGGCCACCGTTCGTACATTCGGGTTCGTCTCTGCGGCGCTCATGATCCGGTTGCTCCATTTCTGGTACGTGTCGTCTGCTGGTCTGGCCCGTCTGGAAGCCAGCTACAATGGAGTTGGCGGTTCCGGCCTCGGGAAACGGGCAGACTCACTGTTCCAGTTTCGGCAATCCACGCCAATTACGCAAATCCCTCCCCGGCCCTGCTCACCATGTCAGGGCAGAATTCGAGCAGCATGGACAAGATTGCAGGACTCAGAGAGATTCTCGCGCTGGACCCGAAGAATAGCTTCGCCCGTTACGGCATCGCCATGGCTCTGGCGGGCCAGGGCGATATTTCGGCGGGGCTGGCCGAGTTTGACACCCTCCTCGCCAACGACCCCGACTACACTGCAGCCTACTTCATGTCCGCGCAGACACTCGCCACCGCGGGGCGCATCCCGGAAGCAATTGAACGGCTCAAAGCCGGCATCAGTAGCGCCGCCAGGGCCGGTAACAATCATGCTCTCTCTGAGATGCAGCAAATGCTCGACGAGCTTGACCGGTAAGTTTATTGCATCCCACTGCACGAATTGGTATCAAATTTAAGACAGAGGCGTATTTTGGGACGCCATGTAGACTTCCCCAACAGAATCAGCGTCTAAGAAAACACTATGACGAAGTACTCCATTGTCGTGCCGTTTCACAACGAAGAGGAGAACGTAACCGTCTTGTACGCCCGCCTGAAACAGGTTATGGAGCAGGTGGGAGACAGTTTTGAGCTGGTATTTGTCGATGACGGCTCAAGAGACCGCACCTACAAACTGCTTGAAGAGATCGCGGCGGTTGACAGCCGCGTCCTCGTCGTCAAGCTCCGCCGCAACTTCGGCCAGACCTCGGCCCTTGCTGCCGGCTTCGACCATGCCTCGGGCGAGTACATCCTCGCCATGGACGGCGATCTGCAGCACGACCCCAACGACATTCCCGCCTTCCTTGAAAAGCTCGCCGAGGGATACGACGTCGTCTCCGGCTGGCGCAAGGACCGCATTGACAACTTCATCATGCGGCGCATTCCTTCGCGATGCGCAAATTGGCTCATGGCCAAGCTCTCCGGCGTCGATATTCACGACTTCGGCACCACCTTCAAGGCCTATCGCCACGAGGTGATTCAGGGCATTCCCCTCTACGGCGAGATGCACCGCTTCATCCCGGCCCTGGCCAGTTGGTACGGTGCCTCCATCTGCGAAATTCCCATCAAGAACATCAACCGCGAGCGAGGCCAGAGTCATTACGGCATCGGACGCACCTTCCGCGTCTTCTTTGACCTCATGACCATCCGCTTTCTGCTCAAGTACATGAGCCGCCCGCTCCACTTCTTCGGCGGCTTCGGCGTGTTGAGCATCATGGGCGGCTGCTTCACGGCTGCCCTCCTTCTGGTCATGAAGATCCTCAACCCTTCCATGGAAATGATGCGCCATCATGGGCCCATGTTTGTCGTCGGTTCAGTGCTCATTGTTTCAGGCATCCAATTGCTGGCCATAGGCCTGCTTGGTGAACTCGGGGTGCGCCACTACTACACCAGCCAGCATCCCGTTCCCTACACCGTAGACCGTCTCGTCCGGCTGCTTCCCAGCGATGAGCAAAGCATCATGTCGGAGACCCGGGAAGACAGTTTCTAGGGCGTTTTCGATGCGAATGTGAACAATCATTCATTTGGGTGCCCCATCCTTGAATCGTTCTTTAATTCAAGGGTGGGAGAGCAAAAGGTCCATCCTCCACCATAAATGGAAAATGCTCGAGAAAAGGATGCAAGGGCCACGGACCAGCAAGGCACGCTGGATCCGCACAGATCTTTCTGCACGGGTCTTGTACTCTTCTCCGGCTTCGGGAGCCTATGCCCAGAGGTTGATTCCGTCCCGATATAGGTCCATTCGGCCCAGACCACTTGCAGCCGCCCACCCTTGAGGTTCATTCTTACCCTGATATGAAAGCCATCCAGATTCTTGAGACCGGCGGGCCAGAGGTCCTTCAACTGGCCGATCTGCCCATCCCCCATCCAGGCCCTGGCCAGGTGTTGATCCGCGTGGAAGCCACCGGCGTCAACTTCATTGAGATCTACTTTCGCAAGGGCCAGTACAAGGCCTCGTTTCCCCTCACCCCTGGCAGCGAGGCTGCGGGAACGGTCGAAGATCTCGGTCCCGGCGTAACCGGTTTTAAATCCGGCGATCTTGTCGCCTCTGTCTCGGTGCTGGGCAGTTATGCCGAGTACGCCCTGGTGCCCGCCGCGCAACTGGTTAAGGTGCCGGAGGGCCTCGATCCCGAAAAGGCCGCCGCGGCCATGCTCCAGGGCATGACGGCGCATTACCTCGCGCACTCCACCTACCCGCTCAAAGCCGGAGAGACGGCTCTTGTCCATGCCGGCGCTGGGGGCGTCGGTCTGCTGCTCACCCAGATGGCCGCCCGCATCGGCGCTCGCGTCATCACCACTGTCTCCACACCCGCCAAGGCCGAGCTCTCCCGCGAGGCCGGCGCTTCCGACGTGATTCTCTACACCCAACAGGACTTCGCGGCCGAGGTCAAGCGGCTCACCGGCGGCAAGGGCGTTGACGTGGTCTATGACTCCGTTGGCAAAACCACCTTCGATCAAAGCCTCAACTGCCTCAGGCCCCGCGGCCTTTTGGCCCTCTTCGGTGGCTCCAGCGGCGCCGTCCCGCCTTTCGACCTCATCCAGCTCAGCGGCAAGGGATCGCTGTTCGTCACCCGCCCCACCTTGTGGCACTACATCGCCACCCGTAGCGAACTTGAATGGCGGGCCGGCGAGGTCCTCGGCTGGGCCGCCAGCGGCGCCCTCAAGCTCCGCACCGAGCACGTCTACCCGCTGGCTGACGCAGCCCAGGCACACACCGACCTCGAATCCCGCATGACCACCGGCAAGATTCTGCTGGAGCCTTAAGGGCAGTTCTCAGTTCTCAGCTTTCAGTGGTCAGTTGTCAGTTCTCAGTTATCGGTGGGGGTGCCCCAGGTCCCGCTTTTGGGACCTGGGAAAGTACGAACCCAAACCTTACTCCGTCGAAAGCAAGTCCGTGCCCAATATCTTCATTACTCCCACAGACCACGTCTTCGTCCTCACCGGCGCAGGCATCAGCGCCGAGAGCGGCCTGCCCACCTTCCGTGCCAGCGATGGCCTCTGGGCCGGCAATCGCATTGAAGACGTCTGCACCCCGGATGCCTGGGATCGCAACCCTGAACTCGTCTGGCAGTTCTACTCCAAGCGCCGAGCCGACGGAGCCAAGGCCGAGCCCAACCCCGCCCACTACGCCCTCGCCGAACTCGAAAAGCAAATCGGCGACCGATTCTTTCTCTGCACGCAGAATGTCGACGACCTGCATGAGCGCGCCGGTTCCGTCCGACTGCTTCACATGCACGGCGAACTCGCCAAGGCCCACTGTGAGCGCGATTGCGGTGCGCCGCCCGTTAAAGACCACGCCATCTACACCAGCCTCGCCGAAGTAGGCCGTTGCTCCTGTGGTGGCCGTCTCCGCCCCCATATCGTCTTTTTCGGGGAGACGCCTCTTGAAATGGACCGCATCGAGGAGGAGATAGCCACATCCACCCTGATGGTGGTGATCGGCACCTCCGGCTCCGTTTATCCCGCCGCCAACTTCGTCCACTGGGCGCGCCAAAGCGGGGCCCGCACCGTCTACATCGGCCCCGAGCCTCCGCTCAACGCCTCAGCCTTCACCCATGTTGTCAATGGCAAGGCCGGCCAGGTGCTGCCCGGCCTCTTCCAGGTCGAATAGGAACCGGCATCCTGATAGCCGCCGGGTGCCCCAGGTCTCGCCTTTGAGACCTGGGATGATGCACTCCAGAGCACCGCATCTCCCCAAAAATCTGTCGTCTTTGAGCGAACGCAGCACCAAATTTGACTGTCATCCTGAGCAGCTTTACTCCCGGCAGCGCGTTACGTCCGGGGATGAACGACCGCCGTCTACCCCGTAACTTAGCACCGTGCCCCACCCATTCCGCGTTCTTTGCGGAATGGGCGGGGCAGAACAACACTCAACCGGATCGTTCATTAGGAGCGAGCGCAGCGAGTTGAAGGATCTGCCCTGAAAATAGGAGCCAGTGGACGCGATTACTTGTCCCGGAGGGACCAAAGGAAAATAGCCCATGTATGACAGCGTCGGCTTAGTCAAGGCATTTTTTATGGCCCTTGGCCGTAAAAAATGCGTAGG
>CAIKND010000222.1 GCA_903828675.1 uncultured Acidobacteriaceae bacterium
CGATCAGGCCAAGCGCCGCCACACCTCCTTTGCCTCCGTCTACGTCTCCCCTGAAATCGACGAGACAATTCACGTGGACCTTAAGCTGGAAGACCTGCGCATCGATACCTACCGCTCCGGTGGCAAGGGCGGCCAGCACGTGAACACCACCGACTCGGCCGTGCGCATGACCCACTTGCCCACGAATATCGTCGTCTGCTGCCAGAACGAGCGCTCCCAGCACAAGAACCGCGAAAAGGCCATGAAGATGCTTCGATCGCGGCTCTATGAATACGAACTCGAAAAAAAGCGCGCCGTAAGCAAGAAGCTGGAAGACTCGAAGCTCGAAATCAACTTCGGTTCGCAGATTCGCTCCTATGTTCTTCAGCCTTATCGCATCGCCAAGGACCACCGCACCAAGGTCGAGGTCGGCGACGTGGATAAGGTCCTCGACGGCTACCTCGAACCCTTTCTGCGCGGTTACCTGCTCGCCAAGCGCCGTGGAACCGCCGTCGCCCCCGAAGCTGACGACGACCTCGACGTTTAGGCGTCACATCCTCGCACAAATGCCCCGTGCCCCATCCATTCGCCTTGTTTTTGGCGAATGGGTGGGACAGAAAAGAATCCAACATCATCGATCCGGTCACAGCCAGTTTCCAGAGTGAGAGATTTCATGAGCACTGATCGCGCCGTAATCGACGAAATGCTGCGCATGTCAAAAAACATCGCCGTGGTCGGCATCAGCGACAAGCCCTGGCGCGCCAGCCACAACATCGGCCGTTACCTGGTCAACAGCGGCTATCGCATCTTCCCGGTAAACCCCGTGCTCAAGCTTGTGCTGGGCTTGCCCTGCCATCCCGATCTCGACGCCGCCCAGGCCGCCGCCCGCGCTGAAACAACGCAGGGAATCGACCTCGTCGATGTCTTTCGCGCCTCCGAACACGTCCCCGCCATTGTCGACGACGTCATCCGCCTAGCCATTCCCTTTCTCTGGCTCCAGGACGACGTAATTCACGAGGAAGCCGTAGCCCGCGCCCGCGCCGCCGGGGTCAAATGCGTCCAGAACGACTGCATCTACCGTGAGCACGCCGCACGGCCGCAATTGCACACAGGCCATTGATTTTGGGGATTCCTGCAACCGCGGTCCGATACACTGAGTCCAACTGCAAGGAGTCAGCGTTCCCCACCATGCGTCTTTCCCGCACATCGCGTTTGATCTTCATTGTGTTGTTCCTTGCCGCCGCCTTGCCTGCCTTGGCCGCGTCCAGTTCCGCTGATGCCGCCCATCTGCATGTCCAGCTTGTTGCCCCTCAAGACCAGCTTTATCCATCCGGAAGCAACGTCATCGGCCTCTATTTCAAACTTGAACCCGGCTGGCATGTCTATTGGAAAAATGCCGGAGATGCCGGCGAACCGCCCCATATTCACTGGACCCTTCCTGACGGAGTAACCGCCGGCCCCATGCAGTTTCCCGCGCCCAGTCGTCTGCCGCTCGGTCCACTCATGGACTTCGGCTATGAAGACGAAGTTCTGTTTCCGTTAAAGCTCAACGTCGCGCCGACAGTAAAAGACGGCAAGGCAGTTCTCGACGCCAAGGTGGATTGGCTCGTCTGCCGTGAACGCTGCATCCCGGGCAAAGCGGAATTGCAGATGACCCTCCAGTTGCTCTCCAAAGAGCCCACCGTGGCCTCAGGGTCTTCCGTGGATTCGGCCCTCGTCAAGCGCTTGGCAAGTTCACTTCCCAAGCCGCTGCCTGGCAACTACAAAGCCGTCTTCCAGCCCACGGCAACAGGCTTTCGTCTAGGCGTTGACACGGGCCAGCACGAGAAGCAAGCTGTTTTTTTCCCCGCCGACCAGAACATCCTCGACAACCCCGCCCCGCAAAAGGCCCTCCCCTCTGCCCGTGGATTCGTCCTGGACCTCAAGAAGGACGCAACCCTCGCCGCCAATCCCGCGCAACTGGCTGGCGTACTAGAGCTCTCCAACGGCCGGGCCTTTGACTTAGTTGCTTTTCCCGGAACTGTCGCAGCTCCCGCGCCTTTATTCGAGTGGACCCAGCTATTGCGTGTCACTGTTTTGGCCTTTTTGGGCGGCCTCCTCCTCAACCTCATGCCCTGCGTCTTTCCCGTCCTTTTCCTCAAGGGCCTGGCGCTGGTCAACTCCGGCAATGAGGAACGTCACAACCTCCGCGCCCACGGATTCGTCTACACCGCCGGAATTCTAGTCTCGTTCTGGGTGCTGGTAGCCGTACTTCTCGGCCTCCGCGCCGCCGGTGCCACCCTGGGCTGGGGATTCCAGTTCCAGTCCCCGGTCTTTCTCTCCCTCATGGCTAGCCTCTTGTTCCTCCTCGGACTTTCCCTGGCCGGCCAATTCGAAATCGGACTCACCCTCACCAGCGCGGGCGGTTCGCTGGCATCCAAACAGGGCTACACAGGCAGCTTCTTCACCGGAGTTCTTGCCGTAATCGTGGCCACCCCCTGCACCGCGCCCTTCATGGGAGCAGCCATCGGTTACGCCCTCGCCCAGCCCGCCGCAGTCACCTTTGCCGTCTTCACGGCGCTCGCGCTCGGCCTCGCCGCGCCCTACCTCGCGCTCACCCTGCAACCGGCCTGGACGCGCATCCTGCCCAAACCCGGTGTTTGGATGGAGGTACTCAAGCAGGCCATCTCGGTGCCGATCTTCATCACGGTCATTTGGCTGGCCTGGGTACTGGCGGGCGGATACGGGGCAGGTCTCCTCGTCTCGCTTCTGTGCAGCCTTTTGCTACTGGCAATTGCCGGTTGGTTCCTCGGTCGCTGGCCAGCCCGGCGCTGGGCCACCATCGTAGCTGCCGCTATTCTCCTCGCCGTTGTAGCTATTTGTTTTCTGGCCCCCAAAAAGCTGGCTACTGCATCCGAGACGCTCGCTCCTCCAGAAGCCCAGGGTCTCTGGCAGCCCTGGTCGCAGGAAGCGGTCACCCGCTCGCTCGGCATGGGCCAGCCCGTCTTTGTGGACTTCACCGCAAGCTGGTGCCTAAGCTGCCAGGTCAATGAGCGGGTAGCGCTCCGCCAGCCTGAGGTGGAGCAGGCGTTCCAAGCCAGAAATGTAGTTCTGATGAAAGCCGACTGGACCCGCCACGACGAAGCCATCACCGATGCCCTCACCGCGCTCGGCCGCAGCGGCGTCCCCGCTTACGCCCTCTACACTCCGGGCCAGGCCGATCCCGCCATGCTCCCCGAAGTGCTCACGCCCGGCATCGTCATCGACGCGCTGGCAAAGCTGCCCAAGTCGGTGCGTTGAGTTCCACAGTCTAGCCCGTGAATCGCGGGCGTCGCGTCAGCCTTTGCCGTGTTTCCCGGACCTGATCTTTCGGATCTCGTCCATCCTCTGCGCCAGCAATTTCTCCCGGCCTTCCTGCGTCGGCTGGTAATAGCTGTGTCCCCGCAGCGAATCTGGCAGGCAATCCATATCCGCCACCCGTCCCTCTTCGTCGTGGGCATAGCGGTAGCCCTTCCCGTACTCCAACTCCTTCATCAGCCGCGTCGGCGCATTACGCAAGTGCAGCGGAACCGGCTCCTGCCGCGTGTGCTCAATCTCCGCCTGCACCGCGCCATAAGCTGTATAAACCGAGTTAGATTTCGGCGCCAGCGATAGATACACCACCGCCTCGGCCAGTGCCAGATCGCCCTCCGGCGACCCCAGAAACTCCATTGCCTGTTTCGCCGACAAACATAGATTCAGCGCCTCGGGCGCGGCCAGCCCAATGTCCTCTACCGCCATCCGAACCACCCGGCGCGCCAGGTAAAGCGGGTCTTCTCCTGATGCGAACATGCGCGCCAGCCAATAGAGCGCGGCGTCCGGGTCCGAGTTGCGCACGCTCTTGTGCAGCGCCGAGATCAGGTTATAGTGCTCCTCGCCGGACTTGTCGTACATCAACACGCGCTGCTGCACAGCCTCGCCGGCCAAAGCGCGGTCAATGTGTTTGCCACCCTCCAGCACCAGTTGCGCCGCCACTTCCAGCGTGTTGTAGGCGTTGCGGCAGTCGCCGCTCGAGTAGCTGGCGATCAGTTCCAGCGCGTCGTCGTCCGCGGTCAACTCCAGCCCGCCCAGCCCCCGCTCTTTGTCCTCCAGGGCGCGGCGCAGTAGTTTGGCGATGCGCTCCTCGCTCAGCGACTCGAAGACGTAAACACGGCATCGAGACAGCAGCGCGGAGATGATCTCGAACGAAGGATTCTCCGTGGTCGCCCCGATCAGCCGTATTGTCCCCCGCTCCACGTACGGCAGAAACGCGTCCTGCTGGGCCTTGTTGAAGCGGTGAATCTCGTCGATAAAAAGGATGGTCCGCGAGTGCATCTCCGACGCCTGCGCGGCCGTCACCATCACCTGCTTGATCTCCTTGATTCCGCTCATCACTGCGGAGAACTCGATGAAGCTGGCGCGGGTGGTCTCGGCAATAATCTTGGCCAGAGTAGTCTTACCAACGCCCGGAGGACCCCAAAAAATCATGGACCCGGCATCGTCGCGCTCAATCTGAACACGCAACGGTTTCCCCGGCCCCAGCAGGTGCTCCTGACCGCTGTATTCATCCAGCGTCCGCGGCCGCATCCGCTCGGCCAGCGGCGCCGTCCGCACTGTGCCCTTGGGCCCCTCGGGTTCGCCGTCAAATAGGCTCATCGCCGGCCCCCGGCAACCGGATCCGGGTGCCCCATCCTCGCCGCGTCTTTGTTTTTGCGGCTAGGGTGGGATGTGCTCGCTTCACTGCCAGTCCGCTGCCGCGACGCCTCGTAGAGCAGCACGCTCGCTGCGACGGCGGCATTCAGGCTCTCCACCGGGCCGGGGCAGGGAATCGTGATCGCCCCATCGGCCCTTGCCGCCAACTCCGCAGCTACGCCGTTGCCTTCATTCCCGATGAGCAAAGCTACCGGCCCCGCCAGGTTGACCCGTTCGGCAGCTTCGGCGCCGACCACCGCGGTGGTCCAAATCTTCACGCCCGCCTCATGCAGCCGTCTAAAGCTGTCCTCCGCAGTCATGCAGAATAACGGAACTCGGAAAACGCTCCCGGCCGAGGCGCGCACCGCCTTGGGATTCCATGCGCTCACCGTTCCCGGCAGGCTCAGAATACCGCTGGCGCCAAAGGCCTCGGCCGAACGCAGCATCGTACCCAGGTTCCCGGGATCCTGGATGCCGGCCAGCACCACGATCAACGGCGCGCTCTCGGGTCCACGGTCGACCAGGTCAGCCCACGTCCATGTGGGCGGTTTGATCAGGGCCGCAACCGGCTGCGGGGTCTCTGTGGCCAGAACTGAGTCCAACAGGTCCCTCGGCATCAGCAGGATCTCGGCCTCCTGCGGCAGGGCCAGCGAATCCAGCAGGCGCTCGGCGCCCTCCGCCACAAAGACGCAATCGACTGCCAATCCTGCGCGCAGCGCTTCTTCAATCAGGTTTGGCCCCTCAATTCCAGCCAGACCCTGACCGTCCCGGCCGGGATTCGCGAGCGCCCGCCGAAGTTCCTTGAGGCGTGCATTCTGTTTGCTATGTACAATGCGAAGAGGCATCAATGGGGACCCTTTGAGTGCATAGCCGATTCTAAGCCGTTTTGCCCAAAGATGAGCAGGGCGGCATCTATCTGGCTTGCACCAAGGCTGGTGCTGTGATAGTTTCCGTGATTACAGCGTCTTCAATTCGTAAACAAAGGTAGGCCTTCTTGTCCGCGGAGATATTGCGCGTCCATCCCGACGAACCCCAGCCGGACCGGATCGATTACATCGTTTCCTGTCTGCGCAAGGGCGATGTCGTTGCGTTGCCGACCGACACTTTCTACGGCCTGGCCGTGGACCCGGTGAACCTCCATGCGGTTGAGAGCATCTACCAGATCAAGACCCGGCAGAAGCACAAGCCGCTCTCGCTGCTGATCTCTTCTGTGTCCCAGGCTTACGAACTGGCTCGTGATACTGATACCCAACTGGACAAACTCGCAGAACGCTTCTGGCCCGGGCCGCTCACCATCATTGTGCGCGCCGGTACCAAGCTGCCGCTGCGGTCCACCGCCAACACCGGCAATGTTGCCCTGCGCGTGCCCGATGCTGCCATCCCCCGTGCCGTCGTTGAACGCTTCGGACTGCCCATTACCGCCACTTCTGCCAATCTGCAGGGTGCCTCCGAATGCACCCATGCCGCTTGCGTCCGCGACCAGATCGGCGACCGCATTCCGCTCATCATCGACGGCGGTCCTACAGGCCATGCACTCCCAACCACCATCGTCGATCTCTCGCTCGGCCCCGGTCGTTGGGAGATCCTGCGCGAAGGCGCTATTCCAACCCATGAAATCGTGATGGTCCTGCAGCGATGAATTCTCGACAGGGAACAGGAAATACGCCCGCCATTTGATTCACAGGCACACGGCGCGTTGAGCGCGAATAGAATGTTTCCTGTTCGCCACTCTCAGTTCCCTGCGTCACAAGGCCCCCATGAGCCCACGAACCGGACCGAAACTTGGCAATTGGATTGTGCGCGCCGTAGTTCTGCTCCTGCTCGCTCTGGCTGTCGGGACAATGGGCTGGTGCCGATGGGTTTACCTGCAGATCGAACAATACGCGGCCCAGGATCAGGCGGCGCCGGCTGACGCTATCGGGGTCTTCGGGGCTGCGGAGTACGACGGCCGGCCTTCCCCTGTTTATCGTGCCCGTCTGGATCACGCGCTTGAGCTCTACCGCCATGGCATCGCCCCGCTCATCATCACCCTCGGTGGAAGCGGCGGCGACCAGTACAACGAGGGCGCCGTCGGCCGCGAATACCTCATCGGTATGGGCGTTCCAGAACATGCCATGATTGCCGAGACCGTGAGCCGGAATACCGAGGAGTCGGCGCGCCGCATCGCCGTCATTGCTCGTGCCAACGGATTGCGCAGGCTAGTCATCGTCAGCGACGATACCCACCTTTTCCGGATTCATGCCATCCTCGCCGCAGAAGGGCTCAACGTGCTCACATCGCCGCGTCCCCGGGTGCCCGTCGAAGGCGGAACCGATGAGGCCGATCGTATCGCCCACGAGATCCTCAGCTACACAGCCTGGCGGCTCCATCTCCACTGAGCAGGATTCTTTGAGGGTTCAGCACGGCTGTGCCTCGAGCAGCCGGGCGAACTCGACGGCAGGCACTGGCCGGCTGAAGTAAAACCCCTGGGCCTCGTCGCAGTCCTGCGTCTTCAAGAATGACAACTCCTCCGCCGTCTCGACTCCCTCGGCAATCACCCGTAGTTTCAGACTCCTGCCCATGCTGATGATTGCACTCGCAATCGTTGGGTCGCCTTGGTCGGCGGTCATCTGTTGGACAAATGACTTGTCGATCTTGAGGGCATCCAGCGGCAGTTTGCGCAGATAACTCAAGCTGGAGTATCCGGTGCCAAAGTCGTCAACCGACACGCGGATCCCTTTTTCCCTCATCGCTTCCAGCATCGGCGCCGTCAGCGCTGCGCGCTCCATGAGTGTGCTCTCCGTGACCTCTAACTCAAGCGAAGTCGGATCCAGTCCGGTCTCTGAAATGATCGCGGAGATCTCATCCAGGAAGGCATCGTTCCGGAATTGGATGGCGGAGACATTAACGGCCACGGTCATCGCAGGCAAACCCGCATCTGCCCAGGCTTTGGCCTGCGTGCATGCCTCGCGCAAAACCCAGGAGCCGATCGGAATGATCAGGCCGGAGTTCTCGGCGACGGAAATGAACTGCGCCGGTGGAATATTCCCTCGCGTGCCATGCGTCCAGCGCAGCAGAGCTTCCGCACCGGTAATAGCTCCTGTTCGCAGGTTGATCTTAGGTTGGTAGTGGAGCGTGAGTTCGCGCCGTTCCAGGGCTCGCCGCAGGTTCTCTTCGATCGACTGTCGCTCCACTGCCTTGACGTTCATCTCCTGCTTGAAAAATCGGCAGTTTTGCCGCCCGGCTTCCTTAGCCGCGTACATCGCGGTATCGGCATTCTTCACCAGCGTCTCCGCATCCAGACCATCGCTGGGGTAGACGCTTGCGCCGATGCTTGCGGTGACATACAGCTCGTGGCCTTCAATGGCATGAGGTTCCGCCACTGCCCTCAGAATCCGTCTGGCCGCGATGGCAGCGTCTTCGTCATTCTCTATGTCCTGAAGCAGCAAGGTGAATTCATCGCCGCCTTGGCGGCTGACGGTGTCTGGAGAGCGCACGCACTCCTGCAGCCGTTTCGCAACTGATTGAAGAAGTTTGTCACCGATCGGATGTCCGAAGGAGTCGTTGATGTGTTTGAAGCTGTCCAGATCAAGGAACAGTACTGCCAGACGCTTCCCCTCACGATTTACCCTCGCGATCGACTGGCCAAGGCGGTCGTTGAACAACAGGCGGTTTGGCAGGCCGGTGAGAGGGTCGTGCTCGGCCAGATGCGCGATCTTTTCTGCCAGCGCGCGCGCTACAGTCACATCGCGAAAGACCAGCACCGATCCATCCACCGTCCCCTCGCTGTTACAAATAGGCGCGACGGAGTCTTCAATAAAGACCTGGTGTCCGTCCCGCCGGGTGAGGATGCAGTTCGCGGGAAGGTGGTCCGTTCGGCCCTGCGCAACCACTTTCTTTGTAGGGTCCTCGGCAAGTTCCCCTGTGGTCGCATCCATGATTCGGAAGACCCTGGCCAAAGGCAGGCCCACGGCATCTACGTGCGACCACCCAGTCATCCTCTCCGCGATTGGATTCAGAAAGGTGATGTTCCCCGCGCTGTCGGTGCAAATCACGGCATCCCCAATGCAATCGAGCGTAGCCTGGGCGCGGTTCCTTTCAATGAACAGCGATTCTTCAATGAGCATACGCGCAACGGAATTGCGCAATGCGCGCATCATTTCGTGCGGCTCGATCTGACCCTTGATGAGGTAGTCCTGCGCACCTTCCAGCATGGCTTCGATGGTTGTAACCTCGTCGCCCGGACTGGACAGCAAGACAATGGAGACGCGGGGTACCACGGCGCGAATTCGCCGCAGTCCCTTAAGCCCAGGCGCATTGGGCAACCCCAAATCGAGCAGAACAACGTCAACCGCATGCAAGGCAAGAGATGTCTCGGCTTCGTCGATGGAACTCACATGCGTCAGAGCGAAGGAATACGTGCCCTGATGCTCGAACATCTCGCGGATTGTGCCAGCCTCTTTCGGGTCGTTCTCGACCAGGAGGGCAGCCTTGACAGACGCTTTCCTCACTTGATCCACCTCAACAACTGAGATGAGTTCACGGGACCAGGGCAGGTGGCCTCGTGTTTTGTCTGCAAATGCGTTGTGCGTCATGTTCTCATGAGGCTACGTTTGCAGACTGAGCAATTTTGGTCATTTTGTTCCCGAAAATTTCATAATGAGCGCTGACATGAAAGGGGTTGGCGGGCTGATTTGCTGTTGATCCGGTAGATGCACGGCCAATGTGTCAGCCCTGCCCCACGCCCAGGTGAGCCTCTAGAGCCAGCACAACCAGTGCAAAAGCCGCCGCGCTCGCAGTCGACAGAAAGTTCACTGCGTCGTTGTTCAGCCAGCCGCGCTCTTCCAGCGTGGCTCCCAGCAGGCTGTCAAAGAGCAGCCCGAAGACTCCTCCCGTGCTACTGACCCAGAACATGGTCCAATCGCCGCTGAACGCCAGTGTCCCCGCACCGGCGACCACTCCGGCGGCCAGCGCACCGGCCAGCGTCCCGATCACGCTGACTCCGCCATCACGTCCCGGCTCGACAACTCGCAATGTGGTGATCATGCGAGGTCGTCCGCCGAAGACTTGCCCTATCTCCGACGAAACCGTGTCGGCAGCGGCTTCAGCCAGCGCTGCCAGTCCCAGGGCAAGCACCGGAAGCGGTGCCAGGGCGGAGCGCGTTAGCCCGGAATCGACAAACCAGGACTGCACGAACTCACTGGAGACCAGGGCTGCCACGCCCAGGTTAGCCGCCACTTGAGCAGCGTTCCGTCCGTGACGATCCTCAGCCGTGCCCAGTTGCTCCTTGTGTCCCCGGCCCAGCAAAGTGGCAAAGTAGGCCAGCAATGACACCGCCACCACCGCGGGCAAAGCCGTGCGCCACGGCTGATACGGAAACATCGCGGTTGAGAACATGAGGCTTGCGGTGATGGCCGCTCCGGTTACCGAAGCTCCCGGTGTGGCTGCGCGCAGCTTCCACGTAACCAGGCCGAGCACCACGCTCAGTCCCACCGTCCAGATCGCCACCGGAGTCATCTGGGCCGCCCACCAGTGGGCTTCAAGCACAATTTGCGCTGCCACAAAGGGCATCACAACCAGCAGCACGAGCTTCGATTGCCAGACCAGCTTTGTTTGAGCCACGTCTCATCCTAAAACAGCGATCAGGGAACCGCAGGCAGCGAAACGCCCGCAGGATAGAGAAGGGCACTTTAAAGCCGGGCTGGAACGGTATTGGCAAATCGGTTTACACTCGACAGCGCGGCGTAAACTCATGTCGCCCCGGCAATCTGGGAGGAATCGATGCATAAGCCTTCGTTTGTACTTGCCGTATTTCCGGCAATTGTGTTCCTGTCCATCGTTTCGCTGGCGCAGGCCCCCACCCAGCGGCTTGAGCTTGACCGCAAGGGCGAAACCATCGTGTTGGAGCCCTACGCGCCGAATGTCGTGCGAGTAACGCTCAGCCTGAAGTCTGAACCGGCATTGGCCGCGCCCGGCTATGGCTTTGTGGCCGCGCCTGCAGCCGCCGGATGGAGCGCCAGCCAGACTCCGCTTGCCGATGTCTATCAGTCGGCGGGCATGGTGGTCACCGTAGACCGGCCCCAGCCCGGCACCAAGCCGCCCGTGCAGACCCAGATCGACATTTCAAAGTACTTCAACGGTTCCACTCCCGGCGCCAACATCACGTTCCGCACCCCTGAAGGCAAAATGCTGCTCGAGCTCAACGGCTGGTCCCAGGACGTGCCCAATCAAAAGAACGGCACCGCCGGCGTGCTTCGTGACCGCCGCCCCAGCGACCCCGAGTTCTTCACCGTGGGCGCATCCTTCGCTTCTCCAGACGACGAGCATTACTACGGTCTGGGCCAAAACCACGAAGGTTTTCTCGACCTTCGCGGTCACGCCGTCCGCTGCTGGGCAGACTACCTTGCCACCGCCGGCCCCAGCTTCTGCGTGCCCTTCCTGGTCACCAACAAAGGCTACGGCCTGGTGTGGGATAATCCCTCGAAGACCACCTTCGAACCCGGCTTCAACGAGCAGACCCGCTGGAGTTCCGAGGTCGGCGACCGGGTCTCGTTCTTCGTCATAGCCGGCCAGACAGTCGACGAAATCTACGCAGGCTACCGCCTCCTCACCGGGCCCACGCCTCTGCTCCCCAAGGCCGCCTACGGCTATATTCAGTGCAAGCAACGCTACGCCAGCCAGGACGAACTGCTGTCCGTCGCCAAGGGCTACCGCGACCGTCATCTCCCGGCTGATGTCCTGGTCGTGGACTGGTTCTACTACACCAAAATGGGCCAGATGGATCTCGATCCCAAGGCCTGGCCCGATCCCGTGGCCATGAACAAGCAACTCCACGACATGGGCTTCGAGACCATGATCAGCGTGTGGCCGCGCTTTGTCCCCGAGGACCGCTACTATGCCGGCCTGCTCAAGAATGGCTGGTTCATCAACTATGCCGATGGCAAGCCGCTGGATGGCCTACCCTACGACCGCGCCGGTTCTGATATCGACACCACCAATCCGGATGCCGCAAAATGGTACTGGAAGACCATCCACGACGACATCCTCAGCAAAGGCTTCGACTCGATTTGGGCCGATGAGACTGAGCCTGACCTGCCCCCCAACGGAGCCTACTTCCACATCGGGCCGGGAACACAATTCTTCAATGTGTACCCGCTTTTCCATACCGGGGCCCTTTACGACGGCTTCCGCAAGGACGAGCCGGGACGCCGTGCACTGACGCTTTCCCGCGACGCCTATCTCGGCGCGCAGCGCAACGGAGCCTTCTTCTGGTCTTCCGACATATTCCCCACCTGGGATACGCTGCGGCGTCAGATTCCCACCGGCCTGAATGTTACCTCTTCGGGGCTTGCCAATTGGTCCAATGACACTGGCGGATGGCAGTATCTACCCGAAGTTCATCATCCCGCCCACCCGCCGCTGCTTGACCCCTCCGATGCCCGCGACACCGTCGGCGGATATGACGACTATCCGGAGCTCTACACTCGCTGGTTCCAGTACGCCACTTTCCTTCCCATCTTCCGCACCCATGGCAGCCGCCCCGCCAACGAAGTCTGGTCCTACGGCAAGCAGGCCGAGCCAATTCTGGAGAAGTACCTGCGCCTGCGCTACCAGCTCATGCCTTACATCTACTCGCTCGCGTTCCGGACATGGCAGACCGGTGCGCCCTCCATGCGCGCCCTGCCGCTGCATTTCCCCAACGACCCGAAGGTGGCTGACATACGTGACGAGTACATGTTCGGTCCGGCCTTCCTGGTGGCTCCTGTCACGGAACAAGGCGCGACCAGACGCGAGGTTTATCTGCCCGCCGGAACAGACTGGTACAACTACTGGACCGAAGAGCGTGTGAAGGGCGGACAGACAATCACCGTGCAGGCTCCCATCGACACCATTCCTCTGTTTGTGCGCGCCGGGTCCATCCTTCCCTTGGGAGCGCCCGTTGCGAGCACCCATCAGGCACAGGCGATTGAGAAAATCCGCGTGTATCCGGGCGCAGACGCCAACTTTACGCTCTTTTCAGACGACGGCAAAACCTATGCCTACGAAAACGGCGCAGGCTCTATTACCCGCCTGCATTGGGATGAAGCCGCGCACAAGCTGACCCAGGAAGGGGCGAAAGCCTGGAACAAGCCGGACACCGAGATTGTGGAGGTGGCCGGACACTGAGCTAGGCCATCCGTTACGGGTGGAGACTACTTTCGGCCCTCCGAGGAGTCCAAGCAGGGTGGGGGAGTGCTTTTCCCCCACCCGTCTGATTTACAATCACGAGGTAAGCAGGAAAGATCTGAATGAGGCTTTTTTTCATGAGTTCAGGACGGGCGCGCGCGCGTTTGGTTCAGGCGGGCGTAGCCCTTGTGGCTGGCGCTCTTATTGCTGGTTGTGGCAATTCTTATCGGCCAGTAGTGACGCCGGTCAACCCCAGCGGACCGGCACAGCAGCCAACATCCTATGCGGTGGTGGTATCGGCTCCTTCGCCCACCACGCCCGGCATAGCAACCATCATTGATTACGCCGGCGATACGGTCATGGCCTTGGCGCCCATCGGTCCGGGGCCCAAATCTTTTGTGATGGATTCGCTGGGTTCCACTGGCTATACCGTCAACAGAGACGGGACGATGACCAACTTTCCGGTCTCCACGTCATTGCAGGCCAAGATGGTCACCTACACCACGCTGTCGTCCACCGCACAGCCTGTAAATCTGTTCTCGCCGTCCTCTGGACTGTGGGCCGCCGATCTGGATGGAAATGTGGCCGACGTGTTCACTGGTTCGCCGCAGACCTTCAAGCTCGCTATACCCCTGCCTCCCACGCCGGTGACCATTGTCGGCGGTCCCAATCTCCAAGGTCAGCGCAATTACGCCATCAGTCAGAACTTCGTGGATGCCACCGGCGTAGCCTGCAATACTGCCCCCACCTTGGCGCCCACCGGCCTTGCGACTCCGATCGAGCTGTCCACCAATTCGGCTGACGCGTCGATACGGCTGGGCAAGTGCCCTGTTTACGCGGTCCTAAGCACCGATCTGAAGCGCCTGTTTGTCTTGAACCGGGGCGACGACACCATCACCGTCATCAATACCCAGAACAACACCCTGGACACCTGCACCGGCCTCGTGAACCAGAACGGTCAGCCCATTACCTGCCACCCAACGCTGCCGCTTTCCACTTCAGCCATTACCACCACCGGCATCACGCCGCCGAACGGCTTCGCCGGCATGACCGCAATCGCCGGTCCGGTCTATGCGGAGTACAACACGGCAACCAACCAGCTCATAGTGGCCAACTATGACGGTGGAACCATCAGCGTTATCGATGCGAGCCTCGATGAGTACGGCAACGACAGTGCAACCTTCGGAACCACCTACACCATTCCCGTCGGGCACAATCCGGCCAGCGTGACCGTCCTTTACGATGGCAGCCGCGCCTATACCGCCAATCAGGCTGACGGCACCGTGACCATCGCGAATCTCACCAGCCACACCGTCGAAAAGACACTGACTGTCGTAGGCCACCCGCGCACCGTAGTCTCCACGCAGAACTCCCAGTTCGGCAAGGTCTACGTTGCCTCCCCTGACAGCCCATACCTCACCATCCTGAGCACCACAACGGATCTTGTCGACACCACCATTCTGGTCGAAGGCAACGTGGTCGATGTACGCACCAGCACCCAGAACGGCGCCAGCGGCAATGCCAATGTCGTTAGTCGCAGCGCCGGTCACGGCCAGCCCTGCAACCTGCCCCCGGGCAGTTCTGCCTTGCCCGCGACACTCACTCTCACGGCTTGCCAGGCTATCCCGTAAAGGGTTCCCTCCTCTAAAAACAGCCAAAGGGCCATTCCTCACTCGAGGGATGGCCCTTTCTCTATTGATTCTGAAGATCTTCCCCGCTGAGTTTCTGTCCTCAGCCAAGCTCCGCTCTCTCAACCGACCGGAACGTCTTTGCAGTCCAACCGCTTTACGCCAATATCTCCGCATCCAGCGCACCCAAATCTCAAATGTGATCGTTAACACAGACTGAGTCCACCCTGCGCGCCAACTATGGACCCATAAATTCCTCGTCGCAGTGCCGGAGCCGAACTGGCGAAATTCCTTGTCCTCGACCGAGTTCATGTAATGGGAGCTGCCGATGCAATCGAGCAGGAAGGACCTTCGCCTCACGCGGAGGCAATTTGTGGCGGTTGGCGCCCTGGGTGGCGCTGTGGCCGCCCTTGGCTGCAAATCGGGCAGCCAGGATGCCTGGGAGTTCCTCAACCGCGTCCAGGCCCGCACACTCGCCGCCATCTGCGATCAAATCGTCCCTGCGGATGACTTCCCAAGCGCCTCCCAAGCTGGAGTGCTCACCTACATCGACCGCCAACTGGCACGCCACTATCGGCGTCACCGCGACACCTATCGCGATGGTCTTGAAGAGGCGGACGCACTCGGCAGAACCCGTTTCGGCCGCATTCTGGCCGAGCTGACCCCACCGCAGCAGCTTGAGATAGTGGCCGCAATCGAGCAGCAGAATCGCAAATTCTTTGATCTGGTGCGCGCCCACACCTTCGAGGGCTACTACGGCGCACCGCGTCATGGCGGCAATCGCAATGCCGTCAGTTGGCGGATGCTGGGGCTCACCGAGCCTCCCGTGCGTGGCCGCGCCCAGTACGACCTCAGAAAGGGGTCGCCCTCATGAAGCGCGTAAATGCAGTCATTGTTGGGGCCGGTGCGGCTGGCGGCATCGTCGCCAAGGAACTCTCGACTGCCGGGCTCAGCGTTGTGTTGCTCGAACGCGGCAAGTGGTACACCCCCGCCGATTGCCGAAAGGACGACCTCCGCAATCAGCGCACCACCGTTCTCGGCAACGCGTTCGGACCGGAAGACGAGGGCAATCCGCGGGTTGTTGTCGATTCCAGCGGCGTGCCGCGTACCGTGTTGCCCAGCGAAGGTGCCTATTCAAACAACGCCGCTTGTGTCGGCGGGGGAACCCTCAGCTATGGTGCCCAGGCGTGGCGCTATATGCCCCAGGACTTCAAACTGCGCTCCATCTACGGGGCGCCGCAGGGCAGTTCGCTTGAAGATTGGCCCATCACTTACGACGACATCGAGCCCTTCTACGACAAGGCCGAGTACGAGATCGGCATCTCCGGAGACTACTCCGGCACCCCATTCAAGGGTCCGCGCAAGCGCCCCCTACCCATGCCGCCGCTGCCGCCCAATCGCGAATTCCAAATCCTCGAGCCGGCGGCCAGGCGTTTGGGGCTCCATCCCTTCCACATCCCCATGGCGCGCAATACAGTTCCTTACAACGGGCGCGGCCCCTGCATGCGCTGTCGCTGGTGCTGCGGATTTGCCTGCGAAGTGGATGCGAAAAACGGCTCGCAAAATACGGTAATCCCGGTAGCGCTGGCCACAGGCAACTGCGAAATGCGCACCGAGTCCATGGTCAAGGAAATCCTCACCGACGACCGCGGACGCGCGCGCGGCGTTTCCTACTTTGACGCCAACGGGCATTTGCAGCAGCAGCTTTCTGACATCGTTATAGTCTCCGGCTGCGCCACGGAGTCCGCCCGCCTGCTGCTCAATTCCAAAAGCCGCCTCTTTCCCAATGGCCTCGGAAACCGCCACGATCAGGTTGGCCGTCATCTGCAGGGCCACCACTACACCGGTGCTATCGGCTACTTTGACTTCGAGACCTACGACGACATCGGCCCCGGAGCCAGCATCGCCATCACCGACTACAGCCATGGCACCCCAGGCCTGGTCGGCGGCGGAATGCTGGCCAATGAATTTATCCGCCTGCCCATTCACATGATCGACCGCATGCCTCCCAACACCCCTCGCTGGGGACTGGCACACAAAAAGGCCATGCGCGACTGGCACAAGCGCAGCATCGTCATCATGGGGCCAACCCAGCAGATTCCCACAGCAGATGGCAGGGTCACGCTTGACCCGGATGTAAAAGACAAGTGGGGCCTCCCGGTGGTGCGCATCTCCGGCAACGTCCATCCCCACACCTTTGAAATCGGAGACATGCAGGCCAGGCGCTCCGAGGCGTGGCTCAAAGAAGCCGGTGCCATCAGCACATCTCTCATGGCGGGCAAGCCCAAAGTCGTTTCCGCCGGTCAGCATCAGGCCGGTACCTGTCGTATGGGCAATGATCCGCAAGGCTCGGTTGTCAACCGCAACTGCCAGATTCACGACGTGGATAATATCTTCGTAATTGATGGCAGCGTCCACGTAAATAACGGCGGTTTCAATCCGGCGCTCACCATCATGGCGATTGCCTACCTTGCCTCTGACGCCCTCGTCCACAACTGGAAGGGCACGGGTTTCCGTTCATGAATCCATACTTCAAGTTCGCGTTGATCGGCGCCGCCTCCCTGGCATTGCTGGCTGTCGGCGGCACCTTCGGCGCGTCGTATTACTACACATCGCAGTACGGTCAGGGCTGTGCAAGCTGCCACGAAATGGCCGGCTATGTAGGCGACGTTCATTCAGCGCCTCACCGCACCACCAACTGCATGGATTGCCACGAGGCCAGCCTGTCCACCAAGCTGCGCCATATCCGGGTGCATGTGTTCGGTACTATTCCCGAGGCCGTCCGCCTGCGTGATGTCGACGTGGTGGTCATGACCTCAAGTTGCCAAAAGTGCCATCAGCACGAGTATGCAAGCTGGCACGCCGGTCCGCACAGCGCCACCTACGCCCAGATCTTTGCCGATCCCGCCCACAATTCCAAGCGCATGCTCATGAACGACTGCTTCCGCTGTCATGGCATGCACTTCAACGGCTCCGTTCGCGAAATGGTCCAACCGCTCAGCACCATTGGCCCCTGGCGGATCATTCGTTCAGGCTTTGCCGATCAGCCCACCATGCCCTGTCAGGCTTGCCATCAGGTACACCGGCAAGGTGAACAGCAAACCAAACCAGCCTCGCGCATCTCGGTGGCTGGCGCGGCAGTTCACGATTCTCTCGCCTTCTTTGATCGCCGCGAACAATTGCATTTTGCCGCGGCTTCACTCGCCATTCCGAAGCTCCACGACGGAGCCCGTGCGGTAACCATCAGTCAGGATCCACGCCAGGCGCTCTGCTATCAATGCCATGCACCTCGCGAGCCTGAGGCGGGTTCTGCGGCCGCCATCGGCGCTTGGGGCCCCCAGGTAGGCTCAGGCGACGATCGCACCCCCATGGGCGTACACGAAGGGCTCAGCTGCGTCTCATGCCACAACGGACACAACGAGAATGCGCGCGCGTCGTGCAAAACCTGCCATCCGCAAATGTCCCACTGCGGCATCGACGTCGAGAAAATGGATACGACCTATGCCAGCGGCGCCAGTCAGCACAATATCCACTGGGTCAAGTGCACAGATTGCCATCAGCACGGCATTCCAAAAGTAAAGACGCCGGCGGCCGTAAAAGCCAGGCTCGCCACCACGCCAGGTATGAATGGTTAAAAAGTTTAAAAATAGACGATAGAAAATAGCGAAGAATAGAGCACGTCAGCCAGCTCCGAGCCTCATCCTTTTCGCGCAAGACCCGGAAAGGATGAGGCGCGGAGACCAACCGCGCTTTTCGGCATACACCAGAATCCGCACTTCGTCTTTCTGCGCCATACCGGCTCCACCTTATATGCTCGGGAAGAGAACAAGTGCACCATGCCGCCAGCAATCAAAACTCGAGTCGATCTCCTGCTTGTTGAGCGCGGTCTGGTTCCAAGCCGCGAACGGGCGCGCGCCTATATCCTTGCCGGTCGAGTTCTCGTCAACGAGCAGAAGATTGACAAGCCGGGAACCACGGTGGCGGCGGATGCTGCGGTGCGGCTCCTGGGTGAGGACCTGCCCTACGTGAGCCGCGGTGGATTGAAGCTTGCGGCTGCGCTTGCCCACTGGCAAATCGCCCTCAACGGCAGACCCTGCCTCGACGTTGGCACATCCACCGGAGGCTTTACTGATTGCCTCTTGCAGCATGGCGCCGCAAGCGTCACCTGTGTAGATACCGGCTTCGGCCAGATTGCCATGAAGCTGCGCAACGACCAGCGCGTCCGCCTGATGGAGCGCACCAATGCGCGACTCCTGCTGCCCGGAGTGCTCGCCGAGAGCAAAGTCGCGCCCGCGCCCACCCTCCTGGTCATGGATGTCTCGTTTATCTCCGCCACGCTGCTGTTGGAGCCGGTTTTTGCTGCGGCGCCTGCGCTCGTTGAAGCGGTCGTTCTTGTCAAGCCGCAGTTTGAGGCCGGGCGTGTCCACGTGGGCAAGGGGGGCATAGTCCGCGATCCCCAGGCGCACCAATTCGCCATCGACAAGGTTGCCGATTGTGTGCGGTCTTTAAACTGGACGGTAGTCGAGACCATTCCGTCGCCCATCACAGGCGCCGAGGGCAACCACGAGTTCCTTCTCTATGCGCGGAAGGCTGCCATTCTGGAGACTTCAGATTCCGAAACTCCGCCCCAGGCAGAATCGCGGAATCTGTAGAATGTCTCCCTTCTCCGGCTCGCTTGAGCATTTAGGCGAGCTTCGGATCAGAACCGTACTGATTGGGGCCCTGTGTACCTTCCAGGATCATAAAGACCAGCAGGATCAAACCACCGACAAGGGGAACCAGGGCTATTAGCAGCCACCAGCCGCTTCTGTCCGTGTCGTGCAGGCGGCGCACACTCACTGCCAGCGATGGAATAAGGATGCCGAGCGTATAAAGGCCCATGGCGATGAGAAAGATCGCGCCAATGCCGCCCTTCATCAGCCCAATCCCCGCTATTTCCAGCACAAGGCAGATCAAGAAGTTAAAAAGCGTAAACATCCAATACTCTTTGCGGCGCGCGCGCCCATTAAAGTCGGCGTAATTCTTCAATACCTTCAGGTACCATTCCATGGTCGCTCTCCTTGTTCCGTTTCTGGTTCAATCCCCGCCATGGACGTAATCCTCCCAACGCCGGATCGTCGCACGGCCGGAGAGTTGTTCTAAGAGCGGAATCTGGGGACACACATCCCTCGGCGCTCATGCCCTGATTCAACTCTGGTTTTCCGGCGCGCAGACACTATAACCGAAAATGCCTGCATCTGGCATCTACTTTTACATCTGGCATTTGAACGAAACCGTCTATGGGACTGCTGTTTCGATTCAGCGTCGGTTGACCGGCCCAATCCGGTACACTGAGACCGCATGATGCGCATCGCGATCGTCTGCAAACCGCAGAAGGTAGAGCTTGGGCAGGTCCTGCCCGAGTTGGTGGGCTGGCTGTGCCAACATGGCTATGATCCCGTAATCGACCGCGAAGGCGGCCAGTACTGCACCACGGCCCCGGCGGTTAATCGAGCCGAGATGCCGGGTTGGCAGCCGGAGCTTGTCATCGTTCTCGGTGGCGACGGAACTCTCCTGGATGTGGCGCGTACCTTTGTTGGCACTGGCACGCCGATTCTCAGCGTTAACCTCGGACATTTGGGCTTCCTGACTGAGGTCAGGCTGGGCGACTTGTATTCGACGCTGGAAGGCTGGTGCGTAGGCTGCCATGATCTCGACGAGCGAGCTATGCTTCACGCTGAATTGTGGCGTGAGGGCGAGCGCATTTCGAGCTACGAGGCGCTCAACGAGATCGTCGTCTCCAAGGGCGACATTGCGCGGATGGGTGATTTTGCAGTGGAACTGGACGGTAAAAGCGTCGCGCGCTTCCGGGCCGATGGGGTCATTGTCTCCACGCCTACCGGGTCTACGGCCTACACCTTGGCCGCCAATGGACCCATCTTGACGCCCGACGTAGATGCCCTCGTGGTCACGCCCATCTGCCCCCATCTGCTCACTCTAAGGCCGATTGTGGTGCGCGGGGATGCGGCCCTTCTGGTACGTGTTGAAGGTGTTCCCAATCTCGCGTTGTTGACCGTGGATGGGCAACTGGCAGTGGAATTGCACCGCGGCGACGAAGTGCGCTGCCGCCGCTCTAGCCATTCCGTAAAGCTGGTTCGGATGAGCGCTGGCGGCTTTTTTGAGGCGCTGCGCAGCAAGCTGAGCTGGGGAGAAAGATAGAACCGAAGCGATCCAGGAAACCGGAGACCACCCCTCGTACCAAGCCCCGTGCCCCATCAACTTCGCGCTATTTGCGGAAAAAGTGGGACAGCATGACCTTCCCACCAGAATTGCTAACGGCTCAATTCGCTAAGAAGCACCTTGGCCTTAGCGGTCAGCGTGTGCGCGCCATCCACATCGCCCGAGGCCAGCGCCTGGCGCGCCTGCTTCAAAAAGTCGCGGATATGCGCTGCCGTCTTCTGCTCCTGGTCGTTCAGTGAGCGATTGAGGCTCTTCAAACCGCGCTCGGTGGCGTTGATCAAGTCCTCGGTCTCACGGCGAAAATCCGCCGGGTCACCGGACGAAAGCTGGCCGATAGCGCTTACCCCGGGGTTGGGAATGGCGGCCTGCTGAGGATTCTTGTTGGCGGGCTTCTTATGCTTTATCGGCGGTTTGAGCGGTTCTTCGGCCGGCATCGTAGCAGCGGGTGGCGGCGCAGTCGGCTGCAAAGGAATCGTCACCACCGGGGGTGGCTGCGTCGTCGGTGCCGGCGGAGCCTTGTCCGGAGGAAGATTCACGATGACAGGCGCGGTCGGCAGAGCTTGTCTTTTATGAGGTAGGTGAAAGCACGCCGTAAGGAAGAACGGCAACAGACACGCTACGCTCCTGGCAGGGAACTTCATCCCGCAAGCCCTTTCTCAGTTTCAACACTCGCCGGCGGAAGATGCCGGCGGCCCCAGTCCGTGGCGGAGAGTGGAATCCGCAATTGGAACTCCGTGCCCCGGCTTGCCTTCGATTGTACTTCTATACTGCCGTGGTGTAACTGGAGAATGCGGTAAGTCATCGCAAGACCGATGCCGCTCCCGCCGATTTTGGTGGTGAAGTAAAGGTCGAATATCTTCTCGCGGATATCGTCGGCAATTCCCGACCCCTCATCGGATATCCGCAGGACGGCTGCCTTCTTGTCCTCCACGAGAACGACTTCGAGGTTACCACCTTCGGGCATGGCCTGCGCGCCATTCTGAATGACATTCAGTACGGCCTGTTTCAGTAGATCGGCATCTACGTTTGCGATCAGGGCATTGGGAGTCATGCGGCTGGTCAATGTCACGTTGCGCGTGTTCAGCTCCGCCGTCGCCAGGGTCAGAACGTCGCCGATGATCGGCCGCAGGTCCTGTTCGCGAAGATCCAGTTCCACTGGGCGCGTAAAGTCCACAAGCATCTGGACCACGCGGTCCAGGCGGTGAATCTCGGCGTCGATAATCTCCAGGTGGCGCATTGCCGGCGGGCTGGCGTCGCCAAGCTTGGTTTTCAGAAGTTCAAGGTGCACGACAATCGCATTAATCGGGTTTTTCACCTCGTGCCCCACCCCTGACGTAAGCCGGCCAATGGCGGCCATGCGGCGTGATAGTTCGAGTTCAGACTCAATCGCCTCTGCTGACTCCAGATCGTGCAGAGTGACCAGCGCGCCCAGTCCCTGCCGGGTTTCCCCATCCTGGATAAAGTCCAGTGATGCCTGAATGCGGTGGCCCGTTTCCGTGCGAATTTCTTCTTTCACCAGCGTGCCGCCTGATTCGAACGCATCGCAGAGAAGTTGTCCCAGAATGGTCGAGCGGTCAAAGATATCCCGCGCCTGCTGGCCGAGGATAGCGTCACGGTCGATTTCGAGAAAGCGGCGCGCTGCTTCAGAGACCAGAACGGCGCGGCCGTCGCCGGTGAACAGCAAGATGCCGTCCTGCAGATTGCCGAGAATCTGGTCGAGGTTCTCTTTCAAGGCAGAGAACACCTCTTCGACATTCCTCATGCGCTGGCCGATCAGTTCAATCTTGGTCGAAACTTGGTCGGCCATATCCTGCTTGGGCGCGGCTAGTTGCTGGTTGCCTGTGGTGCTGGCTCCGATCGAGGTCCAGTAGTCGAGTTGGCGGCTGATCCTCTCCATTGGGCGTAGCGCCAGGTTTGACAGCAGGAAGGCGGCCACCAGGGCGGTGCCAAGGGCAAGGCCCATCAGTGAAAGAGATTCGGCAATCCACGGCGCATAAAATGCGCGCAGCAGCGTCGTGCGGACGCCTACGTTGACTGAAAGAAACGGTTGCCCATTGCGATCCAGCGGCACCACAACGTCGAAAACCTTGGGCGGTCCAAAGACCTCCCGCATGAGCTGAAGTGGATGGGCGGCAAGCAGTTGGCTGTAGCTGGGGCGGATCGGCAGGGGTTTGTCTTCGTTGTCCGGGTTGGTGCTCAGCAGCGTGCTCGCCTGGCTGTCGCCGATGTTGATGTCGTAAACGGTCAGCGAATAGCGGTTCACCGATTCGATCACCGCTTGCAGCGCGGCATCGTCGCGAACTACCACCGCAGCCAGTGTGCGCAACTCGGCAGGATTGTTGGGGTCCACCTGTCGGTCGCGCAGACCGGTTTCCAGGGCCTGCTGAAGCGCGAAGCGAACCTGGTTCGCGACCATGCGGTTGGTGTCATAAGACTGCTGAACCGCCGCGTGAAGCAGTTGACCCACGTAGACCAGCGAAAGCACCCCGGCGATAAGAAACACTAGCCCGGTGATGGCCAGTACGAGTTTCGTCTTCAGGCGCATGGGTTAGCTCAAATGCTCCTGGCGGTTACGCGCGTATTCCTTGAGCTTATTGTGCAGAGTCTTGAGGCTGATGCCCAGGATTTCGGCGGCGCGGGTCTTGTTGTGGCCTGTCGCCTCAAGTGTGCGCAGGATCAGCAGCCGCTCGGCTTCGTCTACGGTTGTGCCCACATGGACCTGGATCAGGCCTTCATCGGTGATTGAAGTGGTTTGCGGCTGCCCTTTGGCGAAGCCCGGCGGCAAATGGCCGGCATCCAGCGGAGCGCCGTCCGGGCAGAGGATCACGGCGCGCTCCACGTTGTTGCGCAACTCGCGGGCATTGCCCGGCCAGTTGTAGGCCATCATGCGGTCCAGCATGGAAGGCGCAACGCCGGAGACGCGCCGTCCGTGCTTCTGGTTCATCTGGATCAGCATGGCGTCGGCCATCGCCGGCAGGTCCTCAATGTGATCGCGCAAAGGAGGCATGTGGATGTTGAATACATTGAGCCTATAAAAAAGGTCGGCGCGCAAGTGCCCCTCGGCAACAGCGAGCCCTGGGTCGCGGTTGGTTGCCGCCAGTACGCGGACGTCCACATCCTGCTCGGTGCGGCCGCCCAGTTTGCGCAGTTTGCGCTCCTCAAGCACGCGCAGGAGCTTGGCCTGTGTGGCAAGTGGCATTTCGCCAATTTCGTCCAGAAGAAGGGTTCCACCGGAGGCCAGTTCGAAGCAGCCCGCCCGGCGCTCTACCGCTCCTGTAAACGCGCCTTTCTCGTGGCCAAAGATCTCGCTCTCGATCAGCGTCTCAGGGATCGCCGCGCAATTCACGGCGACGAAGGGCCGCGTCTTGCGCGGGCTCAGATCGTGAAGCGTGCGGGCCACCAGTTCCTTGCCGGTCCCGCTCTCGCCGGTAATCAGTACTTGTACGTTCGAGGGAGCAATCTGTTCGATGAGTCCGAAGATCTCGCGCATGGCCCGTGAACTGCCCACCAGAGAGCCCAGAACGCCGGTTTCGCGCAACCGGCGCCGGGCGATTTCCAGCTCAATTTCGGTATCGCGTTGCCGGGTGGCGTTTGCCAGGATTGTGCGCAGGCGTGTCGCGTCCACCGGCTTCTGCAGAAAGTCGTACGCGCCTAGCTTCATGGCTTCAACGGCCAGCTGAATCGACCCCATCGCGGTCAGTACCACCACGGCAAGGTTCGAGCTGATCCCCGAGCCCCCGTCGGCAAGCTTGGTCAGCAGTCCTATTCCGTCCAGACGAGGCATCTTCAGGTCGGTCACTACGATGCCCGGGTCCCACGCAACCACCTTGTCCCAGGCTTCCAGGCCGTCCCGCGCGGTCTCCGTCCGATAGCCCCACCCGGAGATCAGTTCGGCCAGCCCCATCAGCGCATTGGGCTCGTCTTCGACAATAAGGACCTTTACGGCGTTATCCATGAGCGCTTTACCCTACTCCGCAATTCTACCTACTTATGCTGCGGGAGCGCGCAAAGCCCGTAGCAGCAGGTTTTTTGGATCGAGCTTTCCCACTTCTAAAAGCGCCTCCGCTACTGCGGCCCGGCCTTCTCCGTCAGCTCAGCCCATCGCGCGTAGAGCGCGTCGTTCTCGTGCTGCGCCACATCCAGTTCAACCAGTGCCTCCTGCAACGCTGCCGCGTCGGTCGAAATCTCCGGGCTCTCCACCCGAGCACGGGCCGCTGCCAGGCGGTCGTCTGAATGCTCCACCCGCTTCTCGATCGCTGCAAACTCGCGCGCTTCGAGATACGAGAGCTTTTTCTTCCCAGATTGACTGGTAGCGGTCTCCGTGCCGGTGCGCTGTGCCGGGCTGGAACCGTCAGAGCGTCGGTCTGACTTGTTCTGTTGGGAGACGCCTTGCTCAGCCTGATCCTGTTCCGCCAGCCAATCTTCCCACTGCGCGTAATCGGCAAAGCGGCCTGTGTTTCCGCGCCCATCCAGCCCCAGAACTGTCGAGGCCACGCGGTTTAGCAGGTAACGGTCGTGCGTCACCAGCACCAGCGCGCCCGGAAAATCGAGCAGATTCTCTTCCAGGATTTCGAGCGTTGGAATGTCAAGGTCGTTAGTCGGTTCGTCCAGCAGCAGAACGTCGGCCGGTTCCAGCATCAGTTTGGCGATAAGCACCCGCGCCCGCTCCCCACCCGATAGATTACGAACTGGCTGGTTCAGTTGTTCGCCGGTGAACAAAAAGCGCGCCGCCCAACTGGCCACATGCACAATGCGCCCTTGGTAGTTGATGCCGTCACCTTCCGGCGCTAGCGCGCGCCGCAGCGTCAGGCTGTCGTCCAGCTCGCGCATCTGGCTAAAGTAGACCAGCCGCAGCGCTTCTGCACGCCGTATGCTTCCTTCGGCGGGTTCCAGCTCGCCACGCAGCAGCCGCAGTAGGGTAGTCTTGCCGCTGCCGTTTGGCCCCACCAGACCCACCTTCATTCCGGCGGTCAAAATGAAGTTCAGCCCCGTGAACAGTCGGCGGCTCCCCGCTGGCTCAGGCCCGGTCTCGGTTGGAATTTCGCTCTGCGGCACGTCGCACGCTACGTCGTTGAACTCCACCAGGCGCTTGGTCTTGCGTTGGCTCGCTTCAAAGTCGATACCGGCCGTGTTCACCGTAGTGCGCGAGTCCATCGCCGCCAACTGGCCGATCATCTCGTTGGCGCTGTCAATGCGCGCCTTCGACTTGGTGGTCCTTGCCTTGGGGCCGCGCCGCAGCCATTCAATTTCGGTACGCACCTGGTTCCGCAGGCTTTCCTGCTGCTTGCTCTGCGATTCCAGATAAGCCTGCTTCTCTTCCAGAAAGCGGCTGAAGTTGCCTTTCACGCGCAACAGTCCGTCCGCAAACACGCGGTTCAACTCCACAATCTGGCTCGATGTGGATTCGAGAAAATAACGGTCATGGCTAACCGTTACCGCGGCAAAAGACGAGGAAGATAGCAGTTCTTCAAGCCATTCGATACCGGCAAGGTCCAGGTGGTTAGTCGGCTCGTCCAGCAGCATCACCTCCGGCTCGCTCACCAGAGCTTCCACAATGGCCAGCCGCTTCCGCCAGCCGCCGGAGAGCGCCGCTGCCGGGGCCGTCAGGTCTGCAAACCCCGCGCGTCCAGCCAGTTCGCGAAGTCGGCCCTCGCGTTCGGATTCGTTCACATGGGTTGCGGCCAGAGCCTTTTCCAGCACTTGCCGGATCGAGAGCCCGGGCGCAAACCGTGAGTCCTGCGGCACATACGCGGCACGGGCGCGCTTGCGCACCGCCAGTTCGCCGGAGTCGGGTTCAACCTGCCCAGCCAGAATCGCCAGCAGCGTTGACTTCCCGGCGCCGTTCGGGCCGATCAGCCCAATCCGGTCGCCGTCTTCAACGGTGAGAGAAATGTTGCGAAATAGTGGTGTCGCGCCGAATTGCTTGGTAACGGATTGTGCATTAAGGATCGGAGGCATCTCTCTTAAGAGTACTGTGCTTTGCCCCTCCCGGCTTCATTCGGGCCGATTGAGCGGGCCATTCCGTTCCTTCTCCACGCATGCGAAAAGAAAAGGCGCACCGCCTGTGCGGTGCGCCTTTTCTTCACTGGCCTCCCGGTCGATGTGCGGGGAAGGGCCTTCGGGGGAAGGGGAAGAGACCTGCTTATTGCCCTGTCACAATCCGCGTTTGCGCCTCATCGAAGATCTTCAACTTCTTGTCCAGCCGGGGAGTGGCTAGAGTTCCATACTGCACGGACTGCAAAACATGCGTGCCGCCCACTTCGTCGAACTTGAGTACAACGCGGGTGCCATTTGCCGCCGACGGAATAGCCATCCAATTGAAGGTTTTGGATGCATCCTCGCTCTTCAGCTGCAACCTGGCGCCCGATGGGTCATGCCGGATGAAATACGTACCGGCAGGGCAGATCTTGTTACCGACTGCGAAACTGAACGGGACATTCAACGTGGAAGTTTCCGCACTTGCTGTGGTAGGAGTAAAGGCTGCTGCCGCCGCGACTGCCGATGCCAGAACGAGAGAGAAGAACTTTGTTTGCATTGGTGTGACCTCCTGGTTACAGAAACCACACTAGCGGTCTTGAAAAACAAAGTCGTGAATTTCCCGTCAAGAAAACGTCAAGTTTTTTTAGCGCAACTTTATTCAGAAACATTCATCCATAGACGGGGTTTCATGGCGGTTTCTCTTCGTGTCTCCATCAGTTCCAATTGAATCTCGCGCTTTACAGTTTCGCTCTCTCTGGCGCTAAGGTTTTGAGCAATAGTCAGCGATTGCTCAAGCAACTCCATCGCATCAGCATAGGCGCGGCGCTGCTGCGCATCGCGTGCGGCAACGCGCAGTGCACTCGAAGCGCGCTGCCAGTCGCCGGCCGCTTCATAGTGCATCGCCATCTCGCGGGCCACGCACGCTTCCCGTCCCGCAAACAGCGTGCCCAACCGCTCGGCAATGCGAATCTGCCGCTTGGCACGCCGCGTTGCCGGCTGCCTCTGGTACAGCACTTCGCGATACAGCCCGTGCGCAAACACATAGAACGCTGACCGGGTGCCGTCAGGCAGTTCATCCTGCCCAGCCCGTTCCACAAAATACAAGCGACGCGCCAATTCGTCGCACGCTTCCTCCGCATCGGCCGCGTCCAATTCCAGTGCGGCCGCCACCGCCCACGCGGGGAACGCCACGCTCATCAGGCTGCCCGCCTCAAGGATGCGTTGCTCCTCCGGCGTCAGTCGCTCAATCTCAAGTTCAATCATCCGCGTGAGTTCGCCAGGCACTCCGGATTCCATCTCTGGCAACGGCGCGTTCTGCTCCCATCCCACCGTGTCATCGGTTCCTTTGCGCACCAGAAACCTCTCGGCAATCAGATGCTCCAGTACGGCTATCACAAACAACGGATTGCCCTCAGAGCGTTGGTACACAAATCCAGTCAGTCCGGGCGGTAGCGACTCCTGCTGCAACTCCTTGATGACCAATTGGCACACGGCTGCCTTGGCAAGTGGGGCCAGTGCAATTTCCACGGCTAGGCGGTGCACCAGCAAATCCTGCTTCACCACCTCCAGTGGATGTCCCGTCGCGCCTTTCCGCCGCCTGCAACTGGCCAGCACCATTACTCTGGTCGGTGCACGCCTGCGTGCCATGACGGAGATGAAATCTAGCGTCGAGTCGTCGGCCCAGTGCAGGTCTTCAAAGACCAGAACGAGCGGCTTCGCTGCGGCCAACTCTTCCAGCGCCGCACAAAGTTCGCCCAGCAGTCGCACCTGAGGTTCGGCATGGGCCGCCGTGCTGCTTTCAGGCGCCCGGCCCTTCGTCAGCCATGCCGGCGCCATCCTGGCCAAAATGCGGCAGGCCAGCTCGCCATCCGCCGAGGCGCAAAGCTGGCTCAGCGATTCCATCAGCGGGTAATACTCCTCTTTGCCGCTCACACACTGCAGGCATTGACCGTGCGCCACGCTGGCAGACGACTGCTTCACCTCACGGCAGAATGCATCCATAAGGGCCGTCTTTCCAATGCCAGCTTCCCCGCTGATGAAGACGACACGCCGGTTCCCGGTCGGCAAAAACCCAAACTGCGCCCGCAACAGGGAGAGTTCTTCATCGCGGCCCACCACCGCAGAATGTTCCGCGGCCTCGCTCACTAAAGAAGCCGTAAAGCCGCGTTCCGTTCCCCTCCACAACCTGTGCCACAAAGCAATAGCCGCGCTTGGGTAGGGTCTGAATAAACCGCGGTTGCCCAGCGTCGTCGCCCAGAAGCTTGCGTAACTCCAGCATGTAAGTTCTCAGCACTTGGGGCTGAACAAAGGTCTCCGGCCACAGCGCGTCCAGCAACTCGTCGTGGGTAATCAGGCGGCCCGGATTCTCGACCAGGTAGCGGAGCACTGCATAAGGCTTGGGCGGCAAAGCAATCTGTTCGCCGTTCCGCCACAGGCACTCGTTCGCGGTGTCCAGACCAAAATCCTCAAACTGCTTCATGCGGCTGGACCTCCGGCAAAACATCCCCCCAACTCTCTTGGCAATTGGCCTTCCAATGTGCAGATCGCTCTAGGTGCAACTCATCGTTCAACGGGGTGACCGTCCAGTGAACTCCGTCTGTAGGGCGTTCATTTGCGGCCAAACGTGTTCATTGGTGAACACACCGCAAAAGACATCTCTGACTCGCTTCTAACGAAGCAATACGCAGTGGCCCGGCGCACCGTTCCTCTACCTTACAGTGTTCTGGGGTGCTTTTCAGCGAGCGGCCTTTTCGATCTATCGAGCTTCCGTTTAGACACGCAACTATGCCGAAAGGTTTGTCCGTCCGGCTCTGTTATTGTCGGCGACGGGCCAGAGCGTCGGGCCTGAATCAAGCAAGTTACGCCGCGGGCAAAATGAACGGAGCCGCAGTTGACTGTCCTGCCAGCCGGCATTGGGCTGCCGCTGCTTCGATTTGGCTATTGATCTCCGCTCCCAAAAGAAGCATCAGGCCTGAAATGTAGAACCAGGTCAGCAGGATGATCACCGCACCGAGCGACCCATAGGTTAACGAGTAGCTGTCAAAGAAATGTAAATAGAGTCGGAGTCCGAATGAGGCGAGCAGCCATCCGAGGATACCTATGGTCCCTCCCGGCGTGAGCCAGTGCCAGCAGCGCGCCTTCACGTCCGGAGCCCAATAATAAATAACTGCGAACGACAGTGCCAGCAGAACGGTTGCCAGAGTCCATCCGATCAGTCGCGCCATATACGCCACTGGGAAGGTGAGAAAGTGGTTGTAATTGCTGCGGCTGACGATCGCCGCGATAAAATCTCCACCCAGCATGGAACAAAGGATCACGGTGACGATCACGGTCAGAATGATGGTCAGGCCTATGGCGTAAATGCGGGCTTTTAAAAAGGATCGGGTATCCTCGACCTTGTATACGGCGTTCAGTGCATCCTGTATAGCAGAGATGCCAACAGACGCGGACCATACGGCCGCAATCAGTCCAAAGGTCAGCTTGCCCTTCGTGGCGGCGGCCGTGGTTTCGTTGAACGTCGCCAGCACGGCGCCAAGGGCGGAGGTCGGAATAACCAGCGCCAGATAATTCAGCAGCTTGTCATAAAACCGTGCGGCCGACTGCGCGGCCAGGCCAAGGATAGAACTCGCGCTGAACAGAGTGGGAAATAGCGCAAACAGAAAGTAAAAGCCAAGCTCCGCGGCGCGGCCGAACAGGCGGTCTGCGAAAAGCGCATCCCAAGTACGCTTCGCGACGATGCCCACAGGCACGCTTTGCAGATTCCACAGCGAACACAGTGGCGAGCGCGAGACGAACTCCCAGATATTGTGCTGGCGAGCCATCGACATCCTGCCGGTATTGCATTCGCCGTTGAGGTTAGTGCGCATGGATTCGTCCAGTCTGCACGGGTTTGCCCTTCCGGAATGGACGAGGGCGTCGCTCTAGCGGCCTCGTCTGGCCCCAAAATAGAGCAGGCATCCGCCTCCGGCAATGGCGATGATGCCCAGAATCGGTGGAACAGGCAGCGTATGGTTTTCAGTCCTCTCGATTTGAATTGCGCCCAAATCGACAGCTTTCTTATGACTCGTATAAGAAAATCCCCCATAGATAAGCGCTACAACCCCAGCCAGGATCAAAAGCATTCCCGCGATCTTCATGATTCACTCCCGTTCTTTCAACTTCGTCCCCACCAGCATCGCCAACCTGCTACTCTCACATTCCCAAGGAGCGCCGCGTAATGCAACCCTCCAACTTAAACCTAAGTAATATTCCCGGCAATCCGCTGTATCAAAAGGACCACAAGATAGACTCGAGCCTGCGCGGCAACCCGGCGATCCAAAGGTGTTCCTGGTCGCAGGCTGCGCGGCCAGGCACTAAACTGGAACCATGCTGGACTTTGAAATCTCCGCGTCTGAAGCCGCCACTCTACTCAAGGCCGCAGGAGCACGCCTGATCGACGTGCGCGAGCCGTGGGAGTTTGCCACCGCGCACATCGACGGTAGTCTGCTCATTCCCATGGGCGAGGTGTCCGCCCGGGCGCACCAGGAACTCGACCCGGAAGAACGTCTCCTGGTGGTCTGTCACCACGGAATACGTTCCATGAACGTAACTGTTTGGCTGCGTAACCAGGGGTTTGAGCGGGCGCAGTCCGTGCGCGGCGGAATCGAAGCCTGGTCGGTCCAGGTTGACCCCGCGGTTGCGCGTTACTGACCATTCCGCTTCAGTCTCCATTTGACCGCTCTCGCAGGGCATCGGTATATTCGCTTCGTCCTTGTTCGCCACGGAAATCTTTCTTCTATAGAAGTTTCATGTGGCTCAATCCCGCATTTCCTTGGCTTCAAAACGCCGGACCAAGATGAGGAAAACCATGCAAAGACGCTTCAGTGCACTGCTATCGAGCCTTTTCCTGCTGTTTGCGGTCGGTGCTTCCGCTGAAGTAAAACCTTCGACTCTGTTCAGCGACCACATGGTTCTGCAGAGTGGCATGTCTGTACCCGTCTGGGGCACGGCCAGCCCCGGCGAAGCTGTCAAGGTCACAATCAACGGCCAAACCCAATCCACCACCGCCTCGCCGGGCGGCAAATGGACAGTTCGTCTTGGCAATCTCGCGCCCGGCGGTCCTTTTGAGATGCACATCGAGGGCACAAACTCGCTCACCATTAAGGATGTGCTGATCGGAGAAGTATGGCTCGGCTCCGGCCAGTCCAACATGGTCTTCACGGTCTCGCAGAAAGCCGCGTCCTTTGCCGGAATGCTGGATGAAGAGAAAGTGATCGCGGCGGCCAACTACCCTACCATCCGCATGTTCACCGTAAAGACCGTCAAGAGCTACACGCCCGTGGACGACGTAAGCGGCGCGTGGCAGATTTGCAGCCCCGAAACGGTTCCCGGATTCTCAGCCGTGGGTTACCTGTTCGCTCGCGATCTGCAGCAGCGCCTCAAGGTGCCTGTGGGCGTTCTCACCGTGGCCTACGGCGCCAGCACAGCGGAGTCCTGGTTACCCCGCGAAGCGGTCGCCGCCGATCCCGCGCTCAAGCCCATGCTGGACGGCTTCGACACCCTGGTGAGCTTCTACAAGGCGCATCCCGGTGCCACGGTAGCCGAGGCGCCGCCCATTCCCAAAACCATTAACGGTCGCGCCGCCAGCAGCGCGGCCCTGCGCGATCCGGTCGAGGATCAGCATCAGCCAACAGTGCTTTTCAATGGCATGCTGCACCCGGTCATTCCCTACGCAGTCCGCGGCGTCCTCTGGTATCAGGGCGAATCGGTTGTAGGCGGCAATACCGGCGTCCTCCTCTATCCCCACGTCATGGAGACGCTGGTCAATCAGTGGCGCGCGCTCTGGGGCCGGGGCGAGTTCCCTTTCTACGCGGTGCAGCTCCCGGCCTTGAAGAACGTGAGCAACAACCCCATGGTGCGCGAGGGCCAGGCGCAGATTCTCTCGCTCACCAACACCGGACTCGCGGTCGCCATCGATGTCGGGGATCCGGACAACGTGCATCCCAAAAACAAGGTCCCCGTCGCCGAGAGGCTCGCTTTGATAGCTTTGGCTAACGCCTACGGGCAGAAACTGGAGTATTCCGGGCCGCGCTATAGTTCCATGAAAGTGGAAGGCAGTGCCATCCGCATCCACTTCTCGCACGACGGCGGGCTTATGGCCAAAGACGGACCGCTCAGGTGGTTTCAGATTGCCGGCCCCGATCAGAAGTTTGTCGATGCCGAGGCCACCATCGCAGGCGATTCCGTAGTTGTGAATAGCGATAAGGTGCCCACCCCCGTGGCCGTCCGCTATGCCTGGGACAACTATCCTTTCGGCTGCAACCTCTATAACTCTGACGGCCTGCCCGCCGCCCCCTTCCGTACCGATGCCTGGGACGCCCTGGCCAAAATCGCCGAGGAATTCACCGGCAAGTAGCAGCAATCTCAACCGTTAGAGCGCCTTCGACTTAAGTGTTCACAACAATGTGCCCCATCCTTGAATCATTTTTGATTCAAGGGTGGGACAGCATAAACCTCAATCTCGACCGTGAACGATCCAATTACAAACGCTGTAGTCCTTCGCTCTTGCCCCCGCTGGCTCCCCCCAATTGCATCACCCGCTGATACCCCGATTTTCGCGGCGGTTTAGACTAGAAGCTGAAACGCCCGTTTTGGGCGCTTCCTTGAAAGACACCACCAATCGACCACACGGAAAGAGCGCCATGAATCTACAGGAAACTGTGATGCGTAAGTGTACCCAGGACCTTGTCGACCTGGAAAATGAATTCGGAGCACACAACTACCATCCCCTTGATGTGGTGCTGGAACGTGCCGAGGGCGTGTGGGTATATGACGTCGAGGGCCGCCGTTATCTCGACTGCCTGGCCGCCTATTCCGCGGTCAACCAGGGACACTGCCATCCCAGAATTCTTCAAACGCTTCAGGAACAGGCCTGCAGAATTACCCTGACCTCGCGCGCATTTCGCAACGAGCAGTTGCCGCTCTTCTGCAAGGAACTCCACGAACTCACCGGTTATGACATGGTTCTTCCCATGAACTCCGGTGCCGAGGCCGTCGAGTCGGCCATCAAGGCCGCGCGCAAGTGGGGCTACACGGTCAAAGGCATTCCTCAAGGCCAGGCCGAAATCATCGTCTGCGCCGGCAACTTCCATGGCCGCACAGTCACCGTTGTCAGCTTTTCCAGCAACGAGAATTATCGCGAGGGCTTCGGTCCCTTCACGCCTGGGTTCAAAATCATTCCCTTCGGCGATATCGAGGCCCTGCGTAGCGCCATCACCCCCAACACCTGCGCCTTTCTTGTCGAGCCCATCCAGGGCGAAGCTGGCATAGTCATTCCGCCCGACGGCTATCTAAAGCAAGCCGCCGAATTGTGCCGCCAAAACAACGCCCTTCTCATGGTCGATGAGATCCAGTCCGGCCTCGGCCGCACCGGCAAACTCTTCGCCTATATGTACGAGGACATCACCCCGGACGTGTTAATCGTAGGCAAAGCCCTCGCCGGCGGCTTCTATCCCGTCTCGGCGGTCCTGGCATCTACTGAGATCTTGGGTGTCTTCCACCCCGGCGACCACGGCAGCACCTTTGGAGGAAACCCGCTCGGCTGTGCGGTCGCAAGAACCGCTTTGCGTGTGCTCATTGAAGAAAATATGGTCGAGCGCTCCGCCGAGTTGGGAGCATACTTCCTGTCGCGCCTTCAGACCATTCAAAGCCCTGCCATCAAGGAAGTTCGTGGCAAGGGCCTGTGGATCGGCATCGAACTCAACGGAATGGCCAGGCCCTATTGTGAAGCACTCAAGGAAGAGGGGATCCTATGCAAGGAGACCCACGACCACGTCATTCGCATCGCGCCCCCCCTCATCATCACCCGCGAAGAAATCGACTGGGCCTTCGAGCGCATCGCCAGAGTCCTGCAAAAATAAGGCAGGAACTGTTCGACGGGTCCAAATCGGGTTCACGATCACTCGATAGGGCGGCCCAGGTCTCGCCTTTGAGACCTGGGCCGTCCCATCCGGCAACTGCGAACATCCTGCAACCCAGAGCTCAAATCAGTTCGCCGCCCGTCTCTTCCCTCGGCGTTTCCTTGAGGATCGCCTTCTCTGCAGGAACCTGCTTGACGATTTCCTTTTTCGCAGCAGCTCTCTTGGTAACTGCCTTCTTCACGGGGGCTTTCCTGACGTCGGCCTTCTTCGCTGGAGCTTTTTTGGCAACCGCCTTCCTTGCAGGAGCTTTCTTCACGGCCACCTTCTTCGCAGCGGCCTTCTTGGCCGGTACTTTCTCCGCCGCAACTTTCTCCGTGCTCCTGGTCGTAGCCCGTCCTATGGCTTCTTCAACAGCTTTCTCGCTGACGCCCTTGTCCAGAGCCTTCCTGATCGCACTTTCAATCTTCTTGACTGCCTTTTCCTGCTTGCGCGCTTCGTTATTCATGACGTGGTCCCTCGCTAGACCATCCTTTGTGTAACTCGGAATTCTACATCTTAACTCTGCGTCCTCGCTGCCGATAAAGCTGCTGCCCCAAATCTCAATGTCCTTCGGCGAAATTCGGCTGCGCCAGACCCGCCCTGAGCGGGATACTCGAAAAACCACGCTCAGGGACCACCGCCCAGCCGGAGGCGTTTCCTCAGCGTCTCGTAAAACCGAACGAAGTGATGTTGAAGAGCCGCCTCTGTGCCGTCGTTCCTTCGCCTCGCGCCACCAGGCACAGATCGTGTACACCTTTCGCTCTCGAAAGTACAGGCGTGGTCAGAACCCGATAGTTGGTTCGCCCGCCCGTTGGCGCAATCTTGACTTCGCCAATCAGCTCCCCGGCAGGATTGTCCAGCCTTACCTCCAGCGAGCCATTGCGCAGGGCATCGTTTTCTGAACTTACTTCCACATGAAAACTCGCCGCGCCATCACCAAAGTCAACGTCGTGATACTGTAAATACCCGCCGTCCCCCATCTTCATCTGGTACTCGCCGGACACGCCCTTCTCGCCCCAGGCGTTCATCTCCACATGAAACTCGACTGCCTCGCGCCGTGGTGCGAACGCATCCAGTGTCAGGTGGGTTACCCCCGGTGTTCCTGCCCCCAGGTCGTGGCCGGGATAGATAGGTTGAAGGCTCCCGTCCGGCAAAATCGTCAGCGAGGTAACTGCCACCTGGCGATGATGATCGTGCGTAGTTGAACTCCAGCTTTCAGGAACGTTGCTGGCTGTGGCCCCATTGTCGTAGGGAACATGATAGGCAATATAAGTTTTCCCCTTGTAAGTGCAAACCCCCTGCTGCACCGATTCGTCGCCATCCTCCGTCGGATAAATCAGGTGCCGCACCGGACCGTTAAACGGGCCGAACATGCTATCGGACACTACGTAGTCTATGTAATCTCCCTTGGCGTCGCATCCCGGCCCCTTGTCCTTCTTGTAAGCAACATAAGTCAGATACCACTTCTCACCGGCCTTGAACAAAACTGGACTTTCAAAGTAATCAAGATTGCCGCAAGCATCGGTCTTGGGCACCACTACATCACGAGCCGGCTCTGCGAGTTCGGTCATGTCCGGCGTCAGTCGAGCCATCTTCACCCAGTTCTTTGAAGTGTCTCCGGCGCCCCATATAAGATACGGCGTCTTGTCGTCACTGTAGACCACCCACGGGCTAAGTCCCTCAACCGGCGTTCCATCCACATTCTTCAGCGGTCCTCCTACCGCGTCGTTGTAGGGGCCCAAGGGGTTATCGGCCGTCAGCACGCCAATGTCGAAAATTCCATAGTTGTTTTCCGTCGTGGGGTTAATCCGGTAGGGAGCGTAGGAATAGAACTTCCCATTCGCGGGGATGCCAGCGTCGCCATCCCACAATGCCTGGCCCGTGTTCCAGGTGACATCCCGCCCTGTCACAATCGATCCGTGGTCCGTCCAGTGATCGAAATCGGTTGTGGTCAAAGCGCGAAACGCATACATCCCCTTGTAAAATTCGTTCTCCCGTTCAAACTGCACCGTGAACGGATCCTGTGTCGTAAACAGATAGAACTTTCCATTCAGTTCGCGACACGTCGGATCGTCGTTAAAGAGATAGCCCGGGGTCACCAGTTTTTGCGCCCACGCGCATCCGGGCAGGCAAGCGCAAATTGCTGCGCATAGGCTTCCAATACGCACTATTCCATTGACATTGTTCCGCAATTTCATCCTGGATATCCTCTCTATCCTGATTCGGCGCCTTTTTCCTGTGGCCCTTGACTCGTTCAAGATCATACGATGGTGTACCCGGAACCGGTCCTCATCGCAGCTAAGGATTCCCGCCTTTGGCGCCTCGGCATGCGGAATATCCAGATAGCCTCCTATCCAACCGGAGCAGCGCCGAGACCCCGAAACCGCCGCAAAGCCAATCTCTCGTGAGTAATCCATCAAAGCCCTTATGAATGGCACCCCGCTTGGATCGTCTACGTGCTCTTGAACCGGCGCAGACATTGACTGATTGGGCCGGTCAGGGATAATGTATCTTCATAGTCAAAGGCTTAACTTAGATCAGTCTTTGTGAAGCGAAAGGCTGATAACCACCAACCTGGGGCGTTCCGGCAGGTGCTACGGAGAAAACCATTGTGAAGACAGACATCTGCGGTATAACCCGGCGTGACCTACTGAAGGGGATTGGTGCAACTGCGCTGGCTGCATCCTCAAGCCGCCAACTGTTTGCGGACACCTACAAGCAGGCCGATGCAAGTTGGCTGGCAAACTGCCACTTCGGCATCTCATCCCACTGGACAGAGCAATCGCAGCCGGTTGGCGCGGATGATTGGCTGCCCTTTGAAGAAGCAGTGTCTCAATTCAACGTGGCGCGCTATGTTGACCAGTTGGCAGGTGCGGGGGCGGAATATCTCATCTTTACCAGCGTGCATGCGCTCCAGATGCTGCCCGCGCCCTGTGCGGCAATCGATCGCGTCATGTCGGGCCGCACCACCAAGCGGGATCTCATCGGCGATTTGGCGGATGCCTGCCACGCGCGCGGCCTCCATTTCATCCTTTACTACAATCACTCCTGCAACTTTGGCGATGACCCGACCTGGGAGTACAAGGTGGGCTATCACGAAGCGGATAAATCCCGGCTTACAGCTAACCTGCTCGGCATCGTCCGCGAACTGGGCGCTCGGTATGGCAAGCGCCTCGATGGCTGGTGGTTCGACAGTTGCAGCAGGCTTGATCCGCTGGATTGGCAGGAGAAGACTGGCACCGAGTGGCGCGGATTCAGGTTTCCGTGGGATGAATTTGCCGATACAGCCAAGGCGGGGCATCCAGGCAGGCTGGTCACACTGAGGGCGGGCCTGATGCACCACTATATTTATTCAACCCATCAGGACTATGAAGACGGAGAGGCCTACCAGCCCATTGCTGTCCCATCGTCCCAGTTTACGCAGGAGCATTTACAGGGGCACCGCTGGATCTGTCTGGATAATCCCGGCTGGGTGCATAGCAAGGTCATGACTCCCCTGATAGCTCCCATGTGGCACTTCGCGCATATTTTGGACTACGTGCGCACCTGCAATAACGTGAAGGTTCCCGTGACCTTCAACGTCGATATTGACCGCACTGGCCTGCTTAGTCCTGAGTCATTGGCAATGCTGCGCGAGATCAAGAAGAAGATCGCCTGATTCGAATGGCGGCTACCTTTGGCACCTGGGAATGCGAATTGCCAGCAATATCGCTACGTTTAAATCACCCTCCACCCATCTTTCAAACAAGATTGACGCTATCAGACTCCTGAAATCCAGGCTTCTGACAAAGTCGAGCCGCGACCTGCGGTTAATCCCTTCCGGCAAAACCCCTACTTCCCAAGACAGTTCCCGCGCAAGCATCCACTGCGGCCCAGCGCCCATCAGGTCTATACTCTCTTCTGTCTGTTCTTGAAGGGAGCTTTTCCTATGACATCACCTGCTGTTGAATTTGCACGCCAAAATTATCCCCGCTTTCTCGATGAGTTAAAGGCGCTCTTGCGCATTCCGTCTATTTCCACATTGCCTGAACACAATAGCGACTGCCGGAAGGCCGCCGAGGTGCTGGTCGCGGAACTCAAGCGCATCGGCATGGAGAACACCCGCATCATCGAGACTGAAGTCCATCCCCTGGTCTATGCCGACTGGCTCCATGCACCCGGCAAACCTACCGTACTTTGTTACGGCCACTACGATGTCCAGCCCACTGATCCCCTGGACGAGTGGCTCACCCCGCCTTTCGAGCCCACCGAGCGCGACGGCAATCTCTACGCCCGCGGCTCGGCCGACGACAAGGGTCAGGTCTGGGCCCAGATCAAGGCGATTGAGTCGCTCATGGTTGCCCACAAAGGCCTGCCCCTCAACGTACGCGTCCTGCTCGAGGGCGATGAAGAAGTCGGCGGAGAGGGCATTGCCACCTATGTGGCCACCAAGCCGGCCGATTTGAAGTGTGATTTCGCGCTCATCTCCGATACCGAGTTATTCGCGCCCGGCCTGCCCACCCTTTGCGTCGGCCTCCGCGGCATGATCTACACCGAGCTTGAAGTGCGCGGCGCCAAGCAGGACCTGCACTCCGGCATGTACGGCGGCGCGGCGCCCAACCCGTTCTTTGCCTTGGCGGAGATTCTCACTGGCCTCAAGGACAAGAACGGCCATATCCTCATCCCCGGCTTTTACGACGACATCATTCCTCCCAGCCCCGAGGAGTTGGCCGCGTGGAAGAGCCTGCCCTTCGACGAGGAGCACTACCGCAAGACCGAAGTAGGCTCACGCGAACTGGTCGGGGAGGCTGGTTTCAGCGTGCTTGAGCGCACTTGGGCCCGGCCCACTCTTGAAGTGCACGGCATCCCCGGCGGCTTTGTCGGCGCCGGTGCCAAGACCGTCATTCCGGCCAAGGCGCTGGCCAAAGTCTCCATGCGCCTGGTCCCCGGCATGACCACGGCCAAGGCGTTTTCCCTCTACAAGAACTATGTGGATCTGCTCAAGCCCGCGGGCGTCGATGTTGAAGTGCGGTTGATTCACACCGGCGAGCCCAGCCTGATCCGCGTCGACAACCCCTACATTCAGGCGGCCACCACCGCTCTGCACGAGGTCTGGGGCAAGGACACGGTGTTCATTCGCTCCGGTGGATCCATCCCCATCGTCGGCGACTTTGACCGCCACCTCGGCGCGCCCAGCGTCATGATGGGCTTCGGCCTCCCCGACGACAACATCCACGCGCCCAATGAAAAATTCCATTTGAAAAACTTCTCGCTCGGCATCGAGTCCCTCATTCGGTTCATGGAGGAGGCTGGCAACTGAGCGAACCTGGCGCTGCGGGTTTTGTGCTTGCCGGGGGCCGGTCAAGCCGCATGGGGCAGGATAAAGCCCTGCTCTCATGCGGCGGCCGGCCCTTGGTCGCCCAGGCGCTTTCCGTTCTGCGCGATGCGGGCTTACAGTCGGCGATCGCCGGGGCAAAATCGTCTCTTGCCGACTTTGCCCCGGTCGTTCAGGACTCCACTCCAGACCGCGGTCCTCTTGGCGGAATCTGCGCGGCCTTGGCTTCGACTTCAGCAAGGTGGTTGGTCTTTCTTCCCGTTGACCTGCCGCTGCTCCCGTCTTCGTTGGTCGCATATCTGCTCCACCACGCCCGCATCACTGAGAACGCGGTAACCGTGTCCTCGGTTTCCAGCTTTGCGCAGACCTTTCCCGTGGTCTTGGAACGGTCGGTCCTGCCTACTCTGGTCAGTGAACTCAGTGCAGGCCGCGGAGGCTGTTTTGCTACGTTCCAAGCCGCTGCGGCCCGTCTCGGTCAACCGGTCAGTGTCGTGGCGGCCGAGTTGCTCGTTCAGGCCGGCCAGGTAGATCATCCCCAAGGCCTGCCGCCGGTGCGCTGGTTTTTGAATGTCAACACTGAAGGCGACCTACTGCAGGCCAACCGCAATCGCGTAAGCTGGACTCACTGAGATGTCTGATACTCCTTCCAACGCGGGATTCATGGGCTCGGAGCTCGAGGGGCTGGAACGACCCCAGACACCGGCCGAAGAAGCCGCCGTCGACGCGCAACCCCCTGCTCCCGCCTCGGCCCACCCCCTCATCTCCTTCAGCCATGTAAGCATCTCCTTCAACGGCCGCGCCGTCCTTGAGGACGTGAGCTTCAGCGTCGAGCGTGGCCAGACCCTATGCATCCTGGGTCGGAGCGGCGTTGGAAAATCCGTTGCCCTCCGCATGCTCATGGGCTTTCTCAAACCCGACTCCGGCTCCATCTGTGTCGAGGGCCAGGAGATCGTCGGCCTCGACGAAGAGGGACTGCGTGAGATTCGCAAGCGCGTCACCATGGTCTTCCAGAACGGAGCCCTGTTCGATTCGCTCAGCGTGCGCGAAAACGTGGCGTTTCCCTTGCGCGAGCGAGGCGGCCTGGCCGAGGATCAGGTTCAGCAAATTGTCGAGCGCCTCATCGGCGTCGTCGGAGCGGAAGACGTCGTCAATGCGCTGCCCGCCAGCCTGTCCACCGGGCGCAAGCGGGCCGTAGCCATAGCCAGAGCTCTGGCAGCCCAGCCCGAGGTGGTACTCTACGACGAGCCCACCACCATGGTCGATCCCATAATCGCCCGCCTCCTGGGCAACCTCATCCAGCGCCTCAAGCATCAACTTGGCTATACCAGCATCGTGGTAACGCACGATATGCGCTTTGCCGAGCGCCTCGCCGACACGGTGCTGTTTCTCAATCAGGGACGCGCAAGCTACTTTGGTCCCCTGAGCGGATTCATGAAGTCCACAGACCCAAACATCGAACAGTTCCTGACCCTGGATGCGTTCCTATTACCTTCGGCATAACAAAATGGCAACTCGTAACGCCAGCGGATCGTGATTTTTCTTGCAATTGCCAAATAAGAGAGAGATCCTAAAGATCACACCACGCCACTTGAGGCTGATAGCAAAGAGTAATTTTGCGCCCTTCGGCGTCCACGGCGTGTCGTGTGAGAAATTCGCTTTAATCGGTTGATTTACATAGGCTTTCGTCGCCTAAGTTGATTGTGGGCGATCGAGGGATGGGCCGTTTCCCAAAGTCCGATTTGCTCTGCATGTGGTCGCTTCCGTTGACTGCACAGCAAGGACATGTGGTTTTTCCCCCAAGGCTAGACATTAGCAGCGAGTCGTGTCCTGCGCGCTTGGTGCTTTTTGAATGGCCGTGGTCAGTTCGGTCACGCAGTAAACGGCGAAGGTTGCGCCTCAAGGCAACCCGGAACTCCAAAGGGTCGTCTAACTGTCAGACCCTGCAGTTAAGCAAAGATAAGGTCCACGGACTTTTCGTGGGGGTTTTTCCCCTGCGCGATCCGTTGTTTCTTGAACATTTGAGGTCTGCGGAACGTAGATGGCGACTTCGGAATTCTGGCAGAGACTATCGGCGTCTATGGCCTCCTCCCACGAATGGGAGGGCGGGTCGGCTGCAGAATCCACGCGGGGTTCGCGGGGCACTACCAAGCTCTGGATGGTTCTCGATGCAATCACCATCCTCGGCGCCGCAGGACTCGCCACTCTCTACGAAATGCATACCGGCCCTCTCGCCGGAGCCCGCGGCTTCTGGCACGGAACCCTGATTCATGGCCGTCCTATGTGGATACTGCTGGCCCTTCTCTGCGGGTTTACTGTCTCGCTCATGATTATCAGCAGGCGCTTGCATCTATATGCGCCCACCCGGTTGTCCTCCATATTGAGTGAGCAGAGGCTGAGTCTGCAGGCCTGCTTCACGGCCGGACTATTGCTTACCGGAGCCCTTTACCTGCTTCACGCCGACGACATTCCGCGCAGCATCGTGGTGCTCACGGTCGGGCTGGTCGCCGTTTCCCTCAGCCTCCGCCGGCTCGTTTACCGGGTCCTGCTTTATCGCCGGTACGATCGCGGGCTCGGCACCCGAAATGTACTCATTGTCGGCACCGGTCCTGAGGCCCATGCCCTCCGCCATCACCTCGAAAGCATCCGCCATCTCGGCTACACCTTCAAGGGGTTCATCGGTCTGCCCGGCGTCAGTTCGCGCTTTTCAGCAACGTCCGGCGAGGTCATTGGCACGCTCGATACCCTCTTTCAGCATGCCCGCAAACAGTTCGTCGATGAAATTTTCTTCACTTCGCCCTGCGAGCGGGGAGTGGTCCAGGGCGTTCTCGAGCAAGCCCGCACCCAGGGCGTCGATCTGCGCGTCGTTCCTGACATGTACGACGGCCTCGCCTGGAACAGCCCCATCGAGTACATAGGCCAGTTTCCCACCATCCCCCTCCACTGCGGCCATGTCCCTGAAGTGGGCCTGCTCTTCAAGCGCGTCTTCGACATCGTCTTTTCCATCTTACTGTTGCTCGTTATCTGGCCACTGCTGCTCATCATCGCCATCGCGGTCAAGCTGGATTCGCCGGGCCCCATCTTCTACTCCTCCGAACGCATCGGCAAGAAGGGCCGGGTCTTCTTGTGCACAAAATTTCGCACCATGGTGCGGGACGCAGAGAAGCGCCGCGCGGACATCATGCACATGAACGAACGGGACGGCGTGCTCTTCAAGATTTCCAACGATCCCCGCCTCACCAAGCTGGGCCATTTCCTCCGCAAGTATTCGCTGGATGAGTTGCCCCAGTTCTTTAACGTATTAAAGGGCGACATGAGCGTCGTCGGGCCCCGTCCGCCCATCGCCAGCGAGGTACGGGAATACAAGCTGAGTCACCTGCGGCGTCTGGACGTGACGCCCGGCATCACCGGTCTATGGCAGGTCCAGGGCCGGCAAGACCCGTCCTTCGCCAGCTATGTGTCGCTGGATGTCACCTACATCGACAACTGGAGCATCTGGCTGGATTTCAAAATCATCATGAGAACCATCGGCGTCGTCTTCGCCGGCACCGGCTCCTAAGCCCCCCAAATCACCAATACCCTTCGCAAGGCCGCCCCTCTGCCCGGCGGCCTTGCGCATCTTGCATTTAAACTAATTCTGTGAAGATCGCATTGGCCCAGATCGATCCGACGGTCGGGGATTTTACAGGAAACCTTGAACGAATCGTTGCGGCCAGCCGCCGCGCAGCCGCACTGGGCGCGCGCCTCACCGTGTTTTCTGAGCTCGCCATCTGCGGCTATCCGCCCGCCGATTTCCTTGAGAAGCCCAGCTTCCTCGCCCGCTGCCGCAGCGCTGTCGACGAACTGGCCGCGGCCACCCGTGACTTGCCGTCGGCTGTGCTGGCTGGCGTGGCTTTGCCCGCCCCACCCGAGACAGGCAAGCCTGCCGTCAATGCCGCCGTTCTGCTCGACCGAGGCACGCTTCTCCTCGAGCAGCACAAGCGGCTCCTCCCCTTTTACGACGTATTCGACGAGCAGCGTTACTTCGCCCCGTCCCGCGGGCAGCAGGTCGTCGAGTTGGACGGAGTCCGCCTCGCCATCACCATCTGCGAGGACGCCTGGAACGACAAGAACTTCTGGCCCCAGCGTCTGTACAAGGTGGACCCGATGGAAGAGTTGATGCGTCAGCAGCCCGCCCTGCACATCAATCTGTCCTCGTCCCCCTTCTGGCACTCCAAGCGCGCCATTCGCCGCGAAATGCTGGCGGCCATCGCGCGCCGCGACGGCGTGCCCGTGCTCATGTCCAACCAGGTGGGTGGCAACGACAGCCTCATCTTCGACGGCTCCTCCCTCGCCCTGAACGCGCGCGGGGAACTGATTGCCCAGGCCGCCTCCTTCGCTGAAGACCTGGTCGTCGTCGACCCCTTTGATGCCCCCGTCCTGCCCGTCGCCGAGGACGACGATACCGCCGCCGCCTACCGCGCCCTGGTCCTCGGCACCCGCGACTATGTGCGCAAATGCGGGTTCAAAAAGGCCCTTGTCGGCCTCAGCGGAGGCATCGATTCCGCGCTCGTCGCGGCCATTGCCGCCGATGCCCTCGGTCCCGAAAATGTCATCGCCGTCGGAATGCCCAGCCCCTACTCGTCCGCGGGCTCCATCGACGACAGCCGCCATTTGGCCGCCAATCTTGGCATCAGGTTTGAACTCATCGGCATCAGCGGCTTGTTCGCGGAGTTCACCCGCGCGCTCCAGCCCCAATTTGCAGGCCTCAAGGCGGATACCACCGAAGAAAACATTCAGTCCAGAATTCGAGGCTGCCTCCTGATGGCCCTCTCCAACAAATTTTCCGCCCTGGTGTTGACCACCGGCAATAAGTCCGAGATGGCCGTCGGTTACTGTACCCTCTACGGCGATATGGTGGGCGCGCTGGCGGTCATCGGCGACCTGGTCAAGACCCGCGTCTACGCGGTTTGCCGCTGGTTGAACCGGGAACGGGAGGTGATTCCGGCCGCGATCCTCGACAAGCCGCCCTCGGCCGAGTTGCGGCCCGACCAGAAAGACACCGATTCGCTGCCGCCCTACGAAGTTCTCGACCCCATCCTCGAGGCCTACGTCGAGCGCTACGAAACCCCCGAGCAGATCGCCCAGGCCAACGGTTTCCCACTCGATCTCGTCCAACAGGTGGTGCGCCTCGTCGAGCGTTCCGAGTACAAGCGTCAGCAGGCCGCGCCGGTTCTCAAGGTCACTTCAAAGTCGTTTGGCATGGGGCGCAGATTTCCCATCGCCGTCAAGGTAGAAGCCTAACCTATGAGGTATAAGCTAGAATCTGGGAAGATTCCCGCGAAATAAGGAGAAACAGCTTGATCCGTCCGTCCGTCCGTTTTGCCAGCGTTGCCGCGCTGGTTGCTCTTTCCATGCCCGTAATTCAGACTGCCGCACAGACCCAGGTTCCCGCTGCGCCCGCCGCGGAACTGTCCGCCCCCGCTCCTGCGGCCGCGCCCGTGTTCCCCAAGCCCGACCCGGCCAACTTCACCGCCTCAACGCCCTCCAAGGACGTCATCAACGCCTTTTTGTCGGCCAGTTGGGGCTATGAGGATAACCGAATCTGGCAGATTCAGGCCATCGTCAAGACCCCCGTCGATGGAATCACCAAGGTGGTCGTTTTTGTCGGCGACAAGACCGGCAAAGAGAAGCCCCAGGCCCTCGAGTTCTTTGCCCTCGCTGATGGCAAGCACATCATCGCCGGCGACCAGATTGTCGCTTTCGGCGCTCAGCCCTATGCCGACTATCGCGCCCTCATGCAGGCCAAGGCAGACGGCCCCTACCGCGGATCGGCCGCCAAGGAACTCCTGCTTGTCGAGTTCGCGGATTTCCAATGCCCCCATTGCAAAGAGGCGCAGGCCAATATGGACAAGCTTGTGGTCGATTTCCCCAAGGCCCGCATCGTCTTTGAGAATGACCCCATCCCCTCCATTCACCCCCAATCTGTGACCGCCGCATCCTACGGAGTTTGCGCGGCAAAGCTGGCCGGCAGCACGGCCTTCTTCCAGTTCGCAGCCGCGGTCTTTGACGGCCAGGATGGCCTCGCCACACCCGATGGCGCCATGCTCACCCTCAACAGCGCCTTAGCCAAGGCCGGTGTTGACACCGCGAAGGTAGCCGCCTGCGCCGCCACCTCTGAAACCAAGGCGGCAGTCGACGCCTCCACCAAACTCGCCTCAGACCTCGGCATCACCACGGTGCCCACCCTGGTCATCAACGGTCGCCAGGTGCCCGCAAACGCGCCCTACGATACCCTCAAAAAGATCATCGAGTACCAGATCAAGCTCGACGGCATCACCAACTAACCAGCCCACAATCTAACCAGAAATAAACCTCCTGTACAGCGCCAACCCCATCCAGGTGAGCGCCCCGTACAGGAGGTTTTTCTCTGCTCAATGAAACGCCGGAGCAAGGTAATCCAGGCCTTTACATACTGCGAAAAATAAACATTCGAAATCCACAGACGTGCTTTGTAACATGGGACGATTTTAGTCGGGCCGCAAAACGCCTATTATCAACGTTGGGCTTTACAGGCTGCGGAAGAACTCATCGATCGACTGCATCTGGCGAGCTTTGTAACAGGGCACGACTTTACAGGCTGCGAAAAAACTCATTGTTCGAAGGAAACTGGCGAGTTTTGTATCAGGGCACGACTTTAGTCGGGCCGCAAACCGCTGGGAACAAATGTGGGCTTTAGCCCCTGCTGCATCCCTATCAGGACATCGACTCAAATCCGGCGTCTATCCGGCGGGTGGCCACGGTCTCGGTGACTTTTTTCAACCCAGATGAGGGTGCCACCGGTCCCTTGCATTTGGGGACCGGTGATGACGGCGATACCGAATCATCGGCGTTTTGTGGGTCGCTCCTGAAACACCGCCTACTCGTCTCCAACCCGTTTCTCAGATTGGAGACGGATAGGCGACCATCCGCTCAATTGGCACATCGCTCCGTGCCCCATCCATTCGCCGTGTTTTTGGCGAATGGGTGGGACAGCAACAAACTAATCCTCGTGCCTTTCCATCCCCTAAGTGCAGTTCGCAGTCATGCCTCAGGTCTCGCCGCACCCAGAAATGATAAAAACGCCCCCGATTTTCACCTTGCTGAATTGAAAGAACTTAGTCGCAATTTTCGCTGCAGATAATTGCCGCTCAAAGGCGCACAATCTTTATATGGAGTTCCTCAACGCAAATCGCCGTCCCTCGAAAGATGCGCTGGCGCATACCCGCCAGAGGCCCCACCCCCCTCCCTACCCTCCCTACCCACCCCCCCTCCCAGTTGTGGAGCGAAGACATAAACCAATATCCGCATAACTTGTTTGTAATAAGCGGAATATGCCAATAGATCGCAGCATTCTAGAGGGCTTTTGTTGTCGATATGGTAAACAAATGTCCAGTCTGTTTGCAGCCCGATCAAGGATCTTTCCCTTCTTCGCGCCGAACTCGGTGCTCCCGTAAATTAAAGATATATGCCAAATTGTGACAGCGCTCACATTGGTCAGGTGACTTGGCTCACATCGCACAGATCAACTTGCGGTCACTCTCATTGTGAGTACCGCAATTATGACGATTTGTTCACCAGCCGAAAGGCTTCTCAAGCGCTTTCGACCTTCTGAACAAACGAGGCACTCCCCAAAGGAAGGTCATGTACATTCGCTATTGTTTTGCTGCTGTCGTTGTCTTGGTTCTCTCGGGTTGCGGATCGGGTAGCCAGGTCGCAACAACCACAACTCCACCTGTCGCGCCGCCTCCGGCAACACAGGTGACACTCTCGGTCAATCCTAGTTCGGTCGAGCCCGGCCAGTCCGCAACTCTCTCTTGGAGTTCGGCCAACGCCACTTCATGTACCGCCAGCGGTGACTGGAAAGGCACCCAGCAGACGAATGGGTCGCTGAATGTCATTCTGCCGGGCTCCAAAGCCTTGTCCTTCACCTTGGCATGCACGGGCGCGAATGGCAGTCCGTCCCAAACGGCAAAACTGAGTGTGGCTCTACCTCCGGGTGGATGCACAGCCAGTCCCGCCGTTTCGCCAAGCGCTGACAGACGGACCTCCCGCCACCGGAAGTCCCTCGCCATCGGCAAAGGCCTGTAGGCACCAGTTCGGTGCTGTCCCAAATTCACCCCGATTGACCATGGAGAATCGTATGCCCACTCGCAGAGAGTTTCTCAAGACCACGCTCGTTGCAGGTACCGCCCTGGCCCTTTTCAAAGGTAGTGAAGGCAAGATCTGGGCGTTCGCGCAGAGCCCTTCGTTGCGCAAGTTCGTAGCGCCCTTGCCGGGCCTTGGCCCCAATGGCATTCCCGTCGCGAATACCGCCGCAGGCCCATATCCCGGCGCCGACTTTTATCGCCTGTCCGCGCAGCAGTTCGAGCAGCAGATGCACCCTGATTTGCCGAATCCGACGCGCCTCTGGGGTTACGTTGACCTCACCACAAATAGTCCCGCATACCTCGGTCCGGCCATTGTCGCCACGCGCGGAAAGCCCGTTGTCATTCGCATGGAAAACGACCTTCCCGCGCGCCATATTCTCCCGGTGGATACCACCCTTATGGGATCCGAGCCAGGCGTTCCTCAAAACCGCTGCTGCGTTCACCTCCACGGCGGATTGGTCCCCTGGACATCAGACGGCGGTCCCTATGCCTGGTACGCACCCACTGGCACCGTTGGAGCAACCGATGGCACCTCGGGTCCATGCTTCCTCAACGGGGTTCCCGGATCGCCGGGGCACGCCGACTATTACTACCCCAACGACCAGAGCGCTCGATTGGCCTGGTACCACGATCACTCCATCGGAATCACCCGCCTCAATGCCTATGCAGGCATGGCCGCTCCCTATCTCATCGTCGACGATGTCGAAGCTATCCTCACCAGTGGATCCGCTCCGGCCGTTCCTTCGCTCGCCTACACCATTCCCCTCGTGCTCCAGGACAAAATGTTCAAGATGACGAGCGATCAGTGGGGACGTCCCGGCGACCTGTGGTATCCCTACGTTTACGAATCAAACAGCTCCGGACCCGACGGCCGATGGGATCGGGGTGAGCCCTCTGACGGCTTCGCCAACGAGGGAGTGCCCGAGACTCCGTCCTGCGTGCCTGAGTTCTTTGCCGATACGCCAGTAATCAATGGCATGGCCTATCCGTATGCCGAGGTCCAGCCGCGGCGCTACCGGTTCCTGTTGCTCAACGGCTCTCAAGCCCGGTTCTTCCACCTGCAACTCTATTACGAGTCGGCGCAAAATCCCGGAGAGCCCGATTTCGGCAAGCCAGGCCCGGCGTTTATTCAGATCGGGAGTGAAGGAGGACTGCTTCCTTCACCCGTTGTCCTTAACTCGCCTCCAGTGCAGATTCCCGTGGATTGCCAAGGCAACGTAAACCCCGATGGCCCATTCAACTTACTGCTCGCACCGGCCGAGCGCGCCGATCTGGTCGTGGATTTCTCAAGCGTGCCTAGCGGCGCCAAACTCATCCTCTACAACGATGCGCCCGCACCCTTCCCTGGCGGTGACTCCCGCAACGACTACTTCACCGGGTGTCCCGATCAGACGAGTATCGGTGGTGCCCCGTCCACTGTTGTCGGCAAGGGCCCCAACACGCGCACCCTCATGCAACTTCGCATGGTGCCGTTGGTCGGCGCCAAAGATCCGCTCGACTTCAATGCGACCTATAGCGCTCTTCAGACAGCACTACCCGCCGCGTACGAAGCCTCGCACGTGCCTTATGGAGAGCCGGATCTCGATCCCGCCGCCTCCGGTGTGATTTTCGAAAACAAAACACTCAACGAAGATTTCGATGAATATGGACGTCTCATCCAGAGAGTCGGATCAGACTATCCGGCTTACTCAGATAGCTATGGCTTGAATTATTCCGATCCTCCGACCGAGGTCTATAAGGACGGGCAGACAGTTGTCTGGGACATCTACAACACCACCGGCGACACCCACCCCATGCATTTTCACCTGGTCAACGTACAAGTACTCGGACGTGCTCCGTTCGATAACTCCATTCCAAGTCAACTGACATTCAAACCCTTGGGTCCTTGGTTGCCGCCTGACCCGAACTATCGTGGATGGAAGGAAACAGTTCGAATAAATCCGGGCGAAGTCGTGCGGGTGATTATGAAATTCACTCTTCCGACGGTCCCGTTCGCCGTGCCCGGCAGTCCGCGAGCAGGTATGCAGCATGGCCACGAGTATGTGTGGCATTGTCATATTCTCGAGCATGAGGAACATGACATGATGAGGCCACTCGTCATCCTGCCTAAAACTTAATTGTTGTTCTGCATTGCAGCTCGTTCACTCTTCGGTGGTGAACGGGCTGCCGTCTTTGGGTTTGAGGAGGGTGGGGTCGCTTTCCGGCGCCAGCTCAGGTGTCAGCTGCTCGCGCGTGCCCGGGTCCTGGCCCCCGAACGTGTTGAAAACTCTGTACGCGTTGCCGGGCAGAAGATGGTGCTCCTCCAGAGCAAGGCGGACTCGGCGGCGGAACTCGCGCAACGGTTCATATTGCTTGGTGGCGACCGTCTTGAAGACCACCGGAAAAATCAACTCGGACCCCTTGATGGCCTCCACGCCCAGGATTTGAGGATCCGCTAGAAACAGCAGCCGGAACTCCTCGCTGTTGCGTATCTCCATTGCGATCATGCGTAGCAACTGCAGAACTTCGTCGGGGTTGGCCGAGAAGTCCACGCTCACGTTCACGGTAGCCACCGAAAAACCCACGCTGAGGTTGGCGACGGTCGTGATCTGCGAGTTGGGAATGACATACAATGTGCCGTCGGCGTCGCGAACCGTTGTTTTGCGCAAGGTCATCGCTTCGACCACCCCTGCCAGCCCGGCAATTCGTACCGTGTCGCCCACATTGAACTGGTCTTCTATGAGGATCAGAATGCCGTTCAGCATGTCCTTGACGATGTTCTGAGCGGCAAGGCCGATGGCGACTCCGGCAATTCCGGCGGAGGCCAGCAGCGGGCCGAAGTTGATGCCGACAGCGTCAAGGAACTGCATTCCGGCAATCAGACCGATCATGGCCAGGCCGGTAGTGCGGATGACACCTGCGAGTGTCTTGACCTGTCCGAGGCGCCCAGGACCGGCAGCGTGCTGCTCGGCCACGCGCGTCATGTGCCGGGTTGCCAGACGCAGTAAACGGCTGAGGATAAATGCGATAGCTGCAACCACTATCAGGTGGGGCAGCTTGCTGTGAATGAACTCCTGAGCATCGTCGGCCCACTCGTCCAGTACATGGCCGAGGAACCGGCCTTCAGCAAACCAACTAATTCTTGCAGCAAAATAGACGGGGATCATGCCAAAACTCCTCATTCTAGACTAGACTGTGCGCAGGAATAGCCGGAAACTCCCGGCAGCCCTCCCCGGCACATTCCTGAAACGATGTGGAGGTCATCCATGAAAGTGCCTCGCAAGAACATAAAGAAGTTTGTGAACCTGTCGCGAGCCAGGGCGAGCCAGCTCTGCGTTTTTGTGACCCTGGCCTGTGTGGCGCTTGTAGCGGGCGCGGGAATTCTGCACAGCCAGGTGCAATCAGAGCCATCGCCGGCACCTGCGAACTCCTCTCCTCCGGCCAGTACGCAGGCGCTGGTTCCGACGGGGCAGGGGCAGCCACAGGTAAACGAAGCACCTGCCGCGCCGAAGAGCCAAATAGCAGAAGATAGCGCAAACCTTCTCAACCTGGCTAGCGGTTTGAAAGCTGAGGTGGACAAGACCAGCAGGGACACACTCTCGATTCTGGTGATTAAGAAGGCCAATGAGATTGAGCAACTGGCCCACAGAATGAGGACGAAATGAAGACTCTATTGCAGTCGGATAGCAAGCTTGGGGTGTGCAGATGAACAAGTCTCTGTTTGGGTTCCTTCGCCGTTCGGCAGGTCTGGCGAGTGCTGCGGCCTGCCTGGTGCTTTTGATGCCGGTTCTACCCAGCCTCGCACAGTTTCCGAATCCCGCTGAGCCGGCGCCGGTGACCGCAGAGAAGCGTGAGATGCGACGGGCGGTCTCTGATCTGGATCAGGTGTTTCCCGCAGGGGACAGCGACCCAGCTATCAGCGAATTACGAATGCGCCAACTGAATGCGGCGCTACACAAGTCGATGGTTGCCGACACGGATAAGCTTGTGAAGTTGGCTATCGAATTGAATGCCGAGATCGCGAGCACGAATCCGAGCTCCCTGACTTCGGAGCAGCTCCGCAAGGTTGCTGAAATTGAAAAGCTCGCTCGTAGCGTAAAAGACAAGATGAAGACAACCGTGCAAGGCACGCCAGTCTATCTTGACGCTACGCCTCTGCCTCCTCCGTCTTCGCGACGCCGTTGAGGGTGCCAGTGTGGCGGGCCGTTGCCTGGGCGTCCTGAGTACGCCGGATTGGTACAATCAGGCCAGGATCGAGAGTTTTCTAGAGATTCGGTTCTTCGAGAGGGACGGGAATGGAACTGGCAGTTTCCAGTGCTCGCCTATCAGAGGCAGTTAGCGTCACGGGTGGGTTGAGCGCTCAGAAGTTGATTGAAATCTACCGGTTGATGTATCTTTCCCGCCGCGTGGACGACCGCGAGATTCTTCTTAAGCGGCAGCAGAAGATCTATTTTCAAATTTCGGGGGCGGGGCATGAGGCGCTGCAGGTAGGCGCGGGATTGGCTTTGCGTCCGGGCTACGACTGGATTTTCCCTTACTATCGCGACCGGGCGCTTTGCCTGGCGCTGGGTTTCACTCCCGATGAAATGATGCTGCAGGCGGTGGGCGCGGCCACTGATCCGGCCAGCGGAGGCCGGCAGATGCCGACGCACTGGAGCAGCCGGTCGCTGAACATTGTGAGCACCTCGTCCTCAACGACGACGCAGCTTCTTCATGCCGTGGGTTGCGCTGAGGCAGGCCGGTACTTCAGCCACCATCCCGAGGCGGCAGCTAGGCAGGCGCAAACCGTGCCCGCAGGCGACTACCGCGCATTCCGCGACGTAACATTTCACGGGGATGAAGTGGTTCTCACCTGTCTGGGCGAGGGTTCCACCTCCCAAGGCGAGTTCTGGGAAGCCTTGAATACGGCATCGAATCAGAAGCTGCCGGTGATCTTCTGCGTGGAAGACAACGGCTACGCGATCAGCGTGCCGGTGGAAGTGAATACGCCGGGCGGCAACATTTCAAAACTGGTGGCGAACTTCCCCAACTTCTTTTTTGCGGAGATCGACGGCACTGATCCGGAAGTTTGCCTGAAGACGTTTCAGGAGGCGGCGAAGCATTGCAGAGCCGGCCTGGGCCCAGCGTTTGTGCACGGCCACTGCATGAGAGCTTATTCCCACTCGCTCTCGGACGACGACAAGCTCTACCGGTCGGCGGCAGAGCGGGAGGCCGATGGGCTGCGCGATCCGATCGCAAAGATGCAGATGCGCCTGTTGCGCGAGGGCATTCTCACCGAAGCTCAAATCAACGAACTGGAGCAGTCGCAGGACCGGTTGGCCGCAGAGGCCGCTGACCGTGCATTGGAAGCGCCATTGCCGAAGGTTTCGGGAATCACCGAGCATGTTTACTCAGAAGACGTGGACCCATGCGGCGCTGCGTTCGATCATGAACGCGCGGAAGCGCCGGGCGCGGCCGGCGGAGGCAAGGCCGGAGGCGCCAAAGGCAGCGGTCCGCGCACCATGGCCGATCTGATCAACGCCTGCCTGCACGATGAGATGCGCCGCGACCAGCGCATTGTGGTCTACGGCGAAGACGTGGCCGACGCCAGCCGCGTTGAGGCGCTTGCCGAGGTTAAAGGCAAAGGCGGCGTCTTCAAGCTGACCGCCGGGCTGCAAACCGAGTTTGGCTCAGAGCGGGTTTTCAACTCGCCGCTGGCTGAAGCCAATATCGTGGGCCGCGCTATCGGCTACGCCACGCGCGGGATGAAGCCGGTGGTCGAGATTCAATTCTTCGACTACATCTGGCCGGCCATGCACCAGATCCGTAACGAACTGGCGCTGATGCGCTGGCGCTCGAATGGCGCATGGGCGTCACCGATTGTGCTGCGCGTGCCTATCGGCGGCTATCTGACCGGCGGTTCCATCTACCACTCGCAGTCGGGCGAGAGCATTTTTACGCACATCCCTGGGCTGCGCGTGGTTCTTCCGTCGAACGCTCTTGACGCCATGGGATTGCTGCGTACGGCGATCCGCTGCGACGATCCGGTGCTGTTCCTGGAACACAAAAGACTCTACCGCGAGACGTATGGCCGCGCACCCTATCCTGGCCCGGAGTTCGCTATTCCGTTTGGGAAGGCGAAGATCGTCAGGCCGGGAACGCACATGACGCTGGTGACTTACGGCGCTGTGGTGCCGCGTGCCTTGCAGGCGGCGGAGAAGGCGCAGCGCGACCACGGCATCGACGTGGAAATCATCGATCTGCGCACCCTAAGCCCTTACGACTGGGAGGCGATTGCCACCTCGGTACGCAAGACCAGCAGGGTGATTGTGGCCCACGAGGACATGCTGAGTTGGGGTTACGGAGCCGAGATTGCGGCTCGCATCGCCGACGAGCTTTTTGAGGAACTCGACGCGCCGGTGAAACGGGTTGGATCGATGGACACCTTTGTCGCCTATCAGCCGCTGCTGGAGGACGCCATTCTTCCCCAACCGGAGACCATTCTCGAGACGATTGTTGGCCTCAAGGCGTATTAGCGGTGGTTCCGGCGTGTTTTGGCCTGGAACGAAGCTTCCGAATCGTCAAAAAATCAGGGCAGAACCGACCGAGACCGAGCGGCCGTAGACTCGTTTGATCATGGGAAGTAGCCTGGATTGGGCGAATATTTGCTTATGCGGTTTATTATCAATGAGTTACCATGACGTAACTATAAAGTAACACTCTGCGGGAGGGGGGGTGGGTAGGGAGGGTAGGGAGGGGGGTGGGGCCTCTGGCCGGTATGCGCCTCCGCATCTTTCCAGAGACGACGATTTGAGTTGAGGAACTCCATATAAAGATTGTGCGCCTTTGTGTGGTAATTATCTGCAGCCAGGGTGGAAGCTAAGTTATTTAAATTCATAAACTTGAAAATTTGTCACATTTTTGTCATTTTCGGGCGCGGCGCCGGCCTATGCATGACTGTAAACGGCACTGAAATCGTCTGCGGACCTTTGCCGGGCGCTCAGGTGGTTCCTTTTCCAATCTCCGAGCGCAAGAATAGGAGGTCCAAAGGCGTTCCCAAGCCTAGGAGTGCATCATGTCCGGTTTGGCGGTCGTTCCCTTAGGGCCAAGAGTACCGGAAAGCAGTCGAGAAGCCGACATTTCAGAATCGATCCTGGCGAGAACCTATAGGCCACAGAATGTAGAAGCATTATATCGTTTAGCGTTGAGCTTCCAGGGTTGTGACACCTGATTCAGTTGAGAGTCGAGTTTGTTGGCCAGCGTGCGAGCTCAACTCTCAACTGTTTCCCAAAGCGAAACCCCGCAACCACTGCTCGAACTCTTCCAAGGGCAGTGCAGGGCTGAAGAGATAACCCTGATATGAATGGCAGCCAAGGCTTGCGAGGAGACTTCGTTCTTCGGATGTTTCAACACCCTCGGCCATTACCGAAAGACCCATAGCATTGCCCAGACAGATGGCGGTTTGCGCGATGGTGCTGCTAGTCACGTCCGTGAGCATGTCCCGAACGAAGGCTCGGTCAATTTTCAACTGGTCCAGAGGGAGTCTCTTCAGGTAAGCCAGGGAGGAATAGCCAGTGCCGAAGTCGTCCAGGGAAAAGCTCAATCCATGGACTTTGAGATCTGCCATCTTGCCGATGACTTCTTCGATGTTCTCCAACAACATGCTCTCGGTGAGTTCCAACTTAAGATTACGAGGATTGGCCCCGGCGCGGTTGACCGCGTCCAACACCTGTTGGACAAAATCCGGCTGACGTAACTGGCGGGCGCTGATGTTCACAGCGACGGTCATATCCGAAGTTCGATCAGACTGTGCCCAAGCCGCGATCTGCTTGCAGGCCGTCTCCAGCACCCAGGTTCCCAAAGGTACAATCAGCCCTGTCTCCTCGGCCATCGATATAAATTCAGCTGGAGCCAAGGTGCCCCGGGTGGCGTGGTTCCAACGGATCAGGGCCTCGACGCCAACCACGTTACCGGCTTCTATTTGGGGTTGGTAGTGGAGCACGAACTGTTTGGTCCCTATCGCCTGGCGCAGATCCTCTTCAAGCGCAGCGCGAGCCATGATAGCCTCCTGCAAGGCAGGAGCAAAGAAGTGGATACCGTTCCGGCCTTTCGCTTTGGCGTGATACATGGCAATATCGGCCTGCTGCAGCACATTGTCGATTGAGTCCCTTTGGCCTCCGAAGACAACGATACCGATGCTGGCAGTGCAAATGCACTCACGTCCATTGAGTCGGCAGGATTGAGAAACGATAGCCAGGATCTTCTCGGCGACGATTTTCGCCCGATTCGCGGCCTTCTCCTGGCTTTCACTGAGCCCTTCAAGAATGACAACGAATTCGTCTCCTCCCAATCGCGCCACTGTGTCAACATCGCGGACGCAGCTGGAAAGACGACAACCTGTTGTCTGGAGCAAGATGTCGCCGGCGTCATGTCCAAGTGTGTCGTTCACCCGCTTGAAGTCATCCAGGTCAATGAAAAGCAGCGCGCTCTTTAGATTACTTCTGGTGGAAGTTACCATCACTTGGCGTAATCGTTCAGATAACAGGCGACGGTTGGGCAGTTTGGTGAGCGGGTCATGCAGGGCAGCCAACTCAGCTGCTTCTTTGGCGGCGATTAGACTCTCCTGTGCTGTTGAAAGATCGGCGTTCGCATTCAGAATCTCAGTTTGCGCCTTCTTGATTTCGGTGATATCCACGAAACTCTCCACCAAGACTCTATGGCCATCGTTTACCAATTGAACTACGCTTTTGAGTACCGGCAACCGCCTCCCGTCCTTGGTCAAAACCACTCTTTCGGATTGGTCGATGGTCTGTCCGAAGTCAAGGATGGGGCATGCGCGATCCCCAGCCGGACAGACCACATTGTTGCACCGGTAACCGACTATTTGATCCTTCTTTGCACCGATTAACTTCTGCGCGTGTGGGTTGAGATCGAGGACAAGGCGTGTCTCGGCATCCACCACGAAAATACCAACGGGAACGGTCTCGAACAGCGTTTGCAGGTATAACGTTTTCTCCTGGAGTTCAGCCTTAGTTCTTTCCAGCTCCGAAAGAAGCTCGGCGGCTTGCGAATTGGTGTCTGCCACCCCATCGGCTTGCTGGTTGAATTGCTGGTTCGCAACTGGCAGGACCTGTACCTGAACTGGGACACTGGGGTTACAGCCAAGATCCCCTGATGAGTCACGGGTGGATCCGTTGCATCGTTCTCCCACGCTGATCATGTAATGTACAGTCCTCGTCTCTTTGTCAACGTTACGGCAAGTATCGGCCAATTAGGCACCGAAGGAACCTCTGCGCAGATGCGCTGGCGCTAGCCGACGCCCCGCTTTGCCTAAGCCTACCCAAAATCGATTCAACCTGAGATAGCTGCAAACTTCAAACGTCTCTTGGCTTTTCTATCGGCGAAACTTCACCTTAGGAATAGGAATTCGACCTAGACTCGGGGGAAAGCCGAGATTCATGTAACTCTCCAATGAACTGTTTCGGTCTCCTATGTCATGGATACGCCAATTAGACTAAGTTGAGGCCGGTAGTCTGGATCCGTACCGGCAAACGCCGTAGTGTCTAGGTTTCTGGTGTCCCCGGTTGGTCAGCTGTTCGTAAGTCATTACTCAATAAATAGACTTAGAATCTGCCCAAGAAGTCCTGGCGGGAAGGATCGGCATTTTGCACGAGCGTGATCAGAAGTGCAGGTGTTTCAGGTTCGGTAAGGCCCGTGAGGGGCTGAAGAGGCCGCGGAAGAGGGCGTGATTTTGAGTCGATGTCCTGATCGAGATACAGCAGGGGCTGAACAGGCTGCGGAAAAAAGGGCTGAATTTGAGAAGGGAAGCCCGGAAAACATCCCTCAGGGGCTAAAGCCCTCATGTATTTTCAATCACTTTCGGCACGGCTGAAGCCGTGCCCTTTCAAAACAGTGCCTTGATAGGAGCTTCCCGCAGCCTGTGAAGCCCGGGTTTATTTTCAGCGGTTAGAGGCCCGACTGAAGTCGTGCCCTAAAAAGAAACAAGATCGTACGTTGTTGAAAATACGTTGGGGCATCATCGTTCTAGCGATCCCACCCTAGCGGCAAAAAACAAAGACGTCGCAAGGATGGGGCACCCGGAGTTTCATCCATCCGGGGGTCGGCAACGCCGGTGGACGGCTGTTACAAAGCTCGCCAGCGGGCTTCGAACATGGAGTTTTTCAGCAGCCTTTGAAGTCCTTGGGCTGCATCTGGAGCGCCTGCGCGTAAAGGTGTAGGTGAGCTGAGCGCCGGGGGGGCGCTTCTGATACAGCCCAAGGAAATTTTGGGAGCAATCCTTTTTGGCTGAAGATCTTGAGCGTTCCCAGGTCTCACAATCGAGACCCTGGGAAACCGGTCGGACGTACATTTCCTTGGCATGCGATGACACGTTTCCTAGGCGGTGAGCGCGGATGGACCGGCCAGCAGCACTAGAGCAATTCCAGGATTACCGTACCCTAGGAGTGTGTCGGTCATAGCGTTTTCGCAAAAGCCAACTTAGCGGTTTGCCGGGGAGGTATTCGAAGTGTGTCGCGCAGGTGGTGAGCCGGTTTGCGGATGACAGTGTGTTTTTC